>NZ_JBALVJ010000028.1:0-47538 GCF_036961165.1 Sulfitobacter sp. | reverse complement strand
GTTCGGGTTGGATACATCTTAGCACGCTGTCCAATTTTGCCGGACCACTTCACCCTTCAAGCGGCGCACACGGTGACGACCCGCATGGAACCCATGTCTCGGCAAGTAGGCCGCGATCTGGCGGCTGCCAAAGAATGGGTATTTCGTAAACACGCGGTCGATTTCATGCATCAGCGGCAACGTCTCCGCATTCACGCCTGCCGGGGTATAATTCATCTATTATCGGTTAAATTTTAGCTACTTGCACTTCCTGGTTAGGCTCAAATCAGTGCGGTCTCGGTTGATCATTTGTTTGCGTCAACTCGGGCTCATCGCTTCAGTCCTTGTGACAAAAAATCATTTTCGACCGCCAGATTCCCGATCTTCGCATGCAATTCCTTCACTTTAGCCTCATTATCTTCAGCCTTGCTGACCTTGACAGGAAACACGCCCGTCCGGCTATCAATAGCCTGACGTTTCCACGTCTTGAACTGCGTTGGGTGAATTTTGTGCTTGGCTGCGGTCTCTTGCGCCGTCTTGTCACCTTCTCAGCGCCTCAAGCGCTACAGTGGCCTTAAACTTGTCCGAATAACTGCGTCTCTTCGTCACTTCTGTATCCTGTCGTCGTTGTTGGATACATCTTAGAACGCTGTCCGAATTTGCAGTTCCACTTCAATTTCAACCGGATCTAATTGTGTGGATCACAGGTGGCCTGAATGCAGGGCCCTATCTTTTTTTTTCGGAGGAGCCCTGCGTGTCCCGAAGTCAGGAATGCCCCGCAATTTCTGCGGGGCGGTTAGACTTTAAGGTTTAGTGTGCCGTGGCGCTATCGCCAGTGCCACGCTTTGCCACGAGCGCTGCCGCTGCTGCGGCCTCTTCTGCGGCTTCGTCCCATTCCACCGGTTGGGGCTTTGAGACCAGCGCGTGTTCCAGCACTTCGGAGACGTGGCTTACCGGGATGATGGTCAGCCCTTCCTTCACGTTTTCAGGGATATCCGGCAGGTCTTTTTCATTCTCCTGCGGAATAAGCACAGTGGTGATCCCTCCGCGCAGCGCGGCCAACAGCTTTTCCTTCAAGCCACCGATCGGCATTGCGTTCCCGCGCAAGCTGACTTCACCTGTCATGGCGATGTCTTTGCGCACCGGAATCTTGGTCAGCACTGAAACGATAGACGTCACCATGGCAAGACCCGCAGACGGACCATCCTTTGGCGTCGCGCCATCAGGCACGTGCACGTGGATGTCGATCGTGTCGAACACCGGCGGCTTCACCCCGATTTGTGGCGAGATAGAGCGTACATATGAACTTGCCGCATCGATGCTTTCTTTCATCACATCACCAAGTTTACCCGTGGTCTTCATCCGGCCCTTACCAGGCAGGCGCAGTGCCTCAATATGCAGCAGTTCGCCACCTACCGACGTATAGGCAAGGCCTGTCACAACCCCGATCTGGTCCTCTTGTTCGGCCAGACCATAGCGGTGCTTTCGCACGCCAAGGAACTCGTGCAGGTTATCACCTGTCACGACGACACTCTCGACCTCTTTGCGCACGATCTTGGTCAGCGACTTACGCGCTACCTTCGCGATCTCACGCTCAAGGTTCCGCACGCCCGCTTCGCGGGTGTAATAGCGGATCATGCCAGTCAGGGCGCTATCCTCGATCTTGAACTCTTTGGCTTTCAGGCCGTGGTTCTTGATCTGCTTTTCAACCAAATGCTGCTTGGCGATCTCGCGTTTTTCATCCTCGGTGTAGCCCGAGAGCGGGATGATCTCCATCCGGTCCAGAAGCGGACCGGGCATGTTGTAGCTGTTGGACGTGGTCAGGAACATCACGTTGCTCAGGTCGTATTCGACCTCAAGGTAGTGATCCACGAATGTGGAGTTCTGTTCCGGATCAAGCACCTCCAGCATGGCCGATGCAGGGTCGCCACGGAAGTCCTGACCCATCTTGTCGATCTCGTCGAGCAGGATGAGCGGGTTCGTGGTTTTCGCCTTTTTAAGCGCCTGAATGATCTTACCGGGCATGGAACCGATATAGGTCCGGCGGTGGCCACGAATTTCACTCTCATCGCGCACACCACCAAGGGAGATGCGAATGAATTCGCGCCCCGTTGCCTTGGCCACGGATTTACCGAGCGAGGTTTTACCCACACCTGGAGGTCCGACCAGACACATGATCGGACCTTTCATCTTGGTCGAGCGTTGCTGCACCGCGAGATACTCGACAATGCGTTCCTTGACCTTCTCCAGACCGTAGTGATCCGCGTCAAGCACTGCCTCGGCCTTGCCCAGATCCTTTTTCACACGGGATTTAACGCCCCACGGGATGGACAGCATCCAGTCAAGATAGTTGCGCACAACGGTCGCTTCGGCAGACATCGGGCTCATGTTCTTGAGCTTTTTGATCTCGGCGTCGGCCTTCTCTCTGGCTTCTTTGCTCAGCTTGGTCGCTGCGACGCGCGCTTCAAGCTCGGCCACCTCGTTCTTGCCGTCTTCGCCATCGCCCAGCTCGTTCTGAATGGCCTTCATTTGCTCATTCAAATAGTATTCGCGCTGGGTTTTCTCCATCTGCGTTTTGACGCGGGTTTTGATCTTTTTCTCGACCTGCAGCACAGACATTTCGCCCTGCATCAGGCCATAGACCTTCTCAAGCCGCTCGGACACGCTGAGGGTTTCCAGAAGGTCCTGCTTCTGCTCGACCTCGATACCAAGATGCCCTGCGACCAGATCGGCCAGACGAGCGGGATCTACGGCTTCGCCGACAGCTGTCAGGGCCTCTTCAGGGACGTTCTTCTTTACCTTGGCGTAGCGCGCAAATTCATCGGCAACCGACCGCAGCAGCGCTGTGGTGGTGGCGGCATCGCCCAGCATCTCTGTCAGGTATTCAGCGCGGGCTTCAAAGAAGTTGTCGTTCTCAAGGTATTCGGTGATGCGCACACGCGCTTGGCCTTCGACCAGCACCTTTACGGTGCCATCGGGCAGTTTCAGCAGTTGCAGGACATTCGCCAGCACGCCGGCTTTGAAAATGCCGTCACTGTCAGGATCATCAATGCCCGGATCAATCTGGCTCGACAGCAGGATTTGCTTGTCATCGGCCATGACTTCTTCCAACGCGCGAACGGATTTTTCGCGACCCACAAACAGCGGGACAATCATATGGGGGAATACGACGATATCGCGCAATGGAAGTACGGGATAGCTCGCGTTCAGAGGCTCTTGCATGCTCTTTTCCTTATCTTGGCAAAACGGCTTTAGTCCCTCTTCGAGGCAACGTTTGGGCCGTCTCCGGTATGGGTAGGTAATTGTGCACCCTACCCGCCTGTTTCAATGGGGTCCCGCGTTTTGCAGGTGTTTTCCCTAACATGGCGCGAACCCCCATGCTCGGCAACTGCGGATTGGGCTGTGTTGATGAGAAATTTACAGGTTGATTGCGGATTTCCGCCATTGCGTTACTTAATGCGACCTATACGCTAGGTTGATGTAACGTATATCTTGAAAATCCATGCGGTATAGAGTAGCCACAGTAATTAGATTTAATGGGAGATCACCAATGGCCGAAGCCTTTATCTGCGACGCAGTCCGTACACCAATCGGGCGCTACGGTGGCGCACTTTCTTCTGTGCGTGCAGACGATCTGGCCGCGACCCCGCTGGCTGCGCTGATGGCGCGCAATGCGGGTGTGGACTGGGCGCGTGTGGATGATGTGGTCATGGGCTGCGCCAATCAGGCTGGTGAAGACAACCGTAACGTGGCGCGCATGGCCGCCCTGCTTGCTGGGCTGCCAGTGGATGTACCGGGCATCACCGTGAACCGCCTGTGTGCCTCTGGCCTTGATGCTGTGGGCTCCGCTGCGCGAGCGATCCGCGCTGGTGACATGGACATGGCCATCGCCGGTGGCGTTGAGAGCATGAGCCGTGCGCCTTTCGTGATGCCCAAGTCTGAAACCGCCTTTGGCCGCGCTAACGCGGTCTATGACACGACCATTGGCTGGCGCTTCATCAATCGGAAAATGAAAGAAATGTTCGGCGTCGATTCGATGCCCGAGACTGCAGATAACGTGGCCGAAGATTATGGCGTCAGCCGCGCCGATCAGGACGCTTTTGCCGTACGCTCCCAGCAGCGTTGGGCGGCAGCAGATGCCGCAGGTGTTTTCTCTGAAGAGATCACGCCGGTCACCATCCCGCAGCGCAAAGGCGATGCACTGATCATTGACCGCGACGAACACCCCCGCCCCCGAACAAACGAGGCAGGTTTGGCCAAGCTTCGCGGCATCAACGGCACAGACAAAACAGTGACAGCGGGCAATGCCTCCGGTGTGAATGACGGCGCTGCGGCGATGCTCATTGCGTCCGAGGCTGCCGCCAACCAGCAAGGGCTCAAGCCGATGGCGCGTGTCGTCGCCATGTCTGCCGCAGGCGTCGCACCACGGGTCATGGGCATTGGCCCCATTCCAGCGGCGCAAAAGGTGCTTGCCCGTGCGGGTCTGACCATCGACCAGATGGATGTGATAGAGTTGAACGAGGCGTTTGCCTCCCAAGGGATCGCCACGCTGCGCGCCTTGGGTGTTGCAGATGACGCGCCTCATGTGAACGCCAACGGCGGTGCCATCGCAATCGGTCACCCGCTGGGCATGTCCGGCGCGCGGCTGGTGATGACAGCCGCGTATCAACTGCAACGCACCGGCGGCCGCTATGCGATTTGCACCATGTGTGTGGGCGTCGGCCAAGGGGTTGCGCTTATTCTAGAAAGGGTCTGAGCTATGTATGCACAAATGATCAAATCTACCGGCCAGGGAGTGAAATCCCTGGACGAGATGGAGCCGCAAGAGCGCGCCTTTCAGGAGCGTATTGATGCGGGTGGCAAGATCGAGCCAAAAGACTGGATGCCAGACGGCTACCGCAAGAACCTGATCCGTCAGATCGGGCAGCACGCTCACTCAGAAATAGTGGGACAGCTGCCAGAGGGCAACTGGATCACCCGCGCGCCCACGCTGGAGCGCAAGGCTATCCTGCTTGCGAAAGTGCAAGATGAAGCAGGCCATGGCCTTTACCTTTATTGCGCGGCAGAGACGCTGGGCATCACCCGCGACGAGATGTTCGAGGCGCTGCATGAAGGGCGGATGAAATATTCGTCGATCTTCAACTACCCGACGCTGACATGGGCCGATATGGGCGCTGTGGGCTGGCTGGTAGACGGTGCCGCGATCATGAACCAGGTCCCGCTGCAACGCACGTCATACGGCCCCTATGCCCGTGCGATGGTGCGTATCTGCAAAGAGGAATCCTTTCACCAGCGTCAGGGTTTCGACATCATGATGAAGATGTGCAACGGCACGGACGCGCAAAAGAAGATGGCCCAAGATGCGCTCAACCGCTTCTGGTATCCTTCGCTGATGATGTTTGGCCCCTCCGACAAGGACAGCGTGCACTCTGCGCAATCCATGGCATGGAAAATCAAGATGAACACCAATGACGAGCTCCGTCAAAAGTTCGTCGACCAGACCGTGCCGCAGGCCGAATACCTTGGCCTGACCGTGCCGGACGAGACGCTGAAATGGAACGACGAAAAGGGCGGCTACGACTTTGCCGAACCCGACTGGAACGAGTTCTTCGACGTACTGTCAGGCAACGGCCCGTGCAACCACGACCGTCTCGAGACCCGCAAACAAGCGTGGGAAGACGGCGCTTGGGTCCGCGAAGGGATGCTGGCCCACGCCGCCAAAAAACGCGCAGCCAAGCTGGCAGCTGAATAACGGCTCCGGCTGTGCGGTGCCCTTTCACTCAGGAGTTAACGACATGTCCCAACCCAAAAGAACGGGCGAATGGCCCCTGTTTGAGGTCTTCATTCGCGGCCAGCACGGGCTGAGCCACCGCCACGTTGGATCGCTGCACGCGCCGGACGCCGAAATGGCGATCAAGAACGCACGCGATGTATACACCCGCCGCAATGAAGGCGTGAGCATTTGGGTGGTTGAGGCCGAGGCCATTCACGCCTCAGCCCCTGGCGACAAAGAAGCGTTGTATGACCCTGCCAACGACAAAGTCTACCGCCACCCCACCTTCTTTGATGTGCCTGATGAAGTGGGCCACATGTGATGGCAAACGATGCGCTGTTCCAAACCCTGCTGCGGCTGGGCGACAATACACTGGTGCTAGGCCACCGCGTGTCCGAGTGGTGCGGCCGTGCGCCTGTACTGGAAGAGGACATTGCCCTTGCCAATACCGCGCTGGACCTGATTGGCCAGACGCAGATGTGGCTGGGATACGCCGCAGAGGTTGAAGACGCAGGCCGTTCGGCCGATGATCTGGCGTTCCTGCGCGATGTCTGGGACTTCCGCAACATCCTGATGCTTGAGCGACCCAGCGGCGATTTCGGCTACACGATCATACGCCAGTTCCTGTTTGACGCCTATCACCGCCTGCTGCTGACCGCCCTCGCCCAATCCACCGATCCACGGATCGCTGAAATTGCGGCCAAGTCGGTCAAAGAATCCACCTACCACCTTGAGCGTTCTGCCGAGACTGTCGTTTCTTTGGGCGATGGCACTCCTGAGAGCCATGAGAAGATGCAGACTGCGCTTGATCTGCTGTGGCCCTACACCGGAGAGATGTTCGAGGCCGACAGCGCGGACGACGAAATGGCCGCCCAAGGCATTGCGCCCGATCCCGCAAGCCTGCGCGCGGATTGGCTCGCTTCGGTTCAGGCAACGCTGACAGAGGCCACCCTGCGCATCCCCGAAGACAACTTCGCCCACAAGGGTGGCCGCAATGGCGTACGCCACACCGAGCATCTGGGCCATATGCTGACGCAGATGCAGTGGCTCCAGCGCGCCTACCCCGGTGCAACTTGGTGAAACCTGACGTCCAAACCATCTGGGACTGGCTGGATCAGGTGCCTGATCCGGAAATTCCCGTGATATCGGTGGTGGATCTGGGCATCATCCGCGATGTGGCGTGGGACGGCGATGTGCTGGAGGTGGCGATCACGCCGACCTATTCCGGCTGCCCCGCCACGTCGATCATCAATCTGGATGTAGAGACTGCCCTGCGCGACCGCGGACTGACCAACATCCGGCTCAAGACCAAACTTTCGCCTGCGTGGACCACCGACTGGCTCAGCGCCAAAGGGGCTGCAAAGCTGGAAGAGTACGGGATCGCCCCGCCCTCTCCCGCTGGTGGCCCGTCACGCTGCCCGCGCTGCCAATCCACCGACCTTGAAAAAGTAAGCCAGTTCGGCTCAACCCCCTGCAAGGCCCATTGGCGCTGTCTCAGCTGTCTTGAGCCTTTCGATTATTTCAAATGTATCTGAGGGACTTATGGCCCGTTTCCAACCGCTGACCGTCACCCATATCCACAAGACTATCCGCGATGCCGTGGTGGTCAGCCTTGCCGCGCCCGAGGGGGTGGAGTTTGACTTTATCCAAGGCCAATACCTCACCTTCCGGCGTGAATTCGACGGCGAGGAACTGCGCCGTAGCTATTCTATCTGTGCAGGCGTTGACGATGGCACTTTGCAGGTAGGCATCAAGCGGGTTGAGGGGGGCTCCTTTTCAACCTGGGCGAATGAGAGCTTGCAGGTGGGTGATACGCTGGAAGCCATGCCGCCACAGGGCCGGTTTCACACCCCGCTGGAAACAGACGCACAACGCCACTATCTGGGCTTTGCCGGCGGGTCGGGTGTGACACCCGTGCTGTCGATCCTGCGCTCTGTCCTGACCCGAGAGCCGCACTCCCGTTTCACGCTGGTCTATGCCAACCGCGCCGTGAGCACGATCATGTTCCGCGATGAGCTGGAAGACCTCAAGAACACCTATATGGGCCGCGTGAATGTGATCCATGTGCTGGAATCGGACGCACAGGACATTGACCTGTTTACCGGCCGCGTGGACGCTGAGAAATGCGCGCAGCTGTTTTGCCGCTGGATCGATATTGCCTCGGTCGACACCGCGTTCATTTGCGGACCCGAACCGATGATGCTGGGCATCGCTGCGGCGCTGCGCGATCACGGGCTCAGCGACGATCAGATCAAATTCGAGCTTTTCGCCTCGGCCCAGACGGGGCGCGCGAAAAAGCCCGCGGTTTCCACGACCGCCGCCCAAAGCGGCAACACAACCCAAGCCTCGGTCACGATGGATGGCGCCAGCCGCAGTTTCGTCATGCCGCGCGACCAAAGCCTGCTCGAAGCGGCCTTGGCCAATGCGCTGGATGCGCCCTTTGCGTGCAAGGCCGGCGTCTGTTCGACATGCCGCGCGCGGGTCACCGAAGGCGAGGTCGAGATGCACACGAACCACGCGCTCGAAGATTACGAAGTGGCGGCAGGCTATGTACTGACCTGCCAGTGCTATCCGCTCAGCGAAAAGGTGGCCTTTGACTATGACCAATGATCACACATCCATGCCTATCGAGGACTATTTGGCCGCTGGCGGCAAGCTGACGGCGCCCGAAAACGTCCCCCCGCGCTACCGCGCAGAGTTGATGCGACTGATGGCAATATTTGTGGATAGTGAGATGGCAGGCGCCGCCGGCTTTGCCAGCCTGATCAACGCCGCCCCCGGCGTGACAGAGCGGATCGCATCCGCCCGCATCGTGCTGGAAAAGACCCAGAACGCCGAACGCCTCCTGCGCGTCATGGCCGATTTCGGCACCGACACCGACCGCTACGCCAACAGCCACCCGTGGGAAGACCGCCTGCCCCGCGAAGCGCCCCTTGGCGCGCGGCGCAGCTATGAAGATATGCGCCTACCCGTCTTCAACGCGCCGTTTGACGATTGGGCGGATGCCGTGGTGATGAACCTGCTGATGGGATTAGCGGCGGGTGTTCTGCTGCATGATTACCGCAGCCTATCCTATCAGCCGCTGGCCGAGACCTTCCGCGAGATTGAACCGGTCGAGCAAGCCCATACTGACCTTGCCCGCGAAGGGTTGACTGTGCTGGTAAAGCGTGGCGCAAAGCTTCAAGCCTCGGTCGATTACTGGTGGCCCCGTGTCGCCGCCAGCTTTGGCACCGGCGATCAGGGGCGTGATGCGAGGCTGCTGAAGTTCGGCCTGCGCAGCAGCAGCAATGACGACTTGCGCGCGCTGTGGACCAAAGCTGCAACCGACGCCCTCAACGCCCTGAAACTTCACGCCGCCAGCGACAGGACAGCCTGATGACCCTTTCCGATATCCCCTCCTTTGCCGCTGGTAGCTGGATTGCCCCTGACAGCAGCGCACGACCCATCGCTTGCGCCATCACGGGTGACGTCATCGCGCAGGCCGGCAACAGCAGCCTCGATGTGGCTGGCATGCATGCCTATGCCCGCGATGTGGGCGGGCGGAATTTGCGGGCGCTGACGTTTCATGACCGCGCCCGGATGCTCAAGGCGTTGGCCTTGCACCTGTCCGAACACAAGCAGGCGCTGTACGATCTTTCTTTCCACACTGGAGCGACGCAGTCAGACCACGCTTTCGACATTGATGGCGGCATCGGCACCATGTTTGTCTTCGCTGCCAAAGGTCGTCGCGAAATGCCGGATGCACAGATCTACCTTGACGGAGAGCTGGAACAGCTTGGCCGCAACGGCAGCTTTATGGGCCAGCACGTTTGCGTTCCGTTGCAAGGGGTTGGCATCCATATCAACGCCTTCAACTTCCCCGTCTGGGGCATGTTGGAGAAATTCGCGCCAACCTTCCTTGCCGGTGTACCGAGCATCGTCAAACCAGCTATTGCCACCTGCTATGTGACCCAGCTTTGCGTCAAACTGATGCTCGACAGTGGCATCCTGCCCGAAGGCGCGCTTCAGATCATCTCCGGTGGTGTGGGCGACCTGCTGCTGCACACGGACGCGCAGGATGTCATCAGCTTCACCGGCTCTGCCGACACCGCGCTGATGCTGCGCGCGACACCACATTTGCTGCAAAATGCCGTAAGGTTTGTGGCCGAACAAGACAGCCTCAACGCCTCTGTTCTAGGCCCCGATGCCACACCCGGCACGGCGGAATTCGATCTGTTCATCAAGGAAGCCCACCGCGAGATGACCACAAAGGCGGGCCAGAAATGTACTGCCATCCGGCGCATCATGGCCCCTGCCGCTCATGTGGAGGCAGTGATCGAGGCGCTCTCGGCACGGCTGGCCAAAACAGTGATCGGCGATCCGCGCGATCCTGCAACCCGCATGGGGCCGCTGGTTAGCACCTCGCAACGCGACGATGTATTGGCCAAAGCAGCCATGCTAGGGACCGAGTCCGAACGCGTCTTTGGCGACCCCGATGACTTCGAGGTGGTTGGTGCGGACCGCGACAAGGGTGCGTTCTTGCCGCCCATGCTCTACCATTGCGCCGATCCTGATGCCGCCGAGCGGCTGCATGTTACCGAAGCCTTTGGTCCCGTCAGCACCGTCATGCCATACCGTGATGCGGCGCACGCAATTGACCTGCTCAACCGTGGCAAAGGATCGCTGGTGGCGTCGGTCATCACCCGCGACGGGGACCTCGCGCGCGAGATGGTACTGGGTGCGGGTCCGTGGCACGGGCGGCTTTACTTTAACAACAGCGATTCCATGGCTGAAAGCACCGGTCATGGCGCGCCCATGCCACATATGATCCACGGCGGTCCAGGCCGCGCCGGCGGCGGAGAAGAATTGGGCGGAATTCGCGGTGTGATGCATTATATGCAGCGCACGGCCGTTCAGGGCAGCCCTGACATTCTGACTGCCGTGGGCCAGCGCTGGGTGCCGGGCGCGACGGAACATACCGGCGGACCGCATCCCTTCACCCGCAGCTATCACCAGCTGCAGCTGGGTGAGACGCTTTATACAAAAAACCGCAAGGTCACGCTGGAAGACATTGAAACCTTTGCGCACTTTACGGGTGACACGTTCTATGGCCACATGGATGAGGAAGCCGCCAAGGCCAACCCCTTTTTCCCTGGCCGCGTCGCCCACGGCTATCTTTTACTAAGCTTTGCCGCCGGATTGTTCGTGCAACCCGATCCCGGCCCCGTGCTGGCCAACACCGGCCTTGCGAACCTCAACTTCATGAAGCCAGTCTCCCCCGAAGACAGCATCAAAGTGCGCTTGTCAGTCAAACAAAAGACCCCGCGCACGGCGGAATACGGGCAAGTCCGCTGGCATGTAACCGTAACCAACCAAGACGATGAACCAGTCGCGGAATATGAGCTGTTCACCATGAACGCCTACGAGGTGTCCTAATCGAGCCGAGACAGTGATGACGAAGGCTCTTGAAGCGGATAAGCTGAAGGTAACCACTCATCCGGAAGACCGCATCATGACGACGCCAACACTTCTGCAAAACGACACGCTGAGCCTTGAGGTAGGCCCCCTTGGGGCCGAGATGCAGTTCCTGCGCACCTCGGCTGGGGATGATTTACTGTGGCATGGTGATGCGGCCTATTGGACCGGACGCGCGCCCGTGCTTTTTCCCATCGTGGGACGGGCTGTTGAGGATACGGTTGCAGTGGATGACCACAGCGCACCCATGCCGCAGCACGGATTTGCGCGGCGCAGTCTATTCACGCTGGAAGAGCACAGCTCAACCATTTGTCGCCATCTGCTCACCGATACCGAGGAAAGCCGCAAGGCTTATCCCTTTGCGTTTGCGCTACGCCTGACCCACATGCTGGACGGCGCCACCTTGCACGTCACTGCGCATGTCACCAATGAGGATACGCGCCCAATGCCCTTCGGCTTTGGCTTTCATCCCGCATTTTGCTGGCCGTTGCCCCAGGCCAATCAGGCCACGCACCACGTCACACTGGCGGGCGGCGGCTCGCCGGACAAGCGCGCGATCGACGATGGGTTGCTGATACCCGAGCCGCTTGCAGGACCATTTGTTGAAGGCGATCTGGAGTTGCAGGCAGAGCGGTTCAACGACGGCGCACTGGTGTTCCCAAACGGAACTGATGCCCTGCGCTATGGACCTCGATCCGGTCCCGCGCTCGATTTCCGCTTTGATAACCTGCCTGATCTGGCGCTGTGGCAACCTGTCAGCGCGCCGTTCCTCTGTATCGAGCCTTGGCACGGCACCGCGTCTTATGTCGGGGATGGCCCGCAAATCGCGCAACGTCCCAACGCCATCACATTGGCGCCAAAAGAAAGTGCCACTTTCGGCTATTCCGTGACCGTTAGCGGCCTTGCCTAGGTAGGGTATTTCAATCGCAGGCTGGCGACAACTTCGGACAACAGGCAGATCCGCTCCATGCAGCGTGTCATCATGGCAAGCTTGGCGCCTTCCTCCTGGTCTTCCATCGCAAAGACGGTCGCTTCAAGATCGTGCCCAGCGATCACAGGTCCGTGGTTCGCCAGCAATGAGGCTGATCGTTTCCCGCCAAACCGCCCCCGTTTCAGCGCGCGTGTCGTAAAATGCAGTGTGCAGCGGAATTTCTCTGGTAGGCGCATCGCCAGACAACGGCCTAATGTTCGCGAACAAACAGCTGATACGTGCGGGATCCAAAAACCCGATAGAGCTGCCCGTGGGGGTCATCAGGACCGTCGCGTCAGACAAACGGGCCGAAATATTGCGGGTCGAGCCAGACGTCAGCCCGCTATCAAGGATCGACCTGGCAAAAAGTCCGATCTGTTCACGCATTGTGGCCATCTCGATCATCGTGGCTTCATCATCATGGTCAGGCTTTTTCCGAAAAAATCGGGGCCGCCAAAAATCCCTGATTTGAGAGCTATTGCGATGCCGCTATCCTCAATCAGCATTTTAGGGACTCCCGCCGCTTTCTTGGGATCAATCCACAAGGCACCTGCATTCAGGCTCGCCACCACGCCCCCGAAGATTCACCGCCGGTGACGACGAGGTGCTTTAGGCCCCCTCGTGGCGATAGAGATCTGGGAAAGGTCCTCATCCCGCACGGCATCAACGATGACCATCGAGGGTGTTTGCGGCAAGGCGGCCGCGATGGCCCCGGCCCCTTTGTCCACGGTGCGGAAATCAATGTGGCGCACCAGCCAGTCGGCTTGCGCACGCTGAGCACAGCGAAGATCCGGATCGGTCAACGGGGTCAACGGATGATCCTGCATCTTGGTTTCATTCAACAAGAAATCGCTAACAAGCAAATGCGCCTCAAACACGCTCCCCCCGTTCTCGGAGAATGCTGGGCAAACGATCACAGCAGTTTCACCAAGGCGTTGCGGCGGCAGGTCCGATATTGCCGTGCGCCTTACTGCCAAAGGTGGAGCAGACCTTAAAGATGATCTGGCTCGCCTCTTGGGCCACTAGCCATTCACATGCAGCAAGAGACTGCGCAACGGCCTGCGCAACTGGAATGGTACGGGACTTTAGCTCCCCTGCATCAACCTTACCGGTAGGCGCGTCAGGTACACCGACAAACTGCACAGTGGACATGCCGCCCATCGCTAGGGTCAACGCGTTATCCGGCTCGACAGTGAAATCATCTGCGATGACACCAAACTCCATTGCGGAAAATCCTTAATCGGGCCTTGATTTAGGCGGCTGACATGCGGCGCTATCCCCGCTGGAAACCGATAACGCACCAACGGATCATGGCCCGCAGTGATAAGCTCTGGCGCTGCCGCAAGACGCTTAAGCGTGGCAAAACCGTCGAGCATGTCTTGCAGGTCGACAACTATCGGGAACGGTTTTCGCTCCAGAACATTCTCATATTAGTAGGGCGCATCCGACGCCAGAACCATCCAGCCTGTATGTGCAGCGTGGCGTTCGGAAAAGGTGCAGCCCGCCTGCGTGGTCATAGTGAAGATGCGTCACACTGACGGTTGAGACCTCTTGGGCGTGATGCCCAGAGCGACCAACACTTCCCTCGGGTCCATGCGGATTGGACGGTTGCGCGCTGTGACCTCTTCGATGTCATAACAGGTATCAACGACGATAACCTCCGCGCCGCGCCGTGCCGTAACACCCTGATAAAGCAGTCAATCGCGTGGGCCACATCGTGACTGTCATCAATCAGAAAGCTGTCAGCGTGAGTGCGCGCATCGCGATCGGCGTATTTGACCGCGTGCACCTCCCACGTACTCATTGGACCACCTGCGTATAAGTCCGAACTTCTCTGGTTAAGGTCATTTCGGCAGTGTCGCCATCAAAAGACTTGAAGTGGTCGGATGTTAGATGCGCCTCGAATGCCGCGCGGTCTGTGTAAATCTCGTAGAGGAATACCTCATTTGGACGGTCCGGATCAGTTGAGATATCAAACTGGTGGCAGCCTGCCTCCACCTCAAGGCTTTTGCGGGCGTTGACCCACATCAGATACAGGAATTCGTCAAACGCTTGAGGCTTGATAACGAATGTTACGACTACGGCGTAGGGCATCAGATCACCTTTCTACGAAGACGCGCAAACATACCCCGGATCACCGGCAGCCGCGACAGGATCAGCGCGACGTTCAGTGTCAGCAAGATGGCAGCCTTCGGTCGGCTGATAAAGACCGAAAGATCACCCTCTGATATCAGCAATGACCTACAAAACGTCTCATCAAACAACCCGCCAAGGATCACGCCAATCACCAATGGCGCGATTGGGTAGCGCAACAGTTTCATGAAGAAGGCCACGAACCCGACCTCGAGCATGAGATAAAGGTCGTAGTTTCCTCCACCCAAGCTAACCGATCCGATGGTGGTCAGCACCATGACAAACGGCAGGAAAGCAGTCTGCGGAATGCACAGGATCTTGATAATGATGCTGGCGATGAACAGCAGCATCGTCAAAGACGCCATCACCATAATAGCAACCACGCGTAGGATAATCTCCGGATCGATTGTGGGGCCGGGAATGATGTTATTGATCTTGAATGCGCCCATAAGCGCTGCCGCTGGCGGCGAGTTCGGGATACCAAGCACCAGCAATGGCGTCAGCGCGTCACCGATGCTGGCGTTGTTCACCGTCTCCGACGACAACGCCCCCCCTAGATAGAGCTTTAGCCAAAGTTCGCGCCATCATTTCTTACCGACTTGCCAACGCCGTAGCTTACCCAGCCTGCGACGTCCTTATCCCACACGGGGCAAAGCGCCCTGACCGAAACCCTCGGCTCGAACACGTGGCAAGGCTTTGGCTGGGATTGCGTTCACAACCTGCAATCGCACGGTATTACAGATCTTCTCGAGGATACCGGTTTTGAAAACGAGGCGCGTGACTATTTGCAGGTGATCCAGATCGAGATCGCAATTTATACGTCGCCTGCCAAGGGGCACAAACTAGTGATCTGACAGATTATCGACGTAGGCGCTTCCAAGACACGCGCAAGCAGTAATCACGCAATCGAGGAATTGCGCGACCTGATCTTTAGTAGGCAGCTTGCAGCGGGGTCGGACCACCTTGAGACGGAGCTGGCGACACAGCTTAGTATGTCGCGCAAGACCTTCTGGAGATGCGCCCCAGCAAAGGCGTGCGCATCCTTGCGCTGTCTGCCACTGACATACGCTAAAGCTACGAGTTGCTAAACGCGCTTGAAAGTGGTGCCGCGCGCAATGCCGCCAAGACGGGCTAGAGCGATGGCGAGCTTGCGAGACTGGCCAGCGCCATCGACAGCATGGAGCCGCCTTAGAGGCGGGCGATCTACGGGATTGAGCAAACGTCGACGACTAATTCTAATCGGAACTTGTACGGCTGGGCTGTAACAGCCGCATCACCAGCGTTTTTTTCCATGATGGCGGATCAAGTCCGCCGCGCCCGCGCGATGACCATGGTCATGCGTGAAATTCCCCAAAAATCGAACCAAGACCACCGTCAGGTCATGGAAGCGATCCAAAAGCATGAGGCGGATGCCGTCTACCGCATCTACCACGCCCACCGGACCCAAGCGCAAGAAACGCTGCTCAGCCTATTGGACAAACATCAGTTGCGCAGGATCTAAAGTGGATCAATATCGCCTTGTGCGCGGATGGCGTGGAAGTCCGACTGCCACGCCGCAAAGGTCCCTGCCCCGATCGCATCGCGCATGCCGGCCATAAGATCCTGATAATACCGCAGATTGTGCCATGTCAGCAGCATGGAAGAGATCATCTCTTGGGACCGAAACACGTGGTGCAGGTACGCGCGCGAATAGTTCTGGCACGCAGGACAGCCGCAATCTTCGTCCAATGGGCGTGGATCATCGGCGTGGCGGGCGTTCTTGATGTTCAGCACACCTTTGCGGGTGAATACTTGACCCGTTCGGCCGGAGCGTGACGGCAGCACGCAGTCCATCATATCAATCCCGCGCGCCACGGCGCCGACGATGTCATCCGGCTTACCCACGCCCATCAGATAGCGCGGCTTGTCCTGCGGCAATTGCTCTGGCGCGTAATCAAGACAGTCAAACATCGCCTGCTGTCCTTCACCCACAGCAAGGCCACCGACAGCATAGCCGTCAAAGCCGATCTCGCGCAGGGCGTCCGCGCTTTGTTGGCGCAGGTCCTGCTCCAACCCGCCTTGTTGAATGCCGAACAGCGCATGACCGGGCCGGTCGCCAAATGCCTCGCGGGAACGTTTGGCCCACCGCATCGACAGCTCCATGCTGGAAGCAATGCGGTCACGATCCGCAGGCAGCGCGGGACATTCGTCAAAGCACATCACAATGTCCGAGCCCAACAGCTTTTGGATCTCCATTGAGCGTTCGGGTGTGATTTCATGCTTGGAGCCGTCGATGTGACTTTTGAAGGTCACGCCGCGTTCAGTCAGCTTGCGCAAATTGGCCAGCGACATGACCTGAAACCCGCCGGAATCCGTGAGGATTGGGCGGTCCCAATTCATAAACTTGTGCACCCCACCAAGGCGATCGATCCGCTCGGCTGTGGGGCGCAGCATCAGGTGATAGGTGTTACCCAGCAGGATATCCGCACCCGTCTCACGCACTGATTCCGGCATCATCGCCTTGACAGTCGCGGCGGTGCCGACGGGCATGAAGGCAGGCGTGCGGATTTCGCCGCGCGGCGTGTTGATCTTACCCGTACGGGCGCGCCCGTCTGTGGCGTCGATCTGATAAGAAAATCCGGTCATAGCATGCCCTCGCAGAGTTGTTCCGCCGACCTACCGCAGCGCCCCGCATCTTGCAATCAACGCGTTTCACCAGCAAACTAAAACCAACCGAATTAAGGAATGCCACCGTGCCCATCGAAGAACTTATCCTGAACCTTTTGCAAAGCAATCTTGGCTGGTTGCTTCTGGCGCTTGTGCTGGTCATTGTTGTGGTCAAAGCGGTGCGTATTGTGCCGCAGTCCGAACAGCACGTGGTTGAACGCTTTGGCCGTCTGCGCGCGGTTCTGGGGCCAGGGATCAACCTGATTGTGCCCTTCTTTGACAAGGTCGCCCACCAGATTTCCATTCTTGAGCGGCAGCTACCAACAGCTTCCCAAGACGCGATCACCCGCGACAACGTGTTGGTTCAGGTAGATACATCGGTTTTCTACCGCATCATTGAGCCCGAAAAGACCGTATACCGCATCCGCGATGTAGACAGTGCCATTGCCACAACCGTGGCCGGTATCGTGCGTGCCGAGATCGGGATGATGGACCTCGACGAAGTGCAGGCCAACCGCTCCGCGCTGATCGCTACGATCAAGACAAATGTCGTGGAATCGGTCGAGAATTGGGGGATCGAGGTCACCCGCGCCGAAATTCTGGACGTTAACCTTGATGCCGCCACCCGCGCGGCCATGATGCAGCAGCTTAACGCCGAACGCGCCCGTCGTGCGCAAGTGACCGAGGCTGAAGGCTCAAAACGTGCGGTCGAACTGGCCGCTGACGCAGAGCTTTATGCGTCCGAGCAGACCGCCAAGGCGCGCCGCGTACTGGCGGACGCCGAAGCCTATGCCACGCAGGTTGTGGCCCATGCGATTAATGAAAACGGACTTGAGGCGGCGCAGTACCATATTGCGCTCAAACAAGTTGAGGCGCTTGGCACCATGAGCACTGGCGCAGGCAATCAAACCGTCGTTATTCCCTCTGAAGCCCTTGCCGCCTTTGGCGATGCGTTTAAACTGCTCAAAGGGCGCAGATGATGGATGGTTTGCTGCATATCTGGTGGGTCTGGCTTTGCGCAGTTCTTGCGCTGGCCTTGGTCGAACTCGTCGTCCCGTCCTCGATCTTTCTGGGATTTGCGCTGGGGGCGCTCGCCATGACAGTAGTGGTAGGCTTGAGCCTGCTGTCCAACACCTCCGCCCTGCTGGCGTTGTTTGCAGCGCTCTCACTGCTTGCGTGGGTGGTTTTAAAACGGGTATTCAAAAACCAGTCCAGTGGCGCACGGGTTGTAACCCGCGATATCAACGAAAACTGATTTCACCGTAATCTACGCTAAAATCGCTGATATCCTCACCTTTTGGGGGAGAAATGTGGGATTTCTCCCTTATTCGCAGTCCAAGAGTTCCTCCAAGGTCGATTATGTAGCGGCAAACAAGCCGCGCTTAGTTAATTTTTGGGAGGTAATACTAATGCGCAAGTACATTGCAGAGGCGATCGGGACGTTCGTTCTCGTCTTTTTCGGGGTTGGTTCGGCCGTTTTGGCGGGCGGCGGGATTGGTATCGCGGATTCAATCTCGATCACTGGCATCAGCTTTACCTTCGGTATCTCGGTCGTGGCGATGGCGTATTCCATCGGTCAAATCTCTGGTGCGCACCTCAATCCGGCCGTTTCTATGGGCATGCTGGTCGCGGGCCGCATGACGCTTAAGGAATTCGGGGGATACGCGGTATTCCAGACTGTTGGTGCGATTGTCGCTGCTGCTACCATCTACATCATGGCAACCAATTCCGCCGGCGGATACGACATCGCCAGCAACGGATTGGGCCAGAACGGCTGGGGCCCCGATTATGGTGGTGAGTTCTTTATGATCTCGGCCTTCCTTTTCGAAGTAATTGCCACGGCTGTGTTTCTTGTCGTCATTCTGGCCGTCACATCCGAGACAGGCAATGCGGCCATGGCCGGCTTGGCGATTGGTCTGACGCTGACCATGATCCATCTGGTTGGCATCACAGTCACAGGCACATCGGTGAACCCTGCCCGCTCAATCGGGCCTGCCATGTTTGTTGGCGGCACGGCGCTTTCGCAGTTGTGGCTGTTCATCGTGGCGCCGCTGATCGGTGGCGCATTGGGTGGCATTCTGCATCAAGCACGCATCACTGGCACCTCGCCTGCGGACGCCGCCGCCTCGACACCGCTCGCCTCGCCCGATCTCTGATCTCTGATCTCTGATCTCGGAAAAACTTTTGAAATTCCGTTGGGCCAGCAGATCATTTCGGCTGGCCCTCTGGACGCCGCCTCCTGTAATCCATATATAAATAGTCAAGTTTATGAATGAGGCGCAGATGACCAATTCAACACCCCCTCTCGAAGGCACGCCACTTATTGCGCCTTCCAGCACGGATCACCCGCTGTACGAGCAGGTCGTGGAGGCGTGTAGGTCGGTCTATGACCCTGAAATTCCAGTCAATATCTATGAGCTTGGCTTGATCTATACGATTGACATAAACGAGGCCAACGAGGTCGCGATCAAAATGTCGCTGACCGCTCCGGGGTGCCCCGTTGCAGGCGAGATGCCCGGTTGGGTCGCCGATGCCGTCGAGCCGATTGCCGGCGTTAAGCAGGTAGACGTCGATCTGGTCTGGGAGCCGCCTTGGGGTATGGACATGATGTCTGATGAAGCCCGCCTTGAACTGGGCTTTATGTAAGCTTTCCCTTTAATGCACACGCGCGGGCCGTCCTTCTTGATGAGGGGCGGCCCGTTTGCGTTGTTGCCCCTGTGCGCGCGGCCTGTCAAACTGGGCTAAAGACCAAGGACACAGCAAGGGGCAACAATGCAGAACTGGGCCGTTTTCACCGGTGATATCGTCCGCTCCGGCGATCTGGAGCATGACGCGTTGTCCGAAGTGTTTGTGGCGCTGGAGACTGCCGCGCGCGACATTGCCGACTGGCCCGACAGCCGCACCGCCTTTGCACGGTTTCGCGGTGATGGCTGGCAGATGGCACTGCCTGTCCGCTATGCCATGCGCGCAGCACTTAGCCTGCGTGCGGCTGTGCGCTGCACCGGCAAAGGACGCGATACACGTATCGGCATCGGGATAGGTGAAGGAAACTTGCACGGGGTTGATCTGGCCGCCGGTGACGGGCCTGCCTTTGTGCACTCGGGCCACGCGCTTGACGCAATCAAACGGACGCCGCGTATGTCAGCACCTGATGCACCCGCGCTGCTGCGCACCGCTCTGCCGCTGGCAGACATCATTGCGCAGAGCTGGACCGCCAAACAGGCGCAGGTGGTCCAAGCACTGCTCGCTCCCGCTCCGCCAACGCAGGACGAGCTGGCCCACGCGCTGGGCCGGAGTCGCCAGATGATCCAGAAACAGGCGGATGCGGCAGGACTTGCTGGGTTGGTTGAAAGTTGTGAGGCTTATGAAAGTGCTAGATAGCAACCTAATTATATTGCAAACTCAGAAAGCAACCCTTTTTATATGAGCCTTCCTGTTATCCCTCTTCTAACGATTGAATTGCTGATTGCGCTTGTTACAGCACACCTGTTGGCCGATTTTGTTTTCCAGACCACCTATATGGTCCTGAACAAACAGCGTCCTTGGATCATGCTCATGCATGGAGCGCATGCCTTTGCGCTGACAGCGCTGTTTTCAGGCGGTGCAATGCTTCTCAGCCTTGGCATCGCCCTGAGCCATATCGCCATTGATACCATCAAGATAAAATTCGCCCCTGACACGCTGCGCACTTATCTAGTGGATCAGGGCGCGCACCTGCTTATTCTGTTTCTGGCCGTGGTTTGGCTGCCTGCATGGGTTATTGATCCATGGTGGCCGCCCCTTTCCACCGACATGATCCAGATCGCACTAGTCCTAAGCGGTTTTATCAGCGCGACCATGGCCGGCGGTGTGGCTGTTGGGCACCTGATGTCACGCTATAAGTCTGACGCGCAGCCCGAAGGGTTGGAGCACGCTGGCCGGATGATCGGGCTGATGGAGCGCGGGCTGATCTTCTTGATGGTCATGATCGGAGAACCTTCGGGGATCGGGTTTCTGATCGCCGCAAAGTCAATTTTGCGCTTTGATACAGTCGCAAGAGACCAGAAGATGAGCGAATATGTGATCATCGGCACACTGGCCTCTTTCGGCTGGGCGCTGGCCGCCAGTTTTGCCACCATCGCGACAATGCGCGCACTGGGGTACTAACCTCTTGAGATTGTGCCCGCCCATCCCTATCTATGAAGCTGAAGGAGCACCAATATGTTCGGAATTCCAGGCAAGCAAGCGGTCACCATGACCGACAAAGCAGCAGCACAGATTATCAAACTGATGACGGCAAAAGGCCACGCAGGTCTGCGCATCGGCGTGAAGAAGGGCGGCTGTGCAGGCATGGAATACACCATGGAATATGTGGATGATGCTGATCCCAATGACGAAGTTGTAGAACAGGATGGCGCCTGCATCATGATCGCGCCAATGGCGCAGATGTTCCTGTTCGGCACGCAGATCGACTATGAAACAGCGCTGTTGGAAAGTGGATTCAAGTTCAAGAACCCCAACGTGACAGAGGCGTGCGGCTGCGGCGAATCCATAAAGTTCGACGAAGCGCTCTTTGCCAAGTGAGCCTGTCGCAGGCCGATATGGCCTTCGCACGCGATCTTTTTGAAAACATTCCCGATCTTACCACCCGCCGCATGTTCGGCGGCATGGGGATTTATTGCGGTGCCCAAATATTTGCGCTGCAACTGTCAGACGGACGGTTGATGCTCAAGGCCGCGAAAGGCCCCTTTGCCGACCGGATAAAGGCGCTGGGCGGTGAGGAATGGACCTATACTCGCAAGAACGGCGCCGCCGCCTCCATGCCATACTGGACGCTGCCGGACTCATATCTGGATGATCCCGAAGAAGCCAGCGCGCTGGCGCGTGAGGCAATGGCGGCACTTGGCTAGACGGCGATCTCGGACACAAACTGCGCGCGGAAGCTTTTCATAAACGCGACACGCTTCTGCGCCATTTCGCGCGCGGTGGCGGTGTTCAATGTATCTGCCACGCGAAAAAGCTTTACCTCGAAATGATCCAGCGCATAGGCGCGGTCATCCAAGGCCCGCGATTGTGCCAGCGGGTCACCCCCATGGAACAGCGCAGCATTCATCTGGCCTGAAACGTTAAAGCAGCGCGCAATCCCCAACGCGCCCAGTGCGTCAAGCCGGTCGGCATCCTGCACCACCTACGCCTCGATGCTTTGCGCGCGGACGCCTGCGGAAAAACTATGCGCTTCAATAGCATGAGCTACGGCCTTCACCTTAGATTCAGTCATCCCGCGTCCCAACAGAAACGCCGACGCATGTGCCGCTGACAGCGCTGCTGCCTGCGCGCGGGCCGGATCATCTTTGGGCGGGTTCACGATATCATGCAGGAAACATGCCGCCTCGATCACCTCCAGATCGCCACCTTCTACGGCTGCAATCCGCAGCGCCAAGGCCCCGACACGGCGCAGATGCCAGACATCATGCGCTCCGTCTACGGTGTCACACCAGACACGCAGAACCTAGGCTTCATAGGCCGCGCTCATGATTTCTTGAGGTGCAGATAGGTCTCACAAAACCGCGCTGCCAGATGCTCTCCAGCCAGAACAACCTTGTCTGATCCCAGCGGCGCCACATTGGTATCGTGAGACGGATTAAAGAACAGCGGCACGGATATCCGCTCGTTGCTGCCGCCCACCACACGGTGCGGCGTGGCGCGCACGCACCCGTCGGTCCATGCCTCCATCATCTCACCAAAGTTGATCACAAAGGTGCCAGGTTCTGCACTGATCGGAATCCATCCGCCGCCCCGTTTGCGCACCTCCAGCCCCGCAGAGCCATCGGTGGCCAGCAAGGTCAGGCAGCCATAGTCGGTATGGGTCGCGATGCCTAAATCCTTGGCACCAGCCCAAACGGGGCGCGAAGGGTAATAATTGCCGCGTAAAAGCGCCATCGGAGTCTCGAACCCCGCATCAAAGGCATCGCGCGGCGCGCCAATGGACTGCGCCACACCGCGCAGCACCGCCATCGCCACTTCGCATGCGTCATCGAAGTAGGCGCTGATCACCTGCTCGAACCCTTCGGGCTGCGCGGGCCAGATGTTGGGCGCATAGACTGACATTTCTGCACACGGATCATCAGGTTTCAACCGCACGCCGCTGTCAAAATACTGTTTGTAATCGGGATTTGCATCCGGATCGACCTGCTCTGTTCCTGCCGCGCCCCAGCCGCGATTGGCACCAGTGCCCGCCATGCTGTAGGGCTTCTTGTCACTTTCGGGCAGCTTGAAAAACGAACGATATGTTTCGATCACTTCACGCACGCGCCCGCCGGACAGCGCGGTGTTATGAACCGTCGCAAACCCGACACCGGTGGCCGCCTCACGCATGGCTTCCAATGCAGCAGGGTCTTCTGCGCTGAGTGCCTGCAGATCGATAGCCGGGATCATCGCCCTCTCCTTTATCGTGTCGCCTCCTCCTACCGCGATGGCTGCGACAATTCCAACCCCATCGTTGAAGTGCGCCCCAGCCGGTGCTAGAGATCGGCAACCGGAACAAGGGGCAGAAAATGCGACGCAAACTGGCAGCAGGCAACTGGAAAATGAACGGAACCGCGGCATGCCTTGCCGAACTGGGTGCCTTGAACGCGATGCTTCCCGTGACATCGCCTGAGGTTGTGATCTGCCCACCCGCCCCGCTGTTGTTCCGCGCCCACGAGGCTGCACGCGGCACCGGCATCGAGATCGGTGCGCAGGATTGCCACATGGAAACAAGCGGTGCCTTCACCGGCGATATTTCCGCTGCGTTGATTGCCGACACTGGTGCGAAATATGTCATCGTCGGCCATTCCGAACGCCGCGATACCCATGAAGAGCGCGACCGCGATGTCCGCAAGAAGGCCAAGGCCGCTTGGGCCGCGGGCCTCACCGCGATCATCTGTATCGGCGAGACGCTTGAGAATCACGAGGCGAACAACACGCTCGACATCATCGCGGGACAGCTTGCGGGCTCCCTGCCCGACCAGATGACAGCCGACAACACCGTCATCGCGTATGAACCGATCTGGGCCATTGGCACCGGCAAAGTCCCGACGCTTGAGCAGATTGTCGAAGTCCATGACTTTATCCGCGCCAAGCTAGAGGCGCGTTATGGCGCTGAAATCGCGGATATGATTCCGCTACTTTATGGCGGGTCGGTTAAGCCGGACAATGCCGCGACCATTTTTCAGGCAGCCAATGTAGACGGCGCGCTGGTTGGTGGTGCGTCCCTGAAGGCGGTTGATTTCGCGCCGATCATTCAAGCACTCGCTGACAGCTAAGGCTGACGGCAGACCATATTAATTGCAAAGGGCGCTGGACCAATTATGGTCCGGCGCCCTTTTTTTCTGGTGCAGGTGCCTGCCCTATCTCGTGATGATCTCAGGCCCCATCATAAGCGTCGGTAGCCAAGTCGAGATGATCGGAATGTAGGTTACCATAATCAGGAAGACGAACAGCACGGCAAGGAACGGCAGTGCGGCACGCACCACGTTCATCATCGGCATGTTGGCCACCCCTGAGGTCACAAACAGGTTGAGCCCTACCGGCGGCGTGATCATCCCGATTTCCATATTCACCACCATGATGATGCCCAGATGGATCGGATCAATGCCAAGCTCGATCGCAATAGGGAACACCAGCGGTGCCACAATAACCAACAGGCCCGACGGCTCCATGAACTGGCCGCCGATCAGCAGGATCACGTTCACAATGACAAGGAACATCACCGGACCGAAGCCCGCATTCAGCATCGCCGCCGAGATTTGCTGCGGGATCTGCTCGTCTGTTAGCACGTGCTTAAGGATCAACGCGTTGGCGATGATAAACATCAGCGTTACCGTCAACTTACCCGCATCAAACAGCGTGTCGCGCACATCGCGGTGGAAGAACACCGTCAGCAGCGCTTTGGGCTTTTGCCACAAGGCCAGATTGTTGCCGTCACCGGCTACATGCAGTGGACCCATATCGCGGTAGACAAAGTTGGCGATGAAGAAGGCATAGACAGCCGCAACCGCCGCCGCTTCGGTGGGGGTAAAGATACCGCCATAGATGCCGCCCAGAATGATCACGATCAGGAACAGCCCCCAACCGGCCTCAAACCCAGCAGAGCGTACCTCGCCCCAGCCGCGCCATTCACCCTTTGGCAGGTTACGCACCCGCGCGATGATGTAGATCGTAACCATCAGCATGGTACCGGCCAACAGGCCCGGAATGACGCCCGCAAGGAACATCCGCCCGACGGACACGTCCGTTGCCGATGCATAGACAACCATCACGATGCTGGGTGGGATCAGGATGCCCAAAGTGCCCGCCACCGCAATTACGCCTGCAGCGAAATCCTTGGTATAGCCGACTTCGCGCATGCCGACGATTACGATGGAGCCGATGGCAACCACGGTCGCAGGAGACGAGCCTGACAGGGCGGCAAACAGCATACAGGCGAAGACACCCGCAATCGCCAAACCACCCGGCAAATGACCGACAAGCGCGATGGAAAATCGGATTATCCGCCTCGCCACCCCGCCGGTGGACATGAACGATGACGCCAGCACGAAGAACGGGATCGCCAGCAGCGTGTAGTGCCCCGCCATCGCCTGAAACAGTGTCTGAGCAATTGACGCCAGCGAGGTATCGGACAGCACCAGCAAGAATATAATAGAGGACGTCCCCAGCGAGATCGCGATTGGCACACCAATCAGCATCAGGCCGACGACCATCATGAATAGGACAAGAACTTCCATCCGCTTAGTTCCCCGCGTTCATATGTTGGACATCTTTGATGTCGTCTTCGGCCTCATGGCTCACGATCAGGCTGGTTGCTTCACCGCGCCAGACGCGGATGAAGGCCTGAATGAATCTGAATAGCAGCAAGGCCATGCCAAACGGCAAGATCGCATAAGGGATGAATCGTGGCAGTTTGCCGTATGCTTCGCCCTCGTTCATGATCGGCTCGATCCAGCGGAGCCATTCGGGGAACGGGATGTCGATCACCTCGTACCATGCTTGGTCGCGCGTGTTGGCAAATCCTGTTGGGAACCACCGGCCAGTTGTTGCGTCTAGCCCTGCGAAAGGTGCCCAGTAGTCCCACGCACCCTTCATCACAAAGACCGCATAAAGGATGCAGACCGCCCCTGCGATCAAGGCTAGCAACCGCCGAATGGAGGGGGAAAACAGGTTGATCACTGCATCGACACCCAACTGAGCGGTCACTTTGACCGTGTAGCTGACCCCGAAGAGCACAAGCCACGCAAACAGGAAGGTAACAGCCTCAAGGCCCCAGATCAGGCCGGTGTTAAAGCCGTAGCGCAACACAACATTGATGAAGGTAATGATCGTCATCAGGCCCAGAAGGACAGCAATTGCGGTCTCTTCGATCTCGTTGACGATGCGGCCTATGGCCGTCTTTGCCACGTAAGCATGTGCCATTGAACACTCCTACTGATGGGGGGAAAGCGCGCGATGCGTGCAAAACGTCACCCCGCCTGTCACGTGCAGGCGGGGTGTGTGTCAGACCTTGCGGTCTTAGTGTTTGGCGTTGATCGCCTGCGCTGCGTCGATGTTTTCTTGACCAACGTCGGCTGTGAATTCAGCCCAGACGGGCTTCATCGCGCCAACCCATGCCTCACGGTCGGCTGCGTCAATCTCGCGTACAACGCCGCCCGCTTCGAGGATCGCGGCCTTGGCAGCTGCGTTCACGGAGGAAGATTCAGCGTTACGCGCTTCGGTCACTTCGGCCACGATTGTGGACAGCTGCGTGCGCACATCTTCTGGCAGACCGTCGAACCAATCAGTGGATGTCACCAGCATGTAGTCGATGATGCCATGGTTGGTTTCGGTGATGCCGTCCTGAACTTCAAAGAACTTCTGGCCGTAGATATTGGACCATGTGTTCTCTTGACCGTCTACAACGCCGGTTTGCAGCGCTCCGTATACTTCTGAGAAGGCCATCGGCTGTGGGGATGCACCCATCGCCGCCATCTGTGCCTTCAGAACGTCAGAGTTCTGCACGCGGAACTTCAGACCATCAGCATCGGAAGGCAGGTTCAGCGGCTTGTTGGCCGACATCTGCTTCATGCCGTTGTGCCAGAACGCGAGGCCTAGCAGACCGCGGTGTGTCATGGATTCTTTCATCGCCTGACCGGTTTCAGAGTTCTGGAACTCATCTACAGCGTTGATGTTTTTGAACATGAAGGGCAGATCGAAGATGCGGAACTGCTTGGTGAACTGCTCGAACTTGGACAGCGAAGGTGCAGCCATCTGAACGTCACCCTGAAGCAGCGCCTCAAGAACCTGATCATCGTTATACAGCGTGGAGTTCGGGAAAACTTCCATGCAGGCTTTGCCGTTCATCTCTTCGTTGACGCGGCTTTCAAGAAGCGACGCTGCGATGCCTTTGGGGTGCTTGTCTGTGTTTGTGACGTGGCTCAGCTTGATGACGATTTCGCCGTCGTCGCATGCAGCCGAAGCAACACCGGCAGACAGAGTGATGGCCACAACGGCCGCGGTTACAAATTTCATGATGTCTCCTCCCAGAGAATTTGATCACAGGGCGGCTTTTCGCCGCGCTGGAAGCACTATTCAATGAGAGATCACCTACTGCAAGCGTGCTGACATATCGGCACTAAAATTCCGATTTTCTATTTTATATTAACCGCTTACCCGACGAACCGCGAAGTGGTAGCGCAAACATCAAGACGCATGCGTGCGGAAATCCGCACCGGCATTCCCAAAGTTGTGCGGAAATCCGCACAAACACGCCAACCGACTCAGAGGCGGAAGTCTTCGGGCTTGATCGCGTAGCGCGCGCACTTGTCGTAGAATGTCTTGCGCGGCAGCTTGAGAACACGGGCTGCCTCGCTTGCCTGCCCGCCTGCCCGCCGCAGTGCACCCTCGATCAGGGATTGTTCGATCTGGGCCAGATGCGCCACCAACCCCAAGGTCTCGTCAACCTGCCCTTGCTTGTCGTTCTCGGTCATCCCCATGACAAAACGCATCGCTTCTGTCATCAAGGCGCGCGCATTGCCGGGCCAATCGCGGGCCATCAACGCCGCTTCCAATTGCGGCGTGATCAGCGGCGCAGGTTGGCCGCTTTGCTCTGCCGCCAGTGCGACGTAGCGATGAAACAGCACCGGAATATCCTCGGGGCGTTCTGCCAGCGTCGGGATACGCACAGGCATCACATTCAGCCGGTAATATAGATCCGCGTGGAAACGCCCCGCTTCAAGCTCTTGTGACAGATCGAGGGTAGAACCGGCAATGAGCCGCGTGGCGGGCGCACCGTCAAGGGTTTCGGCAAGCGCAAGCTGGCTTTGGGCAGGCAGTCTACTGATTTCGTCAATGAACAGGCTGCCGCCTTCGCCCTCATCATAGGCGGCAGCCAGTGCGGCGGCGTCCAGATCATGCGCCGCGCGCTTGATGAAGGGACGTTTGGAGCGGAGCGAGCACAGGTGGATCACTTCGGCGACCTTGGAGATTCCGGTGCCCTGCGCTCCGGCGATCATCACATCGCCTTGCGCCTGCGCCACGCGGCGGACATGCCTGCGCAAACCTTGGGCCTGTTCGGACGAACCATAAAGCATCCGCGACGCAGGATCGCCGTGATCAACCATCTGGCGCAATTCGCGATTCTCTAACACCAACGCCCGAGTCTTTAGCGCACGTTCAACCACCGCCAGCAACTCGTTCGCCGCACAGGGTTTTTCAAGAAAGCCGAAAGCCCCCTCACCCATCGCTTTGACGGCCATTGGGATATCGCCTTCTCCGGTCAGCAAGATCACCGGCAGGTCGGGATCAATCCGGCGCACATGGGACAACAGGTGAAACCCGTCCCGCCCTGGCATCCGGATGTCCGAGATGATGACCCCGTCAAACTGAGCCGAGATGTGATCGGCCGCCACAACAAAGGCACCCGCCGTGATACAGGTGAGATTGGCCAACTCTAGCGTTTGGGCCAGCGCCTCGCAGACGGCAGAATCGTCATCAACCAAAAGGACAGTCTTGCTCATGCGGCGCGTTCCTGTGTCATGGGTTGCAAGGTTACGGTGAAACACGCGCCGCCATCGGTGTTGTGGGCGCGAATCTCACCGTCGACACTTTGCACGATGGCATAGCTGATCGACAGACCCAGCCCCATGCCTTTGGCTGCACCGACATCTTTGGTGGAATAGAACGGATCAAAGACCTTTTCTGGCGCGGCGATGCCATGACCGCTATCGGTGATCGTGGCGGTAACGCCTTGCTGGTCCTGCCGGATGATGACTTCAAGCTTACGCTGCTCCGCCTCGATCATCGCATCCAGCGCGTTGGAGATGAGATTGACAAAAACCTGCGCCAAGCGGACCTCACCGCCACGCACCCAGACCGGCGCATCTGGCGCGTCATACACCAGCTCTACCCCCATCTCCTCAAGCCGCGTTTGCGTAAGGTCCAGCGCAGATGCGATCACCGCCCCTAGATCAACCTGCACCTGCTGCACCGCCTCCTGTTTCGAAAAGGCCCGCAAGTTCTTGATGATACGCCCCATCCGATTCGCCAGCTCGGATATGCGGGTAAGGTTCTCTGCCGCGCGCTCTGGGGTGCCACGCGCGATGAATTGCACGCCGTTTTCTGCAAAAGATTGCACCGCCATCAACGGCTGGTTCAGCTCGTGGCTGATGCCGGCGCTCAGTTGCCCCAGCGCGCTAAGCTTGCTGGCCTGAACCAGATCATCCTGCGCGCGCCCGAGAGCCATTTGCGCCTCTGTCCGCTCTGCCGCCTCGCGGCGCAATTCGTTGTTAATGTCGCGCAGCGCTTGGGTACGGGCGCGGACTCGCGCTTCAAGCTGGGCATTGGCGCGCGCTAACGTTCGCCGCCGTTCGGTTGCCAGAAATAACAGCGCGCCAAAAGCCAGAAACAGCGCGGCGACCGCTGCGGCCTGGGCATTAGCCAGCCGCTGCACAACGCTAGTATCCATCAGCACTTCGCCCCGCATCCCGATCACCGGCAAATCCTGAACCAGATGCAACGCAACGTCTGGCAGGTAAGGTCCCCAGCCCAGATGCCAAATCTCATGCGAACCGATGAAACTTGCCTCGAATGCGGGTTCCTCCCCCTGCCGTGGACGTAACCCCGGCGCGCCCGCTGGTCGCTGCCAATAGATCAGCTCGGACCGGTTGGAGACCTGAACCTGTCCGCGCGCGTCGGTGAAGAACACAGGCGGCGTATCCCCTCGCCATGCATAATCAACCGAGCTGAGATCGGTTGAGACCACCAGCGCACCCAACACGCGCCCCTGCGCACCAAAAACTGGTGCGGCGTAGAAATAGCTACGCCCGGCCGCTGTACCGGCCCCATAACCCCGCCCCAACGCCCCATTAAGCGCGCGGCGCACAAACCTCATCGCATTAACGCTGCCCGCACCATCTTCTGCTGCGGCCAGAACGCGACCCATCCGGTCAATAACCATAACATCAAGTGCGGCAGAGCGGTCCGCCACGCCGCGCAACAAGGCTTTGTCCTCGGGGCGCGCGGCTCCTTCGAGGAACTGCAGAACCTGAGGATGATCCGCCATGACAACTGCCAAATCGCGGTAACGTTGCAGCTGGCCAACCAAACGGTCACTGGCCAGCGCCAGATCGGCAGCGCCACGCGCCGACAGCTGTGCAAGCCCCTGATGGGTCGCATAGCGCCAGACCGCAAAGCTCAGCACTGCCACGCAGATCAGAAAACCAACAATGCTCAGGCCGCGCCTGCCAAACCTGTATCTCATGGCGGCCAATTTACGCGCAAGGCCTTGCATTTACCAGCACAACTGCGCTTTGTGCGGCCATGCAGCGCCTCTCCCAATCACCGTTTGATTCTGATTTCATCCAGAATCCCTATCCCTTCTATGATCGCGCCCGCGCTTGTGGGCCTGTGGTGTTCTGGGAAGACTACGGCTTTGCCGCGGCCTTTGATGCGGCCACCGTTCATGCCTTACTGCGCGACCGCCGCCTGGGCCGTGCTGTGCCGCCTGATCAGGCCACGCCCGTGCCTGACCACCTTGCCTCGTTTCACGCGGTTGAGCGGCACTCGCTATTGGAGCTAGAGCGCCCCGACCACACACGCCTGCGCGGGCTGGTCTTGCGCGCGTTTACCTCACGCCAGATTGCAGCACTTGAGCCTGACATCAAAGCGGTAACAGCAGAGTTGTTGAACAACCTTCCCGCCCAAGGCAGCTTTGATCTGATCCCTGCGTTTTGCACCCAGCTGCCAGTGCGCATCATCGCGCGGCTTTTGGGCGTTCCAAAAGAGATGTCTGCCGACCTGCTGCGCTGGTCCGCCGCGATGGTAGCGATGTATCAAGCTGGCCGCACCCGCGCGGTCGAGGATGCCGCCGCACAGGCAGCGGAAGAATTCGCTGACTTTCTCACGACCTATATCGGCAGCCGCCGCAACGCGCCTGCGGATGACCTTATTTCTGAGTTAATCGCCGCCCAGCAGGACGGATCACGGCTGAGTACGGAAGAGATGATCAGCACCTGTGTGCTATTGCTGAACGCAGGCCATGAGGCGACGGTGCATAGCCTCGGCAATGCTGTCAAATGCCTGATCGAAGACGCAACACCGCTAGAGGCTTTGGCCCCGCAATCCGTGGCCGCCACCTACGAAGAGTTGCTGCGCTATACGCCGCCGCTGCATATGTTTGACCGCTATGTCTATGAAGACGTTGAGATTGGCGGCGCCAAGGTAGCCGTGTGGGGCTTGTCCTTGCCGCGGCGGGGCGTGATCCGGCTGTGTATGACGCGGCAGACACGTTCATGCCGGAACGCGCGGCCAAACCCCACGCAGCCTTTGGGGGCGGGTTGCACTTCTGCCTAGGCGCGCCGCTGGCAAGGATGGAGATGCAGATCGCCCTGCCCGCCCTATTTACGCGTCTGCCAAAGCTAAAGCTGGAAACCCCGCCACGCTTTGCCAACTCCTACCATTTTCACAAGCTCGACGAACTGATGGTCAGCGCCTAGATGGGCAACATCGTTGTGGATTTGATTTGCTCCATCGACAGCAATGCAGTGACATTGTGCACCCGCACTTCGGAAATCAGAGCCTGATAGAAACGGTCGTAGGCGCGGGCGTTCTCGACCCGCACCTTGAGGATATAGTCGATGTCCCCCGCAAGCCGGTGCGCCTCTTGCACTTCCGGGCGGTCCTGCAAGGCCTTGAGAAACTTGGCCTGCCACTCGGCCTCATGCTCGGACGTGCGGATCAGCACGAAGAAACATGCCTCCAGCCCCAGCGCATCGGCGTCTAGCACCACAGTATGCTGTCCGATCACGCCGCCCTCGCGCATTTTGCGGATCCGGTTCCACACCGGTGTCTTTGAGGACCCCACTTCGCGTGCGATATCGTCCAATGATTGGCTCGCATCGCGTTGAAGCGCCGCCAGAATCTTCCTGTCAGTCGCATCTATCCGGACGGCCATTCCGTTTCTCCCAAAATTACAAAACGCATGTTCTGCCTCAACAGCAAGATAGAACAACCATCCTTATATATCCAGACATATGGCAAATTATCAGAACAGCATTCTATTATAGAGCAGCAACGCAGAGGACACGTGACCGATGAACCATTTCCCGATCTTCTTGAGCACACAGAACTCCCGCATTATCGTGTCGGGGGGCGGTGACGCCGCGCTGGCCAAGCTGCGTCTGCTGATGAAAACCCGCGCGCGGATCACAGTCTTTGCTGCTGAACCTGCCCGCGAGATCGAGCAGTGGCACCATGAGAAGCGTCTAACTCTTGTGACCCGCGCGATGGAACATGGTGATGCTGTTTGCGTCAAGCTGTTCTATGGCGCGAACGAAGATGCCACCGAGGATGCGCGCACAGCGCTGTTGGCGCGGGCCTACGGTGCGCTGGTCAATATCGTCGACAACCTCGAAGACAGCCAGTTCATCACGCCCGCCATTGTGGACCGCTACCCAGTGACGATTGCTATCGGCACAGAAGGTGCGGCGCCGGTGCTGGCCCGCGCAATCAAGGCTGATCTGGAAGAGCGTCTGCCCCAAAACCTCGGAACGCTGGCGCGCATCGGCAAGACTTTCCGCAAGGCATCCTACGCCCTGTCCTTTGGCCGTGCGCGGCGTGATTTCTGGCGTGCGTTCTATTTTGACGCTGGTCCCAAAGCGATCAGTGACGGTGAGGAACACGTTCTGCCCGCCCTTGAGGCACTGCTTGATATGCACTTGCACAAACCTGCCCGCACGGGCCATGTGGCGTTTGTTGGCGGCGGCCCCGGTGATCCGGAGCTGCTGACCCTGAAAGCGCGTCGTGCGCTGGATGAGGCTGACGTGGTGATCTACGACCGCCTGATCACGCCAGAGATCCTTGAACTGGCGCGCCGTGAGGCAACCATGATTGATGTGGGCAAAGAGGGCTTTGGCCGTCACACACCACAGGAATATATCAACGCGTTGTTGGTTGAGCACGCTCAGGCCGGCGCACAGGTTGTTCGGTTGAAATCCGGTGATGCCACTGTTTTCGGCCGTCTGGACGAAGAAATTGATGCGGTCGATGCGCATGGCATCGGCTGGCACATCGTGCCGGGCATTACTTCTGCCTCTGCCGCTGTCGCCGCCATCGGGCAAAGCCTGACACGGCGCGGGCGCAACACTTCTGTGCGGTTCATGACCGGCCATGACACACGCGGCTTTGCCGATCATGACTGGCGCACGCTGGCCCAACCGAACGAGGTTGCGGCGATCTATATGGGCAAGAAATCCGCCCGTTTTGTTCAGGGCCGCCTGCTGATGCACGGCGCAGACCGGCACACCCCCGTGACCATCATCGAAAACGCCAGCCGACCCGACCAGCGCGTGCTGGAGACTACGCTTGACGCCCTGCCTGCCGCCCTTGAGGCAGCACAGCTCGGTGGTCCCGCACTCACCTTTCTGGGGCTTGCCCCCCGCGCAGCCTTTGCCGCGGCCCCCTCTCTCAAGCTTGAGGAATTTGCTTAATGCCCAAATCGTTCGAACCCTCTGTCATCACCGCAAATGCCCTAATTGAAGGGGATGTCGTTTATCTGCGCGGCTCCGATTGGGTGCGCGACCTGCAAGATGCCGAAGTCCTCACCGACGAGGCGGACGCGCAATTGCGCCTGATTGAGGCCTCGGCGCGCAGTGCTGAAGTCGTGGGCGTTTACCTGACTGCTGTTGATCCTAAACAGGGCCAAATTCAAACCACACACTTCCGCGAGGCCTTTCGCGCCACCGGCCCCTCCAACTATGCCCATGGCAAACAGGAGAACGTATAATGTACGCCTATTCCGATTTTGACTCCCAATTCATCGCGCAGCGCAACGCCCAGTTCCGCGCACAAGTGGAGCGCCGGATTGACGGCAGCCTGACCGAAGACGAATTCAAGCCCCTGCGCCTGATGAACGGTCTGTATCTGCAATTGCACGCCTACATGCTGCGCGTCGCGATCCCTTACGGCACGCTGAACAGCCACCAGATGCACAAGCTTGCCGATATCGCGGACAAGTGGGACAAGGGCTATGGCCACTTTACAACGCGCCAGAACATCCAGTACAACTGGCTCGAACTGCGCGATGTGCCTGATATGCTTGATGCGCTGGCCGAAGTGGACATGCACGCAATTCAGACATCCGGCAACACTATCCGCAACGTGACCGCAGACCATTTCGCAGGCGCTGCCGCGGATGAAATTGCCGACCCACGCCCGATTGCAGAGCTGATCCGCCAGTGGTCCACCGACCACCCCGAATTCCAGTTCCTGCCCCGCAAGTTCAAAGTCGCCGTCTCAGGCGCGTCCCATGACCGTGCAGTGCTCAAAGCGCATGACATCGGCCTGCAGATCGTTGAACAGGACGGCGCGCGCGGCTACCGCGTGATTGTTGGCGGCGGCCTTGGCCGTACGCCTATGATCGGCAAAGTGCTGTATGATTTTGTGGCCTCCGAAGACCTGCTGCCCACATTGGAAGCCATTGTCAGCGTCTATAACCTGCTGGGTCGCCGCGATAACAAATACAAAGCGCGTATCAAGATCACCGTGCATGAAAACGGCATCGAAGACATCCGCGCCCGAGTTGATGCACGATATAAACTAATCCGGCCACAGTTCACCGGCGTTGACCAGCAGATGCTTTCACGCATCGAGGCGGACTTTGCCTTGCCTCAGTTCGTGACCAAATCACTGGGCGCTTATGAAACCGCCTATACTAATGATCCAGTGTTCCGTGCGTGGGCTGACACCAACCTAAGCGATCACCGTGCGGCTGGCTACGCGATTGTGTCAATCTCGCTCAAGGCGCATGGTGCCACACCGGGGGATGCGACCTCTGACCAGATGCGCGTCATGGCGGAGCTGGCGGCAGAGTTCGGCCACAATGAACTACGTATTTCCCATGAGCAGAACGTGATCCTGCCCCACACGCACCGCGCCGATTTGCCCGCGCTGCATGCCCGCCTGAAAGAGGCCGGTCTGGGGACGGCGAACATCGGTCTGATCTCGGACATTATTGCTTGCCCCGGCATGGATTATTGCGCGCTGGCCACCGCACGTTCGATCCCGATTGCGCAAGAGATCGCCACCCGTTTTGACGATCTAAAGCTTGAGCATGACGTAGGCCCGCTGAAGATCAAGATTTCCGGCTGCATCAACGCGTGCGGACACCACCATGTGGGCCATATCGGCATCCTTGGACTGGACCGCGCCGGCGTGGAGAACTACCAGATCACGCTGGGTGGCGACGGCACCGAAGACGCCAGCATCGGTGAACGTGCTGGTCCCGGTTTCTCGGCCGAGGAAATCACCCCCGCAATCGAGCGGTTGGTGATGGCCTATCTGGACCTGCGCAAAGAGCGTGCCGAGACATTTTTACAAACATATCGCCGCCTCGGGCTCGCGCCCTTCAAGGCTGCACTTTATCCGCAGGCTAAAGCCGATGCCGCTTGATCAGCCCATCAATGCGCGTGTTGACGCGCTTAACACGGCGCTGAAACACCACGCCGCAGCCGATGTGCTGCGCCGCGCGTTTCAGGCCGCACCAAATCTGGCGCTTGTCTCCAGCTTTGGTGCGGAGAGCGTGGCGTTGCTGCATATGGCAGCCACTGTAAAGCCAGATGTGCAAGTCCTGTTCATCGACACGATGCTGTTGTTCCCCGAAACGCTGACCTATCAGCGCGAGGTGGCCAAAAAGCTGGGTTTGCACCGTGTGCAGGTCTTACGCGCGGACACGCTGGATGAAGACCCTGATAACACGCTGCACCAGCGCGATACCGATGCCTGCTGTGACCTGCGCAAAACCCGCGTCCTTGATCAGGCGCTCAAAGGGTTTGACGGCTGGATCACGGGGCGCAAGCGCTACCAGTCGGGTACTCGTGCCGAACTGCCGGCCTTTGAGGTCGAGGCAGGTACAGGCCGGCTCAAGGTCAACCCGCTGGCCCATTGGACCAGCGCGGATGTGCAGGAATATATGGCTGAAAACGCGCTACCGCGGCACCCGCTGGTTGCACGCGGCTACCCGTCGATTGGCTGTACGCCCTGCACATCGCCGGTGACCGAAGGCGAAGACCCGCGCGCAGGTCGCTGGCGCGGACAGGAAAAAGATGAATGTGGCATCCATTTTGTCGACGACAAAATGGTCCGGACAGGAGCAACACAATGAGCGTTATTGTAACCGACAGCGGCTTTGCCGCCGATGACTGGACCCGCAGCTATTGCTCCACCGGAGCGGCCAATGACTGCGTGGCCCTCGATCTACCCTCGGACACGATACCAGAGGGCATTGAGCTGACCCCGACGCTTGAGATGATCCGCGTGGATTTTCCTTCATCAGCGGACGGGCGCGGCTTTACCATCGCACGTGCCTTGCGTCTGCGCGGCTACACGGGCCGTCTGCGCGCGCGCGGCCATGTATTGGCGGACCAATACGCCATGGCACGGCGCAGCGGCTTTGACGAGGTCGAGATCGACGAAGCCCTTGCCGCCCGTCAACCAGACGATCAGTGGCAGTTCCGCGCGGATTGGCAAAGCGGCGATTATCAGGCCCGCCTCCGCGGCTAAGCGGCGCATTGCGCACATCCCTCCCCTTGTCTAAGAAAAGGAACGTGGAGCATGGCTCTGCGGAGAAATCATGACCGAGCATACCCCAGTGACCCTTGATACTGCAAAAGCCGTCCCCACCCTTCCCGATGCGCGGACTGTTACCTCTGTAAAACACTGGACGGACCGGTTGTTTTCCTTCCGCGTCACGCGGCCGGCGTCTTTGCGTTTTCGCTCGGGCGAGTTTGTGATGATCGGCCTCATGGGTGAGCCACACCCCGAGACAAGTAAGGTCAAACCGCTATTGCGCGCTTATTCCATTGCCTCGCCTGCGTGGGACGACGAATTGGAGTTCTATTCGATCAAAGTGCAGGACGGCCCGCTGACTTCGCGTCTGCAACATATCCAGCCGGGTGACGAGATTATCTTGCGGCCCAAGCCTGTAGGCACGCTGGTGCATGACGCGCTGCTGCCGGGCAAACGCCTGTGGTTATTCTCCACCGGCACCGGCTTTGCGCCTTTCGCAAGCTTGCTCCGCGAGCCTGAAACATACGAGAAATTCGACGAAGTCATCATCACTCACACCTGCCGCGATGTGGCCGAGCTGGAGTATTCCCGCACCCTCATCGAAGATTTGAAAGCGGACGAGATGATGCACGAGCTGATCGGCGTCGAGAACCTTGCCAAGATCCGCTATTACCCCACCACCACGCGTGAGCAGAGCCCGAAGATGGGCCGGATCACCACGCTGCTGCAAGACGGCACCGTGTTTCGCGATCTGGGCATTGACGGCATCACGGTCGAGACCGACCGCGCGATGGTCTGCGGCTCTATGGGGCTGAACGTCGATATTAGGGCCGTGCTTGAAGGCTTTGGCCTTGAAGAAGGCGCGAACTCCGATCCCAAGCATTATGTGGTTGAAAAAGCCTTTGTCGGCTAACGCCTAGCCTACCTATTCCATCCCCCGCAGGCGCCGCGAATTGACATTTGCGGCGCCTGCGGTCGTCATGCTGGCATGACCTATCCTATCTCAAATCCCACTGGCAACTTCTGGCGATCACCGCACTTGTCTTTGCGCTGTGGCATACGCCAGTGGTGGTGCCGCTGAAAATTCTTGTGGTTTTTCTGCACGAACTGTCGCACGTGGTCGCCGTATGGCTGACGAGCGGCTCGGTTGAGCAAATATCCCTCTCCCCCGCTCAGGGCGGGTTCGCTGTAACTCGTGGCGGCAGCCGGTTTTCGATTCTGTCGGCGGGGTATATTGGGTCATTGTTGATGGGGGTCGCACTGTTGTTGGCGGCTTTGCGCAGCACCGCAGACCGCTATGTAACTGCGCTATTGGGCGCCATGATGCTACTAATTACAGTGCTTTACGTGCGCGACCTGTTTGCGATCGGATTCTGCGTGGCCGCTGGTCTGGTGCTTTTGGGTATGGCGCGGTTTCTGGGTCATGCCGCCAACGATCTTGCGCTGCGCGTGATCGGGTTGACCAGCGTGATCTACGTCCCCTTCGATATCTTTGATGACACTATCGCGCGGGCGGGTCTGCCATCTGACGCGCATATGCTAGCGGCTGATTTTGGCGGGCCCACCATCCTGTGGGGAGGTCTGTGGCTCGTGATCAGCGTCACAGTCATCCTTGCCTGCCTGCGCCACATTAGGGGGAGCAGCAGCAACTTCTCCCTGCGTCCTCGTCCATAAAAAAGCCGCCCCCGAAGGGGTGGCTTTCGTTTTGCCGAATGGCAAAAGGCTTACATGCCAAGCGCTTGGCGTACACTGTCCAGAGCAGTCTTAAGCAGTTCAGGGTTGTCCTGGGCAGCCTTAAGACCTTTGGTCAGCATTGTTTTCTGCAAAGCACCCAAATCGGAGCCGTCTACCATTTCGGTGACTTTTTCAAGGTTGAAGCCGTCCACTGTCAGCAGTTCGCTCATGGAAGAACCCGTGGCGTCTGTTGCTGCGGCAGTTTCGGTCGCGGCTTCTTCTGTCGCTGCTGCGGCATCAGTTGCGGCTTCGGTGGTTGCAGTTGCTGCGTCCGTTGCCGTTTCTGTTGTCGCCGTCACGGCATCAGATGCTGCTTCCTGCGTCGCTGTCGCTGCGTCGGAGGCTGCCTCAGTTGTCGCCGCTACCGCGTCGGCTGCTGCTTCTTGCGTCGCTGTGGCTGCATCAGCGGCGGCATCGGTTGCCGCTGTTGCTGCGTCGGATACTGCTTCACCGGTTGCCGTTGCGGCGTCGGAAGCGGCTTCTGCGGCTTGATCAGAAACATCTGCGGCCGCATCAACGGCGCCTTCGGCCGCGTCTGCAACAGTTGCTGCTGCATCGCTTGCTGTGTCTGCTACCGAATCGACGGCGTCGGCTGTTGCATCTGCGGCTGCGTCAGTTGCGGCTTCTGTCACGGCGCTTGCCGCGTCGCTGGCTGCTTCTGTCGCTTCCTGAGCAGCCGTGGTGGCCGTTTCAGTTACGTCGCCTGCGATATCCTGAACGCTGCGACCGGAATACAGAACGTATCCCCCTACCGCGATAATCGCTGCAACAACGATCCATACCAAATTCTTCATAGTAGTTCCCCTCTTATTCTCATGCGGGCGGGAAAAATACCCCACTCCATGCCATTGGCGCCCAAATGCGCATGCCAACCAGCAGGTTCAAGTGAAAAACGCACCACTTGGCCCCATCTTTGGACGATTTTAAACTTGAAGAGGACCCTATGGAGGTCTACTTTACAAAATCGGTAATTCAACCATCAAAGGACCATCATCATCGCTCGCAGACCCCATAACGCACCGCCGCAACGTGACACCGGCCCGCGCGTCAATGAAAATATCCGCTCAAATGAAATTCGCCTGATTGGCGCAGATGGCGAGAACGCCGGCGTTGTGACGCCCACGCGTGCTATGGCCATGGCAGAAGAGGCAGGGCTTGACCTTGTAGAGATCTCTCCGAATGCCAATCCGCCAGTCTGCAAAATCATGGACTTCGGCAAGTTTAAATACGAGACGCAAAAGCGCGAAGCCGAAGCCCGTAAAAAGCAGAAGATCATCGAGATCAAAGAGGTCAAGTTCCGCCCGAACACTGACACCAATGATTACGAAGTCAAAATGCGGAATGTTTTCAAGTTTCTGGAGAATGGCGACAAGGTGAAGGTCACCCTGCGCTTCCGCGGCCGCGAGATGGCCCACCAGAATCTGGGCCGCGAGCTGTTGGAGCGCGTTGCAGAAGACACCAAAGAGCAAGGCAAGGTAGAGAACTTCCCGAAAATGGAAGGCCGTCAGATGGTCATGCTGATCGGCCCGCTGCCGACCAAGTAAGACACCTGAACCTGCGTGTTCTGTTAGCGCCTCGGTCTTGATGGCCGGGGCGTTTTGCGTTTTCCCACATGTACAACTAGGCAAAAATATAGCCGCACATTGCTGCGCGGCTATTGTTAGGATTGGAGCGTCGCTTAGCCTGTGATGGCTGCGACCGCCCGCTTCGTCATCACACCAACCAGATGGGCACGGTATGTGGCTGATCCATGCAGGTCGCTGATCATCTGCGAGCCGTCAGCTTTCAGGCCAGCAACCGCATCAGCGCTAAAGTTGCCGTTCAGCGCATCTTCGGCATCGGTCCAGCGGAAAACACCGTTTTCGGACGCGCCGGTAACAGCCACGCGCACGCCATCCGCAAACTTTGCGACGAACACAGCTACCAATGGGAAGCGGGATGCGGGCTGCAAGTGTTTTTCATAGTGCGCGGATTCGGGGATCGGGAACTTCACTTCCGTGATGATCTCGCCTTCTTCCAGTGCCGTCTCGAACATGCCCTGAAAGTAATCGTCCGCCGCAATCTCGCGGCTGTTGGTCACAATCGTCGCACCCGATGCAAGCACGCTGGCAGGGTAACACGCGGACGGGTCATTGTTGGCGACAGAGCCGCCTATTGTGCCACGGTTGCGCACTGCCGGATCACCGATCCGCGCCGCGAGCGATGCAAGCGCCGGATAGTGCGCCGCCGCTTCGGCCGCGACCGTCGCATGGGTTGTGCCGCCACCAATGCAAAGCCGTCCATCGGAGTCGGTGCACACTCCCTTCATCTCGGCGATGCCGAGCAGCGATACCAGTACGGATGGTGCCGCAAGGCGTGCTTTCAGCGTCGGGATCAGGGTCTGCCCGCCGCTGAGCGGCTGCGCTTCTTCCCGGCTCAGCGCCTTGACCGCGTCCGCGATCGTGCCGGGCATTTCAACATCGAAGTTATACATTCTATCTTCCTTTCAGCTTGGAGGTCTGCCTGCTGTCAGGCTTAACCTCCGGCTTCATTTGTCTTTCATCTAATGAGCGCGAGACAGGCAAAGCGTCTGTCCCGCACTTCGCTTAGCTATTCATCGCTTCCCAGACGCGGTGCGGTGAGACAGGCATGTCGATGTGATCGACCTTGCTGCCGCCCGAACGCATTGCGTCCAACACCGCATTCACCACCGCCGGAGGCGAGCCGATCGCACCAGCCTCCCCACAGCCTTTGACGCCCAGAGGGTTGTGTGTACAGGGCGTTTGGCACGAATGGTCGACATCATAGAACGGCAGATCAGAGGCGCGCGGCATGGCGTAGTCCATGTAGGACGCGCTCAGAAGCTGGCCATCGCTGTCATAGGCGCAATTCTCGAGCAATGCTTGCCCAATGCCTTGCGCGATACCGCCATGGACCTGCCCTGTGACGATCATCGGGTTCACGATGTTACCAAAATCATCCGCCGCCAAGAACCGCTCGACCGTGACCTGACCCGTTTCGGGGTCAAGCTCGACCTCGCAGGCGTAGGCGCCCGAGGGGTAGGTGAAGTTGGACGGGTCGTAGAACGCCGTCTCTTCCAGACCCGGCTCGATCTCCTCCAGCGGGTAGTTGTGGGGCACATAGGCGGCAAGTGTCACATCGCCCCAAGCGACGGATTTATCCGTGCCTGCAACGGTGAACGCCCCGTCTTTCAGCTCCACATCGGACTCAGATGCTTCCAGCAGGTGGCTGGCGATCTTGGTGGCTTTGGCGATGATCTTTTCAGTCGCGCGCACCATGGCAGAGCCGCCCACCGCGAGGGAGCGGGAGCCATAGGTGCCCATGCCCATCGGTGTGTTGGCCGTGTCGCCGTGCACAATCTCGACCATATCCTCGGGGATGCCGATCATGTCTGCGACGACCTGAGCAAAGGACGTCTCATGCCCCTGCCCGTGGCTGTGGCTGCCTGTCATGATGACCAGACCACCCGTCGCGTTGACCCGCACGGTGCACGACTCAAACAGACCCGCGCGCGCGCCCAGTTGCCCCACGAGGTTCGACGGTGCGATACCGCAAGCCTCAATATAGCAGTTCACGCCGAAGCCGCGCAGTTTGCCTTTGGCTTCCGAATCTTTGCGGCGTGCGGCAAAGCCGGGGATGTCAGCCATCTCTTCAAGCTTGTCCATGGTCGCCACGTAATCGCCCGTGTCGTATTCCACAGCCACTGGCGTGGCATAGGGGAACTCCATGATGAAGTTCTGGCGGCGCAGTTTGATCGGATCGACGCCCAGCTCATGCGCTGCTTTGTCCACCAGACGCTCAAGCTGATAGGTCGCCTCGGGGCGGCCGGCACCACGGTAGGCGTCAACGGGAACAGTATTAGTGAATACCGCCTTCACGTTCACATAGATCAGCGGTGTTTTGTAGTTACCTGCCATCAGCGTGCCGTGCAGCCACGTTGGCACGGACGGCGCAAAGGTGCTCAGATACGCGCCCATGTTGGCGTAAGTATCCGTGCGCAGCGCGGTAAAGTTGTTGTCCTTGTCCAGCGCCAGCTGGATCTTGGTCACATGGTCACGACCATGCGCATCTGACATGAACGCCTCGGAACGCGACGAGGTCCACTTGACCGCACGGTTACAAACTTTGGCGGCGAAGGTCACAAACGCTTCTTCCTGATAGTGGAAGATTTTTGTGCCAAAACCGCCGCCCACATCGGGGGACACAACGCGCAGCTTATGCTCTGGGATACCAAGCACGAATGCGCCCATCAGCAGGCGGATCACGTGGGGGTTCTGCGATGTGGTGAAAAGCGTGTGATCGCCTGTGCCGCGGGAATAATCCCCCACCGCCACGCGCGGCTCCATCGGGTTGGCCACAAGGCGGTTGTTGACCAACTCGAGGGTGGTCACGTGGTGCGCCTCCTCGAAAGCTGCATCCACAGCGCCCTTATTTTCTTCGACAAAGCCCCAGTCATAGCACAGGTTCGACGTCAGATCGTCGTGCACCTTGGGCGCACCGGCCTTGACTGCATCCTTCATGTTGACGACCGCAGGCAGCTCATCAATATCAACGACAATCGCCTCGGCCGCATCGCGGGCCTGCTCCAGCGTCTCGGCAACAACGGCGGCAATCGGTTCGCCCACGTGGCGGACTTTTCCATGCGCCAGCACCGGATGGCGCGGCTCTAGCATCGGCTCGCCGTGTTTGTCCGTGATCTGCCAGCCGCACGGCACCGATCCAACAGCCTCGAAATCCGCTCCGATGAAGATACGCACCACGCCGTCCATCCCCTCGGCGGCGGACGTGTCAACGTTTGTCAGCGTACCATGAGCGATATCAGAGCGCAGGAAATAGACATACGCCTGCCCGTTCACGTTGATGTCGTCCGTATAGTTACCTTCTCCGGTCAAAAACCGAATGTCTTCGCGCCGCTTGCTGCTGGCGCCGATACCACTATCCTTTGGCATTATCATTCCTCCCTAAGAGCGGTGCGCGTGCTGCACACCAAAGCTATAGAACGCGGACCATACCGCGCGGCTTGCTACCCACCTACCCGCGGGTAACAGCCGTTATTCCGCAGCGATTGAGCTGACGTCCTGACCGGATGCCGCCATGATCGCTTTGACGATATTGTGGTAGCCCGTGCAGCGGCAGATGTTGCCGTCGAGATAGTGGCGAACGTCCGCCTCAGTAGGCTTGGGGTTTTCTTTCAGCAATGCTGCGGCAGACATCACCATGCCAGGTGTGCAGAAACCACACTGCAGGCCGTGGTGGTCCTGAAAAGCCTGCTGGATGGCGTTGAGCGTGCCGTCCGGCGCCGCCTGCCCTTCGATGGTCGCCACTTCGGCACCTTGCGCTTCAACAGCCAGCATCGTGCAGGATTTCACCGCTTCGCCGTTTACATGCACCACACATGCGCCGCACTGGCTGGTGTCACAGCCAACATGCGTACCGGTCATACCCAGCTTGTCGCGTAGGAATTGCACCAGCAGCGTACGCCCTTCGACCTCTCCTGTCGCGGCTTTCCCGTTCACAGTCATTTTAACCTGTGTCATTGATGTCCTCCCAGACTCTCGCTTTCCTGTCATTGAGCAGAGTTAAGCACGGCCTTGGTCCGTTGAGAACCAAAAAGTTACCTTGACGCGGTATGTTGCAAGATTGGGCTTAGCTCAGGTGCGCGGTCGGCGCGGCTGTGGTCGGGTGGGAATCTCTTTGAGCAAACCACCCACGCCCATGCCGGCAATGTCACGCGCGCTGATTTCCACGCCGCAGATGACCCGCGCCAATACCCAGTCGGCACCGTTCAGCGCCGGAGAGCGTGCACAGCCTGGCAGGCCGATCACCTGCTGCGCCCAGCGTCTGCCCAGAAACAACAGGTTTCCCGGATCAACCGGCATGCCAAAGCGGGTGATCTCTCCGCCTGCCAGCACCAGCGCCGAGGGTGCCACATCGGCGATATCGGAGGTGGCTGAGCCGGTCAGAACCAGCACCAAGGGCGTTTGCGCTGCCTCAATGGCCGCGCGCAAATCTTCCGTGCGGTGCGGCACCAGCGTGACAGCCTCAAGCGTAACGCCAAGCGCCGTGAGCCTGTCTTCAATCGCTGCGCGCCCCTTGTCGCCCGCCCCGCCGGGGATCTCGGTGATGATCAGCGTGGCACGTTCCAACACCGGCGCGGCAAGACGGATCGCGCCGCGTGCGGCTTCAATCGCCGTGTCCAGTGCCGGACGCGGCACGCCGTAGGAAATGATCTTGATCGTGGCTATCATATCGCCTGCGCGCACCTGATGATGCGGCGGGACAGTCGCAACCGTGATCATCGGATCACCGCCGTTCACAGCATCCAGCGCCGCCACATCCAACACAGCAACGCCCGCGTGATCTGCGATCAGGTTCACACGTCCGGTAAAGGCGGTGCTGCGGTGCATCCCACTGCTGCCCAGCATCAACGCATCTGCCAGCGCGTCTGCGGCAGCGTCTTCGCCCACATCACCGTGCCCGAGTGCGGCGACAATTACCCGTTCAATCTGCGCGCCTTGCAGCGCAGCAATGTCGGCAGAATCCAATACCTGCCCCTTGCGCAATCGCCCCTGCGGCAGCGCTACAGAATGCGCCAACACGCAACCTGTGGCGTATTTAGTGGCGACGGGACCAAACTTCATGGCAGGCGCAGGGCTTCGATCATCTGCGCAAGGATCGATACCGCGATCTCCGCAGGGCCGGCCGCCCCGATGTTAAGGCCAACAGGGCCGTTAATGCGCGCAATGGTATGTGGATCAAATCCAGCCTCTGTCAGCCGTTCTATCCGCGCAGCATGGGTGCGTTTTGACCCCAGCGCGCCTATATAAAACGCGCCAGAGCGCAGACCGACAAAAAGCGCGGGATCATCCAGTTTGGGATCATGGGTGAGCAACACTAGCGCGGTGCGGGTGTCTATACCTACCTGCTCCAACGCGGCATCGGGCCAGTCGTTGATCACCTGAGCATCAGGGAACCGTGCAGCAGAACCGAAAGCCTCACGCGGGTCAATAACAAAGGGATCAAAGCCTGCAATACGCGCCATTGGCACCAGCGCCTGCGCGATGTGCACCGCGCCGACAACGACCAACCGCAGCGGCGGGTTGTGGATCGCGACAAAGGTTTCGCCATCTTCTTCCAAACCCGATCGGTCCATACGGAAGCGGCTTTCATGCCCGTCAGACACCAATGCACGGTGGTTACCGTTTAGGGTTACCTCATAGGCGACGGGAGTGCGCGCGGCGCGCGCCTCAACCAAGGTTTCCAGCATGTCTTGCGGCATGCCGCCGGTGCCCACAGGCTCAACCAGTACGCGGATCGTACCGCCACAGGCCAGCCCGACGGCAAAAGCGTCACCATCGCTGACGCCATATTCCAGCACCTTGCTTTCACCCTCTTCCAGCGCCTCAAGCGCTTCGAGAACGACAGCCCCTTCGACACATCCACCCGAAACCGACCCTTCCATCTCACCCTCGGAAGAGACGACCATTTGCGCCCCTACGCGGCGTGGCGCGGAACCCCAGGTCTCAATCACAGTGGCAAGCGCCGCGCGGCGGCCTGCTTTGATCCATGCCAACGCCTGTTCCGGCGCGCCTGATATTGCTCGCATGTCTTTGCCCCTCCTATCGAAGTTGGACCCTTAGCGTCTGCCAAACCGCCGCTGTGTGCAAGGTATGATCTTGCTCCCTTGCACGCAGGGCTATGCCCTACTACATCTAACCCAAAGCCATCATGACGGAGCCCGACTATGCCAATGCAAGCCAACGAAATCGAAGACCTTCTGCGGACCAGCTTTCCCAACGCGCAGATCGTTGTCGAAGGCAACGACGGCGTGCACATGTCGGCGATGGTCGTCGACGAAAGCTTTCGTGGCATGAACCGTGTCCAGCAGCAGCGCGCCGTCTATGCCGCGCTCAAAGGCAAAATGGATGGCACAAACGGCAATCTACACGCGCTGGCGCTTACCACCAAAGTACCGGAGTAGCGGTCATGTGGCTGTGGATGCTGGGTGCGGCTGTGTTTGGAGTGGCGGCGATCGTCGTCGCACACTACCGCGCAGCATCACGTCACTATGTTCCACTGTCGCACCGCCAACCTGACCGCCACAAGCAGAACGACAAAGTCCCGCTCGGTCACGAAGCGCTTGATATGACAGAGGTCTTGCGCACCCAACGCCTGCATCAGGGGCTGGAGCGCACCACAAGTTTTTACCGCGGTCTAGGCGGCGGCAGCGATGCCCCGAACCTGATCGATCCCAAGGGACCTTCCCTGCCCGACGATGAAACCTATAGCGCGCGCTATCATGCCGCGTTCCAGACCAAAAAAACACAAGGACACTAGCAAATGAGCGATGCAACCAAGACGATCAAAGACACTGTGACCAGCAACGACGTTGTCCTGTTCATGAAGGGTACCAAGGAAATGCCGCAATGCGGGTTCTCTTCTCGCGTGGCCGGTGTGCTGAACTACATGGGCGTCGAGTTTTCCGACGTGAACGTGCTCGCGGATGAGCAAATCCGTCAGGGCATCAAAGAATTCTCTGACTGGCCCACGATACCGCAGCTGTACGTCAAAGGCGAGTTTGTCGGCGGTTGCGACATCATCACAGAGATGACCATGTCCGGTGAGCTGGACACGCTGTTTGCCGAAAACGGCGTGACCTTTGACAAAGACGCGGCAGAAAAGATCCGCGAAGCCAACGTCTGATCCGACCACCAGCCGAACGCAAAAGCGCGCCTCCATTGGGTGTCAATCGCAGAGCAATAATGGGCCAAGTCGCGGCGAAAAAAGGGGCCCTTCG
>NZ_JBALVJ010000027.1:0-47582 GCF_036961165.1 Sulfitobacter sp. | reverse complement strand
ATGCATCTTAGCCAAGCCGCAAAACTGTCCTAAAAAGCAGGACCACTTCAGACTGAGCTTGGGTTGGCGAAGCATGCACCTTTGTTTGTCGAAGCTGAAATCGACTTTTCTACACTCGCCGATATTGAAGAAGACGATCTGAAGGAACTTGAACTTCCGCTTGGTCCTCGCAAAAAGATATGGGGAGCGATCAAGCGACTGGGCGAAGTACCCGAAACAGCCACAAAGCCTCCAGTTGAAAGTCCTGTTGCCGCAACGCCTCCGGAAGTAATCTCACCACAATCGGACGCTGAGCGCCGCCACCTGACAGTCATGTTCGTCGACCTTGTAGGTTCGACCGAGATGGCGACGCAGATGGACGCTGAAGATATGCGCGATGTCATCACTAGCTACCAGAACACTGTCGCTGGCATTGTCAGCCGCTTTGAGGGCTTTGTTGCCAAGTTCATGGGCGACGGGGTGCTGTGCTATTTCGGCTGGCCCCGCGCCAACGAGGATGACGCTGAGCGCGCGGTCCGCGCGGGCCTGTCGATTATCGATGCCGTCAAGAAAACCAAAGCGCCCAACGGATCGCTTCTGTCCACCCGCGTCGGCATTGCCACCGGTGTCGTTATCGTCGGCGATCTGATCGGCAGCGGTGCTACGCAAGAGGCTGCGGTCGTGGGCGAAACACCGAACCTTGCCGCGCGTCTGCAGGGTGTTGCGGGCCTGAACCAACTGGTTGTGGCTAAGGAAACGCAACGTCTTTTGGGCACGATCTTCGATCTTTTTCCCCTCGGGGGGCAAGACCTGAAAGGCATTAGCGGCCTCGTCGACGCCTATCTGGTGGAGGGTGATGCTTCTGTCCAAAGCCGGTTCGCCGCCCGCCAGTCTGGCGCGATGACGCCCATTGTCGGGCGTGAGCGTGAGATCGAGTTGATGACCGAACGCTGGGCGCTGGCCCGTTCGGGTCAAGGTCAGATGGTCATTGTCAGTGGTGAGGCGGGCATCGGTAAGTCGCGCATCGCGCAGGCGGTCATCGAGGAAGTCGCCAAAGACCCTCACACTCGGATGACCTACCAATGTTCACCCTATCACGCTGACAGTGCTTTCTATCCAGTTACGCAGCAAGTGTCTTTCGCGGCGGGGTTCGCGCCAGCAGACAGTCCCGAAGTACGGTTGGATAAACTGGAAACGCTGCTTGGCCATAATCAGGACACGCTGCGGCTGGTCGCCCCTCTACTTGGGCTTGATGGCGAGGCTCGCTGTGGCGCGCTGGACCTGACACCGGCCCAGCAGCGTGCAAAGACAATGCAGGCGCTGGCTGGGCTGCTGGTTCAGCAGGCTCAGGACAAACCGGTTCTGCTGGTCTACGAAGACCTGCACTGGGTCGACCCGACATCGCAGGAGCTGCTGGACATCCTGCTGGATCAGATCACCGATCAGCCAGTCATGATCCTCGCCACGGCCCGCCCGACATTCGAGTACGGCTTTGGAGGGCATCCCATCGTCACAAGGTTTGCACTGAACCGACTGGGCAAGGATCAGATTGGCGCCATCGTGTCCAAGCTGACCGATGGCAAGGCGCTGCCGGACGAGATCATGGAGATCATCGCGCAGCGCACCGACGGTGTTCCGCTGTTTGTCGAAGAGCTGACCAAGACCATCCTCGAATCCGGTGCGCTGAAAGACGATGGCGAGCGATACGTGCTGAACGGGCCACTCAGCACCATCGCCATCCCCACCACGTTGCATGACAGCCTGATGGCGCGTCTAGACCGTTTGAACCCGATTAAAGAAGTGGCGCAGACCGCCTCTTGTATTGGGCGGGAGTTCAGCCACGGGCTGCTGTCGCAAATCTCACCCTTGCCAGACGCAGAATTGTCCAAGGCCATGGAAGGCCTGATTGCAGCCGAACTGATCTATCGGCGCGGCCTGCCACCCGAGGCGACGTATCTGTTCAAGCACGCGCTGGTGCGCGACGCCGCCTATGAAAGCCTGCTGAAAGAGAGGCGCAGGGCGATCCACACGCGCATTCTGGGTGCGCTGGAAACCGAGGCCGACGTTGCCCCAGAGGTTCTCGCCGTCCATGCCGAGGCTGCCAACCTGACCGATCGCGCAATCGATCTGTGGGAAACCGCCAGCAAGGCCGCCATTGCGCGACCGGCGTTCGACGAGGCGATCTCGCATCTTGGCCGGGCGATTGCATTGATCACCCCCCAACTGGAAAACAGCGATAACGACGCTGGACTTTATGGGCCGTTTGAACGCGCGCTTGCTCTGCAGGTGCCTCTCAGCATAGCCCTTCTCACCCGCAAGGGTTACAGTGTCGACGAAACACTTGAGTCCTTCGAAAAGGCGTTGGTTCTTGCGAACAAAGTTGGCGAGACCCCGATGCGGTATACAATCCTGTACGGATTGTGGATTGGCGCAGAAACTAGGGGGCAGTACGCGGATGCGTTGCGTACTGCGGAAGCATTTGTTGAGGAGACGGCCAATTCGCCGAATACCGCGCCAATGGTGGTCGCCAACCGGGCTGCAGGCCATTCGCACTTCTTTATGGGACATTTTTTAGAAGCGCAACGCTATCTGGATGTCGCCCTGGCTAACTATGATCCCATCGGACATGCGGGCCTCGCCAAACAGTTCGGGCTGGATGTTGGCGTCACGGTCCATAGTTTCCAGGCGTTCAACTTGTTAATGCTGGGCCAGACAAAGCGCGCCGCGACCCACATGGAAGAGGCCGAAAGCCTCGCGATGTCGACCGGTCATATCCAGACGATCTGCACTACAATGTTTCAGCGTGCTACCTTTTATTCCTTGGTGTCTGGCGACCGTTCAAACCTTGAGCGCTGTAAGAACAAAATGGGGCCGATTGCTCAGGAACATAGCCTGACGATCTGGATGACTTTAACATCGGTCTTCGCCGAATTTCTAGCGGCGCATAAGGGCGACAAAACCAGCATAGCGAGATACCTCAAGCTCGAAGCGGCCATAAGTGCCGCCAAACACAAAATGGGTCTTCCGCAATGGCGCGGTGACATTGCCCGGTCAGCCCTGGCGATGGGCCTTCGCGAAGAGGCGGTCGAACTGGCCATGATGGCGCAAGAGATGATCGATGAAACAGGCGAGGCGTACACCCTGTCCGACCTCCACCGGGTGCAAGCGGCCATAGCCATGGCGGGCGGCGACACAGAGACCATGGAACACTACCTCGTTACGGCCCTCGACGTTGCCCGGCAGCAGGGAGCCAAACTGTGGGAACTGCGCGCGGCCATCGATCTAGCGGGCCTTTGGCGAGATCAGGGAAAGACCACTGAGGCGATCTCTCTCCTCCAACCCGTCCATGACAGTATCGCAGAGGGGGATTGCCCTGAAGATCGGGCGACGGCGCGGGAGTTGCTTGTGGAATTGGCTGGTTGAAGAAGCTTTCGAGAAATTGTTGTCGCACCTCGTTTGAAGTGGTGATGGACAGGTAAAGCACCAATCGAACGGCGGCTTTGACAAATTCGAGCCGTTGTCTCGCGCTCGCAGCGAAAGTCCGCATTCCGCCCAATTCGACTTTTATTCGCCTCCGGCTCTGCTGCCTATTATGATGCCGTTTACGCACCGCGAAATCAAAACGCAGGGGTTTGCCATGTAAAAGCCCAGCGGTTCGGGGATGGAAAGTTTGCCGGATGCACGGTGCGCGAGGTGGACACAAGATAGGTCGCGACCACCCACAATATCAGCACGGGGCGCGTAGCCGTGATATGGTAGATTTACGATGGCTTGTCACCGCTTTAGCCCAAGAGGCCAGCAACTACATAGGCGACGTAAACGCAGTAAAGGATTATTAGCCATGGCCCTTAACAACGCAGGCCGCGAAGTTATGCGATTCTAGCCCTAAGCATCTCCGGCCCTGACTTTCTTTTGATAAGGCCGGACGCTTACCATTGCTTACCATTGAGCCTGATTAAGCCCTAGAAAATCAGTGGTTTTTCGAGCTGACTGGTCTGCGAACAAAGACCCCATATTTCCTGCCAACTTCGCATACCTCTGTTCGCGTTATTTTGTAAAAGCAAATGACCGGTTCTGTAAATCATCAGCAAGACTACTAAGATTGGTGTGTCCGTCGATTGAAATAACCAGATAAAAATCGAGCTTACGCTTGGTTTTACGTTGCTCATCATCACAAAAGGCCGATCCAAAGAAGCTCCCATTTTCGGCTAAATCACCGATTATAGACAATACGTCACTCTCGTTGAACTCTCCCGCGTTGGTCGGCGGGACTAGATCACCTACAAGGTTTTTGGAAGGTTGCATGGTGAATTTAATTACAAAGGAAGTAAGCGTTTGGTGAACCCGCACTGACGGTTTGGTTTTTGCTGAACTAAGTGTCCACCATCGTTAGTGGACACTTAGGGGCGCTCTATGAGTACGGGAAAGAAGCGGTTTTGGTCGGATGACGAGAAGCGCGAGATTTGCGGTCAAACGCAGGTTGAGGGTGCGTCGGTCGCACAAGTGGCGCGGCGTTATGCGGTGAATGCCAACCTCATCCATAAGTGGCTTCGTGATCCTCGCTTTTCTGGGGATAGTGAGCGGGAGGCTGATCTTCCGACGGTCGACGGTTTTTTGCGCGTTGAGATTGAAGATGCCAAGGTGGTCTCTGACACGACCGCTCCTGTTGTCCTGACGGACGTGGCTCCAACACTGATTTGCGCCACCCGCGTTGACCTTACCCTTTCTGATGGCCGACGGGTTTTGATCGAGGGGCCAACTGCATTGTGCGCTGTGGTCAGCTTGGTTGAGGGATTGACCGTATGATCCCTGTGCCAAGCAACACGCGGGTTTGGCTTGCGGCTGGCGTGACGGATATGCGGCGCGGGTTTAATACGCTGGCCTCGCAGGCGTCATCGGTTCTGGCAGAAGACCCGTATTCTGGCCATCTGTTTGTGTTTCGTTGCCGTCGTGGTGACCTTCTGAAGATCATCTGGTGGGACAGCCAAGGCGCGTGTCTGTTCAGTAAACGGCTGGAGAAAGGCCGCTTCGTCTGGCCTGCTGCTAAGGACGGCAAGATCAACGTCACACCTGCACAGTTGTCGATGTTGTTGGAGGGGATCGACTGGCGCATGCCGCAGAAGACATGGCGACCATTGAAGGTTGGATAAGCTCATAATTGTTGGGCTTTTTGCTCTTATGGGATTCACTACATTTAGCACATCGGGTATATGAACTTATGTCCAGTACGCCTGATATTATTCCCTCTGAACCCGCCGAGTTGCGCGCGTTTACCGTTGGATTGCTGGCGGAACTGAAGAACCGCGACATGATGATCGAGAAGCTGCGTCATCAGGTTGCGGGCCAAAACGCCCACCGCTTTGGATCAAAAGCCGAAGGTATCGATCAGCTGCAATTGCGCCTTGAGGATGAAGAAGTGGCCGATGCCGCCGCTGCACCTGTCGCGCCGCCAAAGCAAGCTGACAAAGACACGAAGACCAAACCCAAGCGCAAACCACTGCCAAAACATCTGCCGCGTGTGGAACAACTTCTGTCGGTTGGCGACGCCTGCACGGGCTGTGGCGGCGGATTGCGTGAACTGGGCCGTGATACCACGGAAGAACTGGAATATGTGCCTGGACGGTTTGTCGTGAACCAAATTATCCGCCCCCGCATGGCTTGCAAAGACTGCGAATGCATCAGCCAAGCGCCAATGCCGTCGCGCCCGATTGAGAAGGGTATTCCCGGCCCGGGGTTCTTGGCGCATGTACTGGTCAGCAAATACGCAGATCACTTACTTCTGTACCGCCAAGCGCAGAACTTCGCCCGCGAGGGTTTGGATATGGATCGTTCCACACTAGCCGGATGGATTGGTAAGTCGACCGCGTTGCTGGAACCGCTGGCCGAGGCCATCAAGCGTTACTTCCTGTCCGGTCAGGCCATCTTCGCGGATGACACGCCCGTTAAGATGCTGGCGTCTGGCAACGGCAAGACAAAGACAGCCCGTTTCTGGGCCTATGACAGAGATGAACGCCCATGGGGCAGCGATGCACCACCTGCGGCATGGTATCAGTTCACGCCAGACCGCAAAGGCATACGCCCCAGCGAACATCTCAAGGATTATCAGGGTTGGATGCATGCAGATGGCTATGCCGGGTTCGAAGAGCTGTACCGTTCGGGCAAAATCAAAGAAGTGGCCTGCATGGCGCATGTCAGGCGCAAGTTCGTAGATGTGTTCAAATCCCAAGGGTCGCATGTCGCGGAACAGGCCATCCGGCGCATCGCCCAGCTTTATGCTGTCGAGAAAGAAGCGCGTGGGTTGTCACCAGAACAACGCGTGGAATTACGGCCGGCAAAAGCAAAACCCATTCTCGATGATCTGGAAAGCTGGTTGCAAAGCGAGCTACCTAAGCTGTCAGGCAAGACCCCCTTGGCCAACGCCATTCGCTATGCACTCACCCGCATGAAGCGCCTGCGCGGATATTTGGATCACGGGGTCCTTGAACTCGACAACAACACAGCCGAACGGTCCATGCGCGGCATCGCCATCGGTCGCAAAAATTACATGTTCGTCGGATCCGAACGGGGCGGCAAATCCGCAGCCATCATCTATACACTGATTGAGACCGCCAAACTGAACAGCGTCGATCCGCAAGCATGGCTCACCGACACCCTCAACCGGATAGCCGACCACAAAATCAACAGGATTGATGAGCTGCTTCCATGGAATTATACGGGGTGAATGGACGCTTACTTCCTACGGTGCGGCGATGAAGGTAATCGGCAATGTGGACAAACACGAAACCAGCCGCTGGCTTAATAACAGGGCGGAGAATTCACACCAACCATTTAGACGAAGAGAGCGGGCCATGCTTCGATTTAGACGGTTGCGAACTTTACAGAAATTCGCCGCCGTCCACGCCTCAGTCCACAACCATTTCAACGCGGAGCGCCACCTCTACAGTCGATCAAACTTCAAGCTGAACCGTGCCGCAGCTCTTACTGAGTAGCACGGTCTTTGTGCAGCCTTACAGATTGAGGTTGCTGAAGAACTGAGACTGGTTCGCATTCGTCTGACAGCACTCCCGGCCAGCATTGAGCCAGCCGAGGGTTACTCGCACCACGCACATATCGGCACTAAGCGCGGATAGCGGGCATGCGCTGCAGAATGCTCCAATGGCAGCTATGTGGACAGAGGGCGGTGTCAGAGGAAACTCGGTTGTGAAGGGCAGGGTGGCGATCTAGCTTCTGCTCATGATCAAACGCTCTCTCTGATACTCCTCCACTGATAGCTCTGATGGTCATTCTACAGGCTTCCTTAGGGTGTCTGGCGGATCACAGAGGAAACATATGACGCCTCCCAGTGCACTCTCTATGTGTCCCTGCTTCGGTATGGACGGGGCAGATCGCTCTGCCCCGTGTTTGTTTAAGTGCCTCGTCTTAGTAAAGTGCTACGGGATTGATCATCGCCTGTACCGTGCCGACGATGCGGGGCTGGCCCAACACAAACATGAACTCGTTTACGCCTTCGCGGACCAGTGGGCCCACATTCATTGTCTCCAAAATGTAGATGCCGTTTTCTTTGAGCAGTGTGACGTGGCCATAGAAAACTTTATCACCATCTGGCGCCGGAATGGGCTCTAACCCCCATGTATCAGCGCCAACGGCCATCGGGTTCAACGATGCGAGATAGACGGCGCCTTCGTTGTTCAGGCCTGGCTCGGAAGAGCCCCATGCGGTTGGATCACTTTCCAGCATTCCTTCGGTCCAGCCGGTGTGGAACAAGATGATGTCACCCTCGCCCATCGTGACCCCTTGCGCTTCGGCGGCAGCTTTGATCTCTGCCTCACCGAAATGCGCACCTGCTGGCATGACGTCCACACCTGAGTGTGCGGCCATATCGAGGATCACAGCACGCCCGACCAGTGGTGGAACGGCGTGGGTGCCCAGCTTTGTCAGACCCGTAATAGCGCTGATTTCTTTTTCATCAAGGCAGTTATAGTAGTGACCGCCCTCACCCAAATGGCCCAACCCGTCGAGTTGCGAGCCGATGCCGATCCATGTTTGCAGCAGGTCGTCGTTATAGTTTGCTTCATAGCCGAAACCGGAAAGCTTTTGCCCGCCCTGCTGGTTTGGTTGAACAACTTGCAAGCTCAAAGAGCGCGGTGGGAAGGCGGGTGTGTTTGGCCCAATTGCGATGCCAAGGGGCATGGATTTGCCCTGCTTGATCAGCTTGGCCGCTTCCATTGTCCGCTCTGGCGTCACCAGATTGGCAGAGCCGAGGGTATCCTCCGCACCCCACCTGCTGGTTGAGGTGCAATCCGCAAAAGCGGCTCCAGCCCCATAGGATACCACTAGCGCAGCTCCCAATAACATTCTTACTTTCATCGTTTTCTCCTCCCAGAAAAATACTTAGAGGTCTACTTTAGTTCGCAACCTGTCTTTTACTAGCTTGAAAATAATTTGTCAGGGGCATCACCCCCGCCAAGTTTTGCAAAAGTCAATAAACCGATTTTCGATATTCGCGGCCCCCAGATCCTCACCCGCGATCTTTCGGAACGCATCGCAAACCATTTGTAAGCGCCGCTTTCCCAACTTCTGTGCCTGTGGGATATCTTCCGGTGTCATTTTCTTCGCAACACGGTCTCTATATTCTGGCGCTTCTTCATCATCAAGGGAAGCAGCTATGTTGAGCCACATATGCGCATAGAGATTGTCTTGAATGACGCCTTCGCCGGAAGCATACACCACACCCAGATTGCTTTGCGCGAGTGCGTACCCCTGCTCTGCTGCTTTGCGATACCATTTGACCGCTTCCGCATAATCCTGAATGACACCTTCGCCTTTGCGATACATCTGACCCAGATTGTATTGCGCGCTTGCCAAAGGAACTGGTGTCCTTGGCGTCAATCGGTTCCTTATCTGAAGGGAGGTAGAGACGTCCAGCGCGTTCGCACAACGCCCTTGGATAAAAATAGGCGATATCGTTCACCGCTAGTGTTCGTCACCTGACACAAGATTCCCGTTGGAAGTAGGGTACAGGACACAGGTCCTTATTTCCGAGAAAAACCGTCAGATGACAGCTCTGAGCCCACTTTACCGAATTTCTGCAATGTAGCGAACGTCTGCAATCACGGTGGAGGCAAAAACGTTCAACAATCACTTGAGTTTTGAACGGAGTTTGTGGCCGCTAAAAATATGACAGCTTGCGCACGTTCCAAAAACGAGCATTTTTGGTAGGAGAGTTTGTGGCAATAGGTTTACCCAGTCTATAGTTCGGTCAATTAGTAAGGTTTTTTACGCTCGACAAAACGGCGGTACCAAGCTTGATAAGGGCGCTCAATCCATATTGTGGCTGCGTAGCTGATGGCAACTACTGATGCGAGAAGTGAGAGCATCCAAACCTGAGAGCTGTATACATTTTGCCCTAACACTATTTCCACAATCTTGCCGACTATCATGAAATACAGCACGTGGAACAAGTATAGGATGTATGAGCTCTCTCCCCAAGTCTCCAACATTTTCATATTTGAAGCAGTGAAGCCAAGAGCTCCAAAAACTAACAACGCGGATGGAACTCCGGCTGCGATCTCACGTCCGAACGGTCCAATGTGAAAGCCGCCGCTCACTAAGTATATTGATACTCCTACTGCACCTAGTACAAGCACAGGCACCCTAAAACGGCGAATTGTTGCTTGAGATTCCAAGAACTTTATTGCGATCAGTGTACCAAAAAGAAACTCAAGCACAGCGGAATGAAACGGAATGGCAAGCCATGGGTTGCGTGGTGCGTTAAAGTGAAGGAAGATTTGTGAAATGAGCACCCAGACGATCATCACTATTATTAGGCGTTTTGCCCCTCCTGCGCTGAAGAATGTCAAGGCAAAAACGGCGTAAAACAGCAGCTCTAGCGAAAGGGTCCAGGCAATAATTATCACATGATCTGGAAAAGGTAACAGCAGGTAGGAGACCAAAAGGCTCTGCGCATCAGGTAATTTGCTTTGGTCACCAAGTACCAATGCCAAGGCCAATGCAGCTAAGACATAAAGGGTAAGAATAGACCAATAGGGTGGAAAAATTCGCCAAAAGCGTGCTGAAATGAACGCTCCTCGAGTCAAATTAGGACGACTACTTGCCACAAAGAAAATAATGAACCCACTTAAGACAAAGAAGATATCCACACCGATTTCGCCGCCAGCAAAAACCTGAAAAAGTCCTGGGTTTTTGCCTTCAGCAAGAGCTGCCTGTTGAAGATGGTATCCCGCGACCAAGGTCGCCGCTACACCCCTCAAGATTTGAATGCTGACAATTTTCGACAAGGCGTCAATACTCTTCCATAAAAATGCTGTGTGCACCCATTTGCTTTCTAAGGTCAGTCTTGTACCGACCTCTGGTATGGACTACTCTAAAAACGACCGTTTGTTGAACAGTCCACTGAAGCCGACATTGGCGCAGCCGCAGCTAAAGCTCAGTAAGTCCGCATAGCTGCCCCTCGGAGCGTCGTCCGAGCAACCGAGGCCACACCATAGGCAGACTGGGAACCTTTTGTCAGGTGGCGGACACTAGGTCGCTTGCCATAACTGTACCTTCAATTTTATCCGCTTCCTCCGGAGTCAAATCAACAACGAACCCTTGCGCCCACGCGGCACTGCAAAAGCTCCCTATTATCAGATAAAGGGCGAAAAAGGTTCTCATCAAGCACTCCACCGTTTGTCGTTTTCGTTTCTTACACCATTACATGGAATGCCACATCCACGTTTTTGGGTGTGTGGGTAGGCTAACTCAGGGACGAGTTTTTCTTGAAACCTCGGAACGCCCAGAGCAACCCGAAGCCGACGAGGAAGAGCGCGCTTATAGGAATGAACGCCAAAAGAGCTGCAGCTTTCAGATCCGACTTTGCTCGCTCTCGCTTCACGAAACTCTCCGTTTCGTACGTTTTACCCTCATCAAGCTTATTTGCAATGTTGCGTAGTCTCTGACTAGCAGACTCATTATTGTCTACTTTTGCTTTGTCGGCTGCTGTTAGCAACTCTTGTTTCGTAAATGCTCCGTCAATATCGCCAAGGGTTTCCCGAGCCTTAACTAATCAAAAATACGCTGCATGGGGTTCGGTTAGAAAGAATACGGCGGAAATCCAAATAGCCGACAGGACAAGCCAGAGCCTATATAATCCGCGCGACAGGTTCATCGGCACCACTTTCGAGAAGTTTCGCAGTTCTTGTGAAAATGCACTTAGAATTCAAAGAAGTCAAAGTTTGTTTTTCCCGCTCGATGAACCGGTGCGGTGTTCCGGCACATACCGGGTCGATCCGCTACAAGGTGGGGGATGAGGTTTTCTCTTATATAGCAAAACCAATAACCTAAGCAGTAAATGTGGCAGCCCGTAGGGGAGTCGAACCCCTCTTTTCAGGTTGAAAACCTGACGTCCTAACCGATAGACGAACGGGCCACACTTAGTGAGCGCTTCTCTAAGCAAACTACTTGAGGGGCGCAAGTCGAAAAATTCGTCTCATGGCGCTTTTTTTTCCGTTCACGCGCGGGCGGCATCCTCTAGCCTTAATTGAACGCTCTGGCGGCCTTGCCATGTGTTGATGTCGAGCTGCCCCGCAAGGTGGAAATGTGCACCTCCATGGGCCTCAAGCGCGGGTCCAAGCGCCGAATCGTACGCGCCAAAGCAGATTGCATCCAAACGCGGGCCATGACCGTCACCAAAGCTTACCTTGAGATGGCTTTCGCCCACACGGCGCGCTGAGAATATGCGCATATCCGAAAACACATACCGTGGGGCGGGGGAGCCGGCGCCAAAAGGCCCCGCCGATTCGACAGCTTCGGTCAGCTCAGCACTGGCTGCTCCGGGCATCAGCAGCCCGTCGAGCCGCAAATCGGAGAGTCCGCGCAAGTGTGCGCCCTGCTTTTCCAGCAGTGCCGAAAGCTGGGCCATCGCTTCTTCGACCTTGTCCTCGGCCACGGTAAGGCCTGCGGCCATCTTGTGGCCGCCTCCTTTTAGTAAAACACCCTGCATTGCCAGCTTTTGGATACAGGCCCCAAGGTCGACACCGCTGACTGAGCGGCCCGATCCCTTGCCGATACCCCCATCAAGTCCGATCACCACGGCAGGGCGGCCTGTGGCCTCCTTGAGACGTGAGGCGACTATGCCGACGACCCCAGGGTGCCAACCAGCGCCTGCGGCCCAGACAAGCGCGCCGTCGGTGCCACGTTCCTCTGCCTGCGCCAGTGCCGCGGCGCGCACGGCATTCTCAACCTCGCGCCGTTCGGTGTTGAGTAGGTCAAGCCGTTCAGAGAGGGCTGCTGCCTCATGCGGGTCTTCGGTGGCCAGCAGGCGGGCGCCAAGGTCGGCCTTGCCCACACGCCCGCCCGCATTGATGCGTGGCCCCAGCATAAAGCCAAGGTGATAGGCGGCGGGTGCCGTGTCCATGCGGGCCACATCGGACAGGGCGGAGATGCCGACCCGTTCTCTTCTAGCCATAACTTTGAGACCTTGACGTACAAAGGCCCGGTTCACACCAATCAGCGGGGCCACGTCGGCCACAGTCGCCAAAGCCACCAGATCAAGTAGAGAAATCAAATCGGGGCCTTTGACCTGCGCCTTGCGCAATTGCCGTCCGGCCTCCACCAGCATGAGGAAAACTACAGCAGCAGCACACAGATGCGCCAGCTCTCCGTCCTCATCCTGCCGATTGGGGTTCACCACGGCCAGACAGTCAGGCAGTGTTTCACCGCCCAAGTGGTGGTCGAGCACGATAACATCCGCGCCTTTGGCGGCTGCTATGGGTTCGTGGGACAGGGTGCCGCAATCCACACAGACAATCAGGTCATGATGCGCCGCAAGTTCGGCCATTGCCTCGTCATTGGGGCCATAGCCCTCATCAATGCGGTCTGGCACGTATAGGGTGGCTTCACGGCCCATTTGGCGCAGCCAGACCAGCAACAGCGCGGCAGAGCTGCCGCCATCCACATCGTAATCTGCAAATATCGCGATCCGCTGACGTGCTTTGACAGCGGACAGAAAACGTCCGGCGGCTTTTTCCATGTCGCGCAACGAGCGGGGGTCGGGTAAAAGGTCACGCAGGGCAGGGGTGAGGTACGCCTCGGCTTCCGATGCATCGACGCCGCGACGGGCCAATACCGCACAGACGGCCATTGGTAACCCCGTCTGCTGATGCAGCGCTTCAGAGGCGCGCACCGTCTCATCACTGGGACCGACCCAGCGCCGCTCTGTCAAAGAAGTCTCAACCCCCAGAAATGCTGCCGCTTGGTCCACTGGTCTATTCCTTTTGCTTGGGTCTCGGGATCAGACTTCCTCGATCCGTAGGGCCACCGGATTACCGGCAACCACAGATGTTGCACCGAAAGAAGCGAGGGCATGGTCAATGTCGCTACGGGTGGTCTTATGCGTTACGATCAGAACAGGTGCGCAATTGTTCATATGGCCATACTGGCGCATCCGGTCGATAGATACACCAGCCTCACCCAGAACGGCAGCGACCTTCGCCAAGGCGCCGGGTTTGTCTTTGAGTGCCATGCGCAGGTAGTAGGCGGCAGGGCGCTGGCTGAGCGCAGGCGTGGCTGCCTCAAGCGTCTTTGCGGGCTGGCCGAAAACCGCACCGCGATACCCGCGCGCGATATCGCAAATATCGGACAAAACGGCACTTGCGGTCGGGCCTGCACCTGCACCGGCACCGCGCAGCACGATCTGGCCGACAGCGTCGCCTTCCAGCACGATCATGTTGGTGCCGCCCTGCAGCTGCCCAAGGGGGGAGCTGTCGGGCACAAGGCACGGCTGCATCCGCTGCTCAAGCCCGCGTCCGGTGATCTGCGCCACGCCAAGCAGCTTGATCTTGTAACCCATATCAGCGGCGGCGCGGATGTCTTCGATCGAGACGCGCTCGATCCCTTCCAGCTCGATTCCCTCGAAATTGACCTGCGTGCCAAATGCAAGCGAGGACAGGATCGCAAGCTTGTGTGCCGCGTCGATGCCGCCCACGTCCAGCTGCGGATCGGCCTCCAGATAGCCAAGGCCATCAGCTTCGGCAAACACGTCGGCATAGGGCAGGCCCGCGCTCTCCATCCGTGTCAGGATATAGTTGCACGAGCCGTTCATCACGCCCATCACACGGGTGATCTCGTTACCGGCGAGGCCCTCTCCCAGTGCTTTGATCACCGGAATGCCACCTGCAACGGCGGCCTCATATTTGATGACACATCCCAGCGCTTCGGCTGTTTCCGCCAGTACCTGACCGTGCATGGCCAGCATCGCCTTGTTGGCGGTGACCACATCCTTGCCCAAGGCCAATGCCGCTTCGGTCGCGTCTTTTGCAGGGCCGTCTTCGCCGCCCATAAGTTCGACAAACACATCCACATCGTCACGCTTGGCAAGGGCGACGGGATCGTCCTCCCATGCATAAGAAGACAGGTTCACGCCACGGTCTTTGGATTTGCTGCGCGCCGATACGGCCGAAATCTCAACCGCACGGCCTGTTCGTGCTTCAATCAGGGCTGCCCGTTTACGCAAGATGCCGACAACGCCCGCACCGACCGTACCCAAACCTGCAATTCCGAGGCGAAGAGGTTGTGACATGGCGATGCTTCCTTTGATGACTGAGCTTCGCGCCGATGTAGCTCTTTCATCGCTGCCGTGCAACGGAGCAGGAACTTCTTAATGAAGCCCTTTTGCAAGCCGCTGCCGTTCGGCCCCGCTTAGCACCGATCCGCGCAGGCCTGTTGCCCGTGATTTAAGCGCTGCCACCCGTGCGTCGATTGCTGCTGTTGCTTGAACGGGTTCAACACCCGTGGCCTTAGCCGAGGCAAGGACAGGGTCAAGTGGCACCAATGCGGGATAGCCCGCCGCGTCCAGCGCGGGGGTGATGGTCCGGTCCAGCGCGGGAAATTGCGTGCAAGCGCCCAAAAGGGTGATTCCGGCGCAAAGCGCCGCAGGGAAAAACGCGCGTGTCATGCGGTACGGTGTGCACCAGAGGGTGGCTGTCTTGCAAGTGTCTTGCTGTGCTGTGGCGCAAAGGGTTTACTTTTTGGACATACGTTCAGATATTCAGGACATGGCACGCACCGCAGGATCACACTCAGACATCACCGGCCCAAAAGTGCGCGAGGCCGCGCTCAAGCTTTTTGCGGCGGGAGGTTACGCGGCTGTTTCCATGCGGGCTATCGCGGCCGAAGTGGGCGTGCAAGCCGGCGCGCTGTACAACTATACGCCGGATAAGCAGACGCTTTTGTTCGACCTGATGGAACGCCACATGACCGAGCTGTTGGCCGCGGTTCAGGATGATACAGCGCAGGCCGCTGATGTACGCCTGAAAGCGTTTGTTGCGTTCCACATCCGTTTTCACCACGCCCGCCCTGATGCGGTTTTCATCGCCTACATGGAACTGCGCAACCTCACGCCCGAAAACTTCGCCCACATCGAGGGCTTGCGCCGCAGCTATGAGGACGGACTAGAGCAGATATTGCGAGACGGAGTGGCAAGCGGGGTGTTCAACGTAAGCGACACCAAGATCGCGACGCTTGCTATCATCGCCATGCTCACAGGCGTGAACACGTGGTTCCGCAGCGGTGGACGTCTGTCACTAGACCAGATCACCGCGCAGTATTCCGAGATGGTCCACCGCGCGGTGACCTAAGGGATTAGTGAGCCGGCTTGATGAATGTGCCGTTGTTCAATTCCTGCACCGCCTGAATGAGCTCCTCGCGGGTGTTCATCACAATGGGGCCGTGCCACGCCACGGGTTCGTCAATCGGCGCGCCCGAGATCAGCAAAAATCGCAGACCTTCCGGCCCCGCCTGTACGGTGACCTCATCGCCAGTGCCAAAGCGCACCAAGGTCCGGTCGCCGGACATGTCGCGGATGTTTAGCTCTTCGCCTGCAACCTCTTTTTCCAGCAGCACACCGGACGGGCGGCTGGCGTCCACAAACGCACCAGCCCCTTGGAAAATATAGGCAAAGGCACGGCGGTAGGTGTCAATTTTGAACGTCTTGCGCACACCGGCGGGCACCGACACATCTAGATATTGTGGATCGGCGGCAATGCCGTCGACGGGGCCACGTTTTCCCCAGAACTCTCCTGTGATCACACGTACCATGGTGCCATCATCGTCGATCACTTCGGGAATCGCGTCTGATGTCACGTCCTGATAGCGCGGTGCGGTCATCTTCTGAGCAGCGGGCAGATTGCCCCAAAGCTGAAAGCCGTGCATCTGGCCACGTGCGTTTCCGTGGGGCATTTCCTGATGCAGAATCCCGCTACCAGCGGTCATCCATTGAACATCGCCTGCGCCAAGTGAGCCGTTGTTTCCTAGGCTGTCGGAATGATCGACCGTGCCTTCAAGCACGTATGTGATCGTCTCAATTCCGCGGTGCGGATGCCAGGGAAAGCCCTTTTCAAAGTCGATGGGGCGCTCATTGCGGAAATCATCGAACAGCAGGAATGGGTCAAGCTCGCTCGGGTCCTGAAACCCGAAAGCGCGGTGCAATTTAACGCCGGCACCTTCCATCGTGGGCTGGGCGGCGCGGGTCTCTAGCGTTGGTCTGAGGGACATGGCGGAATTCCTGTTACAGCGGTTTCTAGAGAAGTAGAGCCGCGCAGTCACCTGGACAAGGCGACGGGAGTGCACGCGTTATGTGCACAAATGCTCAGACGCAGTGCAGACTATTCTGGGGATGAGCATGAAAGAGCGTGGCCATGTTGTCAAAGGTCGGTTTTAGGCGGGACGTGTCGCTGCGCGGGCGCAAGGTTGGCTCAAATGAAAAGCGGAGTATCGACATGAAGATTGGTTTTATCGGACTGGGAAATGTAGGCGGCAAGCTGTCGGGCAGTCTTTTGCGCAATGGTGTGGATCTCAGCGTGCATGATCTGGATGCGGGTTTGGTGCAGGCGATGGTGGCCAAAGGCGCACATGACGGCGGTAGTCCGGCGCAGATGATGCGCGACTGCGATGCGGTCATCACGTGTCTGCCAAGCCCTGCGGCCAGTGCTGCTGTCGTCGAGCAGATGCTACCGGAAGTGCAGGAAGGCAAGATCTGGCTTGAGATGTCGACCACCGATGCGGGAGAGATCAAGCGCTTGGCTGGATTGGTACATGCCCAAGGCGGTGCTGCGGTGGATTGCCCTGTGTCGGGTGGTTGTCACCGTGCTGATACCGGCAACATCAGCATCTACGCGGGCTGCGACCGCGCTACGTTCGAGTGGGTTCTGCCTGTGTTGACGCACATGGGACGTCGGATTCTCCATGTGGGTGAGTTGGGAAATGCCAGTGTTCTCAAGGTGATGACCAATTACCTCGCCACCGCTAACCTGCTGACGCTGTGTGAGGCGTTGACGGTGATGAAGGCGCAGGGCATGGACCTTGGCATGACCTACGAAGCGATTGCGATGTCGTCGGGCACCAGCTTTGTGCATGAAACCGAAAGCCAGTTGATCCTGTCAGGGTCGCGCGATGTGAACTTTACGATGGACCTTATCCAGAAGGATATCGGCCTGTTCCAGAAGCTTGCCGATGATGCGAATGTGCCGCTGGAAATCTCTCCCTTGATGATCGAAATGATGACGGACGGGCAGGATCGCTATGGCGTGCGCGCGCAATCCGATCGGATGATTGAACGGCTGGAGGAGGCGACAGGCCTGCAAATCCTTGCCGACGGTTTCCCAATGGATCTGGTGGATAACGAGCCTGAAGAGCGTGGCTATGAAGTGCGGCCGCGTCGTTTGATGTGATGAGTCAATTTTGGGTCGCAAGGGGCTGAATTTGCAATGAAACTCGATTTTCCAGTCAAATGTCGCAGGCTTGCGGTCTGGCGCGTACCAGCAGGAAGGCTTGTCCGTGGTAGATTCAGCGTCTAGTGGTCGGCAAAAGGAGTGCCGACATGACCTCAGAACAAGTTAGACTAAAGACGGACCCCCATGAAATCCTTGCAACTGCGCAGGCGGCGTCAGGGCGCCGGTATCTTGGGATAGGGATGCTGGGGTTGTTGGGGCTGATGTTGATCTACATCGCTATCAGCCAAGCGCCTGCTTTGCAGTGGCGGCTGTTTCTGGTCGCGCTGGGCGCTTTGACCTTGTGGATGGCGGACCGGATGCGTCGCGGCACAGCCACACGGATTGAGCTGACCGAGACGGAGCTACGCGATAGCGACGGCACCGTGATTGCATTGATCGCTGACATCGACGGCATGGACCGCGGGTTTTTCGCATTTAAACCGTCCAACGGCTTTTTGCTACGCACCAAGTCTTCCGCGCCAAATGTCTGGCGCCCGGGCCTTTGGTGGCGGATGGGGCGTCGCATCGGGATTGGTGGTGTGACACCGGCGAGCCAGACCAAATTTATGTCCGAAATGATTGCCGCGATGATGGCGCAAAGAGATATGGACGCTGGCAAATAGGCTATCACAAAAGAATACCCCCCGGATGGGGCTGCCATCCGGGGGGTATTCATTGCTCTAATCAGAGTGGATCAGCTATCTGTCCACAAGACCTGCGGTGCATAGCGAGGACGCGTGAAGATGAAGTTCCTGATCTCGCGCTGTTCCAGACCCGTTTGGAAGGGCGGGGCGTAGTTAGCGTAGGTCTCGACCACAATAATCCGCTCATTGTGGACCATTACAGGCAACTTCTCTGTCCAGTCGCGGACACCTTGGTTTGTCAGCTCAGTTACGTCGGAACCGCGAGACTTTGACCAGTCGAGATTCATGATCTCGTTTTGGCTGTCGTAGCGCAAAATAGAGACACGCACACTGCTATCCTGTGGGTCACGGGTCAACGTGTTGAACAAGGCATGCGTACCATCAAGATAATTGCCGTCGATTGGCACCGTCTCACGAGAGATCATATCGCCAAGCGTATAAGCAGCTTTCTGGTGCATCGTGTACTGACGAAACGCATCGAACAGTGTGAAGATCGACAGGACCACAAAGAAGATCATCGGGACCATAATGATCGTTTCGATCGAAGATGACCCATTCTCATCGCGGGCAAAGTCGCTGCGCAGAGCTTTTTTGAGTTTAAAGTTATACATTATCTTGGCTCCTGTACAAAGGCGCTGATCGAGACCATTTTGCCTTTTCCGTCAGTGGTATTTTCGCCAAACAGCTTGCCGAGCCCGATTGATCCAAACACTGGATTGAACCGGTAGCATGCGCGCAGCAACATCAGCTCATGTTGTTCACCCAAGGACCAGCCGCGTAGCGGGCTGACGTCCAGTGAGACGTCAGAGCAGTCCGCGGTTGCTTCGAGGCCGGTAAAGCTGCGTGGGTTCATAGGCACCATTTCCAGGCGCAGATTGTCTTCGCAGTCTTCAAGGCCGCCAGCATTGGCGCAGATCGCATACTTGAGGGCTTCATGCGTGAAGTCCATGCCTGTGTTCAGGCGAACTTCGCGGGTGCTAACCTCGAGGCCACGATCCAGCTGCATTTGACGGATCGAATGCATGCTCAGTTCAAAACCGAAGAAGAAGGAACCGAACAGAACCGGGGCAAGAATTGCGAATTCGATTACATAGATGGCGCCTTTTTCTTCATCCCGAAAGCGGCGCAGGTGTTTTTTCATACGCGTGATCATTGTGTGAGCCTCAGCTGGTTAATTTGGCGTGCAATCGCTTTGAACGCCTCTTTGATTTCGACGCCCTCAACCCGGAAGAAGTGGCTGGGTGAGGAGGCGCAATCGCGCATAACGTTTGCACCGTGGTCGGACACTTCGAAGCCGATGGACCAGATGACGATTTTCTTTTCTTTGGCTGCATCGCAGACGCTGCTCAGAAGTGAATCGCCATAGCTGTTCCAGTATTTGGTGTACTTCAAATCGCTTGAGTGGCCGCTCCAGTAATATCTGATATAATAGTCTAGGTTGTACCGGTTCCAGTGCGCGCGGTGGCTGTAGTTCGCATAATACTGGCTTGGAATACGGAACGAGGAAGTGTTCTCGCCGTCCGTCATGAGAATTACGGTCTTCAGGGTCTCGTGATCCGAAAACGCAGCAGGTCGATCGATGAAGTCCGGATCGGTGACATTATTCATCGCGAGTTCTTCATTGACCGTGCGGAATTCAGGGTCAAGCAGAGCAGCTGCCCATTTCATCCCCAGAAAGATCGAGGTGTTGCCGCGTGGCTCCAATTTCCCGATTTTGCGTTTCAGCTCAGTGGTGTCCTGACTGAACGCAACGATGCTTTCGTCGGCGCCGTATAGGCAGACAGGATTGGAACGATTGTTCGAGTAGCTACTGCCCCAGTAGAAGTGCTGGACCTGTTCATATTGTTGTGTGGCACTGATTGTTGTTTTGCTGAAATCGGATTCTTCGAATTCAACACAGCTGCTGTAATCGTGGACACGATTGACGTTAAGCGCGTTCATGATTTCGGGGCCGGCGCTCACGTTCTCGGAATAGGGAACAATAGAAATCGACACCAGATCTTCGGTCGAAGGATTGATGACGGTATCCACAAAGATTCCTGCGGCATCGCGCAAGTTCGTCATTTTGTTGTTCCAGCCCATTGAACCAGAGATATCGAGGACCAGCGAAATTTCCACGTTGTTCACGCGTTCTTCAGCTTCAGCGAAGCTGCGCACAGGCAGTTCGTCAATGCCAAGCATTGACATGAAATTGGTCGCTGTCACGCCATCTGTGTCCACCGAAACGGTACGGTAATTCAGGCCCTCATCTACGACTACGGTATTGGCACCCTGTGGGACGCCTGCCTTGTCAAAGTAATCTTGAACCACTTCTGTTGGGGTAAGCGTTTGATCCAGGTCGGCCGCTGCCAGAACCGCGCGGTCGGCGGTATTCTGGATGCGGACGCGCTCCATCTCGTTGCGCTGCATATCGAAAGAGATACCAGCGATAAGGACGAGCAAACCGATGATCAATACGGCCAAGAGGGTCACAAAACCATCTTCTTCTTGTACATATCGACGCAGGTAGGGAGCGTCTTTCGGTCCCGTTAACGCCGGAACGCACGTCGTCGAAAACAGTTTTGACATTATTTTCACCTTTCATGCCGTGACCCGCTCGGAGTGATGGGACCTATGGCTTTATCACCGGTTCTTATGAAGGGTGAACGTGGCCAAAATGGGGCAAATTATCGCCTAAATGTCATATTTTAAAGGGTTTTTAGATATAATAGAGGCGTATTGGAGGGAGTGTTTCGTCAGCGTCAACAGTGCCCCAAAAAACGCGCGGATATGACCTTTTTCGCCAAAATTGAGTCGTGGTTAATCCAGAATAGTTATTAGTTAATCCAATATAGTTAATATCTGGCTATCCGGATTACGGGGGCGCTCCGATGCTCCGTGTTCATATATTGGCGAATAGGATTGCTCCGGCGGCTTTCAGCAGATCTTGCGTGGAGACTTCGAAAACCGTCTCGGGTGCGCCGCCCGCGCCCCAGATGGTTTCGTAGTCCAGTAGTGCTGCGTCCATATAGGTTTGCATGTGACACAAATGGCCAATCGGGGCGACCCCGCCGATGGCAAAACCTGTTTCTATGCGTACACGCTTTGGATCTGCCCGCACCAATGCTTCGCCGAACAGAGTTTACGCACGATCCAGGCTAAGCTGGTGCGCGCCGCTAACGAGGATAAGCTTCAAATCGCCGGACTGAGCGCCCTCGAAAATCATCGATTTTGCGATCTGGCCAACATGGCACTGGCAACTGTTCGCCGCGTCCTGTGCTGTGCGCGCAGAAGTTGGCAGGGTGACGATTTCTATCTCTAAGCCTGCTGCCTGCGCAGCCTGTCGAACGCGGTTCACGTTTTTTCCCATCGATTAGTCCTCCCGTGGCTACAGTTTGTTAAGTGCAAGTGCGCTAGGCAAGGTCAAGCGGAAGCGCAAAATTGAAAGCGTTTCGGAGCAGTTCGTAAAGTGATTAAAAAAGTAGCACTCGATGTTGAGCCCGCATAAGGTCCGACCTGTGCGCAGGATTCGTCCTGCAGCCGTTCAAAGCCTAACCCGATCTTACATAAAGGCAGATCCCATGAGCCAGAATTCCAAAGAGCCGAGCTTTCGCGACAGCGTTAACCTGATGTTCAATCGCGCGGTGAACCTGATGGATCTCAAGCCCGGCCTTGTGGAGAAAATCCGTGTCTGCAACGCCACCTATACCGTTCGTTTCGGTGTGCGCCTGCGCGGAGACATCAAGACATTCACCGGATACCGCTCTGTGCATTCCGAGCATATGGAACCGGTCAAAGGCGGTATCCGCTTTTCTCTGGGTGTTAATCAGGACGAGGTTGAGGCGCTGGCTGCGCTGATGACATTCAAATGCGCATTGGTGGAGGCGCCGTTTGGTGGCGCCAAGGGGGGCTTGTGTGTGGACCCGCGGGAATACGAAGAGCATGAGATGGAGATGATCACCCGTCGCTTTGCCTATGAGCTGATCAAGCGCGATCTGATCAACCCTGCGCAAAACGTACCTGCACCAGACATGGGCACAGGCGAGCGCGAGATGGCGTGGATCGCAGACCAGTATAAACGCATGCACACCACTGACATCAATAGTGCGGCCTGTGTGACTGGCAAACCGATCAACGCAGGTGGCATTCAGGGCCGGACCGAGGCGACAGGTCGTGGTGTCCAGTACGGCCTGCGCTCGTTCTTCCGTGACAGTGACGGCGTAAAGAAGGCCGGCATGAACGGCACTTTGGACGGTAAACGCGTGGTGGTGCAGGGTCTTGGCAACGTGGGTTATCACGCTGCCAAATTCCTGAGTGAAGAAGACGGCGCGCCTGTGGTTGGCGTGATCGAGTACAACGGCGCGATCTGGAACGACGATGGCATCGACATCGAAGCCCTCAAGGCGCACATCACTGCCGAAGGGACGCCCAAGGGCTTCGCGGGCGGCGAGTTCATCGAAGACGGGGCCAGCCTTCTGGAAGCGGACTGCGATATCTTGATCCCGGCCGCGCTGGAAGGGGTGATCAACCTTGGCAACGCCAAGCGGATTAAGGCCCCTTTGATCATTGAGGCGGCCAATGGCCCAGTCACAGCTGGTGCGGACGAAGTCCTGCGCGAAAAGGGTACCGTTGTCATTCCGGATATGTACGCCAACGCGGGTGGTGTGACGGTCAGCTACTTTGAGTGGGTCAAGAATCTTGGTCACATCCGCTTTGGTCGGATGGGGCGGCGTCAGGAGGAAAGCCGTCACCAGCTGATCGTGGATGAGCTTGAGCGTATCAGTCGCGACACTTCCATCAACTGGACGCTGAGCCCGGACTTCAAGGACAGATATCTGCGCGGCGCGGGTGAGCTGGAACTGGTCCGCTCCGGTCTGGATGACACGATGCGGATTGCATACGAGTCTATGGCGAACGTCTGGCACAACCGCGACGATGTCACCGACCTGCGCACCGCGGCCTATCTGGTGAGCATCGGCAAGGTCGCGGCGAGTTATCAGGCCAAAGGGTTGTAGGCTACTCCTCGGGCAGTCCGGCAAGGCGGAGCGCGTCGAAATAGCGTTTTCCGCCTGCCGAGCCGCCGTAGTTGTTGGTCGCCTGCCAAAGCTTGATCGTGCGGTCTGGCTCCAACGTGTGGTAGTGGGCCATGACCTCGTGTGCCTCGTCCAGACGGCCCAGATTTGCCAGCGCTGCCGCTTTTGTTGAGAAATACGTGGGGTATCTGTCGGAAATGGCCAGACCTTGTTCTGTGAAACCTAGCGCCGCTTCATCCTGCCCCAGCTGTATGCTGGCAGTGGCGGCACCCCCCGAGAGGCGACATAGAAATGGCCGAGGGGACCGGCTTCAAGTGATTTTTTGAAGCAATCGAGTGCGTCGAGGGTTTCGCCGCACCATAGGTTGGCCCAGCCGCAAAAGCTCAGGATGCGGGCGTCAAAGGGGCCATGCGTAGGGTTTGCGCCACCACATCTTTGAGCGCGAGGGGGCGTTGGTCCTGTGCGTAGGTGGCGAGAGCGATGGCCAGCGTGAGCATCGGATGACCGTTGGAAAGCGGCCTGCCTGCTTCGATTCATTGGGGTATTTTGGCCATATAGGGCTGGATTTCGGGATTGCTGGTCATGCTGCGCGCCGCCATCAGGACAATTAGCCCTTCGGCATAGGCATCCGCCATATCGGGCTTCGCGGCAATGGCGCGGTCGTGAAAACCGACCGAGCGGGTGAAGGACGCGTGCGAGAAGTCGCGCCACGCCATGATGCCCATCAGCATGCATTTCTCGGCGGTGAGTTGCGCCTCGGGGATGGCCGCGATGCGGCTTGTCTCGGCCTCAAGGGTCCTGCCGGTGCCGTAATCGGCGATGGCGGCCACGACCGTGTCCTGCCAGTCAAAGGCTTCATCAAGGGTGCTGTCGGATTTATGGGTCCAGATCACCGTGCCATCCGGAGCGTGCGGGCGCGTCTCAAGGCGCAGGCGTTCCGCGCGGGCGCGCAAGGTCGGGCGCAGGCTGTAGCCCTGCGCCGCTTCTGCGCTGCTGATGTGCGTGGTGAGCCAGTTGATGGAGCCGAAATATGTGCCCAGATCGGCGGTGAGCCCGTCTGCGGTGTCCTGCACCTCGGCGCGCGTATCATTGTTGATGACGGGCATGATGGTCAGCACGGGAAAGGCCGATGAGGTTTGTGCGAACGTGCCGCTGGCGCGGGCCGTAGTGGTGTCGGGCGTGCGCACCCATGTGGTCACAGGGCGGGGAATTTTTTTGAGGCTTTGCGCGCCCGCGGCCTCGAACGAGGGCGACAATGTGCCGTCGAGACCTGCAAAGACGGCATCGGAGATCATGATGCCGCCCGTGGGTGCCAGTGCCTCAAGGCGCGATGCGATGTTGATGCTGTCGCCGTAGACGTCAAATTCCGTGCGTGTCAGATCGCCCATATGCACGCCCATGCGCAGGGCGATAGTGGGATGGTCGCGCAGGCGGTCCTGCACTTGCATCGCGGCATTGACGGCGGCCACCGCGCTGGAGAACTCCACCAGCCACCCGTCGCCCATGCTTTTGATGATGGCGCCTGCACTGTCGGCAAAGACCGGCCCGAAGACTTCGGCGCGTAGGGCATGGAGTGCCTGCATCGTCTCGCTCTCGTTTGCGGCGATCATTCGGGTATAGCCCACAACATCCGCCGCAAGGATCGCGGCGAGTTTACGGGACGGCGTTTGAGGTGCGGGCGTGCATGTTGTGCATGTTGTGCATGTTGTGCATGTTGTGCATGTTGTGCATGTTAGGCGGGGATAGGCTGTGTATCCAGCGCCTTTCACGCTCGGGATGGCTGTTTTCAATTGCGCCTGCAGGCGGGGTTTGCCACGGTGCCTGCGAGTACTCTTCGGGAGGTATCATGCGGTTTTCGGGATGGCGTATTCTGCGCGAGGGATTGATGGGCAACAAGGGCTGGCAGCCCCATTGGCGCGATGCCGAGCCCAAGGCGGAATATGATGCGATCATCATAGGCGGCGGGGGGCACGGGCTATCGACTGCCTATTACCTCGCCAAAGAGCATGGCATGACCAATATCGCCGTGATCGAGAAGGGTTATCTGGGTGGTGGCAATGTGGGGCGCAACACGACAATCGTGCGGGCCAACTATTTCCTGGACGGCAATTCGCAGTTCTACTCCCATTCGCTGAAGCTTTGGGAAGGGTTGGAACAGGATCTGAACTACAACGTAATGCTTTCCCAGCGCGGCCAGTTGATGCTGTGCCACTCCGATGGGCAACGCGATGCCTATGCGCGGCGCGGCAATTCCATCGTCGGGCAGGGGGACGATGCAGAGTTGCTGGACGTGGAAGGCGTGCGCAAAATTGCTCCGTTCCTTGATTTCGAAAACACGCGCTTCCCGATCTATGGCGGATTGTTGCAGCGTCGCTCTGGCACGGCACGGCATGACGCCGTCGCGTGGGGCTATGCCCGCGGCGCGTCCGAGCGCGGCGTAGACCTGATCCAACAATGCGAAGTCACCGGCATTGATATCGAAAACGGCAAGGTGACCGGCGTGCAAACCACGCGCGGGGCGATCAGGGCCAAGAAGGTGGGGATAGTCGTGGCCGGCCGCTCATCCCAAGTGGCGGCCATGGCGGGCATGCGCCTGCCCATCGAAAGCCACGTCTTGCAGGCATTTGTGACCGAAGGCCTGAAGCCGGTGATCGACAATGTGATCAGTTTTGGGATGGGACACTTCTATATCAGCCAGTCCGACAAAGGCGGTTTGGTCTTTGGCGGCGATCTGGATTTCTACGCCTCCTATGCCGCGCGGGGCAATCTGCCCATGGTCGAGCATGTGATGGAGGCAGGCATGACCCTGATGCCGATGATTGGCAAAGCGAAGGTTCTGCGGTCTTGGGGCGGGATCATGGATATGACGCCCGACGGCTCTCCGATCATCGACAAGACCGAGACGGAAGGATTGTTCCTGAATTGTGGCTGGTGCTACGGGGGCTTCAAGGCGGTGCCGGGTTCGGGCAATTCATTCGCGCACCTGATGGCGACGGGGCAGCATCATGCGCCCGCGGCCAAGTTCAGGCTGGACCGCTTCCGGACAGGGCGTGGTCTTATGGACGAGGAGGGCACCGGTGCGCAACACAGTCTGCATTAAGAAGGCTGCATCCGGGATGTGTCAGCAAAACAAGACGAACATGCACGTGAACACGCGTGCAGAGGTGGTGGCATGAGAATTGACTGTCCATTGTGCGGTACGCGGGACCGGCGTGAGTTCTATTATAAGGGAGCGGCTGTTGCCCTCTCTCGGCCTGCGGTGGATGCGGGTGCGCAGGCGTGGGACGATTATGTGCATCTGCGCGAAAATCCGGCGGGACGCACGCGCGACCTGTGGCAGCATGAGGCTGGATGCGGCGCGTGGCTGGTCGTGACGCGCGATACGGTGACGCACGAAATTCACGAGGTCGCGCTGGCATCGACTGTTAAGCGGGGAATGGACGCATGAGGGTTTCCGGGCAAGGAACGGGCACGCTGGTAATGTTCCGCTTTGATGGTGTGAGCTACACGGGGCAGGCCAGCGATACCGTTGCCTCGGCTCTGCTGGCGAATGATGTGCGTCTGATGGGGCGCTCTTTCAAGTACCACCGTCCGCGCGGTGCGCTGACTGCAGGCTCGGAAGAGCCGAACGCGCTGGTCACTGTCGGGCGCGGCGCAGGGGCAGAACCCAACGTCCGCGCCACGGTGCAGGAAATCTATGACGGGCTTGAGGTGTTCTCACAGTCGTCATGGCCATCGCTAAGGTTTGATGCGATGGCGATGAATGATCTGGCCGCGCCGTTTCTGGGGGCGGGGTTTTATTACAAGACCTTCATGTGGCCCAAGGCGTTCTGGGAAAAGATCTATGAGCCGGTGATCCGCCGCGCTGCCGGATTGGGACGCCTGAGCGGAGCGCATAATCCTGACACCTACGACCGTGCCTTTGCCTTCTGCGATCTTTTGATCATTGGGTCCGGTCCCGCAGGGCTGATGGCAGCACGGGTCGCGGCGAATGCCGGTCTTGACGTGATCCTGTGTGATGAAGACGCACGCATGGGCGGCCGCTTGCTGGCCGAGCGTGAAGAAGTCGGCGGCATGGCAGGTGCGGATTGGGCGGCGGCGCAGGTTGCTGAATTGGCCGCGATGGACAACGTGCGGCTGATGACCCGCACCACCGTCACTGGTGCTTATGACGGCGGTATTTTCGGCGCGTTGGAACGTGTGAGCCACCATGTCCCCCGCAGTGCCGCGCCGCTGGAGTGTTTCTGGCGGATCACAGCACAGCGCACGATCCTGTGTGCAGGTGCGCTTGAACGCCCGATTGCTTTTCAGAACAACGACCGCCCCGGCATAATGACAGCGGGTGCCGTGCGCGCCTATCTAAACCGCTGGGGCGTTGCTCCTGCGAAAACAGTGGCCGTTTTCGGTAACAACGATAATGCTCACCGCACCGCGCGTGATCTGCATGCGGCGGGGGTAACGGTTACGGCGCTGATCGATAGCCGCAAAGATGCTGATGTGGGGGATGTGCCGTATCCTGTCTATCTGGGTGCGCAGGTGTCTGGCACAACAGGCCGCTTGGGCTTGGCCAGTATCAATATTCGTACCGCCAACGGAAAATCCGATCATATTGTGGCAGAGTGTCTGGCAATGTCAGGCGGGTGGAACCCCACCGTGCATCTGACCTGCCACATGAACGGTCGCCCAACATGGCGTGAGGATATCGCCGCCTTTGTTCCGACGCGGGGGGCGGTGCCGAATTTGGAAGCAGCGGGGGCGTGCAATGGCACGTTCCCCACAGCCGGCTGTCTTGCCGAAGGTGCCGCCGCAGCGCAGCGCGTGATTGAGGCGCTGGGCGGTGAGGTTGCGCAACTGGAGCTCCCAAACGCAGATGATGCCCCATATCGCATATCCCCGCTCTGGGCGGTGGCGGGCAAGGGGCGTGCGTGGCTCGACTTCCAGAACGATGTGACGGTCAAGGACATCAAACAGGCGGCGGTCGAGAACTTCCGCTCGGTCGAGCATATGAAGCGCTATACCACCCAAGGGATGGCGACAGATCAGGGCAAGAACTCGAACGTTGGCGCGTTGGCGGTATTGGCCGATGCCACGGGTCGCGGGATACCGCAGACCGGAACGACGACCTTCCGGCCTCCGTATTCTCCGGTGGCGATTGCGGCACTTGGGGCTGGGGCACAAGGCAAAGGTTTCGCGCCTGAGCGGTTTACGACCTCACACGTGCAATCCGTTGCGATGGGTGCCCCGATGATCGAGGCGGGGCTGTGGTACCGTCCCAGTTATTTCCCGCTTATGGGGGAAGCCACGTGGCGGCAATCATGCGACCGCGAAGTCGGTTATGTGCGGCGCACTGTCGGCGTCTGTGATGTTAGCACGCTGGGCAAGATTGACATTCAGGGGCCCGATGCTGCCAAGCTGCTGGATTTTGTCTATACTGGCATGTTCTCGACCTTGCGCGAGGCCCGCGTGCGCTATGGCCTGATGCTGCGCGAGGATGGAACCGTGATGGATGACGGCACCTGCGCGCGACTAGGGCCAGAACACTACCTGATGACGACCACCACCGCTGCGGCAGGCGATGTGATGCGGCATCTGGAGTTTGTTACGCAGGCGCTGCATCCGGAATGGGATGTTGCGTTCACGTCGGTGACCGAACAATGGGCGCAGTTTGCTGTGGCGGGGCCGAAGTCTCGGGATTTGCTTAACAGGCTGCTGGACGCGCCCGTAGACAACGCGCAATTCCCCTTCATGGCCTGTGGTGCAGTGCGCGTGATGGGCGTGGATGCGCGATTGTTCCGCATCTCGTTCTCGGGGGAACCTGCGTATGAGCTTGCCGTGCCTGCGCGTTATGGTGCCGCGCTCTTTGCAGAGCTGGTGGGGGGCGCTGAAGCATTGGAAGGCGGTGCTTACGGGATGGAAGCGCTGAACGTGCTGCGGATTGAAAAGGGGCATATCACCCACGCCGAAATTCATGGCCGCGTGACGGCGTTTGACGTCTGTATGGAGTGGATGGTCTCTGACAAGAAAGACTGCATCGGTAAGGTGATGGCCGCGCGCGAAGGCTTGGTAGACCCGATGCGCGAGAGGATGGTTGGCTTGCGGCCTGTGGGTGCTGTTAAACAACTGACTGCCGGCGCGCATGTTTTTGAGGTGGGGTCGGCGCACGTGCACGCCAATGATCAGGGCTATGTCACGTCGGTGTGCTATTCGCCGGATGTGGGCACTATGATTGGCCTTGGCTTTGTCAAAGGGGGGCCAGACCGGATGAGTGAGCGAATGGTGGTCCGTGACCACGTCCGCGATCTGACGGTCGAGGTCGAGATCTGCTCGCCCGTGTTTGTAGATCCCGAAGGAGGACGCCTGCGTGGATAAACTTGACGCAAAAAGCCCCTGCGCGGGGCTGTTACCGCTGAGCATTGGCACATTGAACGTGTCCGAGATGGACGTGGGCGTCATCACTTCGGTTTCCCCATTTGACGGTGCTTCAAATTCAGCGCTCGGTCAGGTGATGGGTCTGCCGTTTCCTGCGCCGGGGCGGACTACAGGGGATGACACCCTGCGATGTGTCTGGGTCGGGCAGGGCGAAGCGCTGTTGATGGGCATGCGGCCCGATACGAACTTGGGTGCTTACGCCGCGTTGGTTGACCAGTCGGACGCTTGGGCTATCGTCCGCCTTCAGGGCGAAGGCGCGGATGACGCTTTGGCTCGGCTGGTACCGGTGGATATGCGGTTGCGGGCTTTTGCGGTCGGAGCAACCGCCCGCACGCAGTTGGGTCATATGAATGCCAGCGTTACCCGCATTGGCGAAGACGCCTTTATGATCGCGGTTTTCCGCTCTATGGCTAAGACGCTTGTTCACGATTTGCGGACGGCTCTGGAAGCCGTGGCCGCGCGCGGATAAGCTGCGCGCAAATGTGATATTCTGGAGTATGTTATGATCCGTGTGTTGAGTGTTGTTGTCTGCGCCGCGTTGGCCGCCCCTGCGGTTGCGGCGACAGCGAAGGAAAAAGACTGTGGATATCAGGGCGACGTGGTTGCCGCTGTGCAGGCTGCCCGCGTCGCGCGTGTGACTGAGCGTAAGGTTAAAGCTCATGTAGCCGACAGCGCACCCGAGTGGCCCGAGAAATACAATGCTGTGGTCCCGCTGGTAACGCCTTGGGTCTACGGCTTGACGATGACCGAAGTGAAATCGGCCGATCTGGGTGCCGCGTGGAAAGAGCAGTGCCTCGCTCAATAAGCGTGCTTGGCCGGCGGGATCAGGACGCAAGATGAAGCTTGCAGCTGACTACTTCGAGAAGTTGCTGAATGATGCTGATCCGGTTGAGGCTGTCGCAGCGCTTAGTGCGTTCTGGCAACCTCGGATTGACAGCATAGCTGCGCGATTTGGCCTTAGCCTGCCTGAATATCAAGTGCAGTTGGTCCTGATCTACACAGGCGAGCTTGGCAACGGGGGCCATGCGCAGTTCTTCGTGAACAGAGGTGTTGCCTACGTAGACGATACCATTGCTGCGTTGCAAGCGGTGGGTCTTGAAGCGCTGGGCGATGTGTTAGGGCAGGCCGAAGCCGTTCTAGCGATTGCAGGGCGGGAGTTCGCCCCCAGCGATGCCGCTGCGCTCGAAATGTTGCCGGAGGTTGATGCTGCGCTATTGGCGTATTGCCGCGCCCATAAGGATAGCATTCTGTTGCCTGAACGCAGGGTTTCAGAGCACTGAATTCAACGCGGGCTTCTGGACTCTGACCGCGCGCTGACCATATGGATATGTATGAGTCTTCCACCCGGTTTCCTTGATGAATTGCGCACACGCTCCAGCCTTAGCCAGGTTGTTGGGCGCAAAGTCATGTGGGACGCGCGTAAGTCCAATCAGGGCAAGGGCGATATGTGGGCGCCGTGCCCTTTCCACCAAGAGAAATCGGCCAGCTTCCACGTCGATGACCGCAAAGGGTTCTATTATTGCTTTGGCTGCCACGCCAAGGGCGATGCGATCTCTTTCGTGCGTGAAACAGAAAACGTCAGTTTTATGGAAGCAGTGGAAATTTTGGCCCGTGAGGCCGGTATGCCTATCCCCAAGCTTGATCCGCGCGCGCAGGAGAAGTCCGACAAGCGCACCGAGCTTGCCGATGTGATGGAGCTTGCTGTGAAATGGTTCCGCTTGCAGCTGCGGACTGGCGGCGCATCAGCTGCGCGCGACTATCTGGCGCGGCGCGGCCTGTCTCCAGCGGTCTGTGACCGCTGGGAGATCGGGTTTGCCCCTGACAGTTGGCAAGGGCTATGGGATGCACTGAAGGGCAAGGACATCCCCGATGAGCTGATCATTGGCGCCGGACTGGCGAAGCCCTCGACGAAGGGCGGTAAGCCTTACGATACCTTCCGTGGCCGCATCATGTACCCGATCCGCGACGCGCGGGGCCGTGCGATTGCCTTCGGGGGCCGCGCGATGGACCCTGACGACAAGGCTAAGTACCTCAATTCGCCCGAGACCGAGTTGTTTGATAAAGGCCGCAGTCTTTACAACGTGCGCGATGCACGGGTTGCCGCGGGTAAGGGGCAGCCGTTGCTTGTTGCCGAAGGCTATATGGATGTAATCGCGCTCAGCGAGGCGGGGTTTGGTGCCTCTGTTGCGCCACTCGGCACGGCGATCACTGAGAACCAACTGGCGATGCTGTGGCGCATCAGTGAAGAGCCGATCATCACACTGGACGGCGACACCGCAGGGCAGCGCGCAGCATTGCGTCTGATTGATCTGGCGCTGCCGCTGCTTGAGGCCGGGCGCAGTCTGCGCTTTGCCATGATGCCGGAAGGGCAGGACCCTGACGATCTTCTGAAATTCTCTGGTCCAGCGGCTGTCCAGACACTGCTGGATGCGGCGGTGCCAATGGTGCAGTTGCTTTGGCAGCGCGAGACCGAAGGCAAGGTTTTCGATAGCCCCGAACGCAAGGCGGCGCTGGATAAGTCCTTGCGCGAAAAAATCATGCTGATCAAAGACGCCAGCATTCGCAGCCATTACGGACAGGCGATCAAGGACATGCGTTGGGAGCTGTTCCGCGCTAAGAAACCCGGTGGCGGCAGCACGCCTAGCAGTCCCCGCAGGGAGCGCCAAGCGGGCAAGCCGTGGAACAACCGCGCGCCGGAGGGGCCGTCGGCGGGGGCTAAGGCCTCTATGCTGGCTATCGCGGCCGATGCGCGTGCGACTGACCACCTGCGCGAGGCGGTCATTCTTGCAGCGTGTATCAGTTGCCCCGATGTGGTTGAGCCGTTCGAGAGCGGGTTGGAAGGCATGGCGTGTATGAACGGCGATCACGCGCGCCTGCGCGACCTGATTTTGCGTCATGCGCTGGATGGTGCAGACGTCCTGCGTAGCAGAATAGCGGATGTTTTGGGCCCTGATGCCCTTGAAAACCTGATGTCCCAGCGCCATGTGGCTATTACGCCGTGTATCCGCAAACCCGGTGACACCGACATGGCGAAGACGACGATTGCCGAAGAACTGGCAAAGCTGGAAGCCGTGCGCGGGCTTATGGAAGAAGTGAAAGACGCGGCAGACGATTTGACGGGTGAGGCCGACGAAGGGCTGACGTGGCGATTGGCAGAAGCGGCGAAAGCTGCGGATCGTGCGCAACGCACTGGTCAGGAGGACAAAGCGGAATATGTTATCGCCGACAATGGTGCGCGGTTGGACCGCGAGGAGGTTGCCAAAAGCCGGAGCTTCTTTGAGCAGATCGACTTCTCCAAAGGCGGGAAAAAGAGTTCCTGAACGCGCTTTGAGGTGCTGACAGGGGAGTTATTTGTGGCGCTGCGGTAACCAAATCGGCGCAATTAGCGCAAAAATAAGGATGCGGGTTTAAGAATCACCCCAAACCCCGCATGATTCGAAAAACCGAATCACCTATCGGTGATTCGCTTAGGGACGTAGAGGAGCTCTTGATGGCTGCCAAAGACACCAATGAAGACGCCAAAAACGACGATCAGGATTCCGGCCATTCGCTTGATATGAGCCAGGCCGCCGTCAAGAAGATGATCGGCGAGGCCCGCGAGAAGGGCTATATTACCTACGATCAGCTCAATACCGTATTGCCCCCAGATCAGGTTTCCTCCGAGCAGATCGAAGACGTGATGTCGATGTTGTCCGAAATGGGCATCAACATCATCGAAGATGAAGAGGCCGAGGAAGAAGATGCCAAAGGCGGCACCGATCTGGCGACCACCGAAGGCGCGCGTGAAATCACGCTTGGCTCTGGCACGTCGGAGAAACTGGACCGCACAGACGATCCGGTCCGCATGTATCTGCGCGAAATGGGCAGCGTCGAGCTTTTGAGCCGTGAAGGCGAGATCGCTATTGCGAAGCGCATCGAAGCGGGCCGCAACACGATGATCGCAGGGCTTTGTGAAAGCCCGCTGACATTTCAGGCGATCACCATTTGGCGGGACGAATTGCTCTCCGAAGATATTCTGCTGCGCGATGTGATCGACCTTGAAGCGACGTTCGGCACCACGATGGGCGAAGAAGAGACAACAACGCCTGTTGTTCCCGTGGGCGGTGCGCCCGTTGTTGCAGGCGCTAAGACCGAAGGTCAGCCGGAGCTTGATGCTGACGGCAACCCGATCTCTGCCGATGATGATGACGACGAGGACGAGGACGAGCAGGCCAACATGTCGCTGGCCGCGATGGAAGCTGCACTTAAGCCACAGGTTCTTGAAGCCCTCGACATCATCGCCGACGACTATGTGAAACTGAGCGAAATGCAGGATAGCCGGATCTCGGCAACCTTGAACGAGGATGGTACATTCTCGGCCAAGAACGAGGCAGCCTATCAAAAACTGCGGTCGGAGATTGTGGCGCTGGTGAACGATCTTCACCTGCACAACAACCGTATCGAAGCGCTGATTGACCAGCTCTACGGCATTAACCGCCGGATCATGCAGATCGACTCCGCTATGGTGAAGCTGGCGGACCAGGCGCGCATCAACCGCAAAGAATTTGTCGACGCCTATCGTGGCTACGAGCTTGATCCAAACTGGATGGAGCGGATGGCAGCGAAAGCCGGTCGCGGCTGGCAGATGTTCATTGAACGGTCCTCAGACAAGGTAGAAGAACTGCGCGCTGATATGGCACAAGTGGGCCAGTATGTGGGTCTGGATATCTCTGAATTCCGCCGCATCGTGCAGCAGGTCCAGAAGGGTGAGAAAGAAGCCCGTCAGGCCAAAAAGGAAATGGTCGAAGCAAACCTGCGTCTGGTAATCTCGATCGCGAAAAAATATACCAACCGTGGCTTGCAGTTCCTTGATCTTATTCAGGAAGGTAACATCGGCTTGATGAAGGCCGTGGATAAGTTCGAATACCGCCGTGGATATAAGTTCTCGACCTATGCCACATGGTGGATCCGTCAGGCGATCACGCGTTCTATCGCGGATCAGGCGCGTACCATCCGTATTCCGGTGCACATGATCGAGACGATCAACAAGCTGGTGCGCACGGGCCGTCAGATGTTGCACGAGATTGGCCGCGAACCGACGCCGGAAGAACTGGCCGAAAAGCTGCAAATGCCGCTGGAGAAGGTCCGCAAGGTGATGAAAATCGCCAAAGAGCCGATCAGCCTCGAGACGCCCATCGGCGACGAGGAAGACAGCCAGCTGGGCGATTTCATCGAGGACAAGAATGCCGTGCTGCCGCTCGACAGTGCCATTCAGGAAAACCTCAAGGAAACCACAACCCGTGTGCTGGCGTCGCTTACTCCGCGCGAAGAGCGCGTTCTGCGCATGCGTTTTGGTATCGGCATGAACACCGACCACACTCTCGAAGAGGTTGGCCAGCAGTTCAGCGTGACGCGCGAACGTATTCGCCAGATTGAGGCCAAGGCGCTGCGCAAGCTCAAGCACCCTTCACGCTCACGCAAGTTGCGCAGCTTCCTCGATCAGTAAGCCACGCGCGCTTTCTAGCTATTTGGCCCCGTCCGAGGATTTACTTCGGGCGGGGCCGATTTGTTTCCGAACAAGCGGTTTTACCAAAACGGTTTTTGGGTAAATCCATCAGTTCAGGCCGGCGATCACCAGTCTTTGAATTTGATTTGTGCCGTTTCAATCCTATCTTTAGTGGACAGACAAAAGGAGAATCCCCATGCGTTCCACGATCCTAGCTGCCCTGATCGCCCTTACTGTTCCGGTCGCCTCGCAGGCCCAAACCTATCGCGCCATGAATTATCTTGATGTTGTGCCGCTTAGTTCCACGACCTTCGAGGTAATCGAAGCATACGGAAAAGGCCCGCTTGGCATATGGTGTGCTGCTGCTGACTATGCTGAACGGAAGTTGGGCTACTATGGTCGGATATACATCAGCGAAGGCCGCGCGCCCTCTCGCAATGTTCCTGGTCGCAAGTCCGTAATTTTCACTACGGACGTCAATAGCCTGACGCAGGAGCCGTCCCAGTCACTTACGTTGAGCACAACCCGCGTCGGTGTTGGCTTGCCCGCCAACCACGCAATCCAGTTCTGCCGCCCCGCCGATTATGATTTCGGAAACTGATGCTGCGTCGTCATTAAAGTCGAAAGGCTCATCGTAGGTCGTGCAAACTGGGTTTGAGATAAACACCCGTGGGCAGGGGCTTTATGAAGTCACGCGAGACGTGGCGCTGTGGCTAAGCGGGGCGGGCGACGGTCTGCTCACTTTGCTTGTACAGCATTCGTCAGCGTCGCTTTTAATACAGGAGAACGCTGATCCGGACGTTCAGCGCGATCTTTGCGCCTATTTTTCGCGGCTAGTCCCGCGTGGCGACACACCAGAAATGTCCTACCTGGTGCACACGCTTGAGGGACCTGACGACATGCCCGCCCACATCAAGGCTGCGATGCTGCCAGTTAGCCTGAGCATTCCTGTCCAGCGGGGGCGGTTGGTTCTTGGTACGTGGCAGGGTATTTATCTGTTTGAGCATAGGGATGCGCCGCACACCCGTAAGCTGACGGCGCATTTTCGCGCGGATTAGTTCGTTGGCACGATGTAGATTTCACGTACATTCGCCCGCTGTGGCGCGTTCAGGGCATAGACCAGCGCCTCGGCCACGTCCTCAGGCTTGAGCTTGTCTGGCTTGGGGCTGCCGAAAAAGTTGGTGTCTACCATACCGGGTGATATCACCATGCAGCGACCGCCCCATTCCGCCATCTCCTGCGCCAGATTTCCTGCAAACCCGTGGATAAACCACTTGGTCGCGCCGTAAACTGACCCTTTCAGGTGATTGCGACCGGCCATGGAGCCTGTGACAATGAATTGACCCTTCACCGGCTTGAGGTGGGGCATTGCGGCGTGGGCGGTATATAGCGCGCCTTTGATATTCAAATCTACCATGTCGTCCCAATCTTCGGGATCGCCTTCGGCCACGCCAGCGCCGGAAGTGCCGCGGCCGGCGTTTGCAAAGACCGCATCAATGCTGCCGAAATGATCTTTGAGCTTGTCCAACGCTGCCTTTTGCTCATCCAGCTTGGTCGCATCGCCAGTTAGGACCAATGCTTTCTCACCAATTTCATCTGCTAGCTTTTGCAGTTTGTCCTCGCTGCGCGCGAAGAGGCCAACGTTCCAACCGGCGTCTGCCGCAGCTTTGGCTGTCGCGGCTCCGATGCCGCTGGAGGCGCCCGTGATGAAGACTGTCTTTGTCATGGTGATCGTCCTTTCGTGTCATTTCATTCATGATCAAACGCATCAGGACGCAAAAGGGTCCATAGGGTCACACCCATCATGTTGGGGTTGAAATCTGGACTACCCAAAACCTTGGGGGTGGCGTATACCTGTGGATAAGTGGGGCGGTGATCCCACAATAGAGGCGGATTAAGAATAAGGGGACAGGCCAATGCGCTGCCCATTTTGCGGACATTTAGATACCCAAGTCAAAGACAGTCGGCCTGCGGAGGATCACGTATCCATTCGCCGTCGTCGGTTTTGCCCCGCCTGCGGCGGGCGTTTCACCACCTATGAGCGCGTGCAGTTGCGTGATTTGGTGGTTATCAAGACATCCGGCAAACGCGAAGATTTCGACCGCGACAAGCTGGAACGATCCATTCGTATCTCCATGCAGAAACGCCCGATTGAGCCAGAGCGCATCGACCAGATGATCAGTGGCATCGTGCGGCGGTTGGAAAGCATGGGCGAAACGGACATCGGCTCCAAGCATATCGGTGAGATTGTGATGGAGGCGCTCGCGCGGATCGATACCGTGGCTTACGTGCGTTTTGCCAGTGTTTACAAAAACTTCCAGGCGGCCGATGATTTTGACAAGTTTGTTCAGGAACTGCGGCCCGACACGCCTCCGGAAGGCTAACGTCAGGTGAGTGATACCCGCTATATGGCGCTTGCGCTGTCCTTGGGGCGGCGCGGGCAAGGCAACACTTGGCCCAATCCCGCGGTGGGTTGTGTGATTGTGAACGGCGGCTGCATCGTCGGGCGTGGTTGGACCGCACCGTCAGGCCGTCCACATGCAGAGCCTCAGGCGCTGGCGCAGGCAGGCGACGCCGCTCTTGGTGCCACGGCCTATGTCACGCTAGAACCATGCGCCCATCACGGCCAAACACCGCCCTGCGCCCAAGCGTTGATTGATGCGGGTGTGGCGCGGGTTGTGGTGACCCTGCAGGATAGTGATGACCGTGTATCAGGGCGTGGCCTTGAGATGTTACGCGCTGCTGGTATCGCGGTCGAGACGGGCGTGATGGCCGACGAAGCGCGGCGCGACCATCAGGGTTTCCTCAGTCGGATTGAGCTGGGGCGTCCGATGCTGACGCTCAAGCTGGCGGCCTCTTTTGACGGTCGCATCGCCACCGCCACGGGAGAGAGCCAGTGGATCACGCAAGCACCTGCGCGGCGGATGGTTCATGCCATGCGCAACCGCCATGACGCCGTGATGATCGGTGGCGGCACCGCGCGCGCAGATGATCCGTCGCTTACCGTGCGTGATATGGGTGTGACGCGACAACCTGCGCGGGTTGTTGTCTCGCGGCGGCTTAATATTCCTCTCAACAGCAAGCTAGGTCATACGGCGCGCGAGGTGCCTTTGATCTTATGTCACGGGGCTGATGCCCCTGCCGGATTGATCGAGGCATGGCATGGCATGGGGGCAAAGCTGTTGCCCTGTGCTGTGCGTGGCGGCCAGATGGATATGGTGGACGTCATGCAGCGGCTGGGATCTTATGGTCTGACACGGGTTTTCTCTGAGGGCGGCTCTGCCGTGGCGGCTAGTCTGCTACAGGCCGATTTGGTGGACCATCTGATTGGCTTTTCTGCAGGTGTCGTGATTGGCGCTGAAGGCTTGCCCGGGATCGGTGCGATGGGGCTTGCCCGTCTAGGCACTGCTCCGCGCTATGATTTGATCCAGACGCAGGCCGTCGGGCCTGACATTATGCACCATTGGGCGTGCAACCGCGACTAGCGGCGCTTGCGCCAAAGATACGCATAGCTTGCGAAATACCCCTGAAATTTTGACACTACACGATTGACACGGCCGCGTTGCGGAATGTCCCCCGTGCTCAGGCGCTCTACCGCCACTTCTACAGGGCAGGGCAGGCCTGTCATGGGGTCAAGGTATCGAGGGTAATCAATCAGGGCCGCATGTACCAAGCCTTCAATCGTGGGCGTTGCACGACGGCGGGGCGGCACATCGGACATATCGCGCGTCAGTCCCCAGCCGGCATAGAACGGCGCGCCGTAGGTTGTGACGGACAAGCCACGCAGCAGCGCCTCGAACCCCATGAGGGATGTCATGGTGTGGACTTCGTTCACCTGCGCCAGAAGGGCGGCGGGATCGGTGCGGGTCACGATCAGGTCGGCAGCGGCAGGGGTGGTCAAAGCGCCTTCGCGCAAACCTGCTTCCACATCGGGGTGGGGTTTGAACAGGATCACCGCGTCTGGGTGGGCAGTGCGCACGGCGTCCAGTAGCGCCTGATTGGACGCAATATCGCTGGTTCCTGTGCGAATGGATGCATCATCGGCCACCTGCCCGCAAACAAGGATACGGTGCCCCTCTGGTAGCGGCTGGGGCGCATTGCCGGTATTGTATTTGCTCAGCCCTGCATCTGTCAGGCTGCGGATCAGACGCGCGGCGCGCAGCTCTTGATCGGGGCGCAACTCTGCGCGTGTTTCGATCCATTTCTCAAGACGAGAGGGGCGGATGGGATCGTAGTAGATGCCCAGATCATCGGTGACCAACGACAGCGGCGGGAAAAGTGCTGCCCCCAACCCGCGCGAGCGGATAAAGCCGTCCTCGACACGGGTGATCCCGTCGGCAACGCCGACAGCCTTGCCCGCCCAGATCATCTGCGGCCGGTCCGAGATATCGGCAGGCGCATCGCCAAAGGTCACCGGAGTGTAGTTGCCGTAGAATTTTTGCAGGTGTGGACGCTTCCACAGGCTCATGCCGATCGCGCGCCAGCCGTGACGGTCTTCGCGCCAGCAGCGGGCCTGTGTCTCTAGCGTGTCGATCACTGTCTCCAGCTCACAAAGCGCATCGCGGTAGGGATCATACCAGCGCGGATACAGGATCATCGCGGCGGCAAACAATTGCGCGCGGGTGAGCGTGCGCTGGCGGCGCTGCACCTCGAATGCATCTGTCGTCAGGCCCCAGCCAGCATAGAACGGCTTTCCGAACACCCGCGGCTTGTGACCTGCAAAGATCGCCTCGAACCCCAGACCGGAAGAGACAGTGTAGACCGCGCGCGCGCCTTCAAAAAGCGTGTAGGGGCTAATCGGATCGGTGAAAAATGCGACACGATTGTTCAGGTCAGTTTCGCGGAAATAACCCCTGCGGTGACCTGCGGTGGTCTCGGGGTGGGTCTTAATGAGGATTTGCGCTCCGGGGTGTTCCTCTTGCGCGTAGTAAAGCATTTCCAGAAATCGCGCGCGGTCCGCGCCCGAGGCCGTGACCGAAGCGTCGCCTTCTGTCTGGTCTATAACAACGACGTAACCCGGCGTAGGGGCAGGGGTGTCCAGCGGAATGGCTGCGTATTTGCTTAGATGCGCCTCCGTAATCCGCGCGATGCATGCCCGGGCGCGGTTCAGCAGGGCCGTGTCATCCAGCGGATGCGTGGCCAGCAGCACTTCGAGGTCCGAAGGGGTGGTGGGATCAAAATGCGCGGTACGGTGATCAATCACAATGCCCAGCGGCGGTTCTCCGTCCCGACCGGGAAAGAGCGAGCGAAGGGCGGCGTCTTCTATGCGTACAACGGTTGCGTCGCGGGCTTCTGCCACGCCTTCACCGCGGTAGGCGGTGGGAGAGTTGCCCCAGACAGCCACTGCATCGTCCGGTCCAGACGGCAGGCCAATATGTATAGAATAACCGGAAAGTTGGAGAATGCGGCGGATGCGGCCTTGGGTCAGGAAGCCGCCGTTATACACAAAAAGCCGCCGGTCCTTTTCAGAACCGGCGGCGGTGTCTTTATATATTTCAGGTCCAAGGCCCATTTTTGTCTTAGGGGCTGGTTATCGATGTGATGCCGGCAGCGGAGCTTGCCGTGCCTGTGATGGCGCTGATGACCTTGCTCCACTGTGTGAACGGTGCTTCGGTCACGTAGAGCGTATCGCCGTCGCGGATCACGAAATCGCGGGCCATGAACATGCCGTTCGGCTCTGTGAGGTTGAGCACGTAAACCATACGCTGCGCACCTTGCAGATCGTTGCGGCCCAGCACTTGCTCGGCAACTTCCTCGGGCTCGTTGCGCAGCACAAAAACACCGGTTGGATCAGCAGAGGCGGCAAGCAAACCGCCAACCTGTGCAATCGCTTCGATGGCGGAAAGGTTTTGCGTTTCGAATGCGACACGGGCTTGTGAACCTGTAGCGCCAAGTGCTGTGAAGGACCGCGTGTCCTGTTCCACCAGAATTTTGTCACCGCCGCGCAAGGCGATATCAAGCTCTGGGTGCTTATAAAGGTCTTCGAACCAGATCTTGCCACGTGCCTTGCCGCGGATGATCGTGATTTGCGCGATCTCGGGCTCAATGGTGATGCCGCCGGACCGCGCCAGCATAGTCGCCAGCGTGCGGGTCGGACGCTCAATCGGGTAGACACCCTGGCCGCCAACCGCGCCTACTAGCGATACGGTGGAACCGTCACCGGCTGCGCGGCGCACTTCGACCTGTGGGTCTGGGGTTTGATCGGCGAGCTTGGCGGTGATGATGCGGCGGATCGCCTCGGGTGAGTTGCCCGCCGCTTTGATCCGTCCGGCGTAAGGGATAAAAATGAAGCCGGTGCCGTCTACCTGTACTTCTTCCAGCGTCGCGGGAGCGCCTTCAGCGCCCAGTAGGCTATCGTCGACGTTTTCGTAAATTGTGATGCCCAACACATCGCCGGCACGGATCGTGTCCGATCCCAGCGTGCCTGCGTCTTTGAAAGCTGACGAGAAGCCAAGTGTCGGCACAACAGCGGTAGCGCGCGTCACGCGGTCGTTGACCGCCACGACAAAGGCGTCGCCTTCACGTTGTACAGAGCCTGCAAAGATCTGGCGTTTGTTAGGGCCAACCTGCGGCAATCCGCAGGTTGCCAGCACGGAACAAGCCGCAATGACTGCGATGGGGTGGGCCCACCGGATGCTAAGGGTTTTCACTGCCCGGTCTCCTCGACCTATTTTCTGCCTCAAGATCGCCGATTAATTCGACGTATTGGAGCTGAGCGTAGCGGAGTTATTTGCTAAAATCTACTCGTGCGTGACCGCGATTGTAGGTGAGGAAGGAAATGTGTGGCATTGCTGCCGCGATTGGGGGCGATCTTTGACTTGCAGCACCAGGGGTTGTGGGCGCTAGTTTACAACCCGCAACTGCTGGCGCGGCGGCGCGGTGCCAGTTTCAAGCGCCTCATACGGGTCATGGGGACCTAGCATCATATCAACCACCTGCCGCATCAGCTGTCTGCGGCCGCGCGCGGAATAGAACCCGCCCGGAAGCTGGCTGGTTTCCAGCAAATAGCGGCGGAAGTCTTTGTAGGCTCGGTTATCGGGGCGGGCGGCGCTGTTGAAAAACTCTGACAGGGGCTGGTCGGAAACGAACTCGGGTTTGGCGTAGACCGCGCTGCCGAACACCTTGAGCGGGATGCCACGCCATAACACCTGCTGACCAGCGGTGGAGTTTACCGTAACAGCGGTGCGTGCTTCATTGAGAAGCTGGGCCAATTTTCCCCCACGCACGAAATGCACACGGCCTGCGACGCCGTGGGCTTTCGCCAGCCGCTTAATCTCGCGGCGGACAGGTACGCGCCCATCCTCCAGCGGATGCGCTTTGACGACCAAATGATGATGGCGCGGCGCGCCTTTGGCAAAGCCGTCGATCACAAGCTCCAGAAAGTCGCTCATGGTATCGAAGGGGGAATGCATCCGGAACGAGCTGTCATGCTCTAGCTGCAAAAGCGCGAGGTGATAGGGGAAGCCGCCCAGCCGGATACGCAGCGTTGCCAAGCGCCGCTCAATCGCTTGCCAGGGCATCAGTAAAAGGCGTTTCAAATAAAGCTGGAATTCCTTGGTCACGGGCAGGTCGCGGTGGGGACGAAAATTGCGGTAGTCGCCGTTTCGAAACATCACAAACCAATGATAAAGCGCGCCGTAAAAGACGTGCTGGCGCATGTCGCCCCAATGACCGGGGGGCAGGGGCGCCTCCATGTCGGATTTCTCCAGCGCCTTTTGCATTTGTTCGATGCTCATCTCCATCAGGCGCGAGTTGCCGTTTGTGCCGCCGCGTTCATACGTCACCCAATAGGGGCGCATATAGCCTTCTTCAAAGACATGTACGGTCAAGCCACGTGCGCGAGCCTCTGCCACGGCTTGAGCATGGATCGGGCGGGTATCGCCATAAAGTACAATATCGGTGACGGACTTTTCTTCGAGCAAGACATTGAAAACCTCGGGCCAGGTTTTGGCCGTGCCGCGAAACGGAATGTAGCTGCGCGGATGAAACCAGAAGGCGCGGTCGCCCGCGTTAAAGCCAACACGCCACACTTCTGCCCCAGCCGCACGGAGCATCTTGCCCAGACGGTTGAAAAAGGGACCATGCGGCCCTTGCAGAAACAGAAATACCCGACCATCGGGCGTGTGCGGTAACATGTCAGGCTTTCTTTGGTTGCTCTTCAGGTTATTTAGTTTCAAAACTCTGACGAAAATATGGCCTCGCGGCTGTCTGTGCACTTTAACCCGAAGGGAAGACGATGTTTACGGGGATTATCACCGATATTGGCACCATATCCGAGCTCAAACAGGAAGGCGACCTGCGCGCGCGCATCACTTGTGGCTATGACACTAGCTCTATTGATATGGGCGCTTCTATTGCCAGCGACGGGGTCTGCCTGACCGTCGTGGATCTGGGGCCAGATTGGTATGAAGTGCAGGTCAGCCGCGAGACGGTCGATATGACCAATCTGGGCGATTGGCGCGTGGGCCGCCGCGTGAACCTTGAGCGTGCGCTCAAGGTTGGCGATGAGTTGGGTGGGCATATCGTGTCAGGCCACGTGGATGGTGTGGCCGAAGTCATCGAGATGCATGACGAGGGCGACAGCACCCGCGTCAGCTTGCGTGCGCCCGAAGCACTGGCCAAGTTTATCGCGCCCAAGGGCTCGGTTGCGCTGAACGGCACATCGCTGACGGTGAACGAAGTGGATGATTGTACCTTCGGCATCAACTTCATTCCCCATACCAAGGTCGCGACAACATGGGGTGATGTGGGCGTGGGTGACCGCGTGAACCTGGAAATCGACACGCTGGCGCGTTATGTGGCGCGGTTGGCCGATATGCAGCGATGAGCGCGGTCCGTGACGCAGCGCTTGCTCTGGTCACGGGCGTCATAGCCGGCTAGGTCAGGTGTCAGAAATAAGGGAGCCTTCCATGAGCTTTGAAACCCCCGGTCCTGTCGAAGCGGAACTCGCCAAAGCGATATCTCCGATCGAAGATATCATAGCGGCCTGCCGCGCAGGCGAGATGTATATTCTTGTGGATCATGAGGATCGCGAAAACGAAGGCGATCTGGTGATTGCTGCTGAATTTGCCGACGCAGAAGCCATTAACTTTATGGCGACCCATGGCCGTGGATTGATTTGCCTGCCGCTGACCCAAGCTCGCGTTGATACGCTTGATCTGCCGATGATGGCGACCAACAACTCTTCGCGTCATGAGACGGCCTTTACCGTCAGCATCGAAGCGCGTGAAGGCGTGAGCACGGGCATCTCTGCCGGTGACCGCGCGCTGACGGTTGCTGTTGCGATTGATGGCGCCAATGGCGCCGCTGATATCGCGACGCCCGGTCATGTCTTCCCGCTGCGCGCGCGCGATGGCGGTGTGCTGGTGCGGGCCGGTCATACGGAAGCGTCTGTAGACATCAGCCGCCTTGCGGGTCTGACGCCTGCGGGTGTGATCTGTGAGATCATGAAGCCTGACGGCACCATGGCGCGGCTGCCCGATCTGGTGACCTTCGCGGCCCAGCACAAAATGAAGATTGGCACGATCAGCGATCTGATCGCCTACCGGAACAAGCACGACAATATGCTGGTGCAGCGCGACGACCGCATGGTCGAATCTGCCTATGGTGGCGAATGGCGCATGCGGGTGTTCGAAGATCAGATTTCCGGCACCGACCACGTCGTGCTGAGCAAGGGCGAAATCGGTGATGGCGCGCCAGTACTGACGCGCACCCATGCGCTTAATGCGCTCGAAGATGTATTGGGGCTGGGGCCCAGTGCGCCGGACGAGCTGCCGCTCGCGATGGAGATCATTGCGCAGGAGGGACGCGGCGCCGTGCTGCTGTTCCGCGAGCCGAACCCGCGCCTGCGTCTAGATGCCGATGATGAAGCCCCCCGCACAATCAAGCGCACAGGTCTTGGCGCGCAAATTCTGGCGGCGCTGGACGTGCATGAACTGATTTTGCTCACAGATAATCCGCAAACGAAATATACGGGTCTTGAGGCCTACAACCTGAAGATTGTGGGCAACCGCCCCATCACCAAGGAATAGCATCATGGCCGCATCCGAAGAGCACACCGTTCTGCCTGCACCGACATTCGATAAGCCGGTCAAGGTGCTGATTGTCGTCTCTCCCTATTACAGCGATATCGGAGCGGGTCTGCTGACCGGTGCCAAGGCGGCGCTAGAAGATGCAGGTGCCACCTACGGCGTGGTTGAGATGCCGGGTGCTTTGGAAATTCCGACGGCCATCGGCATTTCGGACCGTAGCAGCAATTTTGACGGCTATGTCGCGTTGGGCTGTGTCATTCGCGGAGAGACCACGCACTACGAGACTGTGTGCAACGATAGTTCTCGCGCGTTGCAGTTGTTGGGCCTACAGGGGCTGTGCATTGGCAACGGCATCCTAACGGTAGAGACAAAGGCGCAGGCGGATGTGCGTGCAGATCCCAAGGGCCAGAACAAAGGCGGCGGGGCAGCACTAGCGGCCTTGCATCTGATTGCGCTGGGCCGTAAGTGGTCATCCACCCCCAAGGGCATCGGGTTCCAGCCTCGTGGCGAGGATACATTGATGGCCGGAAATAAAGACGGAAACACCAACGCATGAGCACGCCAAGCCGCACCGACAACATGACCGGCAACATGAAGCGCAAGATGCGCTCGGCCGCGCGTCTTTACGCGGTGCAGGCGTTGTTTCAGATGGAACACTCCAACCTGACGCTGGACAAGGTGCGGTTGGAATTCCTTGATCACCGCTTTGGTGAAATGATAGACGGTGAGGAAATGCTGGAAGGCGACGAGGCGCATTTTACCCGCGTTCTCGAAGATGCCGTCCGCAATCAGGCCAAAATCGACCAGATGACAGATCGTGCGTTGGTCGCGAAATGGCCAATCGGGCGCATTGATCCAACGCTGCGTGGCCTGTTCCGTGCTGCGGGTGCGGAAATGCTGGACAATGCAACGCCGCCAAAGGTTGTGATTACAGAGTATCTCGATCTGGCTTCGACCTTCTTTCCGGATGGCAAAGAAGCGCGGTTTGTGAATGCTGTGCTGGATCACATGGCTCGCGAAGCGCGCCCAGACGCGTTCTAAGCACGCTAAGGCTTCTACACGCTTCTCGTTTTCTATGCCCTCTCCTGAATGGTGGGCCTATGTGTGACGGACTGTATGCTGGTTATTCCAATCGTTGAAATTCCGCGGTTTTACCAACCTAAAGATGACGTTTCGCGGTGTTGAGATCGCGAATTTCCACTTTTAATTGTTGCATTTTTGCAACCTATTGGCGATAGCAGGGGCTGGGCTCCGTCGGGTTCTCTGATGCAGCTTCCCCATGCGGGCGTGTTAAGATTTTGTTAACTTTTTGATTTTAATTAGATTTAATTGACATCTCTCGAGCTGATACCACTTTGCCTGTAATTGAGGGGCAAATGCTGGCTGCGGACACATCGACAATCACCCAAAATATTACATTCCCGCATACGTGGAAAACTATTGATGCCTCAATCAACCAGCGGCTTTACTGGCATTTGAGAATTTGGGTTTCAATGCTGGGAGCAGTTGAGGTTGGTAATGTCCATTTGGCTGAAGGTCATATTGTTTTTCATGTCCCGCCGGGAAGATGATGAGATGAATTGGGTGCCTTCCAGTACCCAAAGAAGGCCGGAAACTAAACCGGACCCCGTCCCATCGGAAAAAATGGACGATTAACGCAAAGCTCTGTCAGAGGGTGTGTCTGATTGCAGTGTCACCCGCGAAGAAATGCAGCGCTTGTTCGGCAGCGCGTTGCGGGTGCGGTAGGTCTTAAATAGGTGTGGCGGGACCGCCGTTGCCGGGTCAGTTGTATTCCCGAGGACCTGTATGTACAGGTGGGCGCCAGGTAAATTAACCAGGGCTAAGACAGAGCCAGCTCCCTCGGATTTGCTTAAGGCCACTGGAATGTAACGTCAGTCGCGCAGGGCAGAACCCGCCACTCATCATATGTAGGGCTGGTACAGGGCCATAACAAGTGGCTATTGCGCCGTCTCTTTAATAAATCTGTATCGGACCAGTTCTTCGGGCAGCAGCACATAGATTTCATCTGGCGGTGTCGCGAGCGCGTGTTGCATCACCAACAGGTCAATACCCATCTGGTTAAGTTAGCGCATCACCTCACCCTGACCGCGCTGGATGTCCTCAACGGCGATAAACGCGGGCAACAACGTATTTTCCCCGAAATAGTGTTGATGCACCCCGTGTCAACGCCGGACTAAAACTGCACCAATCGCCGGAGAGAAAGTGCGCCACTT
>NZ_JBALVJ010000152.1:0-4201 GCF_036961165.1 Sulfitobacter sp. | reverse complement strand
CACTCGCGCCAAAGCGCAAAAAACCTCAACCGAAGGGCCCCTTTTTTCGCCGCGATTTGGCCCATTATTGCTCTGCGATTGACAACGGCTTCTACAATCCACGACGACACCACTCATCATTGGGATGGAAAAGCCCCGTCGCATTCGAACGGAAGGTGGCTTAAACGAGCACCGGGGGCGGCACGAAACCGCGACAGGTCCAAACCTCCTCCAGATTTATGTAGCTTCCGCCCAACAAAAGGACGGACAAATGAAAGCACTATTCACAAACGAACAGATCATTGCGATGATCAAGGAACAGGAAGCTGGTGAGCAGACCGCTGACGTATGTCGGCGGCATGGGGTCAGCTCTGCGACGTTTCACAAATGCTAATCGAAGTACGGTGGGATGGAGCCGTGGGATGCGAAGCGGCTGAGGGTTGTGGAAGACGAGAACGGCAAACTGAAGAAGCTTCTGGCGGAGTCCGCTCAAAAAACAGAATGGGTTGTTCATTCTAACTTAGATGAGGCTTCAGTGATGGCCATCAAAGGCGGAATAGATGCCAAATACCCCGACGACTACAAGGCTTAGCGCCCACACCACGTCAAGATTGAACCAGCTTTTCGAGATGAATTTCAGCCCGAACCACACATAGACAAGCACCGCGATCACCGCTCCCGTGAAGGTCATGGCGAATGTATGGGTGGCGGCCACCAGAAAGGCCGTGATTACGTTGTTGGTCATGAGTGCTTGGGCGGCAGCATGGCCAGTTCCGGACACGCTTTCACCGGGCGCCAATAGCCCGCAAATACCGAGATAAATCGGTACCAGCATCAGACCTGCACCATGTGCAGTGGCAGCCAGAAACGACCAAAGCCCAAGCCTGGCAGGATGCACGCGGGCCAGAATTTTCGGGTGCCGCCGATTGATCAACAAATAGATCCCCATGGCGATCACGAGCGCGCCCGCGCCAATGCGAATTTCGCGTTCGTGGTCGATCAGGAAATACATCATCGAGAACGGTAGCAGGATGGCGATCATCGCCAGAAAATGTCCTGCGGCCAGCATTGCTAGCGCCTTGACTAGTGCGGACTTTTTACGTTCGAACAGGGCGGCCGAGACAGCCAATGGCCATCCCATGCCCGGGTTAACCCCGTGGTAGACGCCCGAAAAAATGACGGCCCACCATAGGGCCGTCAATGTCATGTCTTCCATCAATTATACCGACGGATAGCAGAAGCTGTCGGTCGAACAATCGCCGCCTTCCAGGCGGATCTGATGAGATCGCATATTTTCAGGGAAGTTGATGTAAAAGTCGGGATCGAGAGCAAAGCTGCCGTCGTCGCCGACGTTCGCCATCACCATCTGCCCGCCTTCTTGATGCGGGTAAAACTGGTCGTCCCATGAGCTGTAAAGCGAGTTGGTCCAATACACCCGTTTGCCGTCGCGGCTGATCTCGACCATTTGCGGGCCATAGATGAAATCCTTGCCATTGGTGTGCTTATGCTCGGTGGCGATGCCGCCCAGTTCCACTTTGCCATTCAGCACAGGGTTCATTGGATCAGACACATCGTATTGATGCATTTCACCCAAGCCCCAGCAGGCGACATAAAGGTATTTGTCATCAAGACTGAGGTCGATGTCGGTCACCAGCGGTGGCACGGCGCCAAAGCCCTTCAGCAGATCCGGCAAGTTTTCAGGATCCTCGGGACGTGGATCAATAGTGATCGTTTTCTTTGCTTGCCACACGCCGTCATCATCACGCCACCATGTGAAAATCGCGCCTTGCAGATTGGTCGTGTCGACCACCACGCCGCAGAAGCCATAAGACTTGGTGGGGTCATGGGCGGGGCGGATTTCCAATGCCATCTGGTAATTCTCGCCAAAATCTATGGTCTGGATGTTCTTGCGCGCGCGCAGGTCCCAGAAATGGATTGAGTGGCCGTATTTGTTGGACAAAAGATCCTCAGCCACAACGCCGTTTTCATACTGCGGCGGCAGACCCCATTCGGAGCTGACCATGTAATCCTGCGGTAGGTTCCACCAGAAATCATAGTGCTTGTCCTGTGCGCCACGGTCCATTTCATAGCGGCCGATGATCTCGAACGTCTCGCAATCCATAATGAAAATTCCGGGCGGGCCATCTGTTCCGTCCACGCCACCGCCACCAAGGGTCGACACGTAGATGCCCTCGGGTCCGCAATGGATGGTGTGAGGGCGCGAATAGCCGGTCTTTTCGAACAGCTCTTCGGGTTCAATGATTTTGTGGATCTTGGCCTTAAGCGGCTCTTTGACGTCAAAGATAAAGATGCGCGAAGACCGGATACCTGGCACGATCAGATAGCGACGCTCCAGAAATGCATGGCCTGACAAGGGGGACAGCGATGACGAACAGGCGTTCCAACCAAAATGGTGGAATTCATCGCCTGTGGTTTCGGTCATCACCGTGTGTACAATCTCGCCGTAGGTCTTTGAGCCGTCGCGCAGGTCAATCACTGCCAATCCGTCATGCTGGTCCGCGTCTTTGCCAAGCATCACCGTAAAAGCAAAATTTTCGGGTGGTGCCTCCATCGCCAGTTTCGCAGATGCGTGAAACGTCGGGTCAGGCTTCATAGGTTTGTTCATTGATCTTCCTCCCTAAGGTTGTCCCCACCTCCAATGGGGTTTGGAACAAGCGTTGCTTCGGTCTCCTCAAACGTCGGCCACGTTGCATAGCTGAATGGCGCCGCTGATCTTTGTGGCAAGCTGGGTGAGCTGGCGGCCAATATTGTGTCTGTATTCTGTGCCGAAACGGCGCACGGGACCCACGGTGCCCACACTGAACGTTGCCCCGATGTTCCCGATGGTGACAGGGGCGGCGACGCTTGAGATGCCGATGTCGATTTCTTGGTCACAATCGGCAAAACCCTGTTTTCGGATCACATCGAATTCTGCAAGCAGATCGTCCCGCGTGGTTTTTGTGTGATCGGTGTAGACCTGCAAGCTGCCTCGCATGATGGTTTCTTGAAACTCTGTTTCGGCAAAGGCGGCGATGGCCTTGGAGCATGAGCAGGCGTGCAGTGGACGCTCGCCGATGCCCGGATGAATGAACGCGCGGGCGGGGTCTTCGGGGGTTTCGACGTGGATGATCTCGACCTTACTGTCGCGAAACTGCGCTAGGAATATAGTCTCGTTGAACTTCGTCGCAGCCCCTTTAAGCAGCGGGGCGGCAACGCGGCGCACGTCCACATCCGACTTCCCCAACAGGGCGATGCGGATCAATCGCTCCCCGATCACGAAACGTCCGTCACCGTTCGGTTCCTCTATTAACCCCTGTTCGTGCAAGGTCTGCACCAGACGGTAGCACGTAGGCTTAGGCAGCTCGCTGGCAGCCTGCACTTCGGTCGCGCTGATCGGGCGCCCGATAACAGCAATAATCTCCAGCAGATTGACGAGGCGTTCGAGATGCAACTTGAATATATACTCTCATATTTCGAGATAACGTATCACAGAGTGAGAGTGAATCGGACTAAAAATCAAACAATTTCTTTGGCGAAAGAATCCGTGCACGTGCCGCCGCCGCGATTGAGGGTGGAAAACCACGGGAGGTAATGGACGTTGAGCTGGACGGCGTCTGCGCCGGAGAGGTCTTGGTGGAGAGAAAGGCCGCAGGCCTATGCCATATTGGCGAATTTGCCCGCTCTGGCGATGATCCCGCAGGGAACTTTCATGCGATTCTGACCATGAGGGCGCGTGCGTCGTCATTGAGATCGGGGAGGGGGTCGCAAGCCTAGATGGGGACGATCACTCGATCCCGCTTTACACACCCGAATGTAGCGAGTGCGAGTATTGCCTGAACCCGAAAACCAACCTGTGTCAGGAGATCAGCCGCACCCAAGGGGCGGGCCTGCTTGCCTCGGATGCACCGCGGACCTGATAGGCGAGGAAATACAGGAGCACGCCTCTGGCGAGACATCTAAGATATTTATACTGTGCCGATGGGGGGAATGAATGATAGCGCGGGTCTCGCTGGCGAGATTGATCAAACAGTTTTGTTTTTCAGGGCCAGAAAACTTGCGACGGGCTACCTGTGCTAAATAGAGATCTGAGCCAAGGGCGTCGCGCTTCTTGTCTCCAGATATTGGCCGCAATGCAGAAAGCCTATTGAGCTGGGCTCACTCCGGCCAATTGAAGTGGTCCGGCAAAATTGGACAGCGTGCTAAGATGTATCCAACCCGAACG
>NZ_JBALVJ010000026.1:0-47636 GCF_036961165.1 Sulfitobacter sp. | reverse complement strand
CCCCTGAAATCAGAGACGCCGCATGAAATCGGCGGACAACACCTTTGACAAACACTGCCTCCTCTGCACCACTGATGCGCCGCTTATCGACACCCCCGTCGCCGGCGGCCCTGCGGAGGCCAGCATCCAGATTTGTGCTTCCTGCGCTGACCCTGACACCCCCGCCGATCACTTCCGCCCCATCGCCTCGACCATGTGGAGCGAGGACGCCTCGCTGCAAGTCTACGCCATGCGCACGCTCAAGCGGCTCGATACCGACTGGTCGCGCGATCTGGCCCAACAGCTCTACCTCGACGAAGAAACGCAGGCTTGGGCCGATAACGAGGCGGCGCAGACCAACCACAAAGACAGCACCGGCGTCCCCCTCGCCACAGGCGATACCGTGGTCCTGATCAAGGATCTCAAGGTCAAAGGTGCGGGCTTTACCGCCAAGCGTGGTACGGCGGTGCACCGGATATCACTGGTGCACGACAATGACGCCCACATCGAAGGGCGCGTGGAAGGCCAGCGTATTGTCATCCTGACGGAGTTTGTGAAGAAGCGCTGATAGCTTCCGCTGCATTGACCCACATCAAGGTTTCTTACCCACACCAGCGTTATGGTCGCCAAGACCAAACCGGCGTGAAAGGAACGCACCATGCTCCGCCTTGCTTCTATTCTGTATTCGATCATAGCGACGACCCTCAGCGGGATCGGCATTATCGGCGTTCTGACGGCGGGCTATGTCTCGCCCACCGCGATCATTGTCGCTGCGGCGATCGGGGCGGTGCTGGCGGTGCCGGTGTCCTACCTCGTGGCGCGCAAGATCAAGGCGCTGACCGCGGCATAGCGTGACGGTTTTCTGCGGCGGGATGTGCTGCGGTGGTATACGAAGGGCGCAGGCGTGGTATAGACCGGTTAACATGTTCTTCAGCTGATCCGAGGCCCCCCATGACCCCCTGCATCCTATGCGTCGCCATCACCGGCTCTGTGCCGACCAAAGCAGCAAACCCCGCTGTGCCGATCACGATTTCCGAACAGATCGAGAGCACGCATGCCGCCTATGAAGCAGGTGCCAGCATTTGCCACGCCCATGTGCGCAACGCGGATGAGACGCCTTCGTCAGACCCGGAGAAGTTCGCGAGGCTGCAAGAGGGCATCAAGGCGCATTGCCCCGATATGATCATGCAGTTCTCGACCGGTGGCCGGTCGGGCGCGGGGCATGAACGGGGCGGCATGCTGTCGCTGCGCCCCGATATGGCGAGCCTGTCCGTCGGGTCAAACAATTTCCCCACCCGTGTTTACGAGAACCCGCCACAGTTGGTGGACTGGCTTGCGTCCGAAATGCGCACCTATGACGTCAAGCCCGAGATCGAGGCATTTGATCTGAGCCACATCCACAAAGCCGCCGAAATGAACCGTGATGGTCGCATCTCTGGCCAGCTTTATATCCAGTTCGTTATGGGCGTGAAAAACGCCATGCCCGCTGACCGTGAGACGTTTGATTTCTATATCAAAACAGTCGAACGGCTGGTGCCCGATGCGCTATGGTGCGCGGCGGGTGTTGGCCCGAATCAAATCGTGTTGAACGATTGGGCCATTGCGGCAGGCGGTCACGCCCGCGCGGGGCTTGAGGATAACGTTCGTCTGGATAAGGATACGCTCGCACCCTCAAACGCGGCGCTTATCAAACGCGCGGCGGATCTGTGCGAGAAATATGAGCGTCCGGTCGCAACTCCGGCTCAGGCGCGTCAGATGTTGCGGCTGCGTCCTGCATAAAGCGATGCGCGTAGGTCGGCGAGGATTGCTCCGCCGTCCAGAAGCGCCAGCATAACATCGCGGCTAAAATCCCAGACATCGTCTGTGTGAACCAGATGGTGAGTGAGAAGGCCTAAAGGCTCGGTCGCATCAGCACGCCCTTCGCGCCGATCAATCAGAGTGGTGACAAGGTCGGTCAGCAGCTTCTCTGGCGGTACTAGCCCGCGATGGCCGCTCCAGAAAATAGGATCAATGTGCGTATTTATCTGCACCAGATCAGTGGCGGCAAAAGCCGCTTTGCGCGGTCCGTAGGTAGACACGCCGACATAACCCGCATCGGCCAGAACAGGCAGTAGGCTTGGCTCAATGCGGTTCCACGGCGGCACAAACAGCGGCAGTAGGTGTGGACCGAACTGCTCTTTCAGGCGGGCGATGGCATGGCGCAACTCGTCCTCGGCGTCCGTCCGTGGGTGGCCGAACTCGGCATTTTTCTGGCCCGTCGGTGCGTGGCTAAGGTGACGCCAGCCGTGGATCACCGGGATAAGCGAAGGGTTGTCCGCCAGTGCCCTGACTAGAGAGCTTTCGGCCATATGGGGGATCACCGCCAGATGTACGGGCAGGCCGGTCTCTTTGGACAAAGAGCTCAAACGTTCCAACGCAGGGGTGGCAGCAACGGCATCATCGTCGCGCCACCACACAGGCAAGGCAAGGCCAGCGCGGCGCCAAAGCGCCAGCTCTACCGTTAGGGGGGTCCAGTCAATTTCCATTTGTCCTCCGCGCGTGGGTAAAATTAACTGCGCGGGCAGCACCGTCAAACGAGGTTCCGTTGGTTGGACGACGTGGATCAGCGATCACCGCGTCCAAAGTTGCACAAAGGCTTTCAGCCGTAAGCTCCGCGCGTGGTAGCGCGGCAATCCCTGATTGCGTTGCCAATGCAGTTGCACGCAAGCCTTGCTCAACCTCGCCCCCCTCGTCAAATGGCACGAACACGGCGGGCGTTCCCGCCTGCAATATATCGAGCGCGGTGTTGTATCCGCAAAGGGAGACTGAGGCCGATGCATGATAGAGCATTTGCCGGAAGTCGGGACGTGCCGCTTCGACAATGACATGTGCTGGAGCGTGACGGCGTAGGTCTTCAATGCGCGAGTGGGCGAAGGCTCCACCGACGAGCAGGCGCATGGGGCGATCCGTCAACGCTGCAACGGCAATAGCCGCTTCATAGACTGGGCCACCGACATCGCCGCCGCCGGCACTTACGATGATCTCGCCAAGACCCGTCTGGGCGGGGTGGGCCGTGGCAGGGGCGGGGGCCACAAATCCGGTATAACGCAGGAAGGGGCGCAACCGTTCCGAAACGGGCCAGCTGAGATCCAGCGGCGTGAGGTCTTCGTCCGAGTGGACCAGCGCAGCATCGTAGAATTCAGCGATCATGTCGTCGGCAAACACAGCCTTCTTCGGTTTTGACGGAGGCGCAAGGATGTCACGGATCGAGGCACAGACAAGCGGTGGCTGCGGTAAGGCGCGGGCCGCGCTCAGCAGGGCAATAAATTCAGCCTTCAGAATCCGGCGGCCAAAGGGGAAAAGCTCGGTTATAAGGATGTCGGGGGCAAACGCAGCGAAGGCTTGCAGCAGGGCATCTCGCCGCTCCGCCAGATACGTCTCTTGTACCACTGATCCGTCAGCATCCAACAAGCGTGAGAAATCCACCCCGTCCGAGCGTACCGGCGGTAGCTGAACTACGGAGACGTCGCCGCGCAGCAACAGGGGTGCTGGCATCCCGCCGGAGACGACCAGCAAAGTATCACCTGCCGCAATATACGCGCGGGCCAATGTCAGGGCGCGGGCCAGATGGCCTGTCCCGAGTAAATGGGTGACAACGATCATCACCTTCACGATGTTGCCCTCACCAGTCGAACTGGGTCGGGCAGCAAGCGCCAAGCATCCCCGTCTATTTCTATGATGAACAGGCGGTTGCGCTTGACCGTAAAGGGAGCAGGGCAATCAAAATTCCAACCTGAGGCATGGGCCATCAACACCCGCATCACACCGATATGACAAACCGCAACGCTGTCTGTCTTCAGCGCTTGCGCCCAAGGCACCAGCCGTGCGCGCAATGCAGCGGGGCTTTCACCGTTTGGAGGCGTATAGTTCCAACCCCACGTCTCGATATCCCGATGATCGCATGCTGGATCATCGCGCAACTCCTGAGCAAAGCACCCCTCCCAATCGCCCCAGTTCATTTCCGTCAGCGCAGCGTCGGTGCGCGGCGCGCGTAACGCGACCAATTCGGCGGTCTGCGTCGCCCGCTTGAGAGGGCTAGACCACAATGCGGCCCCATCCCATGGCGGGGGCAGGCGGAACGTGCTCAGATCAAATTCTGCGTCATCGTCCAGCGCGATATCACTGCTGCCCTGCACGCGGCCTGCGCGGTTCCAAGGCGTGTGACCGTGGCGCAGCAACGCAAGGCGGATCACAGCACACCTGCCTGTGCCAATCCGGCACGAAGGGTATTGGCTGCAACAGGCAGCAGGTGTTTTGCGCGAATGTAGTCTTGGATATCTTGTGGGGCTGGATGTTGAGAAAGCGCCAAGGCGGCAAGGCCTGCGGCCCCCTCATCAACTCCAGGATAGGTGCGTGGATAAAGTACGTCCCTCACGCCGGGGCGGTCTTGGGCGATCACGGGTAATCCGTGCGCCTGTGCTTCGAGATATGTCATGCCAAACGCCTCATCAACACCGGGCCAGATCAGGGCGCCCGCCCGCCCATAAGCCTGCGCCAAGGTGTTGGAACCCAGTGCGCCAAGAAACTGGACACGCGTACCAAATGGCGCCATCAGCGCCTCGACCTGCGCGCGTGCAGGCCCGTCGCCTGCGATATCTAACTTCGTCTGCGATGGCAGTAACGCGAGCGTCTCGGCTATGAGTTGATAAGACGGTAGCTTTGCTGCGGCGCGCATCATGCCCACTGCCAGAAGATGTGTGCCGCTGGCCATTATGGGCAAGTCCGCGCGGGGCAGAAACGGCGGGAGGTGGACAAGATTTTGACCCGATGGCGCATAGGCCGCTAGCGCTTCGTGATCGCGTTCGGTCAGGTAAAACACAACGGCAGCCGCGTCGCTGGCGGCTTCTGCTGCGCGCGCGAAGGCGTCCCAAGGCCCCCCCAACCGTTTGCGCGCGCGGGTGGCTTCGATCAGCAGATACGGAATGCCAAGTGCGCGGGCAGCGGCAGGACCAATCAGATCGGGGGCCTTGTAGTAGTTGTGATAGGTGATCCAAGCTTGCCAACCGGCAGCGCGCCCTTGATCGACAATGTCGGGCAGTAGATGATCGACCTGATCCAACAGCGATCTCTGAACCGCCACATCCCCGCTCCCATCTCTGCTGCGCAAACTCGCAGCCAGATCGACCTGCGAGCCCATGTGGGTCAACGCCAGCAGCAAAGCACGCGCCATGGCGCGGTCACCTGAAGGGACGGGATGCGCCAGTGGTTTTAGCGGAGCGTAAAAGGCCAGCCGCATCAAACGCTTTTCAGGATGCCGCGCAGGCGGGCAGCCAGATGGGCAATGCCCGGCGCCATGGTGAATTCTGCGTGCAACCGTTTGTGCGCGGCATCGGCAAGGCGGGGACCCAGCGCTGGATCAGCGGCGACCCGCTCCATCGCAGCTGCAAAGGCTTGCGGCGTGTCTTGGGCCAGCAGGCCGTGCTCTCCGTCGGTGATAAATTCGGGGATGGCTGAGACGGGCGTGGACAGGATGGGCAGCTTCTGGCTGGCCGCTTCCATCAGAACATTTGGCAGGCCGTCACGGTCACCGTCTTCGGCGATGCGCGAAGGCAGAACAAACAGATCGGTAGCGCGCATCGCAGCGATCACATCGGGCTGGTCACACGCGCCACGCCATGTGATGCGCCCGTCCACATCGGCAGCCTGCGCCCGTGCCTGCATAGGCTCGTCCAACGGGCCACCCCCGATATGTGTCCAGCTCCAGTCCATGTCAGCAGGCAACAACGCCAGCGCATCAATCAGGGTGTCAAAGCCCTTCTTCTCAACCAGACGACCGACAGACATCATGGCCAAAGGGGCTCCAGCGGTGCTTAGCTTGCGGCTGGGGGCCTCGGGAAAACGGGCAAGGTCCAGTCCATGGTAAACCAGATCAACGCGAGTCGGTGTGTCTGCCAAGGATTGCAGATGTTCTGCGCCAAAACCTGTGCATGTGGCCCCGAAGGCCGCGCCATAAGTGTCTGCCGACAGCTTTTCACACAGTTCCCAATCAGGCGAGGTCCAAATATCCTTAGCATGGGCCGAAAACGACCACGGCAGGCCGCGCAGGATGGCGGCATAGCGTGCAACGGATGAAGGCGTGTGCAGGAAGTGCGCATAGAGCGCTTCGAGCCCCTCTCCGGCCTCATGAGCAAGGACGCAGGCCTGACCCCAGCGGCGGCGGCGGTTGGCGGTGTCGTCACGCTCCAGATCGCGGGCATAGGCTTCGGCGGCGGCGTCAAAGCCGGGTAGGGCGGTTACAGCGCCCATCGCCTCATGCACGCGGCGGGGTTCTTGATGCAGATATTCGGGCAAATAGCGCACCTTCGCTTGCAGGCGGTCATGCAGCGGATGGGTTTTGATATCGGTGGGATGACGTAGGGACCACAGCTCAAACTGCAGCCCTGCTTCTTCCAGCGCGACAAGTTCTTGCGCGATGAAGGTCTCTGACAAGCGTGGCCAGCCTTTCACAACGATGGCGAGGGGGGGCGTGCTCATGTCGGTTCAGTCCTTTTGGTCCATAAGGGCGCGGCCGCGCTGTACCACCACATCAAGGCCATCAAGCAGCCCATCGGCACCTGCATCGGAGGGTTTTTGCTGTGAAGGCAGTGCGTGGATCGCCTTGATCATCGCCTCAACGGTCATGCCGTCACGGCCATCGTCCAGCATTCGTACCAGCCCAAGCTCTTCTGCGCGGCTGGCCCTGATCCACTGCTCAAGCCGCGGCACCGTGCGCGGCACGATCACCGCGCGCTGGTCAAAGCTGAGCACTTCGCAAAATGTATTGTACCCGCCCATGCAGACGACACCCTGCGCGCCGGCAAAGAGCGCTTCGATCCGGCTGTCAAAGCCGGTGGCTGTGACGCGACCGCCCAAGGCCTCGACCCGCGCATCCATCGCATCCCGTATGTCGCCGGACAGGAACGGGCCGTAGACCAGCATGGCGTGCGGCCCCAGATCGGGATCGGCCTCGTAGGCATCTAGCACGAGCGATACCATCGCGGCCCCGTCGCCGCCGCCGCCAGGGGTGATCAGGATGTAAGGCTCATCCGGCACATCAGCGCTGTCGGTCATCGTGCGGCGCAGATAACCGGTGTAGTGCATGCGCGCGCGGGTCGAATCGCTCAGCGGTAGGCCCTTTGTCGGGTCATATACATCTTCTACACCGTAGACCCAGAACTCGTCGTAATAGGCTTCTGCCGCTTCAACGGCGCCTTTACGGGCCCATTCTGCGGCCAGCACTTCCGGTTCGTCCAGCACATCACGGAGGCCCAGAACAATGCGGCAGTGGCCTTGTTCCTGAAGCCATTCAAGCGTGGTCAAAAGCTCTCCGCGAAAGCCCGTGGGTTCCTTGTCCACGATCAACAGATCGGGGCGGTACTGCTCAACCGCTGACTGTATGAGGCCTGCGCGCAGGTTGGTTGTTGCGTCGATGTCCAGCCCGAGGGTCGAGCTGACATAAGACCCGTCAGGTAGTTTGGTCACACCGGGCAGGCGGATATGGTCGACCCGCTCGGGGAAGGTAAATCGCCCTGCAACGGGTGACCCTGTGAGAATGATCGCGGACGCTGAAGGATCACCGGCAGTCAGCGCAGTTGCCAAGGCACGCGAACGGCGCAAATGGCCCAGCCCGAATGTGTCGTGGCTATACAGCATAACACGGCGCGAAGGGGCGCGGGCGTTGGCTTCGGCGATGGCGTTTTGCGGCATAGGATTTCTTTCTGTCGTCACCGGCAAGCTCACAACCTCAGGTCGCTACCTGTTTTGCCGAATATTCCCTTGATGTCGTACAGCACCGCGCCTTGTTTGCCGAAGGCACGCACAGCATCGCTGCCCAGCTCGACATACTCGCGGTGGCCGACAGCGACGATGATCGCGTCATATGCGCCTTGCTCTGGCGTCTCGACCGTGGTCAGGCGATGCTCTGTGTGCAGGCGCTTTGCCCCGACCCAAGGATCGTGCACCACGGCCTCCACAGCATACTCGCCCAGCTCAGCCACAATATCCGCGACGCGGGTGTTGCGGGTATCTTCGCAGTTTTCCTTGAAGGTATAACCAAGGATCAACACCCGCGCTCCGCGCACGCCGATGTTCTTTTTCAGCATCGCCTTGATAAGGGTCTGCGCCACATGCGCGCCCATGGCGTCGTTGATGCGGCGGCCGGCAAGGATGACTTCAGGGTGATAACCCAGCTGCTCGGCGCGGTAGGTGAGGTAATAGGGATCAACGCCGATGCAGTGCCCACCGACAAGGCCGGGCCGGAAAGGCAGGAAGTTCCATTTTGTCCCCGCCGCCTCCAACACCTCAAGCGTATCAAGGCCGAGCCGCTCGAAGATAAGCGCAAATTCGTTGACCAGAGCGATGTTCAGATCGCGCTGTGTATTCTCGATCACCTTGGCCGCTTCTGCTGTGGCGATCGAGGAGGCGCGGTGTAGCCCTGCTTTCACCACCGGGGCATAGATCGCATCCACACGATCAAGAGTTTCGGCATCCTGTGCCGCGATGATCTTGATCACATTCTCCATCGAGTGTTCAGCATCACCGGGGTTCACCCGTTCGGGGCTATAAGCAAGCTTGATCTGCGCGCCTGCGGTCAGCCCGCTGCCAGCGGCAAGCGCGGGGCCGCAGACTTCTTCTGTCACGCCGGGGTAGACCGTGCTTTCCAGCACAACCAACGCGCCATCCGTCAGATGCGGTGCGATCGACGCACATGCGCCAAGGATAGGCCTCAGATCAGGTGCTTTGGCATCAGTGATGGGAGTCGGCACAGCAATGATGAAAGCGGTTCGGCCAGCCAAATCAGCAGGGTCGTGCGAAAAACGCGCTGTGCTGGCAGCAACTTTTTCACCCGCGATTTCGCCGTTAGGGTCGCGGCCTGCGCGCAAGGCGTCAACGACGGGGGCATGGATATCAAAGCCGAGCACGTCAAATCCTGCACGGGCCAGCGCCAGTGTCAGGGGCAGTCCCACATACCCCAGTCCCAAAACGGCGATACGGTCGGTGATTGGGGTCGCGGTCATACACAGGTCCTTGGGCAGCGCATCAGAGGGATGCAAACACCGCAGCCCTGTTTCGCTATGGCACGAAAGCCTAACGCTTGTAAAACATCATGAGGATCGGTGTCCCGCCCCAATTAAGCACACAACCTGTGCACTCCCCGGACAATTGCAATGCATGGCCCGAAGCCGTAGCGTCACAACAAAGTGAGCGCATAGCAATTGCGCGCTGTCGTAAGGGACAAAAAACTATGATGCATCGCCTGCTTTTGGCCGTCTTGGCGCTGATGTTTATTGCGCTTGCTCCTGTGTCAGAAGTTCAGGCTCAAAGTCTGGGGTCCTTGCTGAATACCAGCCCCTCTGCCAGTGAGGGCGCTGCGGACGAAACATTGGCCGACACATTGCGCAACGCAGCCCGTGATGGCGTGGGCATCATCGTGATCGATAGCAACGGCACCGTCATCACCCAAACTGAGCCAACCCCTGATCCGGTAGAAGGGATACCGGCAACGGCTGAGATGTCTGGATTGATGAAAGCGCAGGAGAACGCCGATCTGTTTCGGGACGCTCTGATCGACCGGCTCAGTCAGATGCCAGTTGCGGTGAACGAAGTGCTCTACATTCTGCGCGCGGCATCACCGGACGGCACGATCATGCTCTTCGTTAAAGTCCTGGGGATGAGCCTGATGCTTTTCGGGGTCGGTATCGTTGTCGAACGCGAGGTCTTCGGCAAGCGGATCGCAAAGCGCTTTGTCGTCAGCCGCGTGCTGGAGAACCCTACGGGCTATGCAGAAAAGATGCCGTTTCTGGTGTTTCGCTTTTTCATGGGTGTCATCGGCACCCTTGTTTCCATGGGTGTCGCCTATGTGATCGGGGTGATTTTCTTTCCGCCGCTGGTCGACAGCGCGATTCAGTTCACGGTCACTCTCATCAACATTGCCTATTTCTGTTGTCGCGTGACCGCAGGCCTCTGGCGCATGATACTTTCTCCGTACTTGGCGCAATACCGCATCCCCGCCTTTTCTGACCGCGACGCAACCCGTCTGCACCGCTGGATGTGGATGCTGGGCAGCTTTGACATCTGTGCCATCCTTTTTGGGATCTGGATCGGAGAGCTTGGGCTGAACTATGACGTCTACGCCCTTGTCGCCGCCATGCTGTCGGCGGTGGTTGTTTTGCTGAATGTGTTGCTGGTGTTGGTAAACCGCCGCGCCATTTCCAATGCACTGCGGCAGGGCAAGGACGTGTCCGAGGTCGGCATGTTGATCCGTGTCCTAAGCCGCGCTTGGGCACCCATTGTCATCATCTATGTGTTTTTTGCCTGGTTCGAATTAACCATCGATCTTGTCCTCGAAAAGCCAAGCTCGATTCCGTTGATCGCGGGTGCGTATGGTATTCTGATTTCGATCATCGTGGTTTACGGCGTGGTCAACTATCTGATCGAGCGGGGCTTTGCCCGTGCGCGGGTGGTTCGGCTGATGCGCGAAAAACAGGCCGAGTTCGAAGCATCCGAGCAGGCCCGCCTAGAAGTAGAAGCCCGCGCCCGCCGAGAATTGCGTGAAGAAGGCCTCGATCCCGATGCCCCTGTTGAAACGGGCTTAGAAGCCGACAGCGCCGCAGGCCCGCTCGCAGCACGGATTGAGCCCGCACACGTCATGAAGACCCCGACCCAAGCCGAGTTGACCCAAGCGGAGCATGATATGCTGTCGGCGAACCACGGCCAGCCAGTGCATGTGCTCAACAGTTTTGAGGCGCTTGCACGGCGGGTGGCCGGTATTCTGGCGTTTGTCGCCGGCGCCTATGCGTTTTTCTATATTTGGGACAACGATGGCGCGCGCATGGTGGAATCTGCGCTCGACCGGCTGCTGGACATTATCATCATCATCTTCATTGGCTACGTGGTTTACCATGGCTTCCGTATCTGGATCGACACCAAGATCGCCGAAGAAACCGATGACGAAGATGTAGAGGCAGAGTTAGGCGATGAAGGCAGCGCGGCCTCTTCTGCAACCCGTCTGGCAACGCTGCTACCGTTGTTCCGCAACTTCACGCTGATCGTTGTGGTGGTTACAATCATCCTGATCGTGCTGATGGAAATCGGCATTAATGTGAGCCCGCTGTTTGCCGGTGCTGGCATCGTGGGTGTCGCCGTGGGCTTTGGTTCTCAGGCGCTTGTGCGTGATATCTTTGCTGGTGCGTTTTTCCTGTTCGATGATGCGTTCCGCAAGGGCGAGTATCTGGATGTGGGCGGTGTCAAAGGCACGGTTGAGAAGATCTCGGTCCGGTCCTTCCAACTGCGCCATCACTTGGGCGCGCTGCACACCATTCCGTTTGGTGAATTGCAGGTCATGACCAACTACAGCCGTGATTGGGTCATCATGAAACTGCCTTTGCGGGTGACTTATGACACAGACGTCGAAAAGGTGCGCAAGCTGATCAAAAAGCTGGGCGTTGCTTTGCTGGATGATCCGGTAATCGGGCAGAACTTTATCCAGCCATTGAAATCGCAGGGCGTGATCGAGATGCAAGACAGCGCAATGATCATCCGGGTCAAGTTCATGACCAAGCCGGGCGATCAATGGTTGGTGCGTAAACGTGTCTACGAAGACATCCGCGCCCTGTTTGAGCGCGAAGGGATCAAGTTTGCCCACCGCGAAGTAACGGTCCGTCTGGCTGATGGCAAAGTCAAAGACCTGACAGAAGAACAAAAGCAAGAAGTGGCCGCTGCAGCCCATGCCTCAATTGAGGAATTGACCGAAGAGGCGGAGGGGGCGGACACTGCGGATGACCGTTAGTCCTTGATACTTGGTCGGCTCATTCTACTTATGCAAAGCAATGCTAGTTCCTTAGGAGACATCATGTCCGACTTTGCCATCTCTTCACGCCGCCAGTTTCTGATGACCACCGCCGCCGCCGGTGCAGTGACAATCCTTCCTTACGCAGCGTTTGCCGCAGCGCATGGCGGTGACACATTCGAGACGCCAGCAGGACCGATCACCATCGCGCCAGTGTCTCACGCTTCCTTTGTGGCTCAGACGCCCGTGGGCGTGATTTACGTGGATCCAGTCGGTGGCGCAGACCAGTATGCGGATTTCGATGCGCCTGATCTGGTGTTGATCACCCATGAACATGGCGACCACTACAATCAGGAAACGCTGGACGCGATCGTCGGCGAAGGCACACAGATCATAGCCAACCCTGCTGTTTTTGCGATGCTGCCTGAAGCGATGAAAGCACAGGCAAGTGCCGTTGAGAATGGCGCCGCCGCTCTGTTCAAAGAGCTGAGCATTGATGCGATCCCTGCCTATAATATAACCGAGGAACGCAAGAGTTTTCACCCGCAAGGGCGCGACAACGGATATGTGCTGAACTTTGAAGGTTTCCGCATGTATGTCTCGGGCGATACCGAGGACACGCCAGAGATGCGCGCGCTGCAGAATATTGATCTGGCGTTTGTCTGTATGAACCTGCCGTTCACCATGGACGCCAATGCGGCTGCCTCCGCGGTTGCGGCTTTCAAGCCAACATATGTCTATCCATACCACTACCGTGGCCGTGACAATGGCACACAGGATCCGGCCCAGTTTGCCAAGATGGTCGGCACGGAAGTCGAAGTGAAACTCGGCGGCTGGTACGCAGAAGGCTGATCGGCCTTTCGCGCTTTGCGGGATATTTTAAGCCAGAAGAAAAGGGCGCTGCAGAAATGCCGCGCCCTTTGTTATGTGCGGTAGGGGTCGAGCGAGGCGCGCAGGCCGTCACCAAGGAAGTTGAACGCCAGCACAACCACGATGATCGGCAGCATCGGGATGGCAGTCCATGGGTAAATTTCGATGCTGGCAAGGTTTTGAGCATCGTTGAGCATGACCCCCCAAGAGACAGCAGGGGCGCGCAGGCCGAGGCCCAGAAAGCTAAGGGCCGTTTCGCCCAAGATCATCGCCGGAATGGATAGCGTAGCACTGGCGATCAGGTGGCTCATGAAGTTGGGCAACAAGTGGCGGCGGATCACCCGCGCGGGCTTTGCGCCCATCATCTCAGCGGCGCGGACGTATTCTTCTTCGCGAAGGCTCAGGAATTTGGCGCGGACCGCACGGGCAAGGCCGGGCCAGTCAAGAATGCCAAGGATGATAGAAATGATGAAGAAGACCGATACCGGCCCCCAATTGGACGGCACCGCTGCGGAAAGCGCGAGCCATAGGGGCAACTCCGGTAAGGAGCGGAGGATTTCGATCACGCGGTTGATGAGCCAGTCGGTTTTGCCGCCGATATAGCCGGCGATGGCTCCGAAGAAGATGCCAAGAACAAAGCTGACTGTGATGCCGATGAGGCCCACGGTGAGAGATAGTTGTGCGCCGTAAAGGATGCGGCTGAAGACATCGCGGCCAAGGCGGTCAGATCCCCACAGGAATACGGTTGCGCCGCTGGGGGCACAAAATAGATGGGTGTCCGATGGGATGAGGCCTGCGATCTTGTAGTCGGAGCCTTCGCAGAAAAAGCGCAGCGGCATCGGCTTTGTCGTGTCTACGGTGTAGCGCCAGCGGTAGTTATCAAGATCCGCGACGGCCAACGTAGGGTACACATAGGGGCCGATGAATTCGCCTTCGTGCCACAGATTGATCTCTTGAGGTGGATGATAGAGATAGTCGGCGCTACGTTCATTAGCGGTGTAAGGCGCAACGAAGCCGGCCACTGGCAGGATCAGATAACACAAAAGCAAGAACAGGCCCGAGATCAGGCCAAGCTTGTGGCGCCGAAACTTGCGCCAAACCAGCACATAGCTGGGGGCATCAAATTCCGCACGTTCGGGCGCAGAAAGGTCTGCTTCGTCTGACCATGGGGCTGTGTCGACAAAACGGTTATCAGGTTGGATGCTCATGTGTCGCGCGCCCCCATTCGAATGCGGGGGTCCAGCAGCATCAGCAGCACGTCCGATATCATGGTGCCGATGAGCGTGAGCAGGGCCACAAACATCAGCACGAATGCCGCCAGAAACTGGTCTTGGGATTTAAGTGCGATGAGAAGGTATGGCCCGATGGTCTGCAAACCAAGTACCACCGAGACCAGTACCGAACCCGATACCATGGCAGGCAGCAGGTTGCCGATGTCGGCCACGAAGGGGTTGAACGCCATCCGCAGCGGATATTTACGCAGCATCGCAGCGGGCTTCATGCCTTTGGCGATAGCGGTTTCAACATAGGGTTTGCTTAGTTCATCCAGCATGTTTGCGCGCAGGCGTTGCATCATGGCTGCCGCACCGGATGTGCCAATCACGAAGGTGGGAACGATCAGGTGGACGAGGATGGATTTGACCTTGTCCAACGTCATCGGCTCGCCTTCAAATTCGGGCGCCATCAGTCCGCCGATGGGCAGGTCAAAGTACTTGTGACCGTAGTAGAACAGGATCAGCGCGAGCAGGAAGTTGGGTGTGGCAAGGCCAAGGTAGCCGACAAAGCCTGCTGTGTAGTCCACCCATGTTTCCGACTTTGCTGCGGCAAGAACCCCCAACGGCAATGCCACCATATAGACAAACAACACGGCTGCGAGGTTGACCAGCACTGTCAACCAAAGCGCATCGCCGACAATCTCGGCCACGGGGCGGTCAAATTCGAAAGACCAGCCGAAGTTACCATGGATCAGACCTGAAAAACCTTGCGGCCCCGGCATGAACCCGACCCAGATCATGTATTGCTCCCACACAGGCCGGTCGAGCGCGTATTCGGTGCGCAAGAACTCGGCCTTGGCCACACCTTCGGCCTGTCCGGTGGCGCGCAGCTCTGCGATCTGGTTGCTCAGATAATCGCCGGGCGGCAAATTGATGATTACAAACACGAGGATCGATACGATCCACAGGGTCAGCAGCATCGTCCCAAAACGGCGAATGGCATAGAGCAGTATTCTCATTGGCTAACCTGCATGAACGCATCTTCAAAATAAAACTCGTCAATCCGGTGAATGCCGAAATGCGCACCCGGATCATAGGCCCAAATGCCCATCTCCGGCACGTTGCGCAATTGGTCGGAGACGACAACGGGTTGGGGTGCGCCTGACAAAATCCCGATGCCGAATTGCTGTTGCGCGTGGATGTCCAGCATCTCGGCCCAGATTGCGGTACGTTCATCCGCGTCGTTGGTGTGGGCCCAGTCATATTCCAACTGCAACAACCGCTTGGGCGCCTCCATGTCCGGTGCTTCGCCGGTTTGGCCCCTCGTTTGATAGTATTGACCCCACTTCGGCCAAGCAAAGAAATCCTGCTGGGTGGGTGCGAGGTATTTGGGTGATGTCTCGGCGCGGGGCAGGCCGTTGTCCCAGCCGTACCAGACAGCGGCCATGCCTGTCCCTGCATAGATGCGGCTACGTAGAATGTCGCGGTCTAGCGGGCGCATAATCAGGCGTATTCCAAGCTCGCGCCACGTGTCCGTGATGATGGTGAGTGCGTTTTCTTCTTCCTGTCGCTCACCTGCGGTCTCAATCACGAACTCCATTGGGCGGCCATCGGGCAACAGGCGCAGCCCGTTTGGGGCACGCTCGGTTAAACCCATCTGATCAAGCAGCACATTGGCATAGTCGATGTCCAGGCGCGACCAAGCGGCCAGATTGGCTGAATCGTAAAGTGGGCTGCGGTCCAAAGCGGTCATCCCGCCTTCGTTGGCCAAACCGAAATAAAGAGCGCGGTTGATCATGCGGCGGTCAATGCCAAGGCTTAGCGCACGACGGAAACGAACGTCGCGCATGACCTTGCGCCATACCGGATCGGCGAAGTTCAGATTGGGATAAATAGCGATCTGGCTTGCTGCACCATTTTGCCAAAGGAAGGTGCGGTAATTGCCGCCGTCTACCTGACCTTTTTTGAGAATGGCCACATCGCGGAAACCTAACCCGCGGGCCTGCAAGTCTACTTGCCCGGCGTTCGACTTGGCCGCGATCAGACCGTCACCCACAACTGTCATTTCGACTACGTCAATGTAGGGCAACTGTGTGCCGACAGTGTCGATACGGTGGAAGTAGGGATTGCGTACAAAGACATTGCGCGAGGATGCGTCACCTGAGGCGTTCATCCATGGCTGCAACGTAGGTTGGTCGGGGTTGTCGAACTTGTACATGTTGTCGCGCTTGTTATGGAGCGCGGCCCAACTTCGTACGCGAGCGTCTGCGATTTGTTCTTTCAGAAACTCGGGATCAGCGAAATCGATGTGGAATTGTTTAAGATAGTGCGCCGGTCTGTAGATGAATGGCGGGCTAGCTTGAGCCAGAAGCGGCAGGAAATTCGAGTTTGGCGTTTCCCACTCAAACACAACCGTAAGCGGATCAGGGAAGCTTACCGTCCCAACTTTGCCATCAACGGTCATCCAGTCGGGCAGGCCAGACGGCGATATCTCGTCGTTGTTGGCGACATTGTTCCACCAATAGGCAAAATCGTCCGACGTGAACGGGGTGCCGTCCGACCAACGGTGGCCAGCACGCAGATGCAGGGTAAATCGGCGCTCTCCTTCGATCTCAACATTGCGCAGGATGTCGGGTTGAAGGGTGTAATCTGGTGCAAACCCCACCAGACGCGCATAGCCATAAACAACCATCTGACGGATGTCCTTGCTGCGCGAAACAAGCGTACGCAAGGTGCCTCCCTGCTTCCCAAGAGAGCGGCCCTTGGCCTCCAAATCCACGACCAGCGGTTCTGTCGGGATGCGCATTGCAGCGGGGGGCATGTCACCGCTTCGAACTTCGCTTGCCCAGAAACTACTTTCTTGCACAGGTATTGTTTGTGCAAGGGCAGGGGCCGCCAGCAGCACCGCCGCTGCACACCATGAGATCAATCTACGCATGACAGCGTACCTTATGTCCGGGTTCCAACTCTCGCAGTATCGGCGCGTCTTGCCCCTCAAAGCGGTACATTTCCGGCCAACCTTCGGGGCTGCCGGCACCTTTTGCCACCAAGTCAAGGTCGATGGGGCGGTTGATGTCCGGCTCTGGCTGGGCGGCAATCAGAGCTTTTGTATAGGGGTGTTGCGGGTTGTAAAACAGCGTGTCGGGGGAGGCCTGCTCAACAATTACACCTGCGCGCATCACGGCTACCTCATCCGCGATCCGCGCCACTACGGCCAGATCGTGGCTGATAAACAGATAACTGAGGCCGACACGGTCGCGGATATCCTCAAGTAGGCCAAGAATTTGGTCCTGCACCGAAACGTCCAACGCCGAAGTCGGCTCGTCACAGACAAGCAGTTGCGGATCGAGCGTAAGCGCGCGTGCAATGGACAGGCGTTGGCGTTGGCCACCGGAAAACGCATGCGGGAAACGGGGCAGCATATCGGGGCTAAGCCCGACCAAGCGGATCATCTCGGCGGCCTTTTCGCGCCGTTCTTCTGCGGTGCCGATGCCGTGAATTTCGGCAGGCTCAGTCAATGCATCCTGTACACGCATGCGCGGGGAAAGAGATGAATAGGGATCCTGAAAAACCATTTGCGCATCACGTTGGAAGCTGCTGCGCTGGGCGGAAGTCATGTCGTGAACATTCATCGGCACTTCGCCATTACGGGCGGAAAACAACACTTCCCCACCTGGGTCGGGCCGGATGGCCCCTAACGCGACCCGCGCGCAGGTTGTCTTGCCAGAGCCGCTTTCGCCCACCACTGCCAAGGTCTTGCCGCGCGGCAACTGCAAATCCACATCTCGGCAGGCGGTGATAATACGTGGCGCGCGCCAGCCGCCGGCCCGTAGAGTAAAGGTTTTTGTGACCCCGCGAATATCCAGAATAAGATCACTTTGCGGCGCGGCACGCTTGGGCGCGGCCACTTCAGGGATGATCGGGGCGGCGGCGAAAAGCTTTTTGGTATAGCCGTGCGCGGGGGAGCCTAGCACCTGCTCGGCACTACCGGACTCCATCACCCGGCCCTTGTTCATGACCACAACGTTGTCGGCCATATTGGCGACAACGCCCAAATCGTGGGTCACAAGGATCACGGCCATGCCTGTCTCGGCTTGAAGGTCTTTGATCAACCCCAGCACCTGCGCTTGCGTCGTCACATCCAAGGCTGTCGTCGGTTCATCCGCGATCAGCAGATCGGGTTTCGAAATCATTGCCATGGCGATCATCGCCCGTTGGCGCATGCCGCCAGACATCTCGAACGGATAGCTGCTCCATGCCCGTTCAGGATCGGGGAAGCCTACACGCTCGAACTTGGCAAGCACTTGTTTTTTTGCCTCGGCCTTACTGATGCGCCGGTGCAGGTGCAACACTTCGGCCACCTGATTGCCCAGCTTGTGTAGCGGCGAGAGGGAGCGCATCGGCTCCTGAAAAATCATAGAGATGCGATCACCGCGCAGGCTGCGCAACTCTCGCTTTGGCACGGTGAGAAGGTCGCAACTTGTCTCGTCATGTTCATACCGAATTATGCCGCCGCGCAACTGGGCGCCTGCAGGCAGAATGCGCAGCACAGCGCGACAGGTCAGCGTCTTGCCCGAACCGCTTTCGCCGACCAACGCCAGCGTTTCGCCGGCATCGATGGAAAAGCTGACGCCGTCAACAACAGGCGCGGCTTTGCCGAAACCGATAGTTAGTGCTTTCACATCCAGAAGCGGCATTAGTGATCCTTGTCCATTAAATTAGTGATCCTTGTCCATTAAAATGAGTGAACCTCATTAATTCGACGCCGTCCAGCGCTGTTCCCGTAAGGTAAGGCAGTTGCACGTGAGCCGCGTGGTCAAAGCGCCGCTGGCGCAAAATTCACTGGCGGGCTTTTAGCAGGGCCATCAGCGCAGCATCCCGCTGCCGCTCCAGGGTTGCAATGTCGCGTCCTGCGGCCTCTTCCATCACTCCATCGACAAGCGCACTGCACACGTCCGGCGTCAGCGAAGGCGCCCCGAGCGACGCCCAGCGGCGTTCCTGACTGGGGCCGAGATGCGCCAGATAACCGGCCATCCCGCCTTCACCGCCGCCTAAATGATAGGCCATATGCGCCCCGATCACGGACCAACGAAGGCCCGGGCCATTGACCAGCGCCGCGTCAATGGCTGCAACGTCCGCAATCCCCTCGGCCACCATATGGACAGCCTCGCGCCAAAGCGCGGATGACAGGCGGTTTGCGATATGGCCGGTTGCATCCTTATTCATCCGCACCGGCGCGCGACCCGCGGCGCGGTAGATCGCTTCGGCCCGATCCAGCCGCTCTGCGTCAATGCCAAAGGTCTCAACCAGCGGGACAAGATGAGGTGGATTAAAGGGGTGCGCCGTAATCAGGCAGTCAGGATTGGACAATCCGGGGGCAAGCTCGGACCACGTCAGCGCTGACGTGGAGGAGGCAAGGATCGCGTTCGACGCCAACAACGGCTCAATGCGGGCGTATAGGGCGTGCTTGAGCCCAAGGTTCTCAGGCGCGTTCTCCTGAACAAGAACAGCGCCATCTAGGACCTCGTCGAGTTTATTGTGGCAAGAGACTGTGCCACTGCGCACAGACTGCGGCTCAAGCTCCTGCAACTGGGCCGAGGGGCCAGCCATCCGTTCCGCCAGTTTATCGAGTGCTGTTGGCTCTGGATCCCAGACGCGCACCGTAGCCCCGTGATGTACGAAAAGTGCTGCCCAACAAGCGCCGATCAGGCCTGCGCCCAAGATCGCTATAGGCGTGTCTTTCAAGTCGGCTGTCATCGCATCATCCCATTGGTACTATGGGAGCATGGCCGCATTCGCGTGCCATATCAACACGCGACCCGACAAATGTCAGGCGCGTGGATAACCGCCGGGTAGCCTGAAAAATGAAATCACCCTCTTCGAGATCGTCTTCGGAGAAAACCGTCAGGTTGTAGACATCGCCACTGTCTAGATCAAAGCTGAGCGTACTCTGCCCGTCGCCTGGCCTAAGTGCTTCCAAAAGATCAAGAAGATCGGCAAAGTAATAAGATAATTCGGTTGCGCCGATCCGGTCTGCATCGCCGTTGGCGCCGAAATATTCGATCGTCAATGATCCAGAAGTGGCATCAAGGCCGAACACATCATCGCCGTTGCCGCCGTCCGCGAGGGTGTCGTTTCCCGCGCCGCCAAAGAGCGTGTCGTCCCCGCCAAGCCTCGAAATCACATCCGCTCCCGCGCCGCCGGTGAGCGCCTCGTTTGAAGAGCCGCCAGTGATGATGCTGTCAGGATTGATGCCATTGGCTGAGTTAAGCTGCTCTTCACAGTTAACGATTAGCGAGTTTACTTCGCCGATCAGCGGTGTCGTGCCGGATTCTGCTATGAGGGCAGATGTCAAAAATCGTCTTGAGGCACCTCGCCTTGGCCTTCAGCCAAAAGCACGCCGTCTTTTTCTAACGTCATCATGCCCGTTGCCGACACTGCAATCGTCCAAGTGGCGGTTTCGCCCTCAACAATCGCTTCGTCGGCTGTGATGGAATAGATGATACCCCCACAAGAAGCTCGAATTGAATGTCACCAATCCTGCCGATCTGCCCTAGCCAGAAGCTGTCCTGCCCTGCCAGGTCACCTAAATCGACAACACGTTGACCTACTGCGCCAGTCAGGTCGTCGAACCGGACGGCTCCAGACAGCGCAAATGCGCCCTAGTTGGATGGAATGTTGATAATTGGCAACGGTCACGCTCACAAACAGAGGATCACTACCTCACTTAGACCACTACCTTTTTACCAGAACGCACCCGCCGAAATTGCCATTTTTAATGGGGGCTTGCAGTTTTTTAGGCTTTTCAGGGCTTTGTTGGTCTCCGCTGGCCTCTGGCGCAATTCTAATTATGGAGCAACTGAGTGCATAGCTGCGAGATTTAGCCAATTGTTTCCACTCACCAACTGCAATGAATGCTTCGATTCCAGGATGTAACGCGTTCGCATGGCTGATAAAGCGGACTGGAAGATACCCCCTGTGTGAGGCTGTGAGCCGCTCGGATCAGATCGAATTGAAGGACGTCATCAATGCTACATGCTTTGTTCATCGGGTCGCTGGTGATGATTGTTTTGCTTGCTGTCTCTATCGTGATATTTGCCGTAGCCGCGCGGATGCTGCGGTGGCTGGATGAAACACATGCCTTTGGATATGCCCGTATGCCGCTTGCATATGATCTGGGTATCGCGGCGATGTGGATACTTTTCGCGCTAACCTGTTCGGTCTGGGGTTGGGCGTTTTTGTATATGGCGCTGGGGCTTTTCGACAGTCTTGAGCCTGCGATCTATTTCGCGATCGCTACATTCACGACGGTGGGCTACGGCGATATTGTGCTGGGCGCCGACTGGCGCCTGCTTGCCGGTTTAACAGCCGCCCATGGGTTGCTTACTTTTGGCCTTTTCACCGCATTTCTTGTTGAAATCTTCGACTTTCCAACCCGAAATCGGCGTAGCTGAGCGCGGCCGGATCGACCGCGCCAGTTCTCTATTTCTGGATCGACTCGAGATAATCCAAGAGATCGCTGAAGTCAGCCTCAAGCACTTCACCGTCCGCACCGCCATTTGGATAAACGTGTCTGAGGCCAACTTGCGCAAACTCGGGCATCGCCGCGTCAGGGTCGTCTTTCTCTAGCAGGCCCATCACAAAGCGGCGGACAAATTCGCGCGGGAATGCGCCATCATTGCGTGCGCTCAATCCGGTCAAATCCGGCGGCGGAACGCCGAGCCCTAGAGATTCCGCGCCCGCGCCTTCGCCGTTCGTGCCGTGACATTGGGAACACTCTTTCGCAAATATCACCTGTCCGCGTTTGGCCGCGTGCTTTGTGTCGATGGAGGCCTGCGTGCAGGCTGACAACAAGATGGCGCAAAGGCCACCGGTGAGGATCGAGCGGGCATGCATGTGACTTATGTTCTCCGTTGTCTGGCCGGGCGAGTGTTCGCCATACTTTGTTAGCCTATAGTTATCATGAGGATTAGCATAGGGTGAGCCGTAGTTGTTTGATCTTTATCAAGGTTCATGCGAAATCTAGACACTAGACTGCGTGTGCGTCCTTGTGGGCCATAACGAGTGCACGAACATCACCTGACCCATCCGGCCCAAGCCCAGCACCTGGGAAAGAGTCGCGAAACGGTCTTTCACGGAGCCTTTGATGCGAACTCCCTATGGCAGTGCTGCATGAGCGTGCCCGAATCTTTGCAAGATAAACCGGTCAGCGTCACGTGGGGCGATGGCACAATGGTGCTGTCGGGCCGCTTGCTTATTGACACGGTAGAGCAGTTGATTGCCCGAAATCCGTCGCCAGAGGTGGGCGAATTGACGGACATTGATATCAGCGCGCTGAGCCAGCTGGACACGGCAGGCGCGTGGTTTCTGGTGGATCGGCAAAAGACCGCTGCTGGCCTTGGTCGCGAGGTGGCAATCACCGGAGCAAATGATGCGCAGGAGCAGATGATAGATACTGTGCGGCAGAACATGCCACCTGAAGATTCCGACGCCGCCAAACCGAGCAGCCTCAGCGATCATCTTGAGGCATACGGCCGCAAAGTGGTGGGCGGCTTGCGCATGACGGCAGAGCTTGTCTCGTTTCTGGGGCAGGTCATCGCAACTTTGGGCGTCATCATCCGCCACCCAAGTCGGTTGCGCCTGACGTCTGTCGTGCACCACTGCCAAGAGATCGGCGTGAACGCGGTGCCCATCGTGGCGTTGATGGCGTTTCTGATCGGCGTGGTTCTGGCCTTTCAGGGTTCTGCCCAGTTGCGCCAGTTCGGCGCAGAGGTGTTTGTGGTCGATCTGATCGCTATTTCCATCCTGCGAGAGCTTGGCATCTTGCTCACGGCTATCATCGTGGCGGGCCGATCCGGCTCTGCTTTCACTGCCGCCATTGGGTCGATGAAAATGCGCGAAGAGATCGACGCCATGCGCACGCTTGGCCTTGATCCGGTAACGATCCTGGTTGTTCCACGGGTTCTGGCGCTGATTTTGATGCTGCCGGCGTTGGGGTTTATCGCAGATATCTCGGGATTGATCGGCGGCGCGTTGATGTCGTGGATCGAACTGGGCGTCTCTCCGGCTGTGTTCCAGACGCGACTGGTCAGCAATACGGATGTTTGGCACTTTGGTGTCGGCATGATCAAGGCGCCTTTCTTTGCGCTGATCATTGGCATCATCGGGTGCTATGAAGGCATGAAGGTCGGCGGCAACGCAGAGTCTTTGGGTCGTTTGACCTCTGCTTCGGTCGTCTTGTCCATTTTCATGGTCATCGTGATGGACGCACTATTTTCGGTCTTTTTTGCCGTGGTGGGGGTGTGACGATGACGGAGCAAGACCCCATCATTCGCGTGCGCAATCTGGTGACGCGCTTTGGCAGACATACGGTGCACGACGGTCTGGACCTGGATGTGCGCCGTGGTGAAATCATCGGTGTGGTTGGCGGCTCTGGCACCGGAAAATCGGTTCTGTTGCGTGCCATCGTCGGGCTGCTTGAACCGAACGAGGGCCAGATCGAGGTTTTCGGCGAAAGCGTGCGCTCAACGTCTGAGGCGCAGTATCGCGCGCTGCGCCGCCGTTGGGGCGTGATGTTTCAGGACGGCGCGCTGTTTTCCTCGCTCACAGTGCGCCAGAACGTCGAAGCGCCCATGCGCGAACAGCTCGACCTTTCTGACGATATTCGCGAAACTCTTGCCGGCATCAAAGTCCGGATGGTCGGCTTGCCGGAAAATGCGATGATGAAATACCCCTCGGAGTTGTCGGGCGGCATGCGAAAACGCGCCGGTTTTGCCCGCGCCATCGCGATGGACCCCGAGATTGTGTTTTTGGACGAGCCGACAGCAGGGCTTGACCCGATTGGCGCCGCGGCCTTCGATATCCTGATCAAACAGTTGCAGGCCGCCCTTGGGCTGACCGTGTTTCTGGTGACGCATGATCTGGACAGCCTGCACGCCATATGTGACAGGGTTGCGGTGCTGGCGGATAAAAAGGTTTTGGCGGTGGGCACTATGGACGAAATGCTGCGTGTTGATCACCCTTGGGTGCATGAATACTTTCACGGCCCTCGCGCCCGTGCCGCGCTTTCTTCGTCGGCCAAAAAGGAAGGGGTTGCCTGATGGAAACCCGTGCAAACTATATTCTCATCGGCGTGTTCACGCTTTTGGCCATTTTGGGCACGCTGGGCTTTTTCGTCTGGCTGGCCAGTGTGCAGGTGAACAAGCAATACCAAAGCTACGGCATCTTGTTCGAGGATGTCTCGGGCCTTGATGCGTCTGGAGATGTTTTTTTTAACGGTATTTCGGTGGGCCGCGTCATGGGCTTAAGCATCGACAATAACGATCCCTCCAAAGTGTTCACCTCCATCGAGATCGAAGCGGACGTCCCCGTGAGCTCTGATACCGTAGCGCAGTTGCAGTCCCAAGGGGTGACCGGTGTCGCCTATATCTCGCTTTCAGGCGGGACGCCGCAGGCGGCACCGCTGGTGGCAAACGCAGACGGATGGATGATCATCCCGTCAAAGCGCTCAACAGTGCAGACTTTGGTGCAGGACGCGCCTGATTTGCTGATCGAGGCGACGAAGCTGATGGAGCAGTTCCAGAAACTGGCAGGGCCGGAAAATCAGGAATATGTGACCAACATTTTGCGCAATCTGGACGCGTCCTCGGGACGGCTGGATCAGGCGATCAACGATTTCTCCGATATTACCGGCACCGTTCGTGATGCTACAACCCAGATCACCCTGTTTACTGATCGGCTGGATGCGATCGGTGCGTCTGTATCCGCCACGCTGGAGCAAGCCGATAGCACGTTGGCCACAGCATCCGGCGCGTTCGAGACGGCGGACAAGGCGCTTGCAGGTTCGGTCGGTGCCATTGCCAGTGCGGAAGGGACGTTTGATCAGGCGCGTCAACTTCTGAACGAAGACGTGCCGCGTATTCTTGCGCAACTCTCGGATGCGGCCACATTGACTAATTCCGCCATTGCCGACCTGCAGGCGCGCTCCGGCGCAACGCTTGACGGGTTTTCGGAGACAGCGACGCTGCTTAACGCGCGCTTGTCAGAGTTGGAGCAAATTCTGACCGAAGCGAGCACCGCCTTTGTGGCTGTGACAGAAGCGTCAGATGGATTTGACCAGCTTGTAGAGGGCGACGGTACCGCGATGGTCGCTGAGGCGCGGCTTGTCCTTGATGACGCCAAGCGTGCGATTACAGCGATTGAAGAGGTTGTGCTGAACGATGTCCCCGTCATCAAGACCGACATCCGCGCAGGCGTCGCGCGCGCCAACAAGGCGGTCGAGGACGTAGCCGCGAACCTTACCAATGCAACCGGCCAATTGGATCCAATGGCGGAAGCGGCGCAGGAGGCTATCGCCTCTGCCAATGCGCTGTTCGGCAGGGCGCAAAGCAGTCTTGCAATCCTTGATACTACACTGACGACCGCGCAAGGCACGCTTGGCTCGGCGCAGACCAGCTTTGACGCGGCGACCGATGTGCTGGATACCGACCTTGGACCGATGGTGACGGACATTCGTAAGGCGTCCGACCAGATCAGTCAGGCGGTCACTGAAATGACCCGCGACATGCCTGCCATTACCGCAGAATTACGCGCACTGATCGCCCGTAGCGATGCAGTGGTCCGTCAGATTCAGGGCGCAGTCGCCCAATCCACACCAGCGGTGGACGATTTTGCCACCCGCGGTCTGCCCGAACTCACCCGTCTTGCCGCAGATGCCCGTACCCTCGTGAAGACGCTTTCCGATATCACTCGCAAGATCGACCGTGACCCGGCAAGGTTTATCCTTGATGGCCGCGTGCCCGAATACAGGAGATAGAGATATGAATTATCCAAGCCGCAGAGCGATGCTGCTCGGCAGTATGTGTGCCCTTGGCGGGTGTAGCACACTGTCCTCTCTTAACGCGGCCGCAACACCGCTAGATACTTATGATCTGCTTCCTGTATCGGGATCGAAGAAAGGCGCGCGCAGCGCACGGACGCTTCTGGTCGCTCAACCGCAGGCCTCTGCCGCGCTGACCAGCGACCGGATCATGATCAAGCCCGCGCCGGCTTCCATCACCTATTTGCCTGATGCCCGCTGGAGCGACGAGGTGCCTGCAGTGGTGCGGTCGCTTCTGATCCGCAGCATTTCCGAGACGGGCCGCATCGCCTATGTCGGGCGTAGTGATGCCGGCCCCATTCCCGACAAGGCATTGCTGACGCGCATTGACGCGTTCGAAGTGAACCAGCTGGCCGATACCAGCTTAGAGGCGCGCGTGGATATCAACCTTACCGTCGTCAATGACGCCGACCAGCGCATCGTTGCTTCGCGCAGCTTCACGCAAACCGCCGCTGTGGCAGGCGACACGCCGACGCAGATCGTGGAAATCTTTCAGCGTGTGATGAATGTGCTGCTGCCCGAGATGGCTGATTGGGCGATCCGGCAGGTCTGATATATTGCCGCCGTTTGTGCGGTTGGGATGGCTAGTTTCGCCTGTTAGGCTGCAATTGTCAGCCTGTCCCCTTGACTTCGTAGCCTGCGCGCGGTGTAGCTGCGCGCGATATATTTCTATGCTTGTGGCCGTGGTCACAGAGCATTCACCGCCACAAGAGGAATCGTCATGCACGCTTATCGAAGCCAGACCTGCGCTGAATTGAACGCCAAGGATGTGGGCACTAATGTCCGTCTGTCGGGGTGGGTCCATCGCGTGCGCGATCACGGCGGTATTCTGTTCATCGACCTGCGCGACCACTATGGCATCACACAGCTTATCTGCGATCCGGACTCTGCTGCTTTTGCTGAGGTCGAAAAGGTCCGCTCGGAATGGTGCATCCGCATTGACGGCGAAGTCAAAGCCCGCGCGCCAGAACTGGTGAATGCGAACATCCCCACAGGTCAGGTCGAAGTCTTCATCCGCGAGATCGAAGTGTTGGGCCAAGTGCATGGCGATCTGCCTTTGCAGGTGTTCGGCGAACAGGAATATCCCGAAGAGACGCGCCTGCGCTATCGCTACCTCGATCTGCGCCGCGAGAAGATGCAGCGCAACATGATCCTGCGCTCTGACGTTGTCAGCTCGATCCGTAAGCGCATGTGGGATAAAAGTTTTAAAGAATTCCAGACACCGATCATCACCGCATCTAGCCCTGAAGGCGCGCGTGACTTTCTGGTGCCGTCGCGTCTGCATCCGGGCAAATTCTACGCCCTGCCGCAGGCGCCCCAGCAGTTCAAACAGCTGCTCATGGTGTCCGGCTTTGACAAATACTTCCAGATTGCGCCGTGCTTCCGTGACGAAGACCCGCGCGCCGACCGCTCGCCCACGGATTTCTACCAGCTCGACCTTGAGATGTCCTTTGTTGAGCAGCAGGACGTGTTCGACACAATCCAGCCCGTTCTGACAGGTATCTTCGAGGAATTCGGCGGTGGCCGTCCTGTCGATCAGGAATGGCCGCAGATTTCCTACAAGGACGCGGCGCTTTGGTATGGCTCGGACAAGCCCGATCTGCGTAACCCGATCAAGATGCAGGTGGTTTCCGAGCATTTCGCAGACTCCGGTTTTGCCATCTTCGCCAAACTGCTTGAACAGGAAGGCACCCAAATCCGTGTCATTCCGGCACCCAAAGGCGGCAGCCGCAAGTTCTGTGACCGCATGAATGCTTTCGCGCAAAAAGAAGGTCTGCCCGGTATGGGCTACATCTTCTGGCGCGATCAGGGCGAGGGCATGGAAGCTGCTGGACCACTGGCCAAAAACATCGGGCCAGAGCGTACAGAGGCGATCCGCGAGCAATTGGGCCTGGGTGTCGGCGATGCGGCCTTCTTCCTTGGCGGTAAGCCAAAGGCGTTTGAAGCTGTGGCGGGACGCGCGCGAAACGTCATTGGCGAAGAACTGGGCCTGACTGACAAAGAGCGTTTCGCCTTCGCATGGATCGTGGACTTCCCGATCTACGAGAAGGACGAGACAACTGGCAAGATCGATTTCGAACACAACCCGTTCTCCATGCCACAAGGCGGCATGGAAGCGCTGCATGGTGATCCGCTGCAGGTGTTGGGCTATCAGTACGATCTGGCCTGTAACGGCTATGAGCTGGTGTCAGGTGCGATCCGTAACCACCGTCCCGAGATCATGTTCAAAGCATTCGAGATCGCTGGCTATGGCGAGGACGAGGTGCGCAAGCGCTTTGGCGGTATGGTTAACGCATTCCAATACGGCGCTCCTCCCCACGGTGGTTGCGCGGCCGGTATCGACCGGATCGTGATGCTGCTGGCGGAAGAAAACAACATCCGTGAAGTCATCCTTTTCCCGATGAACCAGCGCGCCGAAGATGTGATGATGAATGCGCCGAACGATCCGATGCCGGACCAGCTGATGGAGCTGGGCCTGCGCGTGATCCCGCAGGACTAATACTATAAAGCGCCGCAGGAGACTGCGGCGCTTTTTCTTTACTGACTAGTCTTCGAGACTATCTTCTCTCTTTTTGGCAATCAGGCCACGCTCTTCTTTTTTACGGGCCTCGAACTCCTTTCCAAAACCTTCGTTGTGCTCTTTGCCGATCACCTTTTTGGCGCGCTCGAACACTTCGGATTCTTCTTCCATATGGTGCTCGTAATCGTGCTTGAGCGTCTTGAAACGGGTAAGCCACCCCGAAGAGGACATATCGGTCTCATTCAGCTCCTCCATCAGGTCATCGAGCTGCTGGTGCTCATGCACAGAGTGGCGCGCGGCGTCTTGGCCCCAGGTCTCTGAAATCAGCTTTGAATAAAATGTTTCTTCTTCAGCGGCAGCGTGGAATTTCACGTCTTCGTAAAAAGCATCCCATGCCTCGCGGCGATCGGAGCTGTCGCCGCTTGTCTGCTCGATTTTATCAAGCAAAGCGCGATGGGAGTCGTGATCTTCTTTGATGGCGTCATAGATAGATGGCATGATTGGTCTCCTTCGGGATATTGCTTGGCTAACGCATAGCAAGATCAAAAGTTCCTCCGCGGAAGGTTTGGGTAACCAATCAACCCTTGGCGCGGGGCGATATGCATCTTATCACTTTATTATGAAAACATCTGCTTTGATACCTGTGGGTACGCCCGTTCCTGGCTGGACCCCGCCTCTGACACCCGATTGGGATTTGCGCGAAGGCCAATACGTGCGCTTGGAGCGCTTGAATGCGGATGCGCATGCCGCGCTTTTGTACCGCGCTTATGCAGGCCACGACGGGGTTTGGGATTACATGGCCTATGGCCCGTTTTCGTCGGCGGCCCAATATCACCGCTGGGTGCGCGATCACGCTGGTCAAGATGACCCGTGCTTTTATGCCATCAAGAACCTGCAGACCGGTAATTGGGAAGGCGTGGCCAGTTATCTGCGCATCGCCCCCGATGCGGGCTCAATCGAGGTCGGGCACATTAGCTATAGCCCCGCGTTGCAGCGCACAGTTGCGGCGACCGAGGCCATGTATCTGATGATGTCATGGGCATTCGAGGCCGGTTATCGACGCTATGAGTGGAAGTGTAACGCGCTTAATCTAGCATCGCGTCGTGCCGCCCAGCGGTTCGGGCTTAGCTATGAGGGGGTGTTCCGGCAGGCGATGGTGGTCAAGGGACACAACCGAGACACAGCTTGGTTCGCGGCGATTGACCAAGAATGGCCAGCGCTGAAAGAGGCCTATGCCGCATGGCTATCGCCCGCGAACTTTGACAGCAACGGGCGTCAGCGCGAAAGCTTGGGCGATATGACCCGCCTTGTACGGGTCACAGAAGACCCAGCGCTTAAATAGTGCTAGATCGCAATTCTCTGGGATAGACGCTGCTGGATCAAGCCAGCGATCTGGGCCGCCTCTGATGCTGTAGCCCCGCCTGCGGCGCGCTTCCCCTCAAGCGCGATAGCCGCTTGTTCCATTCGCCCATCCTCGACCGAGCGGGCAACACCTTTGAGAAACTGCGCAATATAATCCAGTGCCTTGTCGTCTGCGAGGTTTTCCAAAAGCTCCGCCGCATAGTTGATGTCATCATGATACGCGAGTTCATCTGGTGAGACTTGCTCATCCTCAATGACGCGCAGTCCCGGTGGCTGTCGATCGCGGGGCAGGGTTGCAAGGATCATTTGCTGGAAAACGGCCAGTGAGGTGATCGGTTTGCTTAGGAAGCCTTGGGCACCTGCTTCAATTGCCTCTTGCTCCAGCCCGTCATCCCCTGAGGTTGCCAGTACAACACTTTTTTCGGTATCCGCCTGCGCTAGTTCGGCAACCAGATCAGCGCCGTTGCCATCTGGCAGGCCCATGTCCACTACAACAACCGATGGGCGGTACACCTGCAAATGGCGCCGTGCCGAACGGATGCAATCAGCACGCCTGATCCGTGCGCCAGAGCGCAGGCAAAGCAACCGCATCGCTTCGCAGGCGTATCGGCTATCTTCAACCACAAGAACGGTCAGGCCCAGCAATGGGCGCGCAGCAGTGGGGGCCGGGTAGTTGGCCGCAAACGGATCGTTGTTGTCCATGGTGCTCTCCGATTCCATTAAACTTGTCCCAAGGTTACGCAGCCATAGCTAAGAGAGGGTTAACACGCCGCATTGCATGCCCTGTCTTTGCATCGCATAAACACGCCAGATTGATGCTGAAGGAGAAAGCCATGATCGGACGTCTTAACCATGTGGCCATTGCTGTGCCTGATCTGGAGGCGGCGGCGGATCAATACCGCAACGCGCTGGGTGCAAACGTAGGCGCGCCGCAGGACGAGCCTGACCACGGTGTCACGGTCATCTTCATTGAGCTGCCGAACACCAAGATTGAGCTGCTCTACCCTCTGGGCAAACATTCTCCGATCCAAGGGTTTCTGGACAAAAACCCTGCAGGCGGTATCCATCATATCTGCTACGAAGTTGATGATATTATCGCGGCACGAGACCATCTGAAATCAATCGGTGCACGCGTGCTGGGTACTGGCGAGCCGAAGATCGGCGCGCATGGCAAGCCTGTGATCTTCCTGCACCCGAAGGATTTCAGCGGTGCGCTCGTCGAGCTGGAGCAAGTTTAAGCCATGGGTCCTGTATCAGCCATCGTTCTGTATGCCATTGTCTGGTTCATGTTGTTTCTGATCGTTCTGCCCATCCGTGTGCAGACCCAAGGCGATCTGAATGATATCGTGCCGGGCACCCATGCCGGCGCGCCAGAGCATCACCACTTGGGCAAAAAGGCGCTCTGGACCACAGGTATCGCCTTTGTGATCTGGGGCAGCTTTATTGCGATCATCCTGTCAGGCGTAATCAGCGTGGATGATCTGGAAAACTGGGTGGGACGGGGCGCCCCTGCGGCAGCATCTGGAACAAGTGAGTAAACGTCGCGGCCCCCAAAATGGGAATCACGAGGTTTAGAAACGGGATAGACAGCGGCATCGCCATCAGCGTGCCTGCTGCCCAGATTGTCACGAAATGCTTGCGACGTAGTTCCTTGGCGCGCTTGCGCCCGACACGGCGCATGGCCGCAAGGGTATAATATTCCCGCCCCAGCAAGAACCCGTTCACGGCCCAAAAGATAAAAATCGCGATGGGCGCAAAGGCGACGTAAAGAATCAGCGCCAGCGCGTTGACCGCTATGATCACCCCTAGAAAATTCACCGTATCGCGCAGGCCGTCCCAAAAGGGTGTACGTGGCTGTTGCGGGACATTGGGATAGTGTACAGCCTCTACAGCATCGGCGACGTCATCTAGAAACATTGACGTGATCGCAGAGGCCACAGGCACCATCAAAAACACGGACAAGAACAACAGCAAGAACACCGCACCCCAGCTGAATAAATCGTCCAGCCACTGCACCTCGCCCAGCACGGGCAGCCAGATACTATCACCCGCTGCCCAGTTGATCAGCCAGACAAAGCCTGCGGACGCGCCAACCAGCAGCGCTATGGTAAGTGCCACGCCCATCAGCAGCACCCGCTTAAAACGCGGATCGCTCAATTGGCTCAGGGCAAGGCTGAAGGCGGTGATGATCGTGTTCAGAGCCATGTCGTGATTGCATCCAGATCGGGGCGTGGACGGTCAGGTGGAGTACTCGTTTCAGTGCCTATATGGATGATGCCGGCGATGCGCTCATGCGATGCAAGGCCGAAACCCTGCTCCACGAAGGCACGGTCATGGCTGGCCCAACCGCTGAGCCAGTTCGCGCCCCATCCCGCCGCAAGGCTTGCGTTTACCAGCGCCAGACAGACAGCACCGGCTGAGTATGTCTGCTCTAGTACGGGGATTTTTGGCGAATCCTTTTGCACTTCGATCACCGCTACCGCGAGATGGCCCTGATCAAATTGCCCCCGGCCTTTCGCGATCTGTTCGGCGTCTAACCCCAATGCTTCGCCGCGCGCTTGCGCAAGTTCGGCCAGTGGAGCCATAGCCTCACGGTCGATCACGATAAAACGCCACGGTTCAAGCTTACCATGATCAGGCGTGCGCGCGGCGGCTTCCAGCAGCGTTTGCAGCGCTGCGCGATCCGGAACCGGAGTGGTCAGCGTTTTGGCCGGACGGGACCTGCGCGTGAGCAGAAACTCCAGCGCTTGCGGGTTGGGTGTGGGCATAATTTACAGTCCTAATTCTTTTGCCATGTCGTCTATCAGCTCTTTCTGGAAGGCTGCAACGCGCGGGTTTGGCTGTCGGCGGGTGAGTACATGGTCAAGGGGGTCGGCAGCGAGGATGTCGCTGCCTGACAGCGCCTCTACCGCATGACCGCAGAAGGGCACGTATACCTCGGAATAGCCGCCCTCATGCACAACCACCAGCTTCCCGTCACAGATTTCCTCGGCGGTTTGTTTAACCCTCGTCGTCATGTCGGCAAACGTCCGCGCCATCGCCAGCATAGAGCCGAGCGGGTCGGATGCCGCGCAATCATACCCGCAGGCAACGATAATGATATCGGGGGCAAATGCGTTGATCTGCGGGATCACAACAGTGTCGAGCGCGTGTAGATAGGCCTCATGCCCCGTGCCGGGCGGCAAGGGCAGGTTCAGGTTGAAGCCTGCACCGTCTTCCCTCCCTCGGTCATGCAAGGCGCCGGTCTCAAGGGGGTAGTTACCCTCTTGGTGCATTGAGATGGTGAGTACATCCGAACGACTATAATACACCGCTTCGGTCCCGTTGCCGTGGTGCACGTCCCAATCCAGAACGACAGCCCGCTTGATCTGGCCTTCGGCAAAGGCCGCTTCCAGCGCGATGGCGATATTGGCCATCAGGCAGAAACCCATCGGGCTTTCAGGCTCGCAATGGTGACCGGGCGGGCGACTAAGCGAATAGGCATTGGTCAACTCGCCGCTTGCAACGGCGCGCACCGCAGCTGTGGCAAGGCCTGCAGAAAGCGCCGCAATATCATAGCCGCCGCTGGCGAAAGGTGCGTGAAGCCCTATCTCGCCACCACCAGAATCTGAGGTTGCCTTGAACGCGTCGAGGTAGGTGGCTGGATGTACGCGCAACAGTTCTTCGCGGCTGGCCTCTGGCGCGTCACGCATATCCAGATCCCGGGTTATGCCTGTGACATCCATCAAGTTCTTGAGGCGCCGCTTTGTCTCGGGGCTTTCTGGTAGTCCTCCTGCGGCCAGCGGTTGCACCAACCCACCCAGTTGCAGCGTGCCGGCGTAATTACCACCGGCATGCCAAAAAGTGCGTTCGTTCCAGAAAAAACCTGTCGCCATGATCGCCTCCTAAGCTTGGGTCAAGACAAGCAAAGCAGACGCGGATTGTCCACGCCTATCCGGCTTCGTCAATGATAGCTTGCACATCCAGTCGCGCATTGCCCATTTTCAGATTGCCGGTCGCGTCATAGGGCCAGTCCGGGCGGGGCCGGTCGCGGTAAAGCTCTACTCCGTTTCCGTCAGGATCGCGCAGATAAACGGCCTCGCTCACGCCATGATCGGCAGCACCTTCAAGAGAGATGCCTGCGGCTAAGATGCGTTTGATCACAGCTCCCAAAGCGGGGCGATCGGGATACAGAAAAGCGCTGTGATAAAGGCCGGTATGGCCAGCAGGCGGCGGTGTTCCATCGCGGCTTTCCCACGTGTTCAGGCCGATATGGTGGTGGTACCCGCCGGCGCCCAAAAAAGCGGCCTGATCGCCCATGCGCAGGGTCAAATCAAACCCTAGAACATCGCGGTAAAAGGCAATCGCTCGGTCAAGGTTTGCGACGCGCAGATGGATATGGCCGACGGTGGTATGAGACATTGCTGATACTCCAGTTTACTTGGAGTAATAGCTAATCGCGGGAGGCGGGTATTGCGACACCGGCCTGCGCGCAGCATCTGTGCAGCGGCGCGCAGGCTCAAGATGTCAGAGTCGGGTGTCAGGTTTGAGAGGGCGCGCGGCTTAGGCGCCCACCATGCCCACGATCTCATATGTTTTCTTCAGGATAGGTGCCGTGATCTCACGCGCTTGAAGCGCACCTTTTGCCAACAGGCGGTCAATCTCGGCCGGATCGCCCATCAGGCGCGCCATTTCGGTTGAGATCGGGGCAAGCTTGGCCACTGCCAAATCCGCCAACGCAGGCTTGAACGAGCCGAATTGCTGGCCGCCGACATCTGCCAGAACCTGCTCTACGGTCTGTTCGTTCAGCGCGGCGTAGATATTCACCAGATTGCGCGCTTCGGGGCGGTCTTTAAGACCTTCGACCTCCGAAGGAAGCGCATCAGGGTCCGTTTTGGCCTTGCGGATTTTCTTTGCGATGGTGTCTGCATCGTCGGTCATATTGATGCGGCTGGCATCTGACGGATCGGATTTGGACATCTTCTTGGACCCGTCACGCAGGGACATCACACGAGTTGCGGCACCCTCAATCACAGGCTCTGTCAGCGGGAAGAAATCCACGCCGTAGTCATGATTGAACTTGGCGGCGATGTCGCGCGTCAGCTCAAGGTGCTGCTTCTGGTCTTCGCCCACAGGCACGTGAGTGGCGTGATAGATCAGGATGTCAGCAGCCATCAGCGCAGGATAGGCGAACAGCCCCAAGGATGCGGCTTCGGCGTTCTTGCCGGCCTTGTCTTTCCATTGTGTCATGCGGCCCATCCATCCCATGCGGGCGACGCAGTTGAAAATCCACGCCAGCTGCGCGTGCTCGGGCACTTGGCTTTGATTGATGAGGATGGATTTTTCCGGATCGACACCACTCGCAATAAATCCTGCACACAGCTCGCGGGTGCTACGCTTGAGGTCGGCGGGGTCCTGCGGAACCGTAATCGCATGCAGATCCACCATGCAGTAGATCGACTGCACGCCCTTACCCTGAGCATCAGCAAAGCGCTTGAGTGCGCCCAGATAGTTGCCCAGATGCAGATCGCCAGAGGGCTGGATGCCGGAGAAAACGCGGGGGGTGAAGGTGGTCTCGGTCATGGGATGCTCCGATGGGGCTGGATATGCTCTCGCAGAGGGCTTACCCATGGCACAGGTTCCCGTCAACCAGACCTGAAAGCAGTACATATGTCAGACCCCCACGACCCCGAGTTCGAACCCCCCTTCAACAAGCTGCCAGTAGTGGTGGTTATTCTGTTCCTTATCATGGCCGGTATCGAGGCTGTATTGACGCTGGGCGAGGCGGGCCTTGTTGGTGGTCCGCAAGCGATTGGCTGGCGGTTGGCGCTTGTGCGCGACTGGGGCTTTTCGGGTGATATCTTCGATGCCATGCTCGCGCAGGGGTATTGGTCATGGGACAATCTGGCCCGATTTGTGACGTACCCCTTCATCCACCTCAGCTTTACCCACGCGCTGATTGCCGTGGTGCTGATGTTGGCGCTGGGCAAGATGGCCGCCGAAGTGATGGGCCAACTTGCCATGCTCGCGCTGTTTGTCGTCTCTGGCATTGTCGGGGCGCTGACCTATGCGTTGGTGCTGGACGATCCGGTTTGGTTGGTCGGCGGTTACCCCGCAATTTACGGCTTGATAGGCGGCTACAGCTTTTTGCTGTGGCGCAAGCTGGCAGCAAGCGGCGGCCAGCAGGTGCAAGCTTTTACGCTGATAGCCATGCTCATGGGCTTGCAACTTGTCTGGAGCCTGTTTGCCACGGTTGGCAATGGCTGGGTCGCTGAATTGGCAGGCTTCGTCTGTGGCTTCGGGCTTAGTTTTTTGTGCGCACCGGGAGAATGGACGCGTATTCTGGGTCGGCTCCGTCAGCGATAGGTCTAGCGGCCCCGTCGCATGGCGGCTCTGAATTCGGACATCTTGAACGCGCCCAGCATCTGACCTGAGCCGAAATAGGCAACGGCGCCGAGCAGGAGCAAAATCAACAGGCCTAATCCGCGCCACCATGGCAGCACAAGGAGTGCGCTGAGCTGTAGGTTGACGAACCACAGCGCCGCGCCCATCACCAACGAGGCCGCTATGATGCGCCAGATGCGGGTGCGGAAACGAGCGTCTACGCGCGCGGTCTCACCAAATCTGCGCGCGCCAATTGCCAGTAGGGCGTACATAATCCAGCCCGCAGCAGTTGCGGCAATGGCGGGTGCCAGCCAGCCGACCCAAGGCGCAAGCCCAAAGGACAGACCTGCGTTGACCACCATAGCGACAATCGCAAAATAGAACGGGCGCTGGGTGTCACCACGGGCGAAATAAAGCGGCTGAGCGATCTTTTGCAGCACAAAAGCGGGCAGGCCGAAGCCGTAGATCATCACCGCCGTTGCAATCGCTGCCGTATCATCGGTACCGGAGGCCCCCCGCTCGAACAGGACGGAAACCAGCGTAAGCGGGATCACCATCAGTGCCACAGCCGAAGGGATGGTGAGCGCAAGCGAGATTTCGGCGGCGCGGCTAAGAGCCGACTTTGCACCAGCGTCATCACCTGCTTGCAAGCGGCGCGACAGTTCGGGCAACAGAACTACACCCACAGCAATACCGACAACGCCGAGCGGCAGTTGGTAAAGTCGGTCGGCGGCGAAAAGCCAGCTCACCGCGTTTTCATATTGTGAGGCCACCAGTTGCCCCACCACAAGGTTGATTTGCATCACACCGGAGGCAAGTGCTGCAGGCAATGCAATCACCACCAGATCGCGCATGTTCTTGTTCCAGCGCGGGCGTGCCGGTCGCAGTGAGAACCCCGCCTTCGCTGCTGCACGCCACGTCAGTGTCAGTTGTGCAATGCCGGCCAGCGGGATCGCCCAAATAAGCCAGTTAATCACTTCACCTCCGGTCAATGCGGCAAAGGTCAGTGCTGAGATCACAAAGATATTGAGCAACACGGGGGCCGCTGCTGCTTCTGCAAAGCGCCCCGTGGCGTTCAGAATGCCCGAGAAAAGCGCAGAGAGAGACATGAATAGAATATAAGGAAAAACGATCCGGCCGAACCCGACAGTCAGGTCAAAACGTCCGTCGGCAGTGAACCCTTCGGCCGTGAGCCAGACAAGCCCAGGCATGAAGATCATGCCAAGCGCAGTCAAAAGCGTTACGATAAAGAACAGTCCCGAGAAAGCGTTTTGTGCAAAGGTTTCGGCGTCTGTGCCTGCCTCCAGCCGTTTAGAGAACATCGGCACAAAGGCCGCATTAAACGCACCTTCGGCAAAGAAACGGCGGAACATGTTTGGCAGACGGAAGGCGGCCACAAAGGCGTCCATCAGCGGCCCTGGCCCAATCAGCGACAGGATCATTACTTCGCGCACAAATCCCAGCACACGGCTGAGCAGGGTCCAGACACCAACGGTGAAAAAGCCGGACATCAGGCGGATGGGTTTCATGGGGAGGAGCCTTTGTTGCTGGTCTCTCTTGGCCTAGCGATTGGCACGCGACGTTGCAAATGTCTTTTTCTCAGGGGCGCGCTGACGGCGGTTTTTCCTGTGTGGTGCACCGTTTTTGAGGCCTGACTACATGCTTCTGATCGAAGCTAACGACGCGATCACCTTGCCTTTTGCGGCGGTGTGATCTGCACCCAACGCACTGTGATTGCCAAGCCGACAAGCGCAAGCAACCCACCCCCAGCGTACCAGCCCAAAATCCGTTGAAGATCATCTGCGGGCAGCAATCCTGCCTCTTGCGCGCTTGTCGCAGCCAGCAACAGTGTAGAGGCGAAGAATACTTTGCCCCCAAGACTTTTGAGCGAAAGATACGTGGCCCGTGTGTCGCTCTCTAATAGGGGCTGAATGCGGGCAACGATGAAAGGGTACGCCAACGAGTCCGGCACAATCCGCAGCAACAGCACACCGATAACCAACACCGATGTACTGGCAGCCAAAGCACCCACTAGCGCGATTTGCATGCCAAAGGCGCAAAGGAGGAGTAACGGCAACCCCAGCGCGCTGCGCAAGCGCAGGGCAGCAAGCGACGCGAGTACAGAGACAAGCATCATCACGCTGGTCACCGCCCCGCTGACCAGTGGCGCTTCGGCAGCGAGGTTGAATTGATCCAGCGCTGTCAGGATGAAGGGCTGGCCGAAGACAAAGGGTAAATGGCTGAAGCCATACATCAGAACCGTCAGCACAAAGAGCCATGCCAACACCGGATGAAGCAGCGCCGCCTTAAGCTGTTTGATCTGGATGCGCAGGCCGGGGGCATCATCCGTGCTGCGCGGCGGCTCTGTCATATATGCGACCAACACTGCGGCCACGGCAAAAGCAAACGCCGTTGCGTAGAAGGGGGCGACCGGTGACCAAAGGCTCATCGCGCCGCCCAATATCGCTGACAACGCAAACCCCGCGAGGCTGAAGCGCCATGCCCGCAACTCCTGTGCCTCAACCTCATCAGCGCGGCCAGTGGCATCCAACGCCTCGTAAAGGAGCGACGTGTCTGTCCCCGATTTGAACGCGGCCCCTGCGCCAATCAGGCTTTGCCCCAGCGCAAAAACGGCGAAGCCGCCTCCAGCAGCCAGCGCCAGACAGCCAAGCAGACTGCACAGCGTTGATAAAAACAGTGTCACCCTCCGACCAAGCCTGTCCGAGAAGTAGCCCGATGGAACTTCGAGCACCGTGGTGGCGATGTCGTAGACTGAATAGAGGATGATCGCTTCGGCACCGGATAGGTTGGCCTGAAAATACAAAAACCACACCGCCTGCCAGAACAGCAGGGCGTTGAAAAACTGAAACCAAGGGATCAGTTTTATGGTGCGGTGTAGGGTCAAATACAGGGGGCTCTATTGTCGCATGCAGCGGTCAACAACAGCCCATTGTTTTAGATCACTTGTCTGCCCGCGCTACGCCTGCGTCGATCGCTTCGCGAAGACGCTTTTCCAAGGTGCGTTGCTTGGCTTCTGAATAGTACTTTAATCCGAACATATCCTTCACATAGAAGGTATCGACGACCTGCTCGCCGTAGGTGGCGATAACTGCATTGGCGATATAGACGTTAGCCCCCGCCAGCGCGCGCGCCAGATCATAAAGCAGACCGGGACGGTCGCGGGTATCAACCTCGATGATTGTGTAGATTTCAGAGCCGTCGTTGTCGAAGGTGATATGCGTCGGCACGCGGAATGCTCTTTCGCGTTTCTTGACCTTGTCGCGGGCTTTGAGAGCATCGCGCGCGATCACCTCGCCGCGCAGGGTCTTCTCAATCATCTGACGCAGGCGTGGCAGCTTGGACGCTTCATAGGCGTTGCCTTCGCTGTCCTGTATCCAGAAAGCATCAGTGATGTAGCCGTCTTTGGTCGTATAACTGCGCGCGTCCACTACATTGGCGCCGACCAGCGCCAAGGCACCCGCCAGCCGCGAGAAGATGCCGGGATGGTCTGGCATAACGAAACATGCGCGCGTGGCGTCGCGGTCTTCATCTGGGTGCAGGTCAATCAGGACCGAATCAGGCTCGATATCGCGCAACAGGTTGGCAAAGGCGACATGGGCCGTGACGTGCAGGCCCTGCCAGTATGGATCATAGTGCCGGGACGTCTCTGCCTTGAGCGCTTTCTTAGGCCAGTCGGGCAGGGCGGCGCGCAGTGTTTTCTTGGCCTCGGTCCCACGGTTTTGGCGGTTGAGGTCTTCAAGGCCGGTTTCAAGCGCCCGTTCCGTTTGGCGGTAAAGGGCGCGGATCAGCACAGCCTTCCAGTTGTTCCATGTGTCGGGGCCGACGCCGCGAATATCACAAACTGTAAGAACGCAAAGCAGGTCCAGCCGTTTGACCGTCTGCACCGCCTTGGCAAAATCACGCACCGTGCGAGGATCGGCGATGTCGCGTTTTTGCGCCATGTCCGACATCAGCAGGTGATAGCGCACCAGCCATTCGACAGTGTCGACTTCGTCCTGCTTGAGCCCCAGACGCGGAGCCACCTTGCGCACGATCTGGGCGCCGAGGATCGAATGATCTTCCGACCGGCCCTTGCCGATGTCATGCAGCAGTAGTGCCACATATAGCACCTTGCGGTTCACGCCGCGCTTGAGGATCGAGGAGGCAACGGGCAGCTCTTCCTCCAGCTCGTTCTTTTCGATCATTGCGAGGTGGGCGATGGTCTGGATGATGTGTTCGTCCACGGTATAGCTGTGATACATGTTGAACTGCATCATCGCTACGATCGGCTCAAATTCAGGGATGAACGCGGCCAGCACGCCCAGTTCGTTCATGCGGCGCAGGGCGCGTTCGGGATTGCCATGTTTGAGCAGTAAATCAAGGAAGATGCGCTGGGCTTCAGGATCGTTGCGCAGGGTATCGTTGATAAGATGCAGGTTTGCTTTCACGGTGCGCATGGCATCAGGGTGGATCAGCATGCCAGTGCGCAAGGCTTCTTCGAAGACGCGCAGCAGGTTGAGCGGGTCACTCAGAAATACCGCGTCATCCTTAAGCGCAATGCGATTGTGCACGATGATATAGCCGTCCTTGATCCGCGGCCTGCGCCGAAAGATCCGTTCCAGTAAGGGTTCGGATTTCACGTGCATGTCTTCCAGCTTTGTCAGGAAGATGCGGGTCAGATCACCAACCGCGGTGGCGTGGCGGAAGTAGGCTTGCATGAAAACTTCGACGGCACGGCGGCCGGCGCGGTCTTCAAATTGCATGGCCTCGGCCACGCTTACCTGCATGTCAAAAGTCAGCTGTTCGGTGGCGCGGTTGGTCAACAGGTGCAAATGTCCGCGCACCGCCCACAGAAAATTCTCGGCGGCTTTAAAGGTTTCGTATTCATCCTCGCGAAAGACGCCCTCGGCGACCAGATCTGCGGAATGCTCTACTCCGTGGATGAATTTGGCGATCCAGAACAGCGATTGCAGATCGCGTAACCCGCCTTTGCCTTCCTTGACGTTAGGCTCAACCACATAACGTTGGCCCTGTTTCATATGTCGGCTGTCGCGCTCCGCCAGTTTGGCCTCGATAAAATCGCGCCCTGAACCCGAGAACAGATCGCGCTTGAGCGTGACATCCAACTGATGCGCAAGCTCGGTGTCGCCGCAAATGTAACGGTGCTCCAGCAGGGCCGTCTGGATGGTGTAATCTTCGGTGGCTAGCTGCACGCAATCTCGGATGGTCCGGCTGGAATGGCCGACCTTGAGCTTGAGGTCCCACAGCAAATACAGCATCGCTTCGATCACGTTGCTGGCCCACGGGCTGATTTTTCCGGGCAACAGGAACAGAAGGTCCACATCCGAAAACGGCGCCATTTCGCCGCGGCCATAGCCTCCGACCCCTATTACGCTAAGCGCTGGTGCGCCTTTGGGCGCAGGATGTAGAGAATGCGTTGCAACCTTAAGCACCGACTTCACCATCCCGTCCGTCAGGTAGGTGTAGGAAGCTGTCATAGTGGTTGCGTCAAACGGGTTGGCCGCAAATGCCTCTGCTATTGCAGCACGCCCTTTTGTTTGGGCCGTGCGCAGGATTTTGACGACCTCTGCACGTAGTGCGGCATCGTCTACGCCACGCGCTGCAGCGGCCGCAATTTCCGCATCTATGGCATCATGGTCATAAATGTCATTTGGCGGAGCACTCAGGCACGGCTGTAATTCCGCGCCTGAGTCCGGTGTCATTTGGTCTGTCACGGACGCGCTCAGAAGCCCGCGCCGCCAAAGGCCTGTGGGGCGGCTTCCAGCAATACGACCTGATTGTTACGCACTGCTGCCACGGCAAGCCCACGCTCGTTTGTGCCGTCGGCACGCAGACGGAAGATACCGCTTGCACCTTTAAAACCGGCGCCTTGGGTCAATGCTGCGGTGGACAGAGCATTCTTTTTGCCGCTTTTGACAAGTGATCCGATGGCCGCAATGCCGTCGAAGGCTAGACCGGCAATATCCAAAGGCCGCTCGCCGTAAGCCGCGTTGTAGCGAGACGCGAATGCCGCACTTGCACCAGGGTCAGGCAGTGCAAACCAGCCGCCCTGAACGCCCGGCAAAGCCAGTGTTTGTGCTGGAATGTCCCAACGCGACAGGCCGACGAACTGGGTGTTCTGATTGCTGATACCTGCGCTCGGCAACATTTCAGCCAGCAGCGGCAGCGCAGTTGACGAGTTCGCCGTCAGGAACAGAGCGTTCGCACCGGTGCTTTGCATGGCAGCTTTCACTTTTGGAACCGCACCGCGGACGCCTTCCTGACTAAGCGGGTATTCTACGGTACCCGACAGTGTCGCACCATTGGTTGCAATCGCCTTTTGAATGGCATTGCGTCCCAACTGGCCACCGATGTCACTTGCGTGCAGAACCACGATCTTTTCTTTGCCTGCGCGCCTTGCGTAATTCACCAGCCGGTTGGCGGTATTGTCAAAGGTTGGCCCAAGCACAAAGACGTTGCCGCCAGCGATGGTTGTGTTGTTGGAGAACGACAGAACCGTCACGCCGGATTCGGCAACGGCGACACCTGCGGCATTTGCTGCTTCACCGTAGACCGGCCCGATGATGATTTTTGCACCGTCATTCACCGCCTGCGCGGCGGCAGTGGCCGCTGTTCCAGCTTTGCCAGCCGTGCCGTAAACCCGAAGATCAATCTGCACACCGTCAAGATCGCGGATCGCAAGACGTGCTGCGTTCTCAAGGTTCTCGGCCAAAAGGTCGTCAGATGCGGACCCTCCGCGTGGCACCAGAAGCGCAACAGGTACAGGAGCGTTGGGGTCAATGTTGGGCCCGCCAAGACCGCCAAGCGTGGCCGGATCACAGGCCGTTAGCATCATCGCAAAAATCGGCAGTATTAACAGCCGGATCGGCTTTCGGATGGTGCGTAGGATGGCAAACATGGTAACAGTACTCCCCAGTCAATGGCGCAGGAACCCACCCGCGCTGTAATTGGCGCAATCATATCGTGTCACAGGGGCGGGTCCAGCGTTGAATATCCATAAGCAGAAGTTAGCGCCGGGAATTACCTTTGTAGGCGTACCGATCGGGACCGCACGGGACATCACGTTGCGCGCATTGGATGTGCTGGCCAGTGCAGACATGTTGGCCGCCGAGGATACGCGCAGCTTGCTCAAGCTTATGGATATCCACGGTATTCCGCTTGATGGGCGCAGGATCACCGCGCTGCATGACCACTCCAGCGAGGGGGCGGTAACACGGCTGATCAAGGCGGTACAGGACGGCAAATCAGTGGCTTATGCATCCGAGGCGGGAATGCCACTCATAGCTGATCCAGGGTTTGAGCTGTCGCGCGCAGCGGCATTGGCGGGGGTTCCCGTCACATGCGCGCCCGGACCCTCAGCGGTGCTCACCGCATTAGCGCTGGCTGGATTGCCCACGGATTCTTTCCATTTTGCCGGTTTTCTGCCGAATACCAAAGCGGCGCGGTTGAGCGCACTAGAAGGACTGCGCGATGTCCGCGCGACGCTTGTATTCTACGAATCACCCAAACGTCTGGGCGCGATGTTGCGCGACGCGAATACTGCGTTGGGCGGAGTCCGCTCGGCAGCCGTTTGCCGTGAACTGACAAAGAAGTTTGAAGAGGTCCGCCGTGGGACCATCGAAGAGTTGGCAGATTACTACAGCGAGGTTTCTCCAAGAGGGGAGATCGTGGTTTTGGTGGATCGCGGAGTTTTAGAAACTGTTAACTCTGATGATCTAGAGTCGTCCCTGAAGGCTGCTTTGGAAGAGATGTCCATGCGCGATGCAGTGGATCTGGTTTCGAAGGCCCACGCACTGCCGCGCAGGCAAGTGTATCAGGCCGCTTTGGAGCTCAATACGCAAAAAGGTTAAAACCCATGACGCATCCGCACAAACAGGTTCATCGCGGGAACATGTCATTTCACGCCGGTCTAGCCGCCGAAGGGCGTATTGCGCTGGATTACGAGCTGCGCGGTTTTGCTATCGCGCAACAACGCTGGCGCGGCAAAAGCGGTGAGATCGATCTTATCGTTCGGGATGGCGACGGTCTGATATTCATCGAAGTAAAGCAAAGCCGCAGTTTCGAGCGGGCAGCATTGCGTGTCAGTCCGGCACAAATGCGTCGTATCTATAATTGTGCCGTGGAATATCTGGGCACCCAGCCACGTGGAAACCTGACAGATGTCCGCTTTGACGTCGCGCTGGTGAATGGTCACGGTGAGACACAAATCATTGAAAACGCCTTCGGTCACGGCTGAGGGCATTGCGCCGGACGCTTTGCTTTGTCATCAAAGAGACAACAGCAAGGATATGCACATGAAAATCGCCTTTCAAATGGACCCGATCGGGGACGTTAATATTGACGCCGACAGCAGCTTTCGCCTCGCAGAAGAAGCGCAGGCGCGCGGTCACTCGTTGTTTTTCTACACGCCGGATCATCTGGCCTATCAGGAAGGCCGGATAACCGCGCGTGGTCATGATATGACCGTGCAGCGTGTGGCGGGAAACCCTGCCATTTTGGGAGAGATGCGCGAAGTCGACCTCTCCGAATTTGACGTGGTCTGGCTGCGTCAGGATCCACCCTTTGACATGCACTACATCACGTTAACGCACCTGCTGGACCGTATTTCAGAGACAACATTGGTCGTGAATGATCCGTTCTGGGTGCGCAACTACCCTGAAAAACTGTTGGTGCTGAATTTCCCCGATCTCACGCCTCCTACAACTATTGCCCGCGATCTGTCGACGATCAAGGCATTCAAAGAAAAGCACGGTGATGTCATTCTCAAGCCGCTTTATGGCAACGGCGGTGCAGGCGTCTTCAAGCTCACCCATGACGACCGCAACCTCAGCTCCCTGCATGAGTTGTTCACCGGCTTTTCACGTGAGCCACTGATTGTGCAAAAATTCCTGCCGGATGTGTCCAAGGGCGACAAACGCGTGATCTTGGTGGACGGCGAAGCTGTCGGCGCCATCAACCGTGTGCCTGCCGAGGGCGAGACTCGATCCAACATGCATGTGGGCGGACGCCCTGAAAAAGTGGGCCTGACCGCGCGTGACCACGAGATTTGCCAGCGCATCGGTGGCCTGCTCAAGGAAAAAGGCCAGGTTTTTGTCGGGATCGACGTGATCGGAGACTACCTCACAGAGATCAACGTAACATCGCCCACAGGTATTCAGGAACTAGAGCGTTTTGATGGCGTAAACATCGCAGCCAAAATCTGGGAGGTCATCGAGGCCAAGCGCGGATGAGCATCGCGCTAGGACTTCTAAATCCGTGGCTGAGGGCGGTTGAAAAGCGGCGCATGCGCAACGGCTCTGTGCAGGTGTTGCGCAGGGCATTCGAGGTGCAGGCCCGCCTGTTGTTCCGTTTCCCTCGTGGAGTACAGCGCCGCTGGACCGAGTTTGGTGGGGTTCCCTGTCTGGAGGTGACGCCGCGCAACCGCGTCGCCGGGCGGTACTTGCTCTATCTTCACGGAGGCGGGTTTGTGTTCGGCAGCCCGACTACCCACGCGGCTTTGGTCGCTCAGCTAGTTGCACGGCTTGGGGCGCAGGCTGTGATACCGCGCTACCGTCTTGCGCCGGAAGCGCCGTTTCCCGCCGCGCCGCAGGATGTGCGTGCGGCGTGGGATGGCTTAATTGCAGCCGGGATCGCGCCCAAGGATATCGTGCTGGGCGGTGATAGCGCTGGCGGTGCGTTGGCCTTTGGATTGGTGGCCGGCCTTTGCGCTGAAGGGGCTGATGGCCCTGCGGCCGTTTTCGGTTTTTCGCCTCTGACCGACCTGACCTATAGTGGAAAAAGCTTTGGCGAAAATGCGCATTACGATGTCATTCTTCCGGCCGAGCGCGCGGTGGCGATGGCGGAGCTTTTTCTACAAGGTCACGCGGGCAATGATCCCTGTGTCAGCCCGATGTTCGCCGATTTCAACGGCGCACCTCCTGCATGGATCACCGTTGGCGATACTGAAATATTGTTGGATGACGCGCGCAGGCTTGCCGCACGATTGCGTGAGGGCGGTGTCACGGCAAAGCTAGTCGAGCATCACAATCTGCCGCATGTCTGGCCGCTCTTCCACACCATGCTACCCGAAGCGCGGCAAACGCTTGATGAGCTGGCGCTTTGGATCAGGCAACAACAAGGCTGGGCAGTCTAAAACCTACCGCTTCGGCCACATGTGGCTTCCGCACATTGGCCGAGCCGTCGAGGTCTGCAATGGTTCGTGCCACGCGCAAAACGCGGTGATAGCCTCGCGCGGACAGGCCAAACCGTTCGGCTGCGCGAACCAGAAGGGCGCGCCCTTCTGCATCAGGTGATGCCATCTGCTCCAGCATTTCACCTTCGGCATCCGAATTACAACGCACATTCGGAGCAGCAACAAAACGTGCCAACTGTGTTCCTCTCGCCTGTGCCACTCGCGCTGCCACGCTCGCCGAACTCTCGCCCGAGGCAGTTAGATCTAGATCGGTGTAGGTCACGGGCGGGACATCAACGCGCAGATGAAACGGTCCATCAACGGCACCGATATGCGGCCCATATAATCTTCTCCACACTGCGGGACGCGCGCGCAGGCGCGGGCCGGATCGGGCAGATAGCCGCATTTGCACGGATTAGCAGCAGCCACCAACATGAAACGGCCGAGATATTTGACGTGAGCATTGGCGCGGCTGATCATCACTTCGCCTGTTTCGATAGGCTGACGCAAAGTTTCCAAGACATTGCGCGGGAATTCTGGAAATTCATCCATGAACAGCACACCGTTGTGGGCAAGGCTGACCTCGCCGGGTTTCGCGTTGCGCCCGCCGCCGATGATCGCGGCCATGGATGCGGTATGATGGGGCTCCCGAAAGGGCCGTGCGCGGCTGATGCCACCTTTGTCCAGCAATCCGGCAAGCGAATGGATCATCGAGGTTTCCAGCGCTTCGGCGGCTGAAAGCGGAGGTAAAATGCCGGGCAGGCGCGCGGCCAGCATGGATTTCCCTGATCCTGGCGTGCCGACCATGATCAGATGGTGGCGGCCGGCAGCTGCAATCTCTAGCGCGCGTTTGGCGCGCTCTTGTCCTTTGACCTCGCGCAGATCACGGCTGTGATCCAGTGGCGCGACTTCGCCCGGTTCAGACGGAGACAGCGGAACCTGACCTGTGTAATGCCGCACAACATCGCCCAAGCTACGCGCGGCAATCATCTGATAGGCGTTGACCCAAGCCGCTTCGGCCCCTGAGCCTTCTGGGCACAACAGGCTGCGCTCTTCCTGCGCGGCGGCCATTGCGGCGGGAAGGGCGCCCACCACTGGTACCAAAGTGCCGTCTAGCGAAAGCTCCCCCAGCGCCACAACGGTTTCCACCACGTCTTTGGGTAGGATGTCCAACGCAGCGAGCAACGCCAGCGCGATCGGTAAATCAAAGTGGCTGCCTTCTTTTGGCAGGTTGGCGGGGCTTAGGTTGATGGTGATGCGTTTGGAGGGCAACGCAATCGCCATAGAGGTGAGTGCCGTGCGCACGCGGGCTTCAGACACTGCTTTGTCCGGCAAGCCCACGATAGAGATTGTGAACGAGCCGGAAATTTGACGAATTTTGTATGCGCGAATGGCAGCTATGGGCGGCGATTTCAACGGGTCGACGCAACACTTTAATCTTTAGCCAAAGA
>NZ_JBALVJ010000151.1:0-4217 GCF_036961165.1 Sulfitobacter sp. | reverse complement strand
GGCGCAGGACCTGAACGTATTCTCGCTTGCCCGGCTTACCCATTCTGGCTTCAAGCAGCCGGTGCAGCGTGGCAAATACATCTGGCAAATTCCAACCCTGCAAAGGCGCGGCCTGATCCAAGGCACCCACCTTTTGTTCAAGCAGGGGCAAAAAAGTGCAATGGGTCAAAAATCATATCCGCTGATGTGTAGGATCGTTTGTGCCGCGCAATAATCTCGTTGCCGCAGCCGATGATAACCTCATGCACAAACCCACGCACATGAACATCGTGGTGCGCATCGGCTACTGGCACCGAGTAATCATTGCTGCGATAGCGCACCATTGAGATCGACGTTGCACGCGTGCTGACGTGATCGCAGGCTTCATATTCTGCGACGGGCAATCCCATCAGAGCATCCAAATCCGACATCAGGCGTGCGCCTATAGTTTGGGTGTGACCCCGCAACCTATCGCCCTGACGTGCTAAACACTTCTCTTCAAAATGTGCGTTCAGATCACCAAAGCTGTCATAGCGAGGTGCGGGAACCATGAAGTTGCGGCGGGTGTATCCAACCATGCCCTCAACGTTGCCTTTATCGTTCCCTCGCGCGGGTCTGCCAAACTTGTCATCAAACAAGTAATGTGACTGCAGTTCCGTAAACCGACGTGTGCGGATGCGCGTCTTATCCCCGAGTATCCGAGCCACGGCGATCTTGGTATTGTCGTAGAGAATGGATTGCGGAATGCCGCCAAAGAAAGCAAAGGCCGAGACGTGGCCATCACAAAACGCCTCGGTTGTCTCAGCTGGATACCCCTTCACAAATACCGCATCAGAATGCGGCAGGCTCATCACGAAGAAGTGGATCTTACATTCGACGCCGCCAATCACGCCAAGGGTCTCGCCAAAATCGACCTGCGCATGACCTGGGTGATGTGACAACGGAAGAAACACCTCTTTGGTGCGCCGCTTTTGCTCCCGAACGTAATAGGTCACCGTAGTCAGGCTGCCAGCATACCGATGTTCGTCGCGCAGGCGTTCAAAAATACGCTTCGCTGTATGACGCTGCTTTTTGATCAGGGCCTTATCTGTGCGCAGGATCTCGTCGATAACACCGACATAATCATCAAGCGTTGGGCGACGGGGCGCTTCTGAACGGCGGTACCCAGGTGGCAGTGCATGACGCAGCATCTTCGCGATCGTCTTACGGTCCTTGTTAAAATATCGAGCCGCTTCTCGGGCTGACATGCCGTCCTTCAAACAAGCGCGGCGCACACGATTATAAATATCCACAGAATACATCTCCCGCCCCCCGAATAAACGAAGGACACAAACTGGCGGAATTTTACTCCGCTACAACTGCGCTATGTCGCAGCCGTTTCTGCGGCCCATTATTGCTGTGCGTTTTACATGGGTGGCTGGCTCGCGACTGCAGCGAACGGCAGCTCTCCGCCCTTTGTCTCCTATCTGATCTGTAACAGCGTCAATGTGCGATTGGACGCAAACACATCAGCAGCGGGCTTTGCCGAGATTGTCCGTGCCTTGAATACGTCCTCATGATGTTCCCTTCACCTTGACACAAAGCAACGGTGATGGTGATGGTGAACAATTGATCAATAAACTTAAGCGTTCAAAAAAATTATGTTTTAATCACCCGTGTCTCACACAATCCGACCTTTGCGAGGCGCCATCTCAATTTAGCAGGAAATGATCCCGATGATGAACCGCCGGTACATGCTTGTGAGCACAGGAGCGGCATGCTCTGCGTTGATGTCCTGCAGCGCTCCGATTTCGTCAGACCAATCCTATATCAGGACCGTAGTTAGTCGGGACCGCAATACGACCGTCTGCCACTGGACCGACATTATGCTGCAGGCCATTCGCAACCAGTCGGTTGCGCCCCCTCCTGCGACACGGGCCTTTGCGATGGCCCACGTGGCAGGGTTCAATGCCTTGAACGGTATATCGGGCGGCTATCAAGGAAGCCTGTCTGTTGGCCAAGGGCCCAAGGGTGCGGATTTGCACGCGGCCTATGCCGTCGCCTTTTCCACCGCGCTTGGAGCTGCGCTGAACTCCTCGTTCTCAATCGACCTTCACCAGTTCCTGGCCACGCGTCCAGACGGAGACCCGAAGGATCTTGGCGTCAAGTGGGGCCACCAGGTTGCCTTAGCCTTGATCCGATCACGCATTCATGACGGTGCCGAGCCGTCTCGGTCCGCGCATTACCTGGGTCGATACCCGCGGAGACAGGACAATTTGAAATGGTCCCCTACAGGGCCCTTCTATAGTGCCGGCGGCGGGCCTTCCTTCGCAAATTTCGCTCGCGGATTGTTGCCAGGCTGGGGGGGGGTGACGCCCTGGTCGATTCCGTCCGCGAGCACTTTCCTCGCCCTTGATTTTCCAGAAGAAGGTAGCGCCGAATTCAACCGTCAGCTGGAAAAAGTGCGTGCCTTGGGCAGTGCGCACAGCAAAGTACGTTCCAGCGACCAGCGCCAGATCGCCTTCTTCTGGGAGGACGGCCCGCGCGGCGTGACTCCCCCGGGCCACTGGCAGATCATTGCGATGGGGTTGCTGCAAAGAAAGCCCATGTCGCTCCTGTCGGAGGCGCGCAGCTTTGCCCTGCTATCAAGCGCTCAGGCCGATGCGGGCATCGCGACCTGGCAAAGCAAATACGCGCACGATGTGGTGCGCCCCGAGACGTATATCCGCAAGCGCGCCAAGGATCCGACACCGGGTTGGCAAACACTCATCCCAACGCCTGGTTTTCCTTCCTACACATCCGGGCACTCGGCCTTCAGCGCCTCGTCGGCGCGCATGCTGGCGCTTCTACTGGGAACCGATCGCGTGCAGTTCTCATCTACCTCCCCCGATCTGGTCAACTGGCCGCATGTCCTGACAGACGTGCGGCGCAGCTGGAGCAGCCTTTCACAGGCTGCGCAGGAAGGCGGGGACAGCCGGGAATACGGCGGCATTCACTGGGAGGCCGACAACACGGCGGGCCTGATGGCGGGACGCAGGATCGCGGATCACGTCTTTGCGAACTCTTTCAGGAAGGTTGAGTAGCCAGATGAGAACGGACAGATCACAATCATCCATCCTGATCGCGGCATTGGCGGGGGTGCCCCTGACCATCGCTGGGTTATCGGCAGCGCCCGCGCTGGCGCAGGACCTTTTGAGCTACGACGACCTTTCGTTCTTCGAAGAAGGACTGTCGACCGACATCGGCGGCGCCACGCTCAGCTTCAATGCCCTGATCGATCAAGCCTATTTAGCCCGACCTTCGACCCTGTCGGATCGCAGCAGGACGACGTTGCAAGCGGGTGTCTCGCTGGAAACGCAACTTTCGAACGGTTGGGATGTCGCCTTGCGCTACACTGGCATCTTTGTCCACCAAGGCCGCAGCCAGACGACGCACCGCTTCGCCGCCTTCGTCGGGGACCGTTGGGGAACCCTGGGCGTCGGGAACGTAACGGAACTGCTCGAAGCGCGCGTCTCGCGGCGCAACCGGGTCGGCAACGCAGCGCTCCGTCTTTCGCGCGGTCTTGGGGGGCCGACGGAAAGCGGCTTTCTCTACCGCCAGACCTTCAATGCCTATAATGTCAACCTTGCCTTCGACGACGCCGGGCATGGGCAATTCGGCGTGATATTCAATCAGCCGATCTCCTTCGGCAACTACATCTTTGGTGCAAGGATCGGCACCGGCTCGATTCAAGATCGCACCCTCGGCTTCGGAACCGGAGAAACAACGGAGGCCGCACTAATCGTCGGCTACTCCTACGGACCCTTCAACGTAGGGTTCGAAGCAGGTGCACAGGATGTAACACCCACAGGTGCCATTCAGTCAGACCGGCAGGAGTTCGTCTCGGTTGGGATGGATTACAAGCGGAGCCGCACCGCAGTTTCTCTGGAGTTCGGGCAATCGCATTATTTGGGAACGGAGTACCGTTCCGCTGCCCTTGGCATGAGACAAGACTTTGCCCGCGGTTTTTCGGCCAACTTCGGGCTGAACTATCTCGACAACGGGACGGCCAGCAACTTTCGGATGCCCTTGTCACTGCGATATGAATTTTGAACCACGCTGCGTGTTTGGCACACCGGTTACAGTTTATCTATCGGGAGGAATCGATATGGGAGCCTTTTATACGCGATTTAGTATCATGGAACGACGCAAAATTGAACGCTGGAGGTGTTGAATGTCACTGAGAGCTGACCCGGTAGCCCCATAAATTGTCACTGAGA
>NZ_JBALVJ010000150.1:0-4239 GCF_036961165.1 Sulfitobacter sp. | reverse complement strand
GTTGGATACATCTTAGCACGCTGTCCAATTTTGCCGGACCACTTCAAAAATGCTCTATTCCACTCTGAGCGGCAACCTTCGCATAAGCGCTGGCACCCCAAATTAAGGATGCCCGCACCAACTTTTTATCTTTCAACTGCCCACATAAGAAATTGCCTATCCCCTGCGGCCCCGAAGCTATCATGCCAGACTTTGCACCGCCCCCTACCTGATCGGAACTAAAAGGTTGCCAGCCGCTTCCCTAGGCTCAGGACCTATAAACCAGACCTGTTATTCTTGGCTTTTCTAAACCCTGCCTACAGCTTGCCTGAAAATTAGGAGGCTGGCATTTTGAAACGCATTTTCCACGTAGTCGCTTTAACAACGCTTTTGACTATCGCTGGGCAAGCCATACGGGCGCAGGATTATGACAAAGGCTATCGGGCATACACTAGCGGCGACTATGCGACTGCGCTTCGGGAATGGCGGCCACTGGCGGAACAAGGTGACTCCGACGCGCAGTACAATCTGGGTGTGATGTATAAGTACGGCAGAGGCGTCACGGAGGATGATGCGGAAGCGGTCAAATGGTATCGCAAAGCGGCAGAACAGGGGTACACACACGCGCAATTCAATCTGGGTGGAATGTATTTCAATGGCGAAGGCGTCACTCAGGATTATGCGGAAGCGGTCAAATGGGGTCACAAAGCAGCAGAACAGGGGTACGCTAAAGCGCAAACCAGTCTGGGTATGATGTATTTCAGTGGCAAAGGCGTCATTCAAGACAATGTCTATGCGCATATGTGGTTCAACATAGCTGCTTCCCTTGGTGATGACGACGCGCCAAAATATAGAGACCGTGTTGCGGGAGAAATGACCTCGGAAGATATTTCACAGGCACAGAAGTTGGCGCGCTAATGTGTCGCCAAGGACTACAAGGGCTGTTGACTGAGCCACTTTTCCGAGATGCAGCACGATAATTAGTGGGTCCTGAGCCTAAATTTGGTTACCAGCTACTGAGAAGTTTAGGAAACTGCCTAATCTGTGGCCACCCTGTGCCACAAATGCACTTTGCCCTGCGCTCGAAGTCATGCCGAAGGATGCCGCTAGGCAGCTTCTCTGGCGTTAACTCAACAGTGTGACCGCAAGACCAGCAACGGACTTCAACGCTTGTCACGCCGCGTGAAAATAGAAGGGCCTCAGTATGTTCAGACATAAGCCTGTATTTAGCCGTCCTGACTCTGCTTGCAAAGCTAACTGTCGCCGTGTCGCGCACCATCACTACTAGCACCAAGGAAGGTGTTGGGCGAGTCCGGCCCACTGCGGACCTTGGCGCAAGTAGCAGCTAAGGTCCGGTTTGAGCCCATACCTACAAAATTTTCTGATGCAACGAATGGCTGCTCCTGTCTAGTTATGGCCTTGATCTGCGCCATCTCCATAGCATCGTGCGCTGCAATTCCTATCATCGACATTACATCAAGTCCGCAATAGGCAGATAACTCGTATTCTGAAACTTTTTATCGAGGTTTTTTATGTCCCAAACGATTTTCGTAACTGGCGCGACTGGCTATGTCGCCAAACATCTTATCTTTCAACTTCTCGAAAAGGGATATGCGGTGCGCGGTTCGGTCCGATCTATGGACAGTGAAGGCGCGCTGAAGAGTGATTTGATTGCGGCGGGGATTCCAGAGCAAACAGTTACGGAAAAGCTATCATGTGTTGAATTGGATCTTGGGCATGACATGGGTTGGGATACGGCGCTAACAGGTGTTGATGCCTTAATGCACACCGCATCGCCGTTTCCGCTGGACGTCCCAAAAGACGAAGAGACCCTGATACGACCTGCAGTGGATGGAACGCTACGTGCCTTGAAGGCTGCACAAAACGCAGGGGTAAATCGCGTCATACTGACCTCATCAACGGTCGCCATTGTCAGCTATCCTCAAAAACCTGGTGGGGCGGCATTTGACGAAACGGATTGGGCTGACACAAAAACGTCGGCCGCATATCCAAAGTCCAAAACGCTGGCCGAACGGGCCGCTTGGGACTTCGTCGCAAATGAGGCTCCAGAAATTGCTTTGACCACCGTCAATCCCGGTTTGGTACTTGGGCAGCCAATCGGGCAACGTTATGGAGCGTCTTTGGCCGTCGTAGAGCGGGCATTATCTGGCAAAGACCCGATGGTGCCGAATGTAGGCTTTCCTTGTGTGGATGTGCGGGATGTAGCCGCCTCTCACATCGCGGCGCTTGAGCATCCCGAAAGCGCGGGCGAACGATTTGCCTCCTGCGGCGGGTATTTGGAATTCTCGGAGCTTGCGGCGATCCTCAAGGCTCAATACCCAGATCGGAAAATCGCAACACGTGTGGCTCCAAATTTGATGATGCGCATTTTGGCGCTCTTTGATCCGACCATCCGCGGCATCGTTCCGGCGCTGGGTCAGCGCGCAGAGGTCAGCGGTGCCAAAGCGCAGGCGCAACTCGGGATTCAATTTCGCAATGTGTCTGACAGCCTGTTAGAAACAGCTGCATTCTTGCAAAAACAAGATCGTATTTGAGCTTGGTGTCATAACCACAGCGAACGAAACGATGGCGTTGGCAACCAATAGCACCTAGAAAAATAGTCGCGCGACCCAATCTAGAGATGTGTAAACAACATTATCGATGATTGGTCCGCCGACGACGCCAAAAAAGTAAAGGCACAGGAACGCCATCGCTGCTGCAGATGTACAAACAGCCAGCGCCGCCAGAACATACGCAGTGTCTGTAAGTTTAGATTTGAACAAAAATATCTATTCTCTCGACACATTGGCCGCTGGATCTGGTGAACCTTCTCTATGCGAACAGGATCACAGTTAAAATCATGTCGTCAATCGCCCCTTCTCGGCCCAACAGCTAACATTATTTACGTTGGGGCAACCGCCCAGTCCGAGTGTTATCTATCGTGCTAAAGGTAAGCCCCCCGCGCAAATGCGGGGGGTGTTTGGCGTCCATTGCCCGCTAAACGCAGACAACAGGCCAATAGATCTGATTATGAACCGCCAACAACATCGCCGCCATGTGCGCTACTCAGTGTCATGGGAAACTCTTTTGCAACCTGCTCTCGCAGGCCCGCAATCTTGGCCTGTGCGGCTTGCGCAGCGGCTGCATCAGCATATTGTGTTATTACACACATGCTCAAGTCACCCGTTCGGACCATTTGCACGCCAGTTGCGCCATTTGCTATGATCAGCGGTACAAATTTTTCGTTCGCTTTTGCAATCATGTCGTCTGTAATTTCAGTTGCTGTCCAATGGGATATGGTAACGAATGACATAATGTATTCTTTCAAAAACGAGGTTCCGAAATTGAAACCTGTCTTTAAGAGCTACCATGCGCTTTTGGTTTGACCTAATGATCATGTTAAATCTGTATGCGTCGGGTCTCAACACAGAGACCGATGCAAGTTATAGAAAGATCGAAAGCAATCTTGCGCAACGAACTTTGACCGAAATTTACCTGAAACTCTTCAATGCAAAGCTCCTCGTTCATCGAAACCGGTCATTGGCGCATACGCAGCGAAAGCTCATTTTATCCGCAGAGCAGACCTCGGTGCAGATTGCTGCGAATGTCGGCTATCGGAGTAAGCGGTCAATGAGGTTGTTTCAATTCACACGTTCTGACCTGCGCCAATCCCTCATGCTTTTTTCCAAGAAGCGCAACCAACTGCCGCAATTCCTGCATCTTCTTTGTTCGCAACCCATGCCGATAATTAGGATGCGCAGAACCGTACGGAGCACCACCGCCAGCGCCATGCATCCGACAGACGCGCCAGTCTCGAACGGCCGGATTTTTGCATAGAAAGCCTGAGCGCTTAGAATGGGCAGTGCATCGCGGGGCCGCGTGCGCACTTTACATGGGGTTAGCGTCACTTTTCATGTGCGACCCTCCCCAGTCTGGACGTTCCCGACGATAGCTTGCCCGCCATTCTCGACGTTGACGTGCTGCACGGTGACGGTTTGCCTGCCACCGTTGCGGTGTTTGCGCAGCGCCTCCATTTGCGCAGTGTAGGTGCGTGCCAGTTTGTTAAAGCCTGAATAGTGCGCCTTAACTTGTTCCACAGTGCCAGCCCTTGCCAAGTATCCAGCAGATCGGACCATCGCCGTATGGGTTGCCACCATCTGGACGGCCAACAGCCTTTCAGGGCCATCACGCGGCGCAATGTCCGAGATTGAAGTGGTCCTGCTTTTTAGGACAGTTTTGCGGCTTGGCTAAGATGCATCT
>NZ_JBALVJ010000149.1:0-4288 GCF_036961165.1 Sulfitobacter sp. | reverse complement strand
ACACCAACCGCCTGCTGCGACAGTACTTTCCAAAAGGCACAGATTTGTCGATACACAGTCAAGCAAAGTTGAGCGCCATCGCCAGACAACTCAACGAACGACCTCGAATGACGCTGGGGTATGAAACTCCCGCAGAGCGTTTCAATGCATGTGTTGCGTCGATCAGTTGAGACCGCCGCTCAAAGCCGCCGTTCGCCGCGCTGCGCATCAATAACCGCTGTGCGGACAAAGTGAGGCTTCGCTCCAATTTTCACAAATGACCATTTTGCTGCATCGCCTGTGATTTATCATCATTTGGTTCCCTTTTCCGTTGCCCTCCCATTCAGCTTTCAATGAGCAACCAAGCCAGTACACCTGCACTCAATCAGCGGCTGAACTTAAGGCTCATCCGGGATAGGTCCGGGCGGCAGCTTGTTCATGGTAGCGTCATGCGCGGCGGCGCTGACGGCTCTGCGCTGTTCGTCTGTCAGGGCTTCGTCGCCCGCTATTTCCACCTTCACATTGCGTTCTGCCATGCGAATTCCGTTTGCGTCGAAGATGTCGCGCACACCCTGAAAAGCATCGCGCCGCACGGTCCATTGCTCGCCCGGCCTTGTCATGAATTTGACACCGACCACCATGTTGAACTCCTCCATCCGGCGCACGCCTTGGGATTTCAACGTCTCGATGATGCTATCGCCATATTCGGGGTTTGCTTTCAGATCAGCGCCCACCTGTTTGATCAGTTTCTTCACCAGCTTCAGATCAGTGTCGAAGGGCACACGGAATTCGAGCTTCATGATGACCCAATCGCGCGAATAGTTGGTCATGGACTTCAGCTCACCGAATGGCAGTGTGTGCACGGCACCGCGGTGGTGGCGGATTTGCAAAGAGCGAATTGATATCCGCTCAACCGTGCCGCGCAACTGGTCAATCTCGACGTATTCACCCACGCGGAAGGCATCATCAATGAGGAAGAAGATGCCCGAGACGACATCCTTGACTAATGACTGTGCGCCAAAGCCGATCGCGATGCCCATCACGCTTGCACCCGCAAGGATGGGGGCGATGTTCACGCCCATAGAGGACAGAATCGACATGGCGACCATCAACAACAGCGTAATCATTAAAACCACCCGCAAAAGCGGCAGGAGCGTCGCCATCCGCGCTTCCGGTCCCGGGGCGGAGCCATCGGTTGGGGGGCGGTAGGCATTGAGCCTGCGATCAATCGCCGTGCGCGCCCATGTCCACAGCAGATCGGCAATCAGCAGGGCTGCCGCGCTGTCGAGTAGAACCGAAAAGAGGCGTTGCATGACTGTTGGGTTTTCGGCGCGCTCGAAGATGCCCAGGTTCCAGATCAAAGTGAGCACAAAGCCAACAGAGATGATGGCTGCAAACCGCACCACGCGTTGTGCAATCGGCCGGTAGGTCTCGTAAGGGTCAATCACCTCTTCGACCTCTGCATCCAGTGAGCTCTCATCAGCGTCCTCGGACACCGCGATAACAGGGGGCGGCAGTAGCTTGGCCATGTAATCTGTGATGGCGCTGTCAAACGCATGGTCAACCCACGCGCGCAGCAGCTTTAGCGAAATAATCAAGATTCCGATACACAGGACGCTCCACATGAGCAGTGTCAGATCGAATATCCAGAGGGTAAGTATCAAGAAGATCAGCAGGCTGAGAAAACCGCGCCATTTACGTGCCGCCTTGGACTTCGCATTCGGGCTGATATGTCCGGCGAGGAAGAACCCCGCATGAAGACACAAGAGTGCTGCGAAGCTCACAAGCAAAGCCAGTGCGACCGAGACAGCAAGAACAGCGTTTTCGCCGTCTTGCGGCCTGAATACTTCAATGATCTGCGCAAACAGATCCTTGAATGCTAAGGCAACGATCAAAACGGTGGCAAAGGCCACACCGAGGCGCGTAATCAGCCGCGCCATGCCCGTGCTGACAGGCACCAACCGCAGGCGCGGCACAAAGGGAGCAAAGAACAACAACAGCGTGGTGCCAACCACGCGAATGGCAAAGATGGAAATCAGCAGGTTGAGTATCAGCGCAAACAGGATGGGGAGCCAGTCGAATGCGGAAAAGGCGCCAATGCTGCCAGTGGCAAAGGCTAACAACCCTGTAAGCGCGAGGCCCGCGCGGGTCACCGCTGCGGTCACGCGCTTTGCGGGTGTCTTGAAGTCAGTGATCTCGAGACGGCGGCGGATCGGGTTTGTGTATTGCCTAAACAGCCATTCAAGGCCCGCACCGAGAAACAGGAAAATCAGAACAAAGGTCAGGCTGCGCACACGCTGGTCGTCGGTGACTTGCTCTCTCCACCGTCCCTCCAGCAACTCAGGGGCTTGTCCGAAGCCCTCCCATGTCCTGACAAGCGCTGCGATCCGGTTTTGCGTATGCAACACCAAAGTGTCCAGTTGATCACGCATCCCGGGTGCCTCGACAACGGTCGCGGCTTCGGCACCCTCCGCTTGCTGACGCAGCCAATCCTGAATGCGCGCATCGCCAAGCAGGCGGGTAAACTCGTGGATGTCATTCGTTGATGGGGCTGGGGCCGACGTCACGGTCTGCGCGCTGGCAGGGCCAGACAGGAGGACAATTAGACCGCAAACCAATCCGAAAGCGGCGCGGCGCAGCAGGGCGATCATGCCGGAGCCTTGAATGAGGAGGGCACATCCGTTGGTCTGTCATTCTCGAATGTATAGTCCGCAGGGTAAATCGCCAAAACCTCCACTTTGCCACCTGCGGGTTTGAGCTGACACGCGAGCCTTGCACCTTGAGGCGCGCCAACCCTGTACAAGGTTTGCTGCTCCAACTCCGATGGGGTGGGCAGGGGGAAATCAGATTTCACGATGCGAACTGCACAGGTTCCGCACCTGCCGCGGCCTGCGCATAGACTGGCGTGGGGCTGATCATTGCGCCCGAAACAGTCCAAGATGCTGATCGCGGAGGTGGAGACCATCTCGGGGCTGCCATCACGGATAAGAACCACCTTTTGCGTGGTCTGGACCCTTAGGCGCACGAAACGGGCCGCCAGCGTGAGTAGCGTAAGGGCAATAGAGCCATAAATGGTGGCGTTGGTGACTTGTTTGATCAGCGCGAAAGGCACCTTAACATCTTCCGGCATTGCAGGGCTTTGCGCCAGATCTGCACCGGCCTGTCCGGCGACCAGCATTTCTCTTCCTGCCCCAGCATATCCCAAAAGCGCAAAAATCGGAACCAGGACCGCAAAGAGGTAGAGCCAATGCAACACCTTTCCGGCGCCCTCTTTTGCACGCAGCCATGTGAATAGGCCCGCACATCCATGCACCCAGACTACCGAGAGCATGATAACCTGCAACAATCCAAGTGTTGGCACCTGCAGCCAGAACAAGCGGATCGTATCCGAATAACCGAAATCGACGCCAGCATTTGCCAGCATCGATATGGCAATTGCGTGGGTCGCCAGAAGGGGTACCACAAGCAGGCCGGTCAGAAGTTGCACGATATCTTGCGTGTTCGTGCGCAGGGTTGGTCGCACATAAAGCGCCCAAAGCCCAAGAAAGAAGTGGCATACAAAGGCAGCGAGCAGCACAGCCCCCACGATTTTCCCTGTCCAGACGCCTGTCAGATAGGAGCGTGCCCCATCCATGGACTCGATAGAGATCAGGCCGAAACTGAGGTTGATCAAGTGGCTCGTCACGAAGGCCAGCAGGAAAAGCCCTGACCAGATGCGCACCGCGCGCAACGCAATCGCAGGCGTGATCGAATGCGGTTTATCTGTCATTACTGTACTCCTCATGAACAAAAAATTGCACAACTCGCCCGATACAGGCCACTGAGTGTACGCTCTAGCAAGTGTTGTCTTCGTTTGTGCGTAGTGTTGCGTGCCCATTTTCGTGGTTGCAAGTGTAAACGTCGCAAGGTTCGATAAGGCTTGATGCTGACTGCAACTCTTGATCCCAGCGCCTGGAACGTTAGTTGGCCTGCAGGCCTGTGGCGCTGATCAGCGCGATCAGAAGGCTGCAAAGGACGGAAAATGGGAGGGATGGTTGCATCATTCCCCTCCTGAAAAGATCTTTTCCTTCGGGGTACCGACGCTGACCTATCATCCTGTACGGGAATGCCCAGGCATGTACCAACATGGGCATTGGCGTCAGGATCGACGCTATGACCAAAACCGGTGCAAAAAAATGCGCCATTTGGTTGCGGTAGCATTTCCACCATAGGTGCGCCGTCTCTTCCAAGCTGAGCAAAAACCAATAAAGGAATTATTACGACCAACGGTCTTGCATATCGAGCGGTCCAAAACTGTCGTTTTGGTCCG
>NZ_JBALVJ010000148.1:0-4403 GCF_036961165.1 Sulfitobacter sp. | reverse complement strand
GAGCGGGTCAAATCTCGGTGAAAATACCGGGTCAGTTCTCAGTGACATTCAACACTCCAGAGCCCCTCTTGACGATCATCGTCTTTGCCCATTGCTGCCGTACGCTGCCTGTTGTGTGTGTGGGGGGGGCAGAGCCGCGCTCTCGTTGTTGTTATTGCTGTAGTCTGGGAGATCGGTCTCAAGACCATTGCAGTTTTCATATTTTTGGTCACCGTCACAAGAAGGCGAAAACCTTCCCCGTGGCGGTTGGCCGACTTGAGGTCCGGTGAATTGTGGTGACGGAGCACCATTCAACCACTAAGCTTTATCTCAGACTGCGGATGCACTCTGGAGGACCAAGTCATGAAAAATCTCGCGTGGGCAATGACCCTGACACTCGTCGCAGGGACTGCTATGGCGAAAAATGAGGTGGGCATCACCAAAGGTATGCCCTCGGTCGCCGTCCCAACCGAAGACGGTATGGTGAATATCGACAGAATCCAGGACACAAAAAATCAAATAAGCGGTGAATGGGCGCTGACATCCCGTCGTTGTCCCGAGTTTTGCATTCAACCGCACAGCCCTGCGGAAGGGGTGACTACGATCGGCGAACTGGAACTGATCGAGATGCTCCAGGACCCCGAGGCCGTGGTGCTGGACAGCCGCACCCGTGACTGGTTTCAGGGTGGCACGATACCTGGTGCGATCAACATTCCCTACACCTATGTCGTGGACGAACTTGCGCAGCTGGGGTGTGAGCCGGATTTCGACGGCTGGGACTGTGCGGCAGCAAAGCCCGTAGCGCTATTTTGCAACGGGGTCTGGTGTGGTCAGTCGCCAACCGCGATCCGCAACATGGTCAAGGCTGGCTACCCCGCAAACCGCATTTTCTATTATCGGGGGGGCATGCAGATCTGGCGTCTACTTGGCTTAACCGTGATTGGCGGCGAATAACGGCCCTTTTCGGCCATTGACCATGCCTTCCTAATGCTGCGGTGCAGCCCGTCATTGCGGCCATTCTTGCATGGCACAGCATTTTTGTTGGTTTAAACGTCGCTATGTGGACAAGACGACATTCACGCAAAGCGACGAAACGGCGTTTTCAGCTCTGAGCCAAGTCCCATTTCAGATAGCTCTTAAACAACCGTTGGAAACCAAAGCGGGGCGGTACCGTTATTCAGTATCGTTGCGCAGTCGGTCGAATAGAGTTCGGAACTCAGTCAGATCAGGCAGTATTTCTGCGATTCGGTTGGGTGGGAACTGCTCTCCTAGCGCTGAGAACAGAGGCAGCATCTTTAGCAGCGCATCGTCCCGAAATTGCTTTCCGGCAATGGTCAGCCAGACCTGTTTGGATCGCTTATCGGCCGGATTGGGCCTCATCTCGACAAAACCATGTTTCTCAAGCCCAGCCAAAGTGTGGGTCATCGATGGCTTGGGTACTTGAAAGGCGCGTGCCAATTCCAAGGGCGTAGCTCCATCACGAACCCGAATCAGGTGACTGACCACTCCAAAATGCGAGACCAATAAGCCGCTCGGCAAGCGCGTTTCCAAAAACGCGGTGCCGATCTGGTTGATTATCCCTATCTCGTAGATGAATGCAAAATAAGTATCAGTTTGGTCACTAGGCATTTGCTAGACGTGTCTCCAAAGGCCAACGCGGACTGGGGCCGATCATTGGTGCATAGCCTACTCGACCAAGCATTTGAACCGTTTCTCTGGGAGCTGCCAGCATTTCATCAACCCGAGCATAATGGGCCGCCATCTCTGGGTATTCCTGTAACGCCTGACTGAGGGGTTGCATCGAAAGCCCGTGCTCGGTTGCTGCCAGATGCAGCCGAAGCCAATCCCGCCCCGCATTGATCTGATCAACACGGGTGTTGCCGTTCGTCGTGATGACGCAATAGGTGTTGGTGGCAAGCATCGACGTCCTGATCGAGCCGAGCCCCTGTTCGAATTCGGCGCTGGAACTATCGGCTTGGCCTTCGCGGGTCAGCATCCCTACAAGCATCAGGCTTTCCAAAAAAGGACCGCGCAAAGAAATTCCATCAGGATTGGCCTCGATCTCGGCTTTGCCAAATCGGGTCAAATCGACGCTCTCCATCCAGACATGATGGGTCGTCATCTCAATTTCCATGGCCTCCCATGTCAGAGTGCGCAATGCTGTGACATCGTCTTGTCCACTCTTGATGGTTGAATATTCAGACAGAGCTGCCTGCGCATCAGCTTCCACTGGACGATCCTCATAGGCGTTTCGGTTGGTATGTCGGTTAAATACATGGGCAAACAACGGGTCTTTTGTGCCACCCTCTGCAAACTTGATTGCGGCAACTGGCCCGTCATCGCCTTGCGGAAACAAGTCGGTTTCCAGCGCATAGCCATGCTCGTTCGCCGCCATCCGCAGTAGCTCCAAAAAACACCCCATGCCAATGGTCAGTTGGCGGTCGAACGGATCAGTATCGGGCAAATTCAGTGTTCTGTCGCGGTGGATGATCAGTTGGTCATCGCCCAGTAACTCAGCGACCCAAGGCTGACGGTTGTGGGGGTTCGGCGCAAGAATCGCATAAGAAAGTGCGTTCATTCGTGGCTCGGCATAGCTGCCTGCCGCTGACCAAGGCGCAAGCGCGCGCGACGGTCTGCGGGTCGCCAAAAAGCCGCCAGCAGACGCTGTCGCCGCGAGCACCACGCCACCACCAACTAAGCCAATCATTTTTCGTCTTGAAAGTGCCATTAGTTAACTCCATTTGGTTTGATATCAAATTATAGTCAAGCGTGACGGTGCGCTTCAGTTCAAGAAACTCAACGGCCCCAAGATTGTTCAATCGATCAAGGTGTCGGACTCAGGGGGCGCTTCATGTCAATCAGCTAAAAGCGTTACGGTCGTTCCTTCGGTCAGAATAGGGGGGCAAAACCGCGTTCAATACAGGCTTCACGCGGTTGATGCACGGCGAGGGCACGTGGTGAAAAGGGGCGGAACGGAATAGCCTGCCCGTAAATTTCGAGCGAGATCATGCCCGTTGTGCCATCGACCAGCAGATTGGCAACATAGCCCCGGCGGGCCATTCCCGTCGGCGTCGTATCGCCCACGTCCCAGTCGGTCGGTGTGCCTGTCCACTCATCATAAGGCGGTTCGAAGCCACCTTCGGTGTTGTCAAACCCACCGGCGTCGAGAGCCAAACCACCGACAAAGAGCAAGACGGAGAGTAGGCCAATCACTGAAAGACTCAGGTTTGCTATCCGCTTCATGCCATTGCCTCTGGCAAACAATCGGAAATCAAGCTCATCGTTTTTCCCTTTGAGAGTGCCATTATCAGCCTCCACATAGTTCGACTTCAAATCACTTAGTTTGATTTCGAACTACATGCAAGCACGATAGCGCACCACGTCTTCTAGACTCAGGACCCATTAATCTGGTTGATGCTGTCATGGCTGCATGATTCAAACCCGCAAACTGTAGGGGGTTTTATGAGTAATCTATTTTGGCTGAGCGAAGAGAAAATGGTGCGACTTCGACCGTATTTTCCAAAGAGCTATGGTGTGCTGCGCGTAGATGACCGACGCGTGTTGAGTGGTATTATCTTCATCAATCGCAACGGCTTGCGCTGGTGTGATGCACCCAAGGATTACAGCCCACACAAGACACTTTACAGCCGTTGGAAGCGATGGAGTGATATGGGTGTATTTGCTCGGATCATGATGGGGCTCGCGGCTGAAGAGCCCGACAACAGAACAACCTCAATTGATGCGACCTACCCACTGCCCCCTCTCGTGAATTTTCAATGCACTGTCAGGCAGCGAGCAATCGCTGCTTGCAGCGATGAGAGGGACAAAGCACATCCATTGCCCAGCAGGGTATTGCGCTGCAATGTCCCGAGAGGGAGGGCGCACCAAGGGCGGTATGAACACCAAATTGCATGCAGTGACTGACGTGGTTGGGCGGCCCATTCGGTTCTTCATGACCGCGGGCCAGGTCAGCGGCTATACTGGCGCTCGTGCTCTCGTGAGCAGCCTTCCATCAGCAGAGTAGTTGCTGGGCCCCTTTCGGGATCATGCTGCGCACAACCCCGTCGGCAATGGATCGCGGTTATGACGCGGATTGGTTTCGCGAGGACCTTGTAATTATGGGGATAACGCCCTGCATGCCGGGGCGAAAATCGCGCGATAAGGTCATCAAGTACGACAAACGTAGATACAAACGACGAAACCGGATTGAGATCATGTTTGGCCGTTTGAAAGACTGAAGGCGAGCATGACCGGTGCCCGAAGGTGTTCGGGTCGGCCATCGCTCTCGCTGCAACCGTGATATTCTGGTTATGAGTCCTGAGCCTAAGCCGACTTTCGCTGCGCAGCACGTCAACGTCTGCTAACGGCAGCGATTTCAACGGGTCGACGCAACACTTTAATCTTTAGCCAAAGATGGAGTGATC
>NZ_JBALVJ010000147.1:0-4461 GCF_036961165.1 Sulfitobacter sp. | reverse complement strand
AAACTCCCGCAGAGCGTTTCAATGCATGTGTTGCGTCGATCAGTTGAGACCGCCCGGCAAAGCGGTCGCAATATGAATAGTCGTCCATGTGACTGTGGGCCAAGCGGCTGCCGCATCCAATCTCGACATAACGTCCAAAACTCGCATCGGTAATCTCGCAATCAGGGTGCAAAAAGGGTTTGTCTTCGGTCAGTCGCGCCATCAGTGTCCGCCCCCATCGCCATTGATCAGCTTGCGTCGCAGCCAACCTGACAGCGTGTCCATCGACATCACCAGCAGGATTATCAGCACGATGTAATAGCTCACTTCTTCCCAGTCCTTCTGTGTGGCAATCGCTTGGGTCAGCAACAACCCGATCCCGCCACCGGTTATTGCACCGATAATCGTGGCTGAACGGGTGTTGGATTCAAAGTAATACAGGATCTGGCTCAGCAGCACCGGAATGATTTGCGGGATCACACCAAAGCGGTAGCGCTGCAGCGGCTTGGCGCCGGTAGAGGCGATGCCCTCAATCTGCTTCTCGTCAACGTTCTCTAGCGCCTCTGAAAACATCTTCCCGAATGACCCCGTGTCAGTCAGCAAAATGGCGAGAGCACCGGTCAGCGGCCCCGGCCCGAACGCGCGGCTTAGTACAATCGTCCAGATCAGCCCGTCCACGCCGCGCAAGAAGTCAAACACCCGCCGTGCGGCAAAGCGGAGAACACCCAGAGGGGTGAAATTCCGCGCCGCAAGGAAAGCCAGCGGCAGCGCAATGATTGCAGCACCGGAGGTACCCAAGAACGCCATCAGCAACGTCTCGAACAATGCCCAGAACACATCACCATGCCGCCACATCTTATTGGTCCAGAACCCGTCCACGATCGCGGCCGCCTCACCAGAGAACGCCTTCGAAACAAGTTGCCCCGCGCCCATCTCGTAATAGGGGCTATCGAGCGTGAAAAAGAACAGCTCCCAGCCGTAGTTGTATTTGAACACTTCAGCGCGAGCGCGGGTTACAGTCAGACGGCCCGCATCGGTTGCGATCATCACGCGGTTCTTCGAGGCATTGATGTACTCTGGCAGCTCACCCTGTGGGAAGACGGCATTCACTCCGTTTCCGTCTGGCCGCGCTGTCACTGTGCCGTAACCGGGGATTTCATAGCGCACCTCTGGCCCCAGCGTGATCATATGACCGCTGCCCAGATCAACAGTGGTGATGTCTCCGCTCTGGCTCACCCAGCTGGGCATCATGCCGTTGGGGTACTGCGCCTTGCGCTCCCCCTCAATTGCGATGGCGACAGCGCCGTTGCGGTTATCCTGCGCTACGTGGGTCTTGTAGCTATAGGTGTCAGAGACCAACGTGCGAGCATTGTTCACATTGATCCGTTCGCCAAGTCCGGCCATTTCGAAGGACACCAAGATATAGGCGAAATAGGCGCAGATGATCACAGGCACTGCGAAAGCTGTCAGCTTCTTGCGGCTAAACTGCGTGACAGTCTGCGTTTGTAGGGTTGCGGTGTTCATAGCGTCACCTCCGCGCTGGGCATGCCGTGGGTCAGGCGATTACGCAGGATGCTCGACAGCTGATCAACGGCAACAATTGTGAGAAAAAGCAGGATAAAGATCGCTGCGGCCTCGTCGTATTTGCCGACGCCCCAGCTCATGGTGTTGCGCAGGTCGTAGCCGATCCCACCGGCCCCCACGAAGCCAAGGATCGCTGACGCGCGGATGTTAATCTCGAACCGCAACAACGCGTAGCTGAGGTAGATCGGCGCGACCTGTGGCACAACGCCCAGCCACATTCGTTGCGTCCAGTTCGCCCCGACCGATGCCAACCCCTCGACTGGTTTAAGCGAGGCGTTCTCGTTCACTTCCGAGAACAGCTTGCCCAAGGCGCCCACCGTGTGCAGCGCAATCGCGATCATTGCAGGCACAGGGCCGCCACCAAGCATGAAGATCAAGACCAGCGCGATCACGATCTCTGGCAAGGCGCGCAAGATATCAAGGACACACCGCAAGGGCCCAACCAGCCACGGCACAGGTGCCAGTCCGCGCGTCACGAGCAGCGACATCACCAGCCCAAGCACTGCACCTAATAGGGTCGAAGCAGCGGCGATGTTGATCGTCTCGACCAGCGACGGCAGGTATTTGATAAGATACCCCGGCATGAGATGCGCACGCTCCACCGCTTCGCTGATTAGCGCGGCGGGGAAGTCGAACACGTTGCCCAGCCCGTCCCAGAATCCGCCGGCATTGCGGCTGTCAGCCGTCACAAAACCCGCGCCAAGAAGCGCCAGAAACAGCACCAGCATGATGAAATTCATCAGCCGTTTGGCTTTGACCTGCGCCAGATAAGCTTGGCTTAAATCAGCCACCGCATTGTGCGTTGTCACCTTGTTCACCATGATCCACCCAAAACCAAATTGCTGGCCCCGGACAAACCGGAGCCAGCAGATTGTGCTGAAATCGTTTCGCTTAATTCGATTTCGTCTGACGGGCGGCTACAATTGAATCGTAGGCTTCGTGCGTGATTGGATCAAAACCAAGCACCTCACCGCCAGCGACTGCTGCGGCGCACTCTGGGTCAGTTTCGCCCATCGTGTCGATGATTGCGGTTACTTTGGCGCGTACATCGTCAGGCAGCGCGTTGCGCAGAACCACTGGCTCGCCGGGGATCAGTTTGGAGCGCCAGATTTCTACCAGATCGTTCATGTCGACCAGACCGGCATCAACCGCTTTGCGCAATGCGCCGAAGGTATAGCCGTCTTCCCAGTTGCCCTGACCGTCCGTCCATGTGACGCCGCCGGCCACATCGCCGTTGTTCACTGCAACGATGGTCTGCTCGTGACCGCCCGTGAATTTCACTTCACCAAAGTACTCACCGCTTTCCATGCTGGCACCGGTTATTGTCGGGATCTCGATGGACGGGATCAGGTAGCCGGAGGTGGAGTTCGGATCACCAAAGCCAAACACTTTGCCCTTCAGATCTTCCAGCGAAGTCACACCGCTGTCAGTACGCGCAAACCCGATGGAGTAATAGCCGGTGGAACCGTCGGCGTTGACCTTCACAAGGATCGGAGAGGCGGCTTCAGGATCGGCAATATGGACCGCAGCGTAGGAGGACGGACCCATCAGCGACAGGTCGATGGTGCCGCCAAGCAAACCTTGGATCACGCCATTGTAATCCGCAGGCGCGAACAGCTTTGTCGGAACGCCCAGTGCATCCTCGACTGCGCTGCGCAGGCATTCGTTGCTGTTCATGCGGTCCTGAGCGTTCTCGCCGCCCAGAATGCCAATGCGGAATTCGCTGATGGCATGCGCATCGGCATGGGCCGCGCCTGTCAGGGCAGTGGACATAAGGGCAGCTGCGATGATCTTTTTCATCTTGTTCTCTCTTCGGTTAATAAGCACCCCGCGAAGGGTGCGGGGAAAAACGAGGGGCTACTGGGCCGCGATGGGCGCGGCAGCATTGGTCTCAATCTCGGTCGAGGTTGTCACTTCGGAAAAGGACGCATCCGCGCCGTAAATCTCACGCGCGGTGTCAGTGGTCAGCTCATACGGCGTGCCGTCGAATACGATCTTGCCAGCACGCATGCCGATGACGCGGTCACAATAGCGGCGCGCGGTATCAAGCGTGTGCAGGTTGGCAATCACCATGCGGCTGTCTTGCTCATGAATGTCGCGCAGCGATTGCATCACCACTTGCGCGTTCATCGGGTCAAGCGAGGCAATAGGCTCATCTGCCAGAATGATCCGCGGGTCCTGCATCAGGGCGCGGGCAATCGCCACGCGCTGTTGCTGACCGCCGGACAGCGCTTCGGAACGCTTGGGCGCATGTTCGGCAATGCCAAGACGTTCCAGAATGTCGATGGCGCGGTGGATGTCTTCGTCAGGGTAAAGGTTGAACATCGTCGAGAAGGTAGAGCGGCGGTTCAGCGTGCCGTGCAGCACGTTGGAGACCACATCCAGACGCGGCACCAGATTGAACTGCTGAAAGATCATCGCGCATTGCGACTGCCATGTACGCTTGGCCGCGCCGCGCAGGGCCGTGACGTTAGTCCCGTCAAATTCGATCTCACCCGAGGTCGCATCGGTCAGACGGTTGAGCATCCGCAGCAGCGTGGATTTACCCGCCCCAGACCGCCCGATGATCCCGATCATCATGGGCTTGTCGACGGTAAAGCTCGCAGCTTCTACAGCCGTGTTGGCACCAAATGATTTTGTAACACTTTCAAAACGCAACATATCGCGACCCCCTTGATTGGGGGTGACCTATTGGTTGTTCACTACGGGCTTGTTTCTAATTTAAGAAGGTTTTGTAACAAGGTCTTTGGGTTGTGGATTGCGGCGACGGTGCAGAAAGGTGGTGTCCACATTCTGTGAAAGTGAATTGCGGTCGGCGGACGTTATGATGATGTCAAATGGCAGCTATGGGCGGCGATTTTAACGGGTCGACGCAACACTTTAATCTTTAGCCAAAGA
>NZ_JBALVJ010000146.1:0-4464 GCF_036961165.1 Sulfitobacter sp. | reverse complement strand
GATGCATCTTAGCCAAGCCGCAAAACTGTCCTAAAAAGCAGGACCACTTCACTACTTCCAGCCCCAAAGGGCCATTTTATTGCGCGGTCTCACGTTGCTGTGAAGGTTCCCCGATCCGGCCATTTGCCGCACTGTAGATGCTTAACAAGCCGTCGAAACGAATGAAATCTAGAGACCCAGACCCTTTTCATGGGCTGACCATAGCTGACATTACTCCAATCAGAGGCCGCCTCAGTCTATCGCTTTTTCAGCAGGCTGGTCGAAGTATATATTCTGAAGACTGGCCATTAGTTCTTAGTCAGATTTTAAATCCTCTTTGATTTCATTAGCGAGAGCAAATACATGGGGTTCCTGCAGCATGGAGAGGTGCCCGCCGGGCACATCAATTACGCTAAAGCCGTTATTTGCGACTGATGCCCATCCAAGTCCATTTGCTCTGGTCTCTTCGGTGTCATGGAAATTTACCTTTGACCGAAAAATCGTTAGAGGAATACTGATCGGTTGCGGTGTGTAATCGTTTACGGCCAGTTCGTTCGAGGCGATAAACTCAATGACTGTCTTCGGAGAGGGGCGTTGCCTATCGTTTGATTCCCGATTGATCAGATATCGGGCTACCTTGTTGCGCATTTCATATATCAGGTTTTCGAAAACCAAAGCTGGGTATCTCCATCCAATATACTGCGCGCGACGTATGCGTGCGCCGATTTTTCCAATGCCTCGAACGCCAACACGACCGTCGGGGCCCGCCGCATCGAAAAAAGCCAGCGTATCAACTGTACGGCCACTGGCTTGTAGTTGTTGGGCAAGTTCAAAAGCAATGTAGCTTCCCAGAGATGCAGCCATCAGATGGATCGGTCCATCCGGAAAGTGCTGATTGATCTCCTTGCAATATCGGGCAGCAGTAAATTCAACGCCTGTTAGCGTGTCGGCGTCTAGCGATCCAACCGATATTCCCAGAACGGGCTGGTCCAATCCCAGATGTTGGGCCAAAGGACGAAAATACTCTTCATTCTGTCCCAAAATGTGGATCGCAAATAGCGGGGCTTTGCTTCCCAATGGCTGAATCGGAATAATGTACTTTGATTTTCGACCGCCTTTTCCAAGCACTTCGCCCAGTTCACGAGGCGACGGATGGTTGCGAAAATCAACGATCCCCAGCGGTTTCCCCGTTTCTATTGCGATGCGACCAATAAGCTCAAGGGAAAGCAACGAATGCCCGCCAAGATCAAAGAAGCTTTGATCAATTTCAACACGCGGAATATTCAGCACCTTTGCCATGATCTGACAAATCTGGATTTCCAGTTCCGTTGCAGCGGTGTGTTGCCCTTCGCTGGGCGACTGAACTTGCACCGGTTGCGGCAGCTTTGTTCGATCAATTTTGCCGTTTTGTGTGCGTGGAAATTGCGGCAAATCTACCAAAGTTGGCCGCATGTAAGTGGGGAGCAGATCCGCTACACTTTCATTGATTGCATCCAGATCAAGAGTTCTTTGTGATGCGATCCACACCACAAGCTGGGCAGAGAGTGTGTTTTTGTTCAAAACATCACACAGGATTTCTCCCTCAGGGATGCATTGCTCAACAGCGCGCTCGATATGGGCCAACTCAATTCGATGGCCGCGCAGCTTGATCTGTCGATCTTGTCGTCCTCTGAATTGCAAGTTTCCACCGTCGCGCCATTGAACCCTGTCACCGGTGCAATAGATGTTACCCGAGCCAGTGAACCCATTCGGTCTAAATGCCTGCGCGGTTTCATCGGGACGACCTATATAACCTTGACTGATAGCAGGACCGCCAATGGCCAACTCGCCCAGAACGCCCTTTGGCGCAAGGCTGCCGTCGGGCGCAATGACGTAGGCCAGCGAATGCGCTGTGGGCCGACCTATGCAGACATCTTCGCCAGGTTGGTGATTGATTGGTTCGAACAATGTGCAGGTAATAGTGGCTTCTGTAGGTCCGTAACCGTTCAAGAAACGAGCGTCAGGTGCGACTTTTAGCCATTCCGATAGGGTTCTTGACGCGATTTCCTCCCCCCCTACAACAACAAGTCGCACCAAGGGCGGCAGGCTTCTTCCGCTTGTCTGCATAAAGCGGTTCAGAACCGTCCAGTACGCTGTTGGAAGATTGATGAAGTTAAGCTTTTCCGCGTCAATTTCGTCAAGGAAAACGGATGTTGATTCCGACATCTCTTCGCTTCGCAGCACCAGTGTCGCCCCGGACATTAACGTCGTAAATATCTCTTCAATGGCCACGTCAAAGGACAGTCCGGCGAATTGCAGCGCTCGGTCTGATAGTTTCAGCTCAAATGCCTTTGTTAAGGCCGCTAGGTGGGCCAAAAGATTGCCACGCGTGACGCGAACTCCTTTTGGGGTGCCCGTTGAACCTGATGTGTAGATCACATAGGCTAGCGCGTTGATGTTTTCAGGAGGGCGTGGGATGGGCTTTGCATCGGGGGCCAAGTCTCTTGGGATTGGCGTTCGTCTTTGCCCCCGAACCACAACATCGTTCTGGACGATGATCTGCGCGGCGCTGTCCGATATCATATGCGCACGGCTTGCTTCTGGATGAGCTGGATCAACGGGCATGAACGCGGCGCCCGTTTTGAGCGTTGCCAGCACTGCAACGATAAAATTGACAGATCTGCTCAAATTGATCGCCACAATTTCGCCCGGCAAAGCACCATGCTCCAATAGGACTCTGGCAAGCTGGTCCGACTGCTGATCAAGCTCCGCAAAGGTCAGCTTGCTCACCTCTCCAATCATCTCTACCGCGCTCGCATCAGGTGCATTCTGTACCGTATTTTGAAAAAGCTGCACCAAGCAGGTCGCGTCTATTTCAAGTGGAGCATCTGGCGTTGACCAATCGAGTAGCGTGTCTCGCTCGTCACACTCCAACATATCTAACGTAGCAACTTTGGTCGTTTTATCTGATAGGGAAAGCGCGTGCATCAGCCGTATCAGATGCGCCAACATCCGTTCTGCAATCAATTTGGATACCGCAGATGGATCGTACTCTAGCTGAATTCTAGCAGCATCATCTGCATAAACGGATAACATAAGGGGCATCCCACCCTCTTCACGCAGCTCGATTTTCTCAACCACATCGGTCTCTTCGCCGCTGGTTACCAGGCTTTCGATCTCGCCATTCTCAAACATGATTGCGGTTTCAAAAAGGGGTTTTGCGCCGTGCAGACCAATACTCCGGCGGATCAAATCGGCTGGCGTTTGTTCGAGGGTGCGCAACGACAGTGTATGTTTGCGCAGCGCACTCACCAGAGAAGACACCATCAGGTCCGGAGAGAGTTTTACACAAGTTGGCAATGTATTGATCAGGCACCCCACTGTAGTTTGACAATTGGGTAAGGCATGACGACCCGATCTTACGACACCAAACGTAACAGCTTCTCTTCCCTGCCAACGAGAGAGCAAGATACCCCAAGCGGCTTGCACTATATTGGCCGTTGTACCTCCCAAAAGAGATGCGGCCTTTTGCAAATTCTTGCTTTCATTAACGGTCAAGTTTGCCGAGACTTGTTGTTTTCTGTTCGCCGTTAGCTCAGTTTTCCTCCCCTCAGAAAAATGCAGCGTACCTGCGTCCTCAAAGTCTTTTAAGTAAGTTCTGAAATATGTGACCGCGGCTTCTTCGTTCGGAACTGTGCCTGAAAAAACCCGGCAAAAATCTTCGAAAGTTATGGCGTCGGCATCTGCTGGCGGTAATGCTCCAGTTTGCAAATACTCAATCAACTCCTGTGCCAACCGTGCCATGCTGCGCCCATCTGCGATCGCATGGTGCATAGTTAGAACAATCGTCGTATGCCGCCCCTCACAACGAACCAGGCTAGCACGCCACATAGTTCCCCCAACCAAATCAAATCCACGATTGCGGTCTTCGGCGAGGAATTTCTCAAGTTCCTCCAGCCACGACTGGTTTGAGGTGCTCTCTTTTTCGATTACTTCGAGAGGAGCATGAACGGGCATTCTCAGCAATTGATTGAGGCGGCCTACAGCATTTCTTTGGATCATCACTCGCAAAGCATCGTGTCGCATCGCTAACGCGAGAAGTCCTGCCTTTACAGCCTCTGCGCTTACTGACGTTTTACCAAAATGTAGGATAACTTGTTCCAAGTTAATCCAAGGCTGCTCCGACCCAATACTTTCCGAGATCAAGCCTAGTTGCATAGGTGTTAGAGGAACGCCTGAAGTCTGCGACGTCTCGTTCTTTGGCTGCATTTACCCATCACCTCATGTCTTGTGGGAAGATGCCCTCATCAATTACTGGCTATCAGTAATACAGATAGCACGCAAAGATTGCCGAGGAAAAGGCTGATCTGGAACAATGGGTAGTTCGATTGATCAAAGCAGAATCAGTTAGAGGTGGTCCCAGTAATTCGACCAGTTTGCAGCCAACTTAAGGTGGTGAAGTGGTCCGGCAAAATTGGACAGCGTGCTAAGATGTATCCAACCCGA
>NZ_JBALVJ010000025.1:0-51229 GCF_036961165.1 Sulfitobacter sp. | reverse complement strand
TCGAACGGAAGGTGGCTTAAACGAGCACCGGGGGCGGCACGAAACCGTGACAGGTCCATTCTTTGGGGCTGGCCACGAGCCCCGCCTCGGTCAGCAAGCGCAGGTGGTTCATCACCGCGATGCGCGAAACATCGAACTGTGTCGCAAGCTTGCCTGCCGCACTGCCGAAGCGGTCGCGCAGACGGTTCAGAACCGCGCGGTGGGCTTCATGCGCCAGCCACTGACAGGTGGGGTTAGTAAGTCGGGTGGAATTTACCGGCGGGGGAGAGGGTGAAGATTTCGTATCCATCTTCCGTCACACCGATTGAGTGCTCGAACTGGGCTGACAGGGATTTATCACGGGTCACGGCAGTCCAGTCATCGGCGAGGGTTTTGGTTTCAGCGCGGCCAAGGTTCACCATAGGCTCAATCGTGAAGAACATGCCCGGCTCCAGCACGGCTTTTGTCCCCGGCCTTCCGTAGTGCAAAACGTTTGGCGGTGCGTGGAAGACGCTGCCCAGACCGTGGCCGCAGAAGTCTGTGACAACAGACATACGGTGACCTTCTACAAAGGTCTGGATGGCGTGGCCGATGTCGCCAAATGTGTTGCCGGGTTTGACCACTTCGATCCCGCGCATCAGCGCCTCATGGGTGATGTCGATCAATCGCTCTGCCTTGCGTGACAGTTTGCCGGCCACATACATGCGCGAGGTATCGCCAAACCAGCCATCCACAATCACCGTCACATCGATGTTCAGGATGTCGCCGTCTTTGAGTTTTTTGTCACCGGGGATACCGTGGCAGACCACGTGATTGACGGAAATACAGCTGGCATGCTGATAGCCCTTATAGCCGATGGTCGCGGATTTCGCGCCGGCTGCGTTGACCTTTTCTTCGATGATTCGGTCAATCTTGTCGGTGGTTTGACCCACAAAGACGTGCTCGGCGATCTCGTCAAGGATCGTCGCGGCAAGCTTGCCTGCGGCGTGCATCCCTGCAAAATCCGCGGCCTCGTGAATACGGATGCCGTCTTTTGTCGTGCGACCTTTATGGATGTTTGTCAACGGTGTCTCCATCTTTTGGTGGCGCCTGTCTAGCGCGGCGGGTGGCCGAGGGCCAGAGGCCCTGCAAGTGTGATGCCTGTTGGCGTGATGTGGGTGCCGATGCACAGAGTTTCAACGCCTGCTTTTGCGGCATCAGCGTGGGCGGCGGCGTATGTCGGATCGATGTCGGCGGCAATATCAACATGGGTGCAGTCGGTTCGCTGGACGAGATACAGCAGGATCGCGCGGTGTCCAGCGCGTGCGACCTTGGCCAATTCTGCCATATGCTTTGCCCCACGGGCGGTCACGCTGTCGGGGAATTCAGCCAACGGCGCATTACGGCACAGCGTCACAGATTTCACTTCGATATAGGCATCGGGCAAACCTTGCGCCTTCAACAGAAAATCGACGCGAGAATTGGTGCCGTATTTTACTTCTGGCTGCACGGACGTATAGGCGCTGAGCGCCGCTACCTCGCGTGCTTCCAAGGCGCTGCGCAAGACGCGGTTCGGCAGCGATGTATCGACGCCGGTCAGGTGGCCGTTCTCGTGATCCACCAGACGCAGGCCGAATTTAAGCTTTTTTTTCGGATCATCGTTCGGCTCAAGCCAAACCTTGGTATCTGGTTCCGCCAGCCCCATCATTGAGCCGGGGTTGGCGCAATGGGCGGTAATCTCACGCCCGTCTTCCAGCCGACAATCCGCCAGAAAGCGTTTGTAACGGCGGATAAGGCGGGCGGGAACAAGATCGGTTTGAAAGCGCATGGCATGGGGCTATACCGTAAACAACACAGGCTCAAGGAGAGGCGTAATGACGAATCCAACTGCGGCAATGTTGGTGATCGGGGATGAGATACTCTCGGGACGGACGCGGGACGCGAATATGTACCACCTCGCAGGGCAATTGACCGAAGCGGGGATCACGCTGGCGGAGGTGCGGATCGTCGCAGACGACCGTGATGCGATCATCGCTGCTGTTCAGGCGTTGTCCGAAGCGCACGACATGGTGTTCACTTCGGGCGGGATCGGGCCGACCCATGACGACATCACGGCCGATTGTATGGCGGTAGCTTTCGGGCAAAGCATTGACGTGCGCGACGATGCCCGTGCGATCCTTCAGGCCCATTATGACAAGTCGGGTACCGAGTTGAACGAGGCGCGGCTGCGCATGGCGCGTATCCCTGCCGACGCGACCTTGATCGAAAATCCTGTTTCCTCGGCGCCCGGTTTTACCATCGGGAACGTGCATGTGATGGCCGGCGTGCCCAGCGTGTTCACAGCGATGGTTGCTAGCGTGCTGCCGACGCTGACGGGGGGCGCGCCGGTTATTAGCAAGACCCTGACGGTCCACCGTGGTGAGGGTGACATTGCCGGTCCGCTGGGCGAATTGGCCCAAGCCTACCCTTCGCTTTCTATGGGCAGCTACCCGTTCATGCGTGACGGCAGCTATGGTGCGAATATCGTGGTGCGTGGGCAGGACGAGGGCTTGCTGGACGAGGCGATGGCAAAACTGACGGCGGCCTTCGCATGAGCCCCGATGCATCAAAGCTCTACGATGTGACCGAGGCCACGTGGCCTCCAGCGCGAAGCTGGCAAGACGGGCCATGGACGCTGCGAGATGGTGCAGGAGGCGGCAAGCGGGTCTCAAGCGCTACGGCGAATGGGCCGTTCACGGATGCAGACATTGACGAGGCCGAAGCCGCCATGCGCAGCCAAGGCCACCGTCCCCTGTTCATGATCCGTGATGGTGACAATGTGCTGGACGCCGCGTTGGCTGCGCGCGGATATGACCTGATCGACGAGGTGATGCTTTATGTCACGCCGATCGAGACGCTGATGGATAAACCCATTCCGCGCGTGACCTGCTTTAATATTTGGGAACCGCTGGCAATCATGGCCGAAATTTGGGCCGAAGGTGGTATCGGTCCTGCAAGGCTGGCCGTGATGGAGCGGGCGCAGGTGAAAACAGGCATCCTGTCGCGCTGGAATGAAAAGCCCGCTGGCGTGGCTTTTGCTGCCGTGCACGACGGTGTTGCTATGGTTCACGCCGTCGAGGTTCTGACCAACCAACGCAAACAGGGCGTTGCAGAATGGATGATGCGCGCCGCCGCGTTCTGGGCGGCCAAGCAGGGCGCGACCCATTTGGCGGTTCTTTGTGTGACCCAGAACAAACCCGCCAACGCACTGTACACCAAGCTGGGCTTTACCCCCGTCGGCACGTATCATTACCGCCAATACCCCGAATAAAGGAGCCTATCATGGCTGATGACGCCCCCACCGCCCTTGACCTTCCAATGGTTGATCCTCTGCCACCTGCCACGCAAAAGTACTTTGAAGTTTGCACGGAAAAGCTCGGGATGATCCCGAACGTGTTGCAGGCCTATGCCTTTGATATCGAAAAACTCAACTCGTTCACGGCGCTCTATAATGACTTGATGCTCGGCGACAGCAATCTCAGCAAGCTGGAGCGCGAGATGATCGCAGTTGTGGTTTCGGCTGTGAACAAGTGTTTCTATTGCCTCACGGCGCATGGTGCGGCGGTGCGTGAACTGTCTGGTGATCCAGTTTTGGGCGAGCAGATGGTCATGAACTACCGTGTTGCCGACCTCGATCCTAAAACGCGGATGATGCTGGATTTCTCTGTCAAATTGACCGAGGCACCTGAGATCATCGAAGAAGACGATCGCGCTGCTTTGCGTGAAGTTGGTTTCTCCGATCGCGATATCTGGGATATTGGGTCTGTTGCGGCATTCTTCAACATGACTAACCGCGTGGCTAGCGCCTCTGACATGCGTCCGAACAAAGCCTATCACGCTCAATCCAGATGAGGTGGAAGCTTGGCGCGCTATTGATTTTGTTGGGAGGCGCAGCTCACGCGGTTGAGTTGCGTCTGCCAACAGGTGCGCGCCAAATGATTACCCGCGATACCGTGAAAGATCAGTTCGCAGCACCCATCGCGCCATATGTGCAGGGAACTCTCCCGGTTCGCGTGATTGAGGGGCCGGTTCTACGCAGCGCGTGGCGCGTTGACGTGGCGGACCTGACGCCGCTGCAACTGATCGCGCCTCTGCGTGCGCAGTTGGATGCAGAGGGGTTCCGCGTTGTTCTGGACTGTGAGGCACAGGTGTGTGGCGGCTATGACTTCCGGTTCGAGACTGAAGTGCTGCCCGCGCCGAATATGTACGTGAATCTGCGCAGCTATCATGCGCTGACCGCGCTTCGGGGGCCGCAGGAGGCGCCCGAACAGGCGGTGACGATCATTGCAAGCGCCTCCAGCGGGGCGTCTTTTATACAGATCATTCAGGCTGGCGTTGTAGCCGAAGATTCTGCTGTGCAGGCCGTGGCATCTGTTCCGCAGGCCGCAGCACCTGATACTGCAAATCCTGCAGAGACGGGGAGTGTTGCACAAGCCCTATCCAGAGACGGCAACGCTGTCCTTGCAGCCCTTGATTTTGAGAGCGGCACGTCAGATCTGGCACAGGGCCCGTTTGACGTACTTGCTGAACTGGCGGAAACGATGCGCGCCCGCCCTGACATGCGGATCGCACTGGTGGGCCACACCGATAATGTCGGCAGCTTGGATGGGAATATTGCCCTGTCAGTCAGTCGGGCGCGATCGGTCAGACAGCGCATGATTGAGGTCTACGGCATCGCCCCTGCACGGTTGCAATCGCAAGGCATGGGATTTCTCGCACCGTACACATCCAATACGACAGAAGAGGGCCGTGAAGCGAACCGGCGTGTTGAAGCAGTGGTACTGGCAGAGTAGATCGCTTGCGGTTGCTTAAAAAGAAAAAGCCCTGGAAACGCTTTCGCGAAACCGGGGGAAGTGCACCAAGGGAAATGGTGTCGGGTATCTGGCTTACCAGTCGCTCGGGCCTTTTTCGGCGAAAGTGTGGACCAGAAAATCGATGAAAGCGCGAACTTTCGGTTGGGTGAAGCGTCCGGGCGGATAGACCGCGTAGATGCCTTGGGTCTCAAGCGGCAGATCGGGGATTGCGTCTTCAATCAGGCCTTTTTCCATAGCTTCCGAATAGAGAAAGCTGGGCAGGTAGGCGATGCCAAGACCGGAGATCGCCGCGTTGAGCAAGGATTGCCCGTCGTTGACTGACAACCAACCGGCGGTGCGCACTTGACGCTTTTCGCCGGAGGGCGCCGTCAGTTTCCAGACGTTGCCGCTGGACTGGTTTGAGTAATGCAGCAGCTTGTGATCGTTCAGGTCGTCGATTTTCTCGGGGCGGCCGTATTTGTCGAAATAGCCGGGTGACGCGATCATGCGCTTTGTTGTTTCGGTGAGCTTGCGGGCCCGCAGAGTGCTGTCTTCCAGCTCTCCGATGCGCACAGCCATGTCGAAACCTTCCGAGATCAGCTCAACATAGCGGTTGTTGAGAACCATGTTGACGGTGATGTCCGGGAAGTCGCCAAGAAACTCTGATAACACGGGTGAAAGGTGGTTCACCCCGAAATCAGTCGCGACCGATATTCGCAATAGACCCGAAGGCGCAGATTGCATGGATGTGACCAGCGCGTCGGCCTCTCCTGCATCATTAAGCACGCGGCGGGCGCGGTCATAATAGGCAAGACCGATTTCTGTCGGGGACACACGGCGTGTGGTCCGGTTCAACAGGCGCGCACCAAGGCGGGCCTCTAGCGAAGAGACGTGTTTCGAGACAGCGGATTTAGAAATCCCCATCTTCTTGGCGGCATCGGTAAAGCCCCCCTGATCCACCACAGTGGCGAACGCTTCCATTTCTGACAGGCGGTCCATTTGCCGTCCCCTTTTATTCATATTTCAAGGGAGAGCTATGAAGGCCGAATGGGGCGCAATCTGGGCAGGGGTGAGACAGTAGCAAGGTAATAGCAGAACCGTTGCAAGGCAGGAAACAAGAGAACAGTGTGTTTCAGGTCCTGATTCTAGATCCACCGCATGCGGCGAATGGCAAAAACAAGGATAAGCGCCAGCACAGTCATCGAAATGCACAGGATGGGGAATGCCCATGGACTGTTGATGCCGGGCATGCCGCCAACGTTCACCCCGAACAGGCCCGTCAGGAAACTGATGGGCAGGAATATCCCCGCACCGACCGATAGCAGGAAGCTATTGCGCGCCTGTCTGCGGGCAACATCCAGATCGTGGTCATCCTGAACGGCAACAAGGCGGTCGCGTAGGGCGTCCAGCTCTTCGACAGCCATTGTGGTGCGGTTGGCCAGCTCACGCAAGGCAGGCTGACTTTTGGGCGGCATGAGCGCTTCGGTGGCAAGCTTGTTCAGCGCCGCGCGCTGGGGATCAAGGTAGCGACGCAGCCGGATCACGCGGCGACGGCTTTGGGTCAGCTCATTTGGGATGGGTGTTTCGTCGTCCTCTAGATCAGCTTCGAAGAACTCTGTCAGCTTTGCGATGCTGGCGACCTCCGATTGCACGCGGCCGGTCAAGCGCGTGACAAGTTCGGAAATGAACCCGGCCGGATTGGGCGGGGCCATTTGTGCCTGTGCGCTTTGGCGGATGTCTTCTATGGCAAAGACGCGTCGCAGGCGGACGGTGATCACCACAGCGTCCGTGACCCACATCCGGATCGAGACCATTTCCTCAGCGGGTTGCCCGTCATTCATGTTGATGCCGCGCAGGTTGAGGATCAACCCCCCGTCAAAGCTGTCACAGCGTGGACGGGTTTCCGACTGTAGCAAGGCACCTGCGGGGATTTCCGGCAGATGGCTTTCGCACCATTGGGCAAGCAGTGGATCGGAAAGATCGAAATGCCACCAGCGATAGCGTGCAGGACCTGTGAGATCCGTGTTGCTGGGGACGGTGGTACTGCCGTCGTCGGCGATGTCGAAAACGCAGATCGGCATGGCGCGTCCTTTGTCTGTGGGTTGTGCCATTGTTGACGTGCTTGGTGCGTGTTGCAAGCAGGGTTTGCGGTCCAGGCCCTTCTTGCCCGGAGGAAAAAGACCCCCGGGGTATTTTCAGCCAAAAAGAAAGGTGATCAGAGCGCGGCAGCGAGCCTTGTGCCCTGATTGATGGCGCGTTTGGCATCGAGCTCGGCGGCGACATCTGCGCCACCGATGACGTTGCAGGTTTTGCCCATAGCTTCGAGCGCGTCTGCAAGCGAGCGGTCCGAGAGTTGGCCAGCGCAGAGCACGACGGTGTCTGCCGGAATGACCTGCGGCTTTTCGCGGGCCTCGCCAAAGCTGATGTGCACACCCTCGTCGTCGATGCGTTCATAGTTGACGCCGGCGATCATCTGGACGTTTTTCATGGTCAAGGACGCGCGGTGAATCCAGCCGGTGGTTTTGCCAAGGCCTTTGCCCGGTTTGGAGGGCTTTCGCTGCATCATAGTAACGGCACGCGCTGGTTTGGTCGGCTGCGGGCCTTCGGGTGCGAGGCCGGAGCGGTGTTCGGCTGTGTCGGCCACGCCCCATTCGTGCATCCATTCGGGCAGGTTGAGCGTTGTGCTTTCGCCGTCATGCACAAGGTGTTCGGAAACGTCAAAGCCAATGCCGCCCGCACCGATGACCGCCACATTATCGCCAATTTTGGCGGTGCCGTTCAGCACTTCGATATAGCTGAACACGTTATCCCGGTTCTGTCCTTCGATCTGTGGATCGCGGGGGATGACGCCGGTGGCGATGATGACTTCGTCAAAACCGGTAAGGTCGTTGGCGGAGACTTCGGTGTTCAGTTTTACCTCAATGCCGTGGTGCGCAACCATGGTGCGGTACCAATCGACAAAGCCCCAGAACTCTTCTTTACCGGCGACCTGTTTGGCGAGGTTGAGCTGGCCACCGATTTCCGATGCGCGGTCGAACACGGTAACGGTGTGTCCGCGCTCGGCCGCTGCAATGGCGGCGGACAGGCCTGCTGGACCAGCGCCCACAACGGCGATGGCTTTGGGCGCGGTTGTCGGCTCCAATACAAGTTCTGTCTCATAGCAGGCGCGGGGATTGACGAGGCAGGTGGAAATTTTTCCGCCAAACGTGTGGTCAAGGCAGGCTTGGTTGCAGCCGATGCAAGGGGCGATCTGCGCGGCGCGGTCGGTTGCGGCCTTAATGACGAAATCGGGGTCGGCGAGCATTGGACGGGCCATGGAGACCATATCAGCGCAACCGGTAGAGAGGACTTCCTCTGCGACATCGGGGGTGTTGATGCGGTTTGACGCGATGAGCGGGATGGAGACTTTGCCCATCAGCTTTTTCGTGACCCATGCGAAGGCTGCACGCGGTACGGAGGTGGCGATAGTCGGGATGCGCGCCTCGTGCCAGCCGATGCCGGTGTTGATGATGGTCGCACCCGCTTTTTCGATCTCTTGTGCCAGCTGCACGACTTCCTCGAAGGTGGAGCCGTTGGGTACGAGGTCAATCATCGACAGGCGGTAGATGATGATGAAATCAGGGCCAACGGTTTCGCGTACGCGTTTTACGACCTCGATAGGCAAACGCATGCGGTTCTCGTAGGAGCCGCCCCATTCATCGGTGCGTTTGTTTGTGTGGGTCACGAGGAACTGGTTCAGGAAGTAGCCTTCCGAGCCCATGACCTCGACCCCGTCATAACCGGCCTCTTTGGCGCGGCCGGCACAGGCGGCAATGTCCGCAATCTGTTTTTCAATGCCTGCGGCGTCCAATTCGGTGGGCGGGAAGGGGGAGATAGGGGATTTGATAGCTGAAGGGGCCACACATTTGGGGCCGTAGGCGTAGCGGCCGGCGTGCAGGATTTGCATGGCAATTTTGCCACCTGCTTCGTGCACGCGGTCGGTGACGATCTTGTGGTTCACGACATCATCATCGCTGACCATCATGGCCGCACCGGGCAGGACGGACCCTTCGAGGTTGGGACCGATGCCGCCAGTCACCATGAGGGCCACACCACCACGGGCGCGCGCGGCATAGAACTCGGCCACACGGTTCCAGTCTTTCGTCTCTTCCAGACCGGTGTGCATGGACCCCATGAGCACGCGGTTCTTCAAAGTGGTAAAGCCCAGATCAAGGGGGGCAAGCATATTGGGATAGCTGGACATGATGGGACCCTGTTCGGTTATGAGTTTTGACGCAGCATGGCGTTGCGCCGTCGCCTTGTCATTAAAAACGCCGCGTCAGCGTGGGGGGCGCTTCCGGTCTATGTGGGAGTGTTGTAGGATCCATTGGAACGGGATCACAGGAATGGACGCACGCATGACACCGGAAGAAATCGAAAAATTACCTTACCGGCCTTGTGTCGGGGTTATGTTGATCAATGCGTCCGGCGAGGTGTTTGTGGGGCAGCGGCTTGATCGCGATGTCGAGGCTTGGCAGATGCCGCAGGGCGGAGTTGATCCGAGCGAAGACCCGCGCGAAGCGGCGCTGCGGGAGCTTGAGGAAGAAACCGGCGTTACGCGCGATCTGGTGCGGATCGAGGCGGAAACGGCCGGCTGGCTACCCTATGATTTGCCGCATGATCTGGTCCCGAATATCTGGAAGGGCCGCTTTCGCGGGCAAGAGCAAAAGTGGTTCTTGCTGCGCTTTCAGGGGCGTGATGATCAGGTGAACATCCAGACGGCAGAGCCGGAATTCAGCGAGTGGCGTTGGCTGGAGGCGGGAGCGATGCTGGAGGGGATCGTGCCGTTTAAACGGGAAGTCTACGCGCGGGTTCTGGAAGAATTCGGGGAACTGCTTTGAAAGCCGCGCTCTTTGCTGCGCTCATTGCATGTACACCTGTCACGGCCACGGCATTGTCGTGCATGCCGCATTCGGTTGAGGCGGCATTCTTGGAGGCGCAGGCGGCTGAGGCGCGGTTTGTGATTGTGCGGGGGCGTCTATCTTTTAATGCGCGTCGGTTGCCAAAAGTGGACTTGAATAACCAGCATGCGACGCCAAAGATGACGTGGATCAAGGCGAAACTGACGGGAAAGTCTTTATCCTATAGCGGGTTCTCAACACCGTATAGCAAGCCGGTGACATTGGCGGTCGCCTGTTTCGGCCCGTGGTGCGCAAACGTCAAAGAAGGCTCGGACGTTTTAGCATTTGTAGAACTGGGCGTGGACGGCGGGATAGTCGCGACAAACCCGTGCGGGGGCTAGTTGTTTTAAACGCCCACGGCAAAGATGATCCGCGCAGTAAAGGACTGCTTTGTCGGGAAAGACTGCAAACCTCTCAGATAATCGGGATAGCGGGCGCGGCAGTTTGGGGGGTGACCCCAGATATGCGCGGGTCATCGTCAATTTCAACTTCGCGCTTGTAGGCGGTAAATCCCGAGCGACGGTAAAACTCCAACGCCTGCGGACTATCACTGGTGCAGGTGTGCACATGAAAGCGGCGGATGTCGGCATCCCATGCGCGAGTGATCGCCTGAGTCATCAGATAACGCCCCGCGCCGGAGCCGATGAGATTTGAGGTGAGGCCAAAATAGACCAGCTCACATTCGTCAGCCGTCCGAAAATCAAGCTCTAGCAAGGCTTCGTCAACACCGTTTATGGACAGGGTGAAAAAGGCGATTGCCGGATCATCAAGGATGGCCTGAAGCGCTGTATCGGACAGTTTGAGCCGTCCGTACCAAAGCCAGTCCATTGTGCCGACGCGGGTAAAGACATCGCGGTACCATTCCAATGTGGGGGTCACTTGCCGGAATGTGAGGCCTAGCGGCAGCGTCACTTGTTTCGTTTCGGGCCGCGCGTGCATCTCCAGGTGCGTGACAATCACAGCCAGCTTGTTTGGTGGCACATCGTAGAATCCATCTTCAAGCATCAGACGAGCCCCTCGCGGCGGAAGATTTCCATCATGTCGGCTTCGGGACGTGGGCCGACATGAGAGATCACCTCGGCTCCACATAGGTTGCCCATGCGCCCGCATGTCTCAAGATCGCGGCCCGTAGCAAGACCGTAGAGGAAGCCTGCGGCGAATTGGTCGCCTGCACCTGTTGCGTCGACAGGGGTGATACGTGCAGGCGCGGGAAGGTCCACGCGCTCAGATCCACGGATGAGCGTTACGCCATCACCACTGCGGGTGCAGACCATCAGGGGGCAAAGGGCGGAGGTGCGGGTCATCGCTTCTTCAAGGTCGTCTGTTTCGAACAGTGATTTAATTTCGGCCTCGTTGCCGATGACGTAATCCAGCTCGTGCTCGATCATTTGCAGAAAATCGGCGCGGTGCCGTTCCACGCAGAAAGGATCGGAGATGGTGATGCCCGCCATCCCGCCGCCAGCTTTTGCCGCCCGTGCTGCTTCGCGAAAGGCGGTTTTGCCGGCGTCATGGTCAAAAAGATAACCCTCAAGGAACATCAGCTTGGCATTGCCTGCCACTTCGGTAGGGACATCATCCGAGGTGAGGCCGGTTGAGATGCCTAGATAGGTGTTCAGTGACCGCTCCCCGTCCGGAGTGACGAAGATCATGCAGCGCGAAGTGGGTTGGTCACCGTCAGCGACAGGCGGGTTCACAAAGTCGATGCCATTGTCAGTCATCGCATCGGCGTAAAAGTGGCCCAGACCGTCATCGTTTACGCGGCCGATAAAGGCGGTGTTCAGCCCCAGCGCGCCAACGCCAGCGACTGTGTTTGCCACCGCGCCACCGGGTGTTTGCAGCCGGTCGTCCATCGCGCCATACAGCTGCTCAGCGCGGTCTTGCTCGATCAGCTGCATGATGCCTTTTTCAATGCTCATGTTATCAAGGAATGCGTCATCGGAATGGCTGATGACATCCACAACTGCGTTGCCGATCCCTACGAGGTCGTACGTCTTCATTCTGTCTTGTCCTTGTATTCGCATAGATCTCTGATGATGCAGGTCCGGCATTGGGGTTTGCGAGCCTTGCAGTGATAGCGGCCATGCAGGATCAGCCAGTGATGCGCATGGAGCTGGAAATCAGCGGGGATATTATCTTCAACGGCGCGTTCGACTGCCTCAACGGTTTTGCCGGGGGCGATGCCGGTCCGGTTTCCGACACGGAAGATATGCGTGTCTACCGCTTGGGCCGGCTGGTGCCACCACATGTTCAGAACCACATTCGCGGTTTTGCGCCCGACGCCGGGCAGGGATTGCAATGCCGCGCGGGAGTTCGGGACCACACCGTCATATTCATCGACCAGTATCTGGCTCAGCTTGATGACGTTCTTCGCCTTCTGGCGGAACAGGCCAATGGTCTTGATGTGTTCGGTCAGCCCTTCCAGCCCCAGATCGAGCATTTTTTGCGGCGTATCGGCGATCTGGAACAGCGCACGGGTGGCTTTGTTCACGCCGGCATCCGTGGCCTGCGCGGACAGGGCGACCGCCACAACCAGCGTATAGACGTTCAGATGCTCCAACTCGCCTTTTGGTTCAGGCTCTGCTTCTTGGAACCGCTCCATGATGGCACGGATGGTGTGATAATCGAGCTGTTTTGACGCTTTTTCCATGGGCCGAAGGTATGCGCATGTTTCGGGTCGCGTGCAAGCGGGCAGGGGCATATTGTGGCTTCATGACACAGATGATGCAAAACTCGGATACCCCTCAGAACGCCTATCATTACGGCGTAATCGCGCGTGCCATTGCGCTGATTGACAGCGCGGAGGAGACGCTGTCGCTAGACGCGCTCGCCGCGCAGTTAGGTATGAGCACGGCGCATTTCCAGCGGGTGTTCTCGGCGTGGGTTGGCGTTTCGCCGAAGCGATACCAGCAGTACCTGACGCTGGGCCATGCCAAGGCGCTGCTGCGCGCACGTTTTACCACGTTAGAAGCGGCGCATGTGGCGGGTCTTTCTGGTACGGGGCGTTTGCACGATTTGTTTGTGCGCTGGGAGGCCATGAGCCCCGGCGAATACGCCAGTGGTGGCGCGGGTCTAGAGATTCTTTGGGGCTGGTTTGATAGCCCCTTTGGTGCGGTTCTGGTGATGGGCACGGACAAGGGGATCTGCGGTCTGTCTTTGGCAGCCGAGATGGGCGAAGACGCCGCAATGGACGATTTGTTGGCGCGATGGCCAGCAGCAACCTTCGCCGAAGATCCAGAGCGCCTGCGCCCTTGGGTACTGGCAGCATTCGGGATGGACCGGACACTGGAACGTGCGCCGCTCTACCTTATAGGGGCGCCATTCCAGATTAAAGTATGGGAGGCGTTGCTAAAGCTGCCGGAGGGACACGTCACAACCTACGGTGAGATTGCTAAGGCCATTGGCACGCCCAAAGCCGTGCGCGCGGTCGGGACTGCCGTCGGGCGCAACCCGATTGGTTACCTCATCCCCTGTCACCGCGTGCTGCGCAAATCGGGGGAACTGGGTGGCTATCACTGGGGGCTACCGATCAAGCGGGCGATGCTTGGCTATGAAGCGGCACGCGCGGAGAGCCGCTGACGCTGCGCAGGGTGCGCGAGTTGTCGCTTATTCCCCGTAATGCGGCATTTTGTCGGGAACCTTTACGTCTTATGTTGCGTTCACCTAAAAGATGCTTCGCCCGAACGGAGCCGAAACAGTAAGGCAGTAAAATATGACTATTTTGAAATTCCCAGCTTTGGCCGCAATGGCGACTGTAGTTGCTTTGGGCGCTTGTACAAATCCTAACGGCTCTATCATGGCGCCACAGGGCGATCCGAACCAACGTCTCAAGAATGGCGCATTGATTGGTGCCGGTGCCGGTGCCGTCATTGGTGCCCTGTCCAAGGGTGACGGCAACCGTGACCAGGGCGCGCTGAAGGGGGCATTGATTGGCGGTGCTCTTGGTGCCGGCGCCGGTGCGATCCTTGACAAGCAAGAGCGCGATCTGCGCGCGAGCCTTGGTAATGACAATGTCACTATCAACAACACAGGTGACCGTCTGATCGTGACCCTGCCGCAGGACATCCTGTTCACGACTGGTTCCAGCAATGTACGTCCTGACCTACAGCGTGATCTTGGTGCCGTTGCAGGCAACCTGCAGGCCTACCAGAACTCAACCATCCAGATCATCGGTCACACCGACAGCGATGGTGAAGCTTCGTTCAACCAGCAGCTTTCCGAAAGCCGCGCCAACGCGGTTTCTTCTGTGCTGATCAACAACGGCGTTTCGCCTACGCGTATTCAGGCCTTTGGTCGCGGCGAAAGCCAGCCTGTTGCAAGCAACTTGAACCCGCAAGGCAAGTCGCAAAACCGTCGTGTGGAAATTGTGATCCTGCCAAACGCCAGCTAATTTGGCAGCGATACACTTCTAAAGCTCCGGCGCCGAAGGGCCCCGGGGCTTTTATTTTGTGCGCTCTTTGCATGCCCGCACAGCGCCTGCGCGCCAGCCGCCCTTGAGCATTGCCGCAACAGCCTCACATTAAAGGCCAACACATCACTCGAACGAGGATCAATTCGATGGCACCTGTAAAATTATTCGGCATTTCCGGCTCCCTGCGCAAAGGCAGCCACAATTCCTTGCTTTTGGCCGAGGCAGCGCGGCTGTTCGGCGGGGCAGAGTATTCCCAAGCGGACCTCAACCTGCCGCTCTACAATGGTGATGAGGAGGACGCGTACGGCGTGCCTGCGGCCGTGGATGCGCTTGCCCAGCAGATTGCTGACGCGGATGCGGTTCTCATTTCTACTACGGAATATAACAAGGGGCCGTCCGGGGTTCTGAAAAATGCGCTTGACTGGATCAGCCGTTCGCAGATCAAACCGTGGGGCGATAAGCCGGTTGCGGTGATGTCAGCGGCAGCAGGCCGCGCGGGTGGTGAGCGTGCGCAGCTGATCCTGCGCAGCTTTATGGTGCCGTTCCGTCCACGTATCCTGCAAGGGCCGGAGATTCACGTTGCCGCCAGCTATGAAGCCTTTGACGACAATGGCCAGTTGGTCGGAGAGATCTACGTCAAGGAACTGACCGAACTGATGACGGCCCTGCGCGCAGAGATTGCCCGTTAAGCGGAAACGCTGATTTCGATAATATTGCCATCGGGATCACGAAGATAAAGCGACATAATCGGTCCGGTGGCACCTGTGCGGTGCACCGGACCGTTTTCTATTTGAACGCTGTGAGCTTTCAGGTGCGCTTGCCAAACGTCCAGCGGCGTATCGCTTAGAAAGCACAGATCGGCAGAACCGGTTTGGACCTGCCGCGCCTTGGGTTCGAACTCCGCCCCATGCTGGTGCAGGTTGATCTTCATATCGCCAAAACGTAGCGCGTGGCGGGTGCTGCCGTCTGCAACGGTGAAAGGTGCATGAGACATGGCAAGTATCTGTGTATAGAACGACAGTGTTGTCGGGATATCAGCCACAGTCAGCACCAAGTGATCGAGGCTCCTTAGGCGCGGCGTCACAGGCTGTCTTCCACGCGAAAGCCGTCTGGAATGGCGTCGATTCCATCCAGCAGGAGGTCCGCCATGACATGGGCAACCTTGGGCGCCATGCCAAAGCCAATTTTAAAACCGCCATTTGCAATGAAATGCCCTGCACGTTCGGGCCACGTGCCCAACATGGGCGCACGGGAACGCGCGCGCGGCCGCACACCGGCCCAGCGGGCGATGACTGGCGCGGATTTTAACGCAGGTACCGCCGCGCGTGCGGCCGCGACGACATCGTCAAGCTGCGCGTCGGTGCTGGCGGGGTCGTCATAGTCGCGCTCTGAGGTTGATCCGATGGCAACTGTGCCGTCCAGATGCGGGATGACATGCACGCCACTTGCAAAAAGTTGCGGCGCGCCTGCTGCATCATAGCGCAGCAGGGCCGCTTGCCCCTTAACACCGTTGCCGACACTACGGGGGCGGCCAAGGTTCAACGCCTCCAGACCAGCCACACCCGTTGCCCAAAGGACGGCGCCTTTGTCGGCGGCTTCCGGTACAACTTCTACCCCGTGGCTGCGCAGTGCGGCGACAAGTGCGTCGCAAGCCTGACGAGGATGCAGGTGCGCGCTGAGGGTATCGCGGATCAGGTGACCGTCGGGGCTGTTTGGTTGCCAGTCGCCTTGCGGTGCGGGGATAACCTCCCATGTCGCGTGAACGTGCCATAGATCGCGTGCGGTCCCTGCACGGCGTTCGGCCAGCGCACGGGCTGCGGGATCGGCAATGGGCTGCAGTCTGCCGCTGCGTGAATAGCCGGGGTTCTTGCCACCGACGGCTGCGATATCAGCCCAAAACTCTTCGGCCATTAGCAGACTTTCCAGCTGAAATGCCTTTTTCGAATTCCAGTTTTCAGGGACATGCGGGGCCAACGCGCCGACGATGCCACCGCTACTGCCTGCTGCGGGTCCGTGCGGATCAATAACCTGCACACGGGCTCCTCTCTGGCAGCAGACCCAAGCGACCGATAGGCCAAATATACCCGCGCCACGAATGGTGATTTCGGTCATTGCTCCTGCCTCCTTGATGGCGCAGATTGCGCCAGAATTACAGGTACAGGTACAGGGCATGGGCGTGCAGGACCAGACGGCACAGATAGAATGGCGAGACGGGCTGGTGCCAGTATCAACGCGTTTTGACGATCCCTATTTCAGCCTTGAAAATGGCATGGATGAAACGCGTCATGTATTTTTGGCCGGTAACGACCTTCCAGCGCGTTTTGCGGATGACTTTCACGTGGCCGAGCTTGGCTTTGGCACGGGGCTGAATTTTCTGATGGCATTGCAGGTTTTTCGCGCCTGTGGGTGTGGCGGCAAGCTGCGCTTTACCAGTTTTGAGGCTTACCCGATGGCAATGGCTGATCTGCACGCCGCCTTGTCCGCGTTCGAAGGGTTGCCGGCTGATTTGATGCAGACCGAATTTTTTCCCGCCAATCTGGATGGCCCCGATTTTGAACTGCGCGTTGTCTTGGGGGACGCCCGCGAGACTCTGCCCGATTGGGAGGGCCGCGCGGATGCATGGTTTCTCGACGGATTTTCACCGGCTAAGAACCCGGAACTTTGGTCGACAGAGTTGATGGCGCAGGTGGCGCGGCACACAGCAGCTGGCGGGACGGCGGCGACATATACGGCTGCGGGTTTTGTCCGGCGCGGATTGCAGGATGCAGGGTTTGATGTGAACCGCGTGCAGGGCTATGGCCGCAAGCGACACATGACACGGGCCGTACTGACATGAGCCAGGGCAACAATATCCCGTTGGGCATCATGCTGATGATTGCCACTACGCTCGTATTTGCGGTGCAAGATGGTCTCTCACGGCATCTGGCGGGCGAGTATAACGTGCTGATGATCGTGATGATCCGCTACTGGTTCTTCGCGGCTTTTGTCATCGCCATCGCCAAGCGACGCGCTGGCGGAATTCTGGTGGCGGCGAGGACGACACAACCGCTGATTCAGATCACTCGAGGATTGCTCCTGTCACTGGAGATATGTGTGATGGTTGCGGCCTTCACGATTTTGGGGCTGGTCGAAAGCCATGCGGTGTTCACCTGTTACCCACTGCTGGTCGCGGCCCTGTCCGGCCCGGTTCTGGGGGAGCGTGTGGGCTGGCGGCGCTGGGCGGCGATTGGCGTGGGCTTCATAGGGGTGCTCATCATCCTGCAGCCCGGTCGTGAAGTATTTGATATCCGCGCGCTGATCCCGTTGCTCGCCGCGGCGATGTTTGCAGTCTATGGCCTGCTCACCCGCTACGCTGGGCGGCGCGACAGTACGGCGACCAGCTTTTTCTGGACCGGCACGGTGGGGGCGGTCGCGATGACGGCGCTGGGCCTGTGGTTCTGGGAGCCGATGAACGGTCGCGACTGGGTCTGGATGGTCTGTCTGTGCTTTACCGGTGTGACGGGTCACTGGCTGCTTATCCGCTGCTATGAGGTGGCTGAGGCTAGCGCAGTGCAGCCTTTTGCCTATCTCCAGTTGGTGTTTGCCGCGACCATCGGCGTTACCTTGTTTGGTGAAACCGTAAGCGCCAACGTCGCCATCGGCTGTGTGATTATCGTAGCGGCAGGCCTATTCACCTTTTGGCGCGAACGCCTTCAACGTTGAGCCGGTCAGTTCTTCGTAAAAGGGGATGGGCAGCGGATCACGGCCAAGGCGCGCACGGTAAACGGGCAGGCTTTCTGTCACGCGCATGATGTAATTCTGCGTCTCGCGGAAGGGAACCATTTCGATCCAGTCCACCACATAGATGTCGCCGTCACGCGGATCGCCGAATTGCTCCATCCAGCGGATCGGGCGGCTTGGGCCGGCGTTATACCCTGCGGACATCATCACCACGTTGCCGTCAAAGCGGCCTGCAAGTTCGGACAGATATTGCGTGCCAAGGCGTGCGTTATAGACCGGATCTGCGGTGAGCCTGTCAATTGTGTGCTGGGGCAGGATGCCAAGTGTTTGGGCCACTTCCTTGGCAGTGGCAGGCATCAGCTGCATCAACCCACGCGCACCCACGGAGGATTGCACGACAGGGTCGAACTCGCTCTCGCGGCGGGCGATGGCAAGGGTCATTTCGGGGGCCATCGGAAGGTTCGCTTCACCGGCGGGGTGAAGTGCGTAATAGGCAGATGCGATCTCAAGCCCGCGGCGGGCAGCGCGTTTGCCGATCATCACCGCGATATGGGGTTGCTCAACATCAATGGCCGCTTGTCCCAGCAGTTCCAAATCAGGCTCAAGCAATTGATCGGCCAGATGGGTCCAGAAGCGTTCTGCAAGGTCCATCTCTCCGGAGGCTTGCAAGAGTAGTCCGGCCTCGAATAGGGGTGCCTGTGCCAGCGGGCTTGTGCGCCAGTCCTGTGCCGGGGGCTTCCCGCGCAGCTTTTCAGGGAAAGGAATGCGGGCACGTTCAGCGGCCAGAATGCCGTAGAACGAAGTCTGGAACTTGGCGCCCATCGCGTAAGCGGCACTAGCCCCTTCGTTGTCGCCCGCTTCTTCCAGCGCGCGGCCCTGCCAATATCCAGCACGCCCTTGGCTGATAGGGGATTCTACCGCACCGTCATGCGCCTTGAAGTGTTTTAGCGCGCGTATAGGGTCGTTGAGAAAGCGCAGCGCGATGTAGCCAGACAACCATTCCAAGTCAGCAAAATCTGACCCTTCGGTCAGCCAATGCTGCGAGGCCATATCGTAGGCGCGTTTCGGATCGCCTGAGCGCATCTCGTCACGGGCGAGCGCGCGTCGGCGATTGCCCCAAGCGGCTGGATTGCCAAGCCCCTCAACCCTGCGCGAGGCTTCAAGCATCAGATCCTTTGCATCTGCTTCGCGCCCCTTGCGAATACGCCACTCGAATCGCGCATGGTTCACGCCGCCAGTGATCTTGAGCGCGACTGGCAGGTTTTCGTAAGTATCCACCGCGCTGTCCAAGCGCCGGTAGAAGGCGATGCGCGATTCGGCTGCTTGCTCGGCTTCTTTGCTGGCGACGCCGTACATCTGGCGCGCTTCGTCATATTCGCGCTCCCAGACCATCGCATCCAGCCGCGCATCGTGATGGGGTTTCAAAAGCTCTGCATAGTCGGCCAGAAAGGCGGCTTGCGAATTGGCGTTCATTCGCATGGTCCGCCATGCAAGCACCACGTTGGCTTGCGCCGGACCAGTAAGCCCTTTTGCGCTCAGCGCCTTTGCGTGGGCCAACAAACCCATCGGCGTTTGGGCGGGGTATTGATCAAAGAAGGTGATGATTTCTTCGTCGCTTTGTTTCAGCACCTTCGGCTCTGACTGGCGCAGCAGATAGTCCATCCCGGGCCAGTCTGCGCGGCGCTTAAGAAAATCGGTCAGCTCGGCAAAACTGCCCGCGCCTGCGCGCAGGCGGTGCCAGACAATTACATCACGTGCGACGGGGCCGTCACGCTCGGCTATGCGCTCCGCCGCTGCAAGATCACCGCCCCGTAAGGCGTCCATTGCCCAGCCCAACGGGCGCGGACGTTGTTCGGCAGTGGCAGTTGAAGTCATGGCACAGACCAGCAACAGGGCGGTCAGATAGTGTCTCATGGCTTGCATTTCCTACCTCGCTCACAGTACAGCCTTGCAACATAGACTATATGCGCGCGGGTTCAATTCACGTGTCCGCGTGCAGGCGGTCTTCCTCCGGTCTCTCCGTTCAATGGAGGGCCTTCATCCCAGGTGGCCTTTCGGTCTCCAGCACATAAAGGAGCGTGCACATGTTTTCAGGTTCTATGCCTGCCCTCGTCACGCCGTTTCGCAACGGCGAGCTGGATATTGAAACGCTGAAGAAACTTGTCGAATTGCATGTGGGTGAAGGCTCTAACGGCCTTGTTCCAGTGGGTACTACGGGCGAATCGCCCACGTTGACCCACCGCGAGCATGAGATGGTCGTCGAAGAAGTTGTCAAAGCAGCAGCGGGCCGGATTCCGGTGATTGCGGGTGCCGGTAGCAACAACACGCTGGAAAGCATCCGCTTGGCCCAGCACGCTGAAAAAGTTGGCGCTAACGGAATTCTTGTGGTCACGCCTTACTACAACAAGCCGACCCAGCGCGGCCTGATTGCGCATTTCACGGCTGTACATGATTGCTGCGAACTGCCGATCATCATCTATAACATCCCGCCCCGTTCGGTCATCGATATGAGCCCCGCAACGATGGGTGAGCTGGCCAAGCTGCCACGCATTGTCGGCGTCAAGGATGCCACAGGCGATCTGGCGCGGGTTTCTGCGCAGCGCATTACCTGCGGCAAAGAATTTGTTCAGCTGTCGGGTGAAGACGCCACTGCCCATGGCTTTAACGCCCAAGGCGGTGTTGGCTGTATTTCGGTCACGGCGAACGTGGCGCCAAAGCTTAGCGCGCAGTTGCAAGCGGCGTGTTCTGCGGGCGATTACACTAAAGCGCTTGAGATTCAGGATCAGTTGATGCCGCTGCATCAAGCAATCTTTACCGAGCCGGGTCTGGTGGGCGTAAAATACGCGATGTCACGCCTTGATTTGTGTTCCGAAGAAGTGCGCCTGCCGCTCACGGGCCTCAGCGATGAGACGCGCAAGCTGGTTGATGCCGGCCTAAAGCACGCGGGATTGCTGTAAAAACAGCGCCCTACACATCGGGAATATTCGGACATAAGGTGGGGTTAAACCCGTTATGTCCGGAGCCTTCCCGATGAACATCCTGCCCCTGATTTCCCAAAGCACTGACGAGTTGACCGCGATATTTCGCGATCTGCACGCTCACCCTGAAATCGGTTTCACCGAAGAACGCACCAGTAACATCGTGGCACAGAAGCTGCGCGACTACGGCGTAGACGAAGTCTTTACCGGGTTGGGCAAGACGGGTGTTGTCGGCCTGATCCACGGTAAGCAGAAGGGTAACCGCCGCGTTGGGCTGCGCGCGGATATGGACGCGCTGCCGATCCACGAGATTACGGGTTTGGACTATGCTTCGAAAAATGATGGCATCATGCACGCCTGCGGCCATGACGGGCACACCACCATGCTGTTGGGCGCAGCCAAACATCTGGCCGCCACGCGGGAGTTTGATGGCACTGCTGTGATCGTGTTTCAGCCCGCCGAAGAGGGCCTAGGCGGGGCGCGCCAGATGATTGCGGACGGCTTGTTCGAGCAGTTCCCCTGTGATGAGATTTACGGGATGCACAACATGCCCAACGGCCAGCCGGGCAAGGTGGGGATATGCAAAGGGGTCGCCATGGCGGGCGCGGCCTTCTTTGACATCACGGTGACGGGCAAAGGCAGCCATGCCGCGCGCCCCTCGGATGGGCGGGATGCGCTGATCATCGCAGCCAGCCTCGCGACAGAGTCCCAAACAATTCTCAGCCGGAACGTCCCCCCGCTGGACACTTGCGTGCTGTCTGTGACGCAACTGCATGCTGGTGTGGGCTATAATGTGGTGCCAGAGGTGGCGACGCTTGCAGGCACAATCCGTTACTTCAAAGACGAGATTTACACGCTGGCAGCGGGCCGCATGCAGGCCCTATGCGATGGGTGTGCTTTGGCGCACGACGTGCAAATCACGCTGGAGTTGCGCAACGTCTTTGACGTGTTGATCAACGACAATGACCTGTCGGATGCCTATCTGGAAGCTGCGGCTGTGATCGTGGGCCCTGAGAATATCTTCAGTAAGGATAATCCTGCTACGGGATCCGAAGACTTTGCCGATATGCTCAAGATTGTACCGGGGGCCTATTGCGTGGTGGGGCATGCGGGAACGGTGCCACTGCACAATCCGTCCTTCACGCTCGACCCCGACATCTTGCCTGTTGGCGCCTCGATCATGGCGCGGATGATTGAAAAGCGTCTGCCGCTCTAGATGTCACAGACCATATACGAGCCCATTTTCCCGGGCAAGTGGCGCGAAAAAGCTTCACCCCAAGCCTTGAAGCCGACGCTTTGAAAGAACTGCTGCGCAGCGGGTTCCGCGCGCACGGCCACGCGTGTGAGGCCCTGAATCTGGGCGGTGCTGCGCAGCTCATACCACAAATGTCTGCCGATGCCGCGGCTCTTGTGGGCTGGATCGATGAAGAAATTGCCCACTTCGGTTGTTGTGTTGTCGATGGGCTCTATCGGGCTGCATCCGACCATGGCGTTGTCAACTTCCGCGATCCAGAAACAGAGCTGCGTTAGCCGATCAGGCGTGATCATGAGACCCTCCCTGAAATAGCGCATCAGATCGTCGTCATAGCCATTCGATTTCTTGGACCGGTAGGTGAGGTCGGACATGGCTTGGGTGTCTGCGGGGGTTGCATCGCGTAATGTTATGTCAACCGTAGTTATCGCTTCCCGTAATACAGACCAACGACATGCTCTGCCTGCGCAAAAAAGAGCCAGCGCGCGGTTAGCACACCGGTAATATGAGAGATGACTGCAAGCAGGGCAATCCAGTGGTTGAATGGGATCAGCAGGAAAATGACGGGCAACACGGCCATCAACAGAATCGCGATGATGCGCAGTTTTTGGCCGTGCTTACGCCCGATCATATAGACGAATTCGCGCAGCAGATAGTTGGTGCCGGTATGGGGCGGCTCAAACGCGCGCACGCTCCCGATATTGCCAAGGCCGGTGGCCGATGCCATGTCCGTGCCGCTAGTTGCCAGAGCGCTATCACCGCGCCACCAAGTGGCCACTTGAATGCCGCCAGCAACGGCCAGCAGGACTACTGCCGGGATCACCTGCCCCGACAGAAGCGCGCCGCCCGCAAGGCAGAGCGACAGAAAGTTGGCGGGCGTGTAAACGCTGTACCAGCGTGGGACGGTCTTGAGTTGGCCGTAGATCATCGATGTTGTGAACACCGTGCCCAGTGACGCGGCAGCCCCTAACAGACCTAAAACCGTCCAGCGTTGAGCAAAAAACACCAAACCCGCGCCGTAGATCGCCATCAGCACCAGCGCGGCCACCGCGCACCATGCTTCACGCGACAGCCAGCTGCTCCGCCATTGTGTGAACGCTTTGAGCGCCCGTTCGGGATGGCCGAGGTGGAAGGTCGACGAGATCAAACCGCCCACTGCAAACAGATAGGCGATGGTGAAAAACGCAAAGGCGCTGAACCCTGTGCTCGCTGGCATGCCTAGGCCCAGAAATACTAGCAGGCCAAAACCGAGGCCCGAAAAGGTTGAGAAGAAGATGACGGAGGGGGCGGGATGCATCAGAGTTTCTCCAGTGTCTTGTCGAGCCAGCGCAGAAATCCTGTGGCCTCGGTCGCGACCGGCTCAAGGAATGGGGCCAGAACATCTATCTGTGCCTCGTCCCCCGAGAGCTGGTCTTTGGGGCGCGGCGGCAAGTACTTGTTCACCGGCTTCGTGCCTTGCTCTGGCATCAGGTCCATGCCGCCACGTGCTGCGACCAACTGGCTGACATCCGAGTCCGGATCGCCAAGATCGCCGAAGTGGCGCGCGCCTGAAGGGCAGGTGCGCACACAGGACGGGGTGCGGTCCACCTCTGGCAGGTTCTCGTTATAAATGCGGTCCACACACAGCGTGCATTTCTTCATCACGCCCTCGGCTGCGTCCATCTCGCGTGCGCCGTAGGGGCAGGCCCATGCACAAAGGCCGCAGCCGATGCAGTCACTCTCGTTTACCAGCACAATGCCGTCTTCGACGCGCTTATAGCTCGCGCCAGTCGGGCAAACGGTGACGCAGGGGGCGTCCTCACAATGGAGGCAGGATTTGGGGAAGTGGATCAGCTGGGCTGCACCCTGTTCTGGCTGCACTTCGTAGCTGTGCACACGGTTGAGGAACGTGCCTGACGGATCGGAACCGTAGGGGTCCTGATCTGACAGCGGTGCGCCGTAGTTCTCAGTGTTCCAGCCTTTGCAGGAAATCACGCAAGCGTGGCAGCCCACGCAGGTGTCCAGATCAATTACCAGTCCAAGCTTTTTGTCGGTATGGGTCGGGAGCGTCGTCATCAGGTCCGGTCCTTTGCATAACAGCTTTGGGCGAAGGCCAGCAGATCAGCGTTGAAGGCTTCGGTCTCTTCCCAAAACGGCGCATGGCCGCTGTGGGCGTATTTGATCGCCCGCCCGTTTGGAAGGATTTCGACGGTTTTCTCCGGCATCGGTGAAACGGCAAGCCGTTCATGCACGCCCCATTGCACCAGCGCAGGCACGGATGTCTTGGCCAGATCGGGGCCGTAATCCTCATGCCGTTTGCGCGAGGCCAACCGCACATGCGGTGGGCAAAGCATATTAAAGCCAGTCATGATCGCTAGATCATCGGGATCGGGTGGCGTAGCAAAGCATGCCTTTAGGAACGCCACTGTCGCGACAAGGTTCGCTCCCAATTCCTCTCCATACATATCTGTGGCGCGCACGGCGCTATCGTTCTCTCGCCGCTCCAACGCCTCGACCGGGCTGTAACGGCCAGTTGAACCGGAAGAGCCGATCAGGCTGAAGCCGGAAATTGCCTTATCGCCCTGTACGCGCAGATAATCCTGCACCACCCAGCCGCCCATGGACCAGCCGATGAGCAGCGGACGTTTCAACGCGAGGGTTTCAATGATGGCATGCAGATCGCCCGCCCACGGGGCCGAGTTGTCATAGGCTTCAGTAGCGTCCGGTTTTCCCGATAGGCCATGGCCGCGCAGATCAGGTACGATCAGGCGGCAATGCTCGGCCAATGGGCCGGAGAGCTGGCGCGTCCAGCTTTGGTGCGACTGTGACCAGCCGTGGATAAGGACAACGGGTATGCCGTCAGGATTACCGTATTCGGGCACATACAGCGGTACGTCCTGCCAGCCGGTTACGGTATGGGTGCAGCGCGGTGCGGTCATTTTCCAACTTTCCATTTAAGCGCTGACGGACCTTGGCCAACGGGGGATTTGATCGGCGGCATGCTTGGCTGGGATTCTGCATCTGCAGGAGCGTCGACCTTTTTGACGGCGACTTTCAGGTCAAACCATGCGGCCTGTCCTGTTATCGGGTCAGAGTTGGCCCAGCGGAGCCCGTCCCCTTTGGGGGGCAGAAGTTCATGGATCAGGTGATTGAGCAGGAAGCCTTTGGTGGCCTCTGGCGCGTCTTTGTCCAGTGCCCAAGCCCCCTTGCGTTTGCCTATCGCGTTCCATGTCCAGATCGTATTTTCGTTTAGCGCAGCCATCTCCATTACAGGCACGGTGATGGAGCCATGGGGTGATGTAATCTCGGCCCAGTCGCCATCGTTCAGGTCATGCGCGCGCATCAGTTTGGACGGAAAATACATCGGGTTACGACCATGCAGTTGGCGCAGCCACGCGTTCTGGCTACCCCATGAATGGTACATCGCCATGGGCCGCTGGGTGAGTGCGGTAATAGTGAAGCCCTCGTTACCCTGCTGGTCGGTCTCGTACCAGATCGGCAGGGGGGACATCGTTTCGCGGATGCGTGCGCGCAGGTGGTCTGGGGGCTGCCGTTCTCCGTGGCCTTCGGCGGCCAGCTGGAAGCGGCGCATTGGTTCTGAGTAGAGAGTAAAAAGGTAGGGCTGCGGGCTATCATAAAGACCCATCTTCACTGCCCAATCTTGATAGTCGGCGTTCCACGGTTTGTAGTAGTTCGCGCCTTCGGGAATGTGCTCGACGAAGAAGCCGCCGTTGGCGATGTAATTATCGAGCTGGGAAGCGTTCACATCGCCGCGCCCGTTTTGCAGTCCATTTGCCCCCGTCCGCCAACCGGCCAGCGGCCCGACACCTGGGCGGCGTTCATGGTTGACGATGTAATCGGCGTAATCGGCGTATTTCTGGGTGCCGTCCTTATTGGTGAAGGCGGGCAAACCAAGGCGGGCACCCAGATCACATAGCGCGGACTGGAAGCCTTTGACGTTCCGGTCAGGCTCTACCACGGGCCAGCGGATCGCGTCTGCCATGGCGTCCGCCTCGCAAATGGGGCGGTCCAGCAGAGAGATGCAATCGTGCCGCTCAAGATAGGTGGTGTCGGGCAGGATCAGATCGGAATAGGCGACCATTTCAGAGCTGTAGGCATCGGAATAGATGATGCGCGGGATAACGTATTCGCCGCTTTCGTCCTTGTCGGTAAGCATCTGTGTGACGCCTGTCGTGTTCATGGAAGAGTTCCACGACATGTTCGCCATATACATGAAAAGCGTGTCAATTTTATAGGGATCGCCCGCATAAGCGTTCGAGATGACCATATGCATCAGGCCATGAGAGGACATCGGGTTTTCCCACGTGAAAGCCTTGTCGATACGCGCAGGGCTGCCGTCTTCCTTGAGGGCCAGATCATCGGGGCCGTGCACAAAACCAAGGTGCGGACCATCAAGCGGTGCGCCCGGTGTAGCTTTACAGTGCGGTTTGGGGTGGGCTGTTGCAGGTTTGGGGTAGGGCGGCTTGAACCTAAAGCCGCCCGGCACCTCAACGGTACCAAGCAGGATTTGCAGCGTATGCAGCGCGCGGCAGGTTTGGAAGCCGTTTGCGTGGGCGGAAATCCCGCGCATCGCATGGAAGGATACAGGGCGACCTGTCATCGTCTTGTGGTGCTCTCCGCGGAAGTCGGTCCATTCGTGATCAAGCTCGAATGCTTCTTCGAACGCCACGCGTGCTAGTTCGGCAGCCAGCGCGCGGATGCGTTTGGCAGAGATGCCGCAACGCTCTGCCACGGCTTCGGGGGCGTATTGATCATCAAGATACATCTCGGCCATCTGGTGAAAGACGGGTCGGTGCGTGATGCCTTTGGCGCGGTAACTGGCGGCAAGGTCGGGCTTCACGCCTTTGCGGTCAAACGGGGCGAGCTTGCCGGTGGTGCGGTCGATAACCTGCTCTTTGCCGTCTGCATCACGCAGCTTGAGGCCGTACTCAGGTGACTTTTCGTCTCCGTTGATCAGCACAGCGGCGTCTGTATATTGCGCCAGATAGTGCAGATCGATCTTGCCGGCCTGCATCAGGCAGTGGATCATCGACAGGATAAACAGCCCGTCAGTGCTCGGCGTAATGCCGACCCAATCATCGGCCACGGCATTGTAACCGGTGCGGATGGGATTGACCCCGACCACCCGCGCGCCGCGCTTTTTGATTTTGCCGATACCCATCTTGATGGGGTTTGAATCGTGATCTTCGGCCACGCCAAACAGCATAAACAGTTTAGTATGATCCCAATCGGGCTGACCAAACTCCCAAAATGCGCCGCCCATCGTATAGATGCCGGCGGCCGCCATATTGACCGAGCAGAACCCGCCGTGTGCGGCATAATTCGGTGTGCCAAAGCTTTGGGCCCAGAGCGAGGTAAAGCTTTGCGACTGGTCGCGTCCTGTGAAGAAGGCAAGTTTCTCTGGGTTCGTATCTCGGATGGGGCGCAGCCAACTTTCGGCGATGGTATAGGCCTCGTCCCAGCTGATCTCTTCGAATTTGCCTGATCCCCGCTCACCCACACGTTTCATCGGCGCGCGCAGGCGCGACGGGGCGTTGTGCTGCATGATGCCGGCAGAGCCTTTGGCACAAAGCACACCCTTGTTTACGGGGTGATCGCGGTTGCCCTCGATGTAAGCGACCTTGAGATCGCCGAGCGGGTCCTTCTTCATGTGCACATTTATGCCGCAGCGGCAGGCACACATATAGCATGTGGTCTTTCTGATCTCGTCGGAGACTTTCGGGCTCAGGTCCAGCACGGGTTGTTTATGCGACATAAGTCTCTCCTGACGGGGTTATTGTGCGGCCTGTACCGTGGTGACGGCGATCATGTTTGTCACATCCGCAGCACTGCATCCACGCGATAGATCATTGGCCGGCTTGTTCAAGCCCTGAAGGATGGGGCCGATGGCGTCACAGCCCCCTATACGTTGGGCGATCTTGTAGCCGATGTTGCCGGCATCAAGATTGGGGAAAATCATCACGTTGGCCGATCCTGCCACTGTTGATCCGGGCGCTTTGGACGCGCCGATCGCAGGTACAAAAGCAGCGTCGAATTGCAGTTCGCCGTCGGCGGGCAGATCGGGATGCGCTGCCTGCAAAAGCGCCAGAGCATCAGTCACTTTGGTCACACGTTCGTGCTTTGCCGACCCCTTGGTTGAGAAACTAAGCAGGGCAACCCGGGGGTCATCGCCTGTGAGATGTTTGCACGAGTCGGCAGACTGGGCAGCAATCGCGGCCAATTCAGCCGCGTCCGGATCAATGACAAGCGCGCAGTCCCCGAACACCATGACCTTGCGGCCAGACGGGTGATTTTCTGGGAACTCCATTAAAAAAACTGAAGAAACGATCGCAGCATCGGGGGCTTTTCCGATCATCGTCAACGCGGCGCGGACTGTTTGGGCCGTTGTCGAGATTGAGCCACCTATCGTGCCGTCTGCGTCACCTGTGTGAACCATTAAGGCAGCAAACATGAGCTGATCTCGGGACTGCCGCGCCGCGATGGCCCTGTTCAGGCCTTTATGGCGGCGCAGATCGTAATGAAGCTCTGCGTAGCGCTCTGTCAGAGGGGATGTCTCTGTATCTTGAATGTACAGACCTTCACGGCTCGTTGCGTTGGATTCCGCCAGTAGCGCGGTAATTTCGGCTTCGGGACCAACCAATGTGATCGGCCCCATGCCTGCGTCAAGGGCGGCCAGCGCACCAGCCACGATCCGAGGGTCTTGACCCTCGCTCATGACAATATGTGCAGGCCGCTCGGCTGCGCGTTTTCGAATATCGCGCAAGACGCTCATATTAGCCTATCCCAATCATCTGTTGCCTTTGAATGCACAAATCAGACTGCTTGATCACGCATGTCGGCAACATCAATTCCCGCCACGGATACAGGTTTTTTCATGGCGTCACGGCGGAAGGGTTCGCCCAGCTCCTGATTGATCATCGCTTCGATCAGGGTGGTTTTGCCGTTGTTCATCTGGTCGTCGATCGCCTTCGCCAGTGCAGTTGTCAGTTCGTCCTGCGTACGAGCCACGACGCCTTCCAATCCGCAGGCCTGCGCGATACCGGCGTAGGACACATCTGTGTCCAGCTCGGTGCCGACAAAGTTGTCGTCAAACCACAGGGTCGAGTTACGCTTCTCCGCGCCCCACTGGTAGTTGCGGAAGACGACCTGCGTGACCGGGGGCCAATCACCGCGACCAATGGCTGTTAATTCGTTCACGGCGATACCAAAGGCGCCGTCACCTGCGAAGCCAACGACCGGCACGTGTGGTTGTCCGATCTTGGCACCCACGATGGCCGGCAGGCCATAGCCGCAAGGCCCAAACAAACCGGGAGCAAGGTATTTGCGCCCCTCGCTGAATGAAGGATAGGCGTTACCGATGGCACAGTTGTTGCCGATATCGGAGGAGATAATCGCCTCTTGCGGCAGCGCCTGCTGGATCGCGCGCCACGCCATGCGGGGGCTCATCCAGTCCGGCTTATCTGCGCGAGCGCGTTGGTTCCACGTAGTGCCGGGATCGTCCTGTTCGTCCGTCATCGAGGTGAGTTCTTGCGCCCAAGCGGATTTGGTTTGTGCGATCATAGCTTTGCGGTTGTCGCGGTCAGTATCGCCTGCGGTATCGGCCAGTTGGGCAGTGATAGCGGACGCCACTTTGGTTGCATCGCCGACAATGCCCACCGTGACCTTTTTGGTCAGACCGATGCGGTCTGGGTTGATATCGACCTGAATGATTTTCGCGTCTGTCGGCCAGTAATCAATGCCGTAGCCCGGCAGGGTAGAGAACGGGTTGAGGCGTGTGCCAAGGCACAAAACCACATCGGCCTTGGAGATGAGCTCCATCCCCGCTTTCGACCCGTTATAGCCCAGCGGTCCTGCGAACAGCGGGTGATTGCCGGGGAAAGCATCATTGTGCTGGTAGCCGACACAAACCGGCGCATCCAGTTTCTCGGCCAGTACGCGCGATGCCTCGATGCCGCCCTTTGCCAGCACGACGCCGGCGCCGTTCAGGATCACGGGGAACTTGGCCGTGGACAGCATTTCAGCCGCTTTTGCCACGGCGTTCTCACCACCCTGAGGCAGCTCGAATTCGACCACTTCAGGGATTTCGATATCAATCACTTGCGTCCAGAAATCACGCGGCACGTTGATCTGCGCAGGCGCAGAGGCGCGTTTGGCCTGCATGATCACGCGGTTCAGCGTCTCGGCGATGCGGGTCGGATCGCGCACTTCTTCCTGATAGGCCACACAATCGGCGAACAGGTTCATCTGCTCCATCTCTTGGAAGCCGCCCTGACCGATGGTCTTGTTCGCGGCCTGCGGCGTGACCAGCAGTAACGGCGTGTGGTTCCAATAGGCAGTTTTCACGGCGGTGACGAAATTGGTGATGCCGGGACCGTTTTGCGCGATCATCATCGACATCTTGCCTGTCGCGCGGGTGTAACCGTCAGACATCATACCAGCGGAGCCTTCGTGCGCGCAGTCCCAAAACTTAATTCCGGCCTTCGGAAAGATGTCCGAGATCGGCATCATGGCAGAGCCGATAATGCCAAACGCATGCTGGATACCGTGGCGCTGGAGCGTTTTGACGAAAGCTTCTTCGGTGGTCATCTTCATCGGAGGTGATCCTTCGGTTGTATAAATACGAATCTGGTTGTCGGATAGGTTACGGCGTCTATCACCAAAGGGTTAGGGCCAGATTTCATACCGGAATATGACCACTATGGGTCATAGCTTCAATTTCTGATGCAAGGGCTTTCATTCCCTCCGATATGCGGCTTGTCGGAATTGAAGAATAGCCAAGCCGGTAAAAATTGCGCTGCTGGTCTTCGCCGCCGAAAAATGAATGTCCAGGTTCGATCAGCACACTTCGATTGCGCAGGCGTGCAGCAAGGATGCGCGTGTCTATGCCGTCTGGTGCGCGCATCCAGAATGACGACCCGCCATGCGCACCTTGGCCTGCAATGTTCAGACCGTATTCCGCGATGGCTTCTTCCATCTTTGTGCGTCGTTCGTGCAGTACATTGCCCATCTTGCGCACCAGCGCATCGTAATGGCCCAGCGATAGGAAGTAGGCTGCGGTGCGTTGAATATGTCCGGGCGGGTGCCGCAGCACTGATGCTCGGAGGGCGCGGGCTTCGCGGATGAAAGGCTCGGACCCGACAAGGTAGCCAAGGCGCAGGCCCGGAAAAAGTGATTTGGAGAAGCTGCCCACATAGATCACGCGCCCATCGGTATCGAGCGATTTAAGCGCGGGGGAGGGTGCGCGCAGGAACGAGGTTTCGAACTCGTAGTCGTCCTCGACGATCAGCGCGTCGATCTCACGCGCTCGGGCCAGCAGCGCGCGGCGGCGTGGCATCGGCATGGTAGCATTGGTCGGGCATTGGTGGCTTGGAGTAGTAAAGATGACGTCGGTGTCAGGAGGGATCGCTTCGGGCGGCAGACCGTCCTGATCAACACGCACAGGGGTTACATGACAGCGTGATTGCACCAGAATATCGCGCAAAGCATGATAGCAGGGGTCTTCCAGCGCCGCGCGGCGGCGCTGCGTCAACAGTACCTGTGCGGTAAGCCAAAGTGCGTTTTGTGCGCCCAGAGTGATCAGAATTTGTTCTGGCGCTGCTGTAATCCCTCGGCGGGGCAGGGTGTGGCGCGCAATGAATTCAATGAGCTGAGGATCGTCCTGATCATAGTAGTCGCTAGTCATCGAGGTGAAGTCGCGCTGCCCAAGCGCTTGCAAAGCACACAACCGCCAGTTTGCATGATCGAACAGGGACTGATCGGCTTGCCCATACACGAAAGGATAGCGGTAGCTGGGCCAATCCTGTGGCTTGCTTGGCGTCACGCCGCCGCTGAAACGTTGCCCGATGGCACGGGTCCAGTCCACCGCATCCAGCGTATCAGGGCTGGGTGAAAATGATGGCGGGCTTGGTGCGTTCTCCGACACGTAATAGCCCGAACGCCCTTTCGACATCAGATAGTCATTCGCCAAAAGCTCGGTATAGGCGATGGTCACCGTGATGCGACTTACCCCCAGATGGGCAGCCAACTTGCGTGTTGAGGGCAGCTTTTCGCCATGCTGGAATCGGCCGGACAGGATGCCTTGCGCAATCATCTGCTGGATCTGCGATTGCAGGGTGCCTTGCGCGTCAGGCTGTAGAAAAAAGGTTTCGACAGGAAGGGCCATGATGTTTATTATAGCTTGGACTTAACTCTGGCGCAATCTGGACCTAAGGGTTTGCGAAATGAGCGTGCCGACGCGCTATTGCGGGATCATGAAGCGGCCAAAGAAATTCGCGAGCGTGTCAAAGTCTCCCACTGGCTGTACAGCTGCAATGAACTGATCAGGCCGTATGATGAGTAGAGCCCCGCGCGCACGGTCGATGCTGCGGTGGTCAAATATGTCCGGACCGTTCTTAAGATCGGAGCAAAACACTTTCTCATAATCAATCAGGCCATAGCGGCCTTTCGTGGGCAGCAGCAGATCAGGGAGGCTATCAACCTGCACTTCTTGATGCGCCGTTTGGAATATCGCGCGTAAATCAATCACGCTGTCGATGTTATGGCCGTGCGGCGTATAGCGCTTGATCGGGCTGGCAACATCGTTGCGCAGATATTGGCAGAGCTGCGCGATTTGACAATTGGGCTGGCCTGTATCGCCAGCTCCGGCAAAGGCGAACAGGCGCCAGCGCCCGTCAGCCTTTAGCGTATGTCCCAGATGCACCGGCTTGCCATCGCCGAGACGGATCACTGGCGCCGAATGAAATCGCATGCCGACCTTGAGGCCGCGCGCCAAAGCTTGATGCGCGCCTTTGCAGATTATATTGGAGGGCTCATAGCGCGTTTCGACTCCCGCCGTGTACCGACCATGTTTCTTGAAGTAGCTCTGGAACTGAGCGGCTTCTTCAGTGTTTTTTGGTTTGGCGCTGAACAGGCGGGCCATGTCACGGTCAAAATCAATCAGTTCTTTCGCCTTTGCCTGACGTTCCTGCGAATAGCTATGCAGCAGTGCAGGTTGCGCTTGGCCGTGCAGTACAGCGGCCAGCTTCCAGCCCAAATTGAAGGTGTCGGCCATAGAGACATTCATGCCCTGTCCAGCCTTGGGGCTGTGTGTGTGGCAGGCATCCCCTGCAATAAAGATGCGAGGCGTGCGGGTTTTACGATCGGATTGCGGCACATCATCGAAGACGTCGCAGACGCGCTGCCCTATTTCATAGGCGGACCACCACGCCACTTCTTTAACGTCCAGCGTATAGGGCGCAAGGATGGCGCGCGCCTTTTCGGTTAGCATTTCAGCAGTCACGTTGCGGTCTGCTGCGCGCTCGTCTTCATTCAGCGCATCTAGCTCGATATACATGCGGACCAGATAGCCGCCTTCGCGTGGGATGATCAGCAGGCTACCGTGCTCGGCCGATTGGATCGCGCATTTTAGGCGGATGTCGGGAAAATAAGTCACCGCGAGCACGTCCATCACACCCCAAAGCTGGCGCCCAGCTTCGCCTTTAAGCGTATGGCCCAAGGATCTGCGCACAACGCTGCGCGCACCGTCACAGCCTACAACATAGCGCGCTCGCAGAGTTTCGATTGCGCCGGTGTCGAGACATTTGAACGTGGCGGTGACGGGAAACTCGGTGTCGTCGGTACGGGTTAGAGTTGCCAGTTCGCGGTTGTAGTCAGGTTCAAGCCGACGCGCCGATTTCTTCATCACGTCGAGATAGAAATCATGGACGCGCGCCTGACTGAGAATGACATGGGGCATCTCGGACAGGTCATCTTCTACATCCTGAATCCGGTCTGCGCGGTGCAGGCCTTTGCCATCGGCCTGGGGGCGCCAAAAGGCGACCTCGTTTACCCAGTAGGCTTCCTTCAGGACTTTTTCAGCAAAGTCGAATGCCTCGAACATCTCAATGGAGCGGCAGGCGATGCCGTCTGCTTGCCCAACCTCAAGCGGCCCTGATTTACGTTCGGTGATGCGGGTGGAGATGTCAGGGAAGGCGGCCAGTTGTGCTGCAAGGGTGAGGCCGGCGGGTCCGCATCCAACAATCAGAACGTCCACATGATCGCTTTGTGCTGTCTCGGGCGCGACTGAGGGATCGCCACTGTGGAAACCATTGAGATGGTATTGCATAAGCCAATCCCCTTAATTGATAAGTATGCTTATCATGTAGCTTGTGCGTGGCGATTGTGTCAATGTAGTATGCATGCATACTTTTAACGGAACCACTGTTATGTCCATCGCCCCGTCTCTATCCCTCATGCCCGGCCATCTTATTCGCAGGCTCAACCAGCAATCGGCTGCGGTGTTTCAGGAGCGGATGAAAGAGGCGGGATATGACGTGACTTCGGTTCAGTTTGCCGCGTTGGACACGCTGGAAAAACACCCCGAGCTTGATCAGGCTGGGCTTGCCAAGCGTATCGGGTATGACCGTGCAACAATCGGTGGTGTGGTGAAGCGGTTGGAGGGGAAAGGTCTTGTTCGCCGTGCGCCAGATCCCGACGATCGCCGCGCGTTTAGGCTTGCGCTCTCTGCGGACGGCACGACTTTTCTGGCGCGGCTCCGGCCCGTTGTCATCGCCTTGCAGGAGGAGATACTGCCCGGCCTTACATCGGAGGAACGTGCCGTGTTGTTGGAATTGATGAAGAAAGCGCTCGTGGGGAAAGAGAGTGCAAGCTAGACGCGAGATCAAAAGGCGTTGTGTCGCCGCGCGCAAAGCACGCAGGCGGCATAATGAGTTGAACGAATAAAGGCCCCGTCGTGCGACGGGGCCTTTCGATGTCCGAGTGCAGGTCGCTTAGCCGAATACACGCCCCATCGCACTGTCCACCGCATCAACGATCTGGTCGATATCGTCCTTGGTCGCGATCAGCGCAGGTGAGAAGCACAGCGTGTTGTTCTTGCCCGGCAAGGAGCGGTTGGTGGCTCCGATAACAACACCCTGCTGCATGCAGTCACCGACCACAGCCTGCAGCATTTTCTCTGACATGGGAGCCTTGGTCTCGCGGTCCTCAACCAGTTCAGCCCCCAAGAACAGACCTTTCGAGCGGACATCACCAATCACGCTGAATTTGTCCTGAAGCTCTTCGAGCTTGCCAGTCATATAGGCGCCCATGTCGATGGTATTTTGCAGCAGGTTTTCACGCTCAATGATCTTCATGTTTTCGATAGCGGCCGCTGGACCGGCTGTGCAGCCGCCAAAGGTCGAGATGTCACGGAAGTAGTTCATCGGATCGGCGGCATCGTCTTTGAACATGTTGAACACCTCTTCGGTGGTCACAAGGCAGGCGATGGCAGCGTAACCAGAGGCAACACCTTTCGCCATGGTTACCATGTCCGGCTTGATGCCGTAGTGCTGGTAGCCGAACCACGTGCCTGTGCGGCCCAGACCGCAGACCACTTCGTCGATGTGCAGCAGGATGTCATACTGGTCGCAAATCTCGCGGATACGCTCCCAATACCCATCTGGTGGGGTGATGACGCCGCCGCCTGCGGTCACCGGTTCAAGACACAGCGCGCCGACGGTTTCGGGGCCTTCCTCAAGGATGATTTTTTCGATCTGGTTGGCGGCCCAGACGCCGTAGCCCTCAACGGGCGCTCCATCCTGCTCGTGGGAGCGGTACTCAAGGCAGTGTGGGACGCGGACAAATCCGGGCGTGAACGGCCCGTATTGCGCGTTGCGTTCGTCCTGACCACCAGCCGACAGGCAGCCGATGGTGGTGCCGTGATAATCGCGGTCGCGGTACAGGATCTTGTGCTTGATGCCGCCATAGCGCTTGTGCGCGATCTGGCGGACCATCTTGAAGCCCTTCTCGTTCGCCTCGGAGCCAGAGTTGCAATAGTAGACGCGGCTCATGCCTGGCATCTTGTCGATCAGCATTTCCGAGAAGATCGAGCCGGGGATAGAGCCGGCGGAGCCCGCGAAATAGTTCAGCTTCACCAGTTGGTCGCGCACTGCATTAGCAATCGATTCGCGGCCATAGCCGACGTTGACGGTCCAAACACCACCCGACACAGCATCAAGATGCTCTTTGCCGTGCTGGTCCCAGACGCGCATGCCCTTGCCCTCAACGATGATCCGCGGATCCGTTGTTTCATAGGCTTTATGCTGGCTTAGATGGTGCCAAATGTGGGCGCGATCGGCCTCGACCACGCGGGAGATGTCATTTTCGTTGAATGTACCGTCCATGATGGCGACCTTTCGACTGGAGTGGTGAATAGGGAAATCGGCGCTATTTGCGCCAAATATTACCATACTAGACTGGAAAGTAATCGAAAAAAATAGGGCCAGAGGTAGGGTATGATTAAGTCCACATTTGTGAAAGCCGCAAATCCCGTCGGTTTCCGGTTATTTCTGCTACTCTTTGAATTTCATGGGTCTGCCTTATTTTTCAGCAGACCAGTTCGCATGCCGCACAGCTCCAGACTGGACTCATGCGGGTAGGTGAACTGGTCATTTGTTTTCAGGGGGGAGCAGTCAGAGTGATGAAAGCTTGGGCTTGGCAGCAATGCCTGCGCGTTCGTTGGGTATGTATCTGGGAATGCACGCCCTTCCCGAGAACGCTTTGACGACGTGCGTTAAGCTATATGTTCAGGCCGTTAGGAACAGCCGTCCGGCCGCGCTATCGTGGCCGGATACTGTTGGAAAAAAGTTGCAAGTGACAGGGGCATCACTCAGGATGCCTACGTCGGTTGCGATATATGCAACACGCATCCTGAGCTTTGCAAACAAAGCCGGGCAATAAAATGTAACTGGGAGAGACTTAAAATGATGAAGAAAACAGTGAGCGCATTTGTCGCTGGCGCCGTGATGTCCATGACAGGCGCCGCCGCATTTGCCGAAAGCCATGGCGAAATCACCGTAGCCTATTTCCTCGAATGGCCGATGCCATTCCAGTACGCCAAAGAGATGGGCACCTACGAAGAAGCGCTGGGCAAAAAGATCAATTGGGTCAGCTTTGACAGCGGTGTGGCGATGTCCGCAGCCATGGCTTCGGGTGATGTGCATATTTCCGTAAGCCAAGGTGTGCCGCCATTCGTTGTGGCGACTTCGGGCGGGCAAGACATCCAGATCGTCGATGTGGCTGTGTCCTACTCCGAGAACGATAACTGCGTTGTCGCCTCTGGCCTAGAGATCGACAAGGATTCTGCGTCCGAACTTGCGGGCAAGAAAGTGTCAGTGCCTCTTGGTACTGCTGCGCACTACGGTTTTCTCAAGCAGATGGACCACTTTGGCGTAGATGTGGGCAGCATGTCTGTTGTTGATATGGCCCCTGCGGAAGGCGCTGCTGCGCTGAGCCAGGGTGCGGTTGATATGGCGTGTGGCTGGGGTGGTGCGCTGCGCCGCATGAAGGAATCCGGCAACATCCTGCTGACCGGTGCCGAGAAAGAAGAGCTGGGCATTCTGGTCTTTGATGTGACATCCGCACCAGCGTCCTATGTCTCCGAGAACGGTGACGAGCTGGCGAAGTTCCTCAAAGTGACGGCAGACGCCAATGCGATGTGGAATGCTGGTGGCGACGATGCCGCAAAAATGCTGCCTGTGATCGCAAAGGATGCGGGCATGGATGAAGCAGCAACCGCCGAGACGATGGCCGGTTTCTCCTTCCCGTCAGTGGAAGAGCAGCTGAGCGCCAAGTGGTTCGGTGGCGGCAGCCAGACCTTCATGGGTGGCGTGGCGCAGGTCTTCGTTGACAGTGGTTCCATCGACAAGGCGCTGGAAAGCTATGAAGGCACTGTGAACACAGGCCCGCTGATGGCCGTCAAAGGCATGTAATCCCGCAGAGGATTAGTTGAGCCCGGCGTGCGTCTGTGTGCCGGGCTTTTTCCAAATAATCGAAGCGGGGCCAACCCCGCCAGCAGGGCCGTGAGCCGCGGCCAGAAAGCAGGGACATGTCCGGACTTGTCATAGATAAACTGTCGATGCGGTTTGATCTGCCCAACGGGGGATCGGTACAGGCGCTCAAAGATGTGTCGGTCAACCTCAAAGCAGGCGAACTTCTGAGTGTGCTTGGCCCATCGGGCTGCGGTAAGACGACATTGCTCAATATCGTCGCGGGGTTTCTGGCCCCGACTGAGGGTGTAATGACCCTGAACGGTCACGATATCAAAGGCCCCGATGCCGAACGCGGCATGGTCTTTCAACAAGGCGCGTTGTTCGAATGGATGAGCGTCCGCGACAATGTCGGATTCGGTCCCTCGATGAAGGGGATGCCGTCCAAGGAGAAAACAGAGATTGTGAACCACCTGTTGGATGTGGTGGGTTTGCAAGATTTCAAGGAAAAAGCGGTTTACGAACTGTCCGGCGGGATGCAGCAGCGCGTGGCACTGGCCCGCTGTTTGGCGAATGATCCCGATGTCATCCTGATGGATGAGCCGCTTGGCGCGCTTGATGCGCTGACGCGCGAAAAAATGCAGAGCCTTGTGCTCAAACTGTGGAAAGAGACGGGCAAGACGATCATCCTGATCACCCACTCGGTCGAAGAGGCGTTGCTTTTGGGGGAACGGTTGATCGTGATGGCGCCACGCCCCGGTCGTATCCACAAGGAATATCGCCTGCCGTTTGCGGAACTGGGTGTGGACGCCGATCTGCGTGAGGTCAAAAAACATCCCGACTTTGCGATTAAGCGCGAGGAGATTCTGGGAATGATCTGGGACATGGAAGAAGAAATCATGGGCCGCACGGAGGAAAAAGCATGACCGGTTTTCTCGTACTGGCTGTTTATGTCGCCATCTTTATGGTTGCTGCGTTCATTTTCACCCGCATCGGGACCGGAAAGGACGGGTACACCGCGCTCAAGACAGTAACGTTCGGGGATGAAAGCGCTGTGCGTCCCAATCGCGCGGCGGGCATTCTTTCGATCCTGACGTTGTTCTTGCTGTGGGGGATGTTTACCGGCTCGAAATACTTACCGGAATTCCTGCACGCGCCAGCACCTTTCGCGGGCGAGACATCCTTTGAATATACGGTTGAGGCCAATGGAGAGAGCGATACAGCCACGGTTGCCGTGCTTGTGCATAACCGTGAAGAAAACCCCGAAAAGCCTGCGATAGAACCGGGTGAGGGTTTCGCGAAGAATGACAGCATCAAAGTGGCTCAGTACAGAAGCCAGCTTGTCTCGTTCGACAAGAACGATGAGGTGAAAAAGAAAGACGGTGCCAAGATCGTTGCGATCAATGGCACGCCGGTTCAGCCCGGTGACACGGTTGAGATCAAAGGCGGCTCGGTCACAATATCGGACAAAGGCACGCCGAATTTTGCGCCGGACAACGGACTGCAAATGGAGCCATTGTACCTGCCTTCGCCAGAGGCGGTGATCGAACGGACAGGCAAAGTGCTGGAAGAAGGCTTTCGCGGAACCTCGCTGCTGGGGCATTTGGGCTGGTCGCTGTTCCGCGTGATCGCGGGCTTTATCTGCGGCGCGGTTGTGGGCATTCCGCTTGGCTATGCCATGGGGCTAAGCAACTGGTTCCGTGGCTGGTTTGATCCGATTGTTGAATTCATGCGCCCCGTTCCACCACTGGCGCTGATCCCTCTGGTCATCATCTGGGCCGGCATCGGAGAGACTGGCAAGATTATCCTGCTGTTCCTTGCTGCACTCTGGATCATGGCGATTGCTGCACGGTCGGGTGTGTCGGGGGTGAACATCTCCAAGGTGCATGCGGCCTATTCGCTGGGGGCAAGTAAGTGGCAGATCATGCGCTATGTGATCATTCCCAACTCCCTGCCTGAAATCTTCACCGGCGCGCGGGTAGCGATGGGCGTTTGTTGGGGCACCGTGGTTGCGGCTGAACTGGTCGCGGCGGAGAAAGGGGCGGGCATGATGATCATGGTCGCGTCCAAGTTCCAGAACACTGACATCGTTATTCTCGGGATCATCCTCATCGGCGTGATCGGCTTTGGCATCGATATGCTGATGCGCGGAGCTGAGCGGATATTGGTGCCTTGGAAGGGTAAAGGCTAAGAGCTTCACCCTTTAGCATTTAATAACAATAAAGGCCGGAGGATTAGCTCCGGCCTTTATTGTCTGGTGTCTACAGTCCCACGGGAACTGGTTTACTTCTTTGGACCCTTGGGGCGTGCATCAGCACCGCGCGCGGCTGGCTTTTTCGCTTTGCCAGGCGGGACAAAGCGCTTGGAAGCGTCCGACGCGCGGTTGTAGCCGCCTTCGGGTTTTGCATCGCGGCTGGGGGCTGCGTCCTTGGCTGGCTTTTTCCACACAGCTTTTGCGCCTGACTTGGCCGCCGGTTTGTCACTACCTGCGCCAGCTTCGCGTGGCTTGTCTTTCCACACGGGCTTTGCCTTGGGCTTGTCGCCTGCCTTCATCGGGGTCCGCTCAGTCTTGTGAGACTTGGGCGGGCGGGCAGCATCGCGCTTGGGCTTGGCTGGTGCGCCGCGCGGTTTGGTGTCTGCCGTCCGTGGTTTGTATTCTGCTGCCGGAACGTCATCATGCGGTGCCCGTGGCTTATACGCGGGCTTTGCGCCGTCCGGATCATAGGCCGGTTTGTCCCGGTGGGCAGGTTTGGACGATTTGTCGTAGGCAGGCTTGGGGCCGCGATCAGGGCGATCTCCACGATCCGGGCGCGGGGGTTTCGGGCCAAAGTCTGGCACACCGTCAAGGCGGGTCAACGTCACGCCGTCTTCGGCTTTCATATCCGGACCCAGCGCTGAAACCAGACGCGGAACGGCACCTTCGGCGACTTCTACATAAGAATGGCGCGGCTGTACGCGGATCGCACCGATGTCATCGCGGGTCATGTCGCCCACGCGGCACAGCATTGGCAGCAAGGTGCGCGGCTCTGCCCCGTCATTGCGACCAGTAGACACGGTGAACCAGACAGATTTGCCGAATTCCATGCGGGGGGCGGATTCTTTGCCATCGCCTGGGTTCGACAGTTCCTCAGGCGCCGAGGCGCGCGAGCGGTGCAGGTTCACAAAAGCGGTGGCCAGCTGCGCGGGTGTGTAGCGCTCAACCAGTGTTTCGACAAACTCTGCTGCATCTTCTGGCGCGGGTGTGGTCCATGCGTCATCGTTGAGCAGACGTTCTTCGTCCGCGGCGTTGACCTCTGCGGCGGAAGGCGGCAGCGCCCATTCGACAGATAGCTTGGCCCAGCCCAACAAGCGGGTCGCTTTGGAGCGCATTTTTGGCGGTACGATCAGCGCAGAGACACCTTTGCGACCGGCGCGGCCAGTACGGCCAGAGCGGTGCAGCAGTGTATCGGCGTTTGTGGGAAGATCGGCGTGGATCACCAGCTCAAGGTTGGGCAGATCGATGCCGCGCGCAGCAACGTCAGTTGCCACACAAACACGGGCACGGCCATCGCGCAGGGATTGTAGCGCGTTTGTGCGTTCCTGCTGGGACAGCTCACCGGACAGGGCCACAACGGAGAAATTCCGGTTCGTCAGGCGCGCGGTGAGGCGTGCGACGGCGGCGCGGGTGTTGCAAAAGACGATCGCATTCTTTGCTTCATAGAAGCGCAGGATGTTCAGGATTGCGTTTTCCGTGTCGCGCGGGTTCACGGTGAGCGCGCGGTATTCGATGTCGGAGTGCTGTTTGCCATCCGAGACGACCGAAACGCGCTGCGCATCGCGCTGGTACGCTTTTGCCAGTTTGGCAATCGCTGCAGGCACGGTGGCGGAGAACATCAATGTGCGGCGCGTGGCAGGGGATTCGCCCAAGATGAATTCGAGGTCCTCGCGGAAGCCCAGATCGAGCATTTCGTCCGCTTCATCCAACACGACGGCGCGGATGTCTGTCAGGTCGATGTTGTTGCGTTTGATGTGGTCGCACAGGCGGCCCGGTGTGGCGACAACGATATGCGTGCCACGGTCCAGCGTGCGACGCTCGGTCCGAGTGTCCATGCCGCCGACACAGGTGGCGACAATTGCGCCTGCTTTGCCGTAAAGCCATGTGAGCTCACGACTAACTTGCATCGCAAGCTCGCGTGTTGGGGCGATGATGAGGGCCAGTGGGGCGCCTGCGCGGCCAAAATGTGTCTCATTGCCCAACAGCGTCGGCGCGATGGCCATGCCGAATGCTACGGTTTTACCCGAGCCGGTTTGGGCGGATACCAGAAGGTCTGCGCCATCGAGTTCAGGGGCGATTACGGCGTCCTGAACGGGTGTCATTGTATCATAGCCTTGAGCGGCCAGTGCGTCTGCGATCGTTTGAATCAAGGGGTGTTCCTGAGCGGATAAAATATGGAGTTGGCTTGCCCCTAATGGGTTGTGGCGCGTTTGTATACGGGTGATTTTGCAAGTTCAGGCCTGCGTGAAGCGCAAGACGCAGCGGAAATCCGCTATCGGAGATTGCAAAAGAGGGAGGTGAGGGGCTGCAAAACGGGGGTGTTGAATTGGGGCTTTTCATGTAGAACAAAAAAAGAACAAAGTGGAGGGATGGATGATGAGCGATTCTTCTTTGGGCCAGCTGGTACGGCTGGGCGATACGCGTGGTGTGGCGGATATGCCTACGCCCGATGCTGCACAGGCGGTGTTGAAGGACGCGCTGTCGGCGCGGCCCTTCGATGCGGCGGTGACAGCGTTTGTGTTGTCCTGTCTGCCGCGCAGCAAGGCACCGGTGCTTTGGGTGCAGGACCGCGCCTCGCGGCTGGAGAACGGGCGCGTTTACGGTCCGGCGCTGAAAGGTGTCACGCTGTTGCGCGTCGAGGTCAGCCATGCGCGCGATGTGCTTTGGGCGATGGAGGAAGGCGCGGCCTGTACTGGTCTCTCCGCTGTGGTGGGGGAGGTGCATGGCGCGCCACCGGTGTTGGATTTCACCGCAACCAAACGGTTGGCGATACGGTCCGAGGCGTCGGGTGTGCCGGTGTGGTTGATCCGGTCCGGCGCTGCAGAGGGGTTGAGTGCGGCACGCGAGCGGTGGCGCATAGGCTCTTTGCCGTCGGAAATGCATCCCTACAATATTGCCGCCCCCGGTGCGCCGGTGTGGGAGGCAGAACTGTTTCGGGCACGTGGACGCAGCCCTGGCACATGGGCAGTACGCTATGAAGAACGCGAGAATCGTCTCCGTTTTCTTTCCCGATCTGGCGATGGACCGCTGGAAGCGGATCACAGCCGCGCAGCGCACGCTGCCGGATGAGGCTGTGCCGGTGGTTTTGGCGGCGCAGGGCAGTCATGGACCTGTTGTGCATGCGGTGAACGCTGCAGGCGTGGGGCGCGGCATCATGGTCGGCGCGCGGGTGGTGGATGTGCAGGCAATCCATCCCGACCTGCACGTAGAGCAGGCCGATCCTCAGGGGGATCAGGTATTGTTGGAAAGATTAGCCCATTGGGCGCGGCGTTGGTGTCCATGGACCGTGGCTGAGCAGGACGGAATTCTTATGGATGTGCGCGGGTCGGCACATCTGTTCGGCGGCGAGGCGCAGATGGTGCGGGACATGCACAGCCGCTTTGTCATGCAGGGGCTGCGCGCGCGTTTGGCGTTGGCCCCGACGCGTGGTGCGGCCCAGATGTTGGCGCGATTCGGGGCGCAGGGAGTGATCTGCCGACCAGAGGATCTGGCGGCAGCGTTGGCACCGCTGTCTGTAGCTGCGCTGCGCTTGCCCGGTGATACCGTGCGGCTGTTGGAGCGTTTGGGCCTAAAGACAATCGGCGCGCTTGAGGGCGTGCCGCGTGTGGGGTTGATGCGGCGGTTTGCAGGTGTGGCAGAGGCGGTCAATCCGCTGGTGCTGCTGGACCGCGCGCTGGGGCGCAGTGCCGATCCGCTGGATGCGCCGCCGGATGCTCAGGTGATGCTGGCGCGGGTGCGCATGGCCGAGCCGGTGATTGATCCGCTGCCGTGGGTCGAAGAGCTGGCGGGGGATCTGGCCGCACAACTGGCGCGCGCAGAACGGGGCGCGCGACGGTTGCGATTAACAATTTACCGTGTGGATGGCGAATGGCGCTGGCGTGATGTGGCCACTGCCAGTGCCAGCCGTGATCCGGCGCATTTTGTGCGGCTTGTGGTGCGCAAGCTTGACGGGATTGATCCCGGTTTCGGCTTTGATCTGATGACGCTGGAGGCTCTGCGAACAGAGCCTTTGGCCCTGCACCAGGACCGGTTGGATGGCGGCCGTTCTGCGGGTGCGGATGTGGCTGCATTGCTGGACCGGCTGGCAGCAAAGCTGGGGCCGACCAAGGTGACATGGGCAGCTTGGATCGAGAGTCACAAGCCGGAGCGCGTGGAGGCTCGTGTGCCCGCCCTTGTCGGAGCCGTGCAGGGCGCGCCAGAAATGCTTAGGGCGCGGCCTTTGCGTCTGTTTGATCCGCCCGAGGAGATCGCTGTGCTTTATGCTGTGCCCGAGGGGCCGCCGGCGCGGTTTGCGTGGCGGCGTGTGGTGTTTTTGATGACGCGGTTCGAGGGGCCAGAGCGGATTGCACCAGAGTGGTGGCGGGACCGAAGCGGCACACGGTTGCGGGATTATTACAAGGTTGAGGTTACTGACGGGCGGCGGTTCTGGCTATTTCGCGACGGCATCGTCGGGGATGCGCGCGGCGGGGATGCGCGCTGGTTTGTGCATGGGGTCTTCGGGTGATGCTGTGCTGCGCGCGTCTGCGACGACGCCCCGCCCGCCATCCCGTACCCTCACAGATGAGCGCGCTTAGACCTCTGTAACGAACGGTAAAGGCTGCCATCTGATGCCAAAACAAGAAGGACACAAACGTCACACCTTAGAGGGTGATGATCCGTTCCACTGGAACGATCCCGGCCCCTACGTGGAGCTGGGGCTGGCCTCGTGTTTTTCGTTTTTGCGGGCGTCCTCGGATGCAACGGACCTGACTGCCACGGCGAATATACTTGGCTACCACGCCATTGGCGTAGCTGATCACAACACGCTGGCTGGTGTCGTGCGCATCCACACAGAGGCTCGCACAGCCAAGGTGCGGCCGTTGATCGGGGCGCGCTTGGTCTTACTGTGCGGGACCGAGATGCTGGCGTATCCTCAGGACCGTGACAGCTATGCCCGTCTGTCTACGCTGCTGTCGCGCGGGAAGATGGCGGATGCCGATGGTGGTTGGCAGGCCAAGGGCGAGACGCATCTGACGTTGGAGATGGTGGCCGCGCAGAGCGAGAGGGTGCAGCTTATCGTGATGCCGCCCGAAAATCTGGATGTGTTCGAGGCGGGTCTGGGACGGCTTTGCAACGCGCTGCACGGATTGCGGCACATCGGGGCGGCCTATCTGTATCGTGGTGATGATGTTGCGCGGATCAACCGTCTAGATCGGATTGCGCGCGTGCATGGGCTGGGAATACTGGCAACCAACGATGTGATCTACCACATGCCCGCGCGCAGACCTTTGCAGGATGTGATGACTTGTATCCGCCACGGAAAAACGATTGATACGGCGGGTTTTTTATTGGAGGCGAACGCCGAGCGCTATCTCAAACCACCCGCCGAGATGTGCCGCCTGTTTGCGCAGTGGCCCCATGCCATCTCTGCCACGCGGGCTGTGGCGGACGCCTGCCGCTTCAGTCTGGATGACCTGAAATACGAATACCCGCATGAGATCGTGCCGCAGGGGCGCACCGCGATGGAAGAGCTGGAACGCCTGACTTGGGAGGGTGCGGCGTGGCGCTATCCCGAAGGTGTGACAGACCGTGTGCGCGCTATCATCGAGAAGGAGTTCGATCTCATCCGCTCGAAAAAGATTGCGCGGTATTTTTTGACGATCAACGACATCGTGCGTTTTGCACGCGAAGAGGCCAGCCCGCCCATCCTGTGTCAGGGGCGCGGATCGGCGGCCAATTCTGTGGTGTGCTTCTGTCTGGGCATTACAGCCGTCGACCCCGAGGAACATGATGTGCTCTTCGAACGGTTCCTCAGCGAAGAGCGTGACGAGCCGCCCGACATCGACGTGGATTTCGAGCATGAACGCCGCGAGGAAGTGATCCAGTACATGTACGCCAAATACGGGCGGGATCGGGCAGGGCTATGTGCGACTGTGATCCACTACCGCCCCCGCTCGGCCATTCGCGAGGTGGGCAAGGCGATGGGGCTGAGCGAGGATGTGACCTCGAAACTGGCCAGCACTGTCTGGGGCAGCTTTGAGGCGCAAATGGGCGACGAGAGGGTGAGAGACGCAGGGATGGACCTGTCCGACCCCTACCTGCGCCGCGTTATTGCTTTGGCACGTCAGATGACGGGGATGCCGAGGCATCTGTCCCAGCACGTGGGCGGGTTCATCCTCACCGAACGCCCCCTGACGGAGATGGTGCCGATTGGTAACGGCGCGATGCCGGAGCGGAGCTTTATCGAATGGGACAAGGACGACATCGACGCGCTGGGTATCTTCAAGGTCGATATTCTGGCGCTGGGGATGCTGACCTGCATCGCCAAGGTGTTTGATCTGATGGAGGCGCATTACGAGGTGCAGCATGATCTGGCGAGCGTGCCTAGTGATGATGCAGACACCTATGACATGCTGTGCGCAGGCGACAGTCTGGGCGTCTTTCAGGTAGAAAGCCGCGCCCAGATGGCGATGCTGCCCAAGCTACGCCCACGCCGGTTCTATGATCTGGTGATCGAGGTGGCGATTGTGCGGCCCGGCCCTATTCAGGGCGATATGGTGCATCCCTATCTGCGCCGCCGTCAGGGGATTGAAAGGGTGTCCTATCCTGCGCCGGGGCCCGAGTATCCGCAGGACGAGCTGCTCAAGATCCTAGGTCGGACATTGGGCGTACCTATCTTTCAGGAACAGGCAATGAAAATAGCCATTGATGCCGCACGGTTTAGCCCGAAAGAGGCAAACGAGCTGCGCAAAGCCATGGCCACCTTCCGCTCGCGCGGAACGATTGAGCTTTTACAGCAAAAGATGGTGGGGCGGATGACTGAGCGGGGCTATGCCCGCGAGTTTGCCGAAAGGTGTTTCAACCAGATCAAGGGCTTTGGCGAATATGGCTTTCCCGAAAGCCATGCGGCCAGCTTTGCCAAGCTGGTCTATGTTTCAAGCTGGATGAAGTGTCATTATCCGGCGGCCTTTGCCTGTGGCTTGCTCAACAGTCAGCCGATGGGGTTCTACGCGCCTGCCCAGATTGTACGGGATGCGCGTGAGCATGGCGTGGAAGTGCGCGGCGTCGATGTCAATTACTCGGACTGGGATTGCACGTTGGAGCCTTGCGCAGAGGGGTTCGCGCTTCGTCTTGGCTTGCGGCTAGTGGACGGGATGCGCAAGGAAGCAGCGGGGCGCATGATGGCCGCGCGGAACGATCCGTTTGTTGATGTGGCAGATATCAAGGCGCGGGCGCGGCTGGACCGCGGGATGATTGGCAAGCTGGCCGCAGCGGATGCTTTCCGCTCTTGCGGGATCGACCGGCGGCAGGCGTTGTGGCAGGCGCAAGGGCTGCGGGATGCGCCCAGCCTGCCGATATTTGAACATGCAGAAGCCGCAGGCGAAGGGCCGGAGCCGGAGGTGGCCTTGCCCGGAATGGCGCAAGCAGAGCATGTAGTGGCGGATTACCAGACCCTGCGCCTAAGTCTCAAAGCACATCCGATGAGCTTTTTCCGGACCTCGTTGCGCGCGCAAGGGTTCACGGGCACCTATAGCCTGATCCACATGGCCCACGGGCAGCGGGTCTCTCTCGCGGGGTTGGTGCTGGTGCGGCAAAAACCGGGTAGTGCCAAAGGCGTCTGTTTTATCACGCTAGAGGATGAGGACGGGGTGGCGAACCTTGTGATCTGGCCCAAACTGTTTGAGCATTTTCGCGCGTTGATCATGACGGCGCGGCTGTTGGTTGTGCATGGTCGGGTGCAAACCGATGGCCGTGTGATCCACGTAGTCGCGGACCGGCTTGAGGACCGCACCGAGCGGCTGGATGCTTTGTCGCAAGACCGGGTTCCCGCAACGCAGGTGCGCGGAGATCACGCCACCCGTCCGCTGCCCGGTCATGTGGGCGGCGGGCGCAAGCATCCGCGTGATGTACGTGTGATCCCGAAATCGCGTGATTTTCACTGACGAATGGCTGGGCTAAGGTGGGGCAAATCATATGAAGGCCCGCACGATGAATAATCCGCTTTATGACACGATGTTTGCGCCGCACGCTGACAAAGACACGCCGTTTTTGTTGCTGCCAGAGGGGGGCATCATCACCCATGCGGCTTTTGTGCGTCGCGCTGCACAACTGGCGCATGCGTTGCGGGCGCATGGGGCCTCTACTGGGGATCGAGTGGCCGTGCAGGTTGAGAAATGCCCTGATATGCTGGCGCTTTATGCCGCTTGTGCGCAGCTTGGCGCGATCTTTCTGCCGCTGAACACGGCCTACACAGCCGCCGAGGTCGCCTATTTCGTGAGCGACAGCCGAGCGGCGCTTTTGGTCGGTGACCCCACGCGCGTGTCCGAGTTGGACGCCGTGGCGCAGGACAGCGGTGCGGCCTTTGCCACGCTGAACGCGACTGGCGGTAGTCTGAGTGACAGCGCGGATGTGCAGCCGGACACATTCCAGACGGTCACGCGGAGCGAGGATGATTTGGCTGCTTTTCTCTATACCTCTGGCACGACAGGCCGATCAAAGGGCGCGATGTTGAGTCAGAAAAACCTGATCAGCAATGCCGCCACGCTGACCAAGCTATGGCAGTTCAGCCGCGATGATGTGTTGCTGCATGCCTTGCCGATATTTCACACGCACGGGCTGTTTGTGGCAACCAATGTGATGTTGACGGTGGGCGGGGCCATGGTATTCATGCCAAAGCTCGATATCGACCAGCTAATCGCGTGGATGCCGCGTGCGACCTCCATGATGGGTGTGCCGACGTTCTACACTCGACTGCTGGACGATGCGCGGTTTGACCGCACGCTGACAGAGCAGATGCGGTTGTTTATCTCTGGCTCAGCGCCGCTTCTGGCGGATACGCATATCGCGTTCGAGCAGCGCACAGGCCACCGCATCCTTGAACGCTACGGCATGACTGAAACCAATATGAACACATCGAACCCCTATGAGGGTGACCGCCGCGCGGGCACTGTGGGGTTACCCCTGCCGGATGTGGAGCTTCGCGTCGCAGATGCAGACGGGACGGAACTGCCGCGCGGAGAGACTGGCGTGGTCGAAGTGCGCGGGCCGAATGTTTTTCAGGGATACTGGAATATGCCCGAGAAAACCGCCGAAGACATGCGGCCAGACGGGTTTTTCATCACCGGCGATCTGGGGGTGCAGGACGCTGACGGCTACGTGACAATCGTTGGGCGCGGCAAGGATCTGATTATTTCGGGCGGCTACAACATATACCCCAAAGAGCTGGAGTTGGTGCTGGACGCGCAGGAGGGTGTACTGGAAAGCGCCGTGATCGGCGTGCCTCATGCAGATTTGGGCGAAGTGCCACTGGCGGTGCTGGTGCCCGAAGCGGGTGCGCAGATTGATCTAGACGCGATCAAAGCGGCAGCAGCTATCGCGCTTGCGCGCTTCAAACAGCCGCGTGATTACCGCGTGGTGGAAGCGCTGCCGCGCAATACGATGGGTAAGGTGCAAAAGGTCGCCTTGCGGGCGGAGTTCGTGGAATGATTGATGCTGGGAAACAGGCTTTTTTGACAGGCCTTTTCGAGGCGGCTGTCACCGCGGCGGATGCACATGCAGCAATGGCACAACACCTGCCTGCGCGGCCTAAGGGACGAACCGTCGTTGTCGGAGCGGGCAAGGGTGCTGCGCAACTTGCTGCAGCATTTGAGGATCTTTGGGATGGCCCGTTAAGCGGGGTGGTTGTCACGCGCTACGGCTATGCCTGCCCCACACGTCAGATTCGCGTGATGGAGGCGGCGCATCCGGTTCCGGACAGTGCCGGCCTTGCCGCCACCCAAGCGTTGTTTGACGCGGTGGCGGGACTGGGGCCTGACGATCTGGTGGTGGCCTTGGTCTGTGGCGGCGGATCGGCATTGCTACCTTGCCCTCCAGAAGGACTGGAACTGGCTAACGAGCAGGCCTTGAACGAGGTACTGCTGGCATCTGGCGCGCCGATCGGCGTGATGAACGCAATCCGCAAACACGCCAGCGGCATCAAAGGTGGGCGCCTTGCAGCGGCGGCGCATCCAGCGCGGGTGGTCAGCCTTGTCGTCTCGGACGTGCCGGGGGACGATCCGGCGCAGGTGGCATCTGGCCCCACGGTGCCGGATGTAGTCACGCTGGCTGATACGCTAAAAATGATCGAAGCGCGCGGTCTGGTCCTGCCGCCAGCCGTTCTGGATCGGCTGCAACCCGCGCCGCTGCCCGATGACCCTGTCTTTGCGCGCAACGAAGTGCGGGTCGTTGCCTCAGCCCGGATTTCGCTGGAGGCCGCCGCGCGTGCAGCCGAAGCCCAAGGGATGCCTGCGGTGATCTTGTCGGACGCGATTGAGGGGGAGGCCGAGGTGATTGGTCAGATGCACGCGGCCATCGCGCGTGAAGTCATAGCGCAAGGTCGCCCCTTTAAGGCGCCAGTGGTGATTCTGTCGGGCGGCGAGACAACAGTGACCCTGCGCCACAAGGACGGGCGAGGTGGGCGCAATACAGCCTTTTTGCTGGGCTTTGCGCAGGCGATCGACGGGGTTCAGGGGATCACGGCGCTTGCAGCTGATACTGACGGCATCGACGGATCAGAAGACAACGCAGGCGCCTTTGCTGATGGCACTACTGCCACGCGGATGCGAGCGGCAGGCATTGATCCGGCCAACGCGCTGCGCCGCAACGATGCCTGGGGTGCTTTCGATGCGGCAGGTGCGCTGTTTGTGCCTGGGCCCACGGGCACCAATGTGAATGATTTTCGCGCGATCCTGATCTCGCCCTAACCGCACATCGGGTTGGATGCGCTCCGGTGTCGCATCCAGCCGTTCAATTTTGAAGGCAGTAGTGCTGTGCGAAGTGGTGGTCTGATCGGTTGATGTTATGGGATTTAGCCCTCTTCGTGTTCTTTGCTGTGCAAAGTCACTGTCGGGACGATGCGCTTTTACTTTGTAAAAGCGCTTGGTGGACCTAAATGGCAAAAGTTCGAACCATTTTTGGGACACTCTGATCGATTGGGGGAAGTTGGTCTCGTGTTTTGACCCATGACATCCAATCTGATCAGAAGTGAAAGAAGGGTCCTTCGGTACGGTGAGCAGTCGATCACCTTAATGTCAACATCCGGCGGCGAGAATGACACATTCTCACTTATAGGGGCTTTGTTGCACAAATCGTGCCCCGAGGATTCACCACATGAATCCAGCGTGATA
>NZ_JBALVJ010000024.1:0-51737 GCF_036961165.1 Sulfitobacter sp. | reverse complement strand
GCGACGATCAGCGTTGAATTTGTGCGGCATATACAGCATCCTCAAGAAGACAGGCCGCAACCAATATCAGCCGAGTGGGGGTCCCTGCAACAACGCCATCAATATGAAAGTAACATAAGATAGGCTATCAAACTTTTCAAAATATTACATAATGTTGATTACAGGTAATTCTCTAATACATTGAAATTACAGTAGTATTGCTGGCATTTTCATGCCCTGAGTGCGTGAAATTCCCTTGCTTGCGCACTGGCAGGCCTCAACCTTGGATCAGCGCCACGGACTTGGCGCGCACTTCCGCAAGCTCCGATGAAGTCACCTGGCCCTTCCGCTTAGCTTTTCTAACTTTCCAATCCAAGCTTTTCACCTGATCGGCAAGCGCTGCGCTGTTCTGCGGCCCTTGGATAACCACTTCAAATGGATATCCTTTAACTTTGGTCGTCATCGGACAGCACAGCATCAATCCAATCTTGTTGTACTTTGCCGGGCTCAAGACGAGCGCCGGACGGTGCCCGGCTTGCTCGTCTCCCGCTTGCGGATTGAATTGTAGCCAGACAATGTCACCGGCCTCTGGAATGTAGGCCATATCAGAGCGCTTCTTGGCCCAGTGGTACGCCGGTCTCGATTGCTTCGTGAGCGTTTTCGTTGGTAATCCCATCCAGCAAATCGTCCAATAAGAACTCTGGCGATTGATCCGGCTCGATGATTATACGTCCGTTTTCCTCGCGAACATCGACGGGTGTGTCGAGCGACAGCTTTGCCGCCTGCATAATGGCTGCAGGTATCCGAACGGAGGCACTGTTGCCCCATTTTTTCACAATCACGCGCATCTCTTATCCTCAACTTGAACCCAAGATATAGGCGTTAAGCGAGTATGTGTCAACATTGTTGATACGCCTGTAATCAACATTATGTAATTTGTGGAGCTTGACCAGTCTGACAGATCGGCAGCGTGGGTCGATTCAAATTCTGCTTTTTGGCAAATTGCCTGCTGGTAGGAATCATGCCGGTTTGCGCAGGCGAAGCGTTAAGTAGCTCAACGCAAATAAAAGTCCGGCTGCATTCAGCCATATAGAACCTGCAAACACCTCCAATGGGCATAAAATGGCGAGCCCACAGATTACAACTATGATCCGTTCGTAGGCTAACAACTTGCGAACCAAAAAGCCGACAAGACCTGCGGTGACTGCATATACACCGACCAATGCCTTGATCGTTGTTAGAATGATAAGCCAAAGCGGACCATCAAAAAGCAGAGCTGGCGACGCTGCAAAAAAGAACGGGATCAAGTAGGCGGGCCAACCGATACGAACGGCCTCAACAGCTGTGGACATCGGTGGTGCTTTGGCCATGTTGGCAGCTACAAAAGCCGCGATCGCAACAGGTGGCGTTAACATCGATAACATCCCGAAGTACAACACGAATAGATGCGCGGCCATGGGCTGTAGGCCAAGCTCCACAAGCGGTGGGGCAGCAAGAGATGCAAGCAGCAGATACACGCCGACTGTCGGCAAACCCATGCCCATAACGATGCACACCAACGCGGTGATCAGCAGCAAAAGCAGCAGGCTGGATTGACCGATCTGGACCAAGAAGAACCCCAACCCGAACGAAAGACCGGACCGGGCAACCAGCCCAATTATCATCCCTGCGATGGCGCAGATCAGGATGATTTCCACCGCCGCTTTTCCGGCAGAGACCAACACACAGATTAACACCGAGAGGCTTATCCGGCTGCCGTCGTAGGTTTTGATCAAGGACAATCCAAGCAGCACGAGAACAGCGACAAGTGCTGACGTTTCAGGGCGTAGATTGAATTGGAATAGCCCCACCAGCAACACCACAAAGGGGGCAAAAACATACCAGCCTTTGCGCATGACAGAACCCATAGGCGGGATTTTATCTTCGGCAACCCGCGCGATATCGAGGCGTCCGGCCTCCAGATCCGCAAAAACGAATAGACTGAAATAATACAAGATCGACGGGATTAATGCGGCGAGCATCACGTCGACGTAGCTGGCTTGGAGGTTTTCAGCTAAGAGGAAGGCTGCGGCCCCCATGATCGGAGGCATCAACTGGCCACCTGTCGAGGCTGCCGCTTCAATCGCGCCAGCTGTTTTGGGCTTATAGCCGCCGTCCTTCATCATCGGGATGGTGATCGCACCGGTAGAGGCCACGTTGGACACAGCACTGCCCGAAACCGAGCCGAAGAAGGCCGATCCAAGGATTGCAATTTTGCCCGCGCCACCACGTTTTCGCCCCGCCAACGCCAGCGAAAGATCCGAGAAAAAGGCCGAGCCGCCCGTCGCTAACAGCAATTGTGATAGGATCAGAAATGGCACGACAACCGCGACTGCAATCGACAATGCGGCGCCGGCAAGCGAGGCGCTGTCGAGCATCAGAAAGGTCAGTAATCGATCCGGCGCGATCGAGCGGCTTTGCAAAGGCCCAGAAAAGTTACTTGAGAACAGGGCGTAAAGGCAGACCGCCGCAAGAATAACGATCAAGCTCCAGCCCATCGTGCGCCTGACTGCATCCAGAAGCAGAACAAAGCCCACAGCCGAAATGATCAGTGCCTCGGTCGGGTGATAGAATACATTCTCGGAAAGAACGGGAAATCTTGCCGCGAGCCACGCGCCAAAAACAAGAGATGCAAGCGCTGCAAACCGTGTCCACCAAAGAGGCCCTGATTGGCTCGTGATAAACGCAACGGCCATGGAAAACGACAAGGCAGCAATCAAAACTTGTTCGGAATAGACACGCCAGCCAATCCACAGAGGGGCGCCGGAGGACCACAAAATGGCTGTTAAGGTGATTAGCGCGGCGAGGATGGCCGTAATCGGTACTCCGCCGCGCGTCTGTGTCTTAATGCTCTGGTCTAACAAGGCTCTGCTCTGCTTTACTCAGCCCATACACCCATTTCCTTGTAGAACTTGATCGCACCCGGGTGGTAGGTCAGCCCGACATCCTTGCCCATGGCTTCCTTTGCGAAACCATTCCAGAATGGCCCACCGCCAAGCAAATCCGCCTCTTTTTCCCAAAGCGCTTTGGCGGCTTTGTATACCATGTCTTCGGAGACATCTTTGCCCGCAAAGAAGGTGTAATCGAACACGTTAACATTGGTTGCTTCTTCGATACCGGGGACCGAACCTGCGGGCATTTCCTGCATGTATGTTTGGGGCAGAAGCACCCGCATGCGTTCTAGCGCTTCGGGGCTATCATCGAAGGAGAGGTAACGAATGCCAAAAGATGCATCATACTCGCGGCTATTGCCGGCCCCGACCACGACGATGGCAACATCTGCTGATCCTTCTGCAAAGCTGGCCCACATGCGCGGGAAGTTCGGGACTGCAACACCTTCGACCTCTTCGAGGCTGACATCTGCATTAGCAAAATAGCCTTTGGTCACGTAATCCCCCAAGGCTTTGTCGGCGAAGACAGGTACGCGTTTCCCTTTGAGGTCCGCCACCGTTTTGATGTCGCTGTCTTTGCGCACGATGTAGGCATTGCGGAACGGCATGAGCGTGGCCACCATCTGCAAGTTGTCGTTGGGCCGCCCTTCTGACATGCCAGTGCCGTTGACCGCGTAGGTAAGCTGCACGACATTGGCGATGCCAAACTCAATCTCACCGGCATTCACAAGAGGGATGTAATCAGCAGTATTGGCGAGTTCCTGCGGGCGCATTTGCAGATCACCTACTTCCGAGATTGCAGCCGATAGCGTTCTGCCAATTTGACTTGTGCCGCCACGCGCGGTGGATCCAAGCGCTGCAAGCTCTGCGGCGACAGCGCCTGCGGTAAGCGTCAATGCAATTGTGAGACTTGTAAGGTGTTTCAGTGACATAAGTTCAATCTCCCCATTATTTTGTTTAGTGTTTTTCGAATAGTGTTCCATGGCCCGAGAACTGGTCCGTGATCCCCATAGCGCGCAAAGCATGCCAGTAAGTCGCGGCGTTAATGGCGACAAAGGGCTTTCCATATTCCGTTTCTAATTCTGTGCACAGGCTGCACATGCTGAGGTTCGTGCCGACCTGCACAAAGGCATCCACATCATCGCCGTCCATCTCAGCGATATGCGCACGCAACTCATCCTCCTGCACCTGCGCAATCGCGACAGGGCTAGAGCATTTCAGCCCTCGAAACCGCACAACCTCAAACCCACAATCCTGAAAGAACAGCGTTACGTTTTTGTCCGATATCGGGAAGTAGGGCGAGATCACCGCAATCCGCTTGGCCCCCGTCAGGTTCAAAGCAGCTTCGCAGGCAAACGACCCCGCCGAGACTTGCAAGCCACAATGATCAGATAGTTCCTGCATCCGTTTTTCAGACGCGGCCCGTCCATCCCAGAACATCAACGCCGACATGCCCATGATCAAATAATCGGGTTCAGCGGTGGAGCATCTGTCAACAGCATCATAGAGCGTCGCGCCGATTGCCTCGACGAGGGCTACAAATTCATCGTCATTGCTGACCTTCATGTTGGGCACATAAATACGTCCAAAATGGTTGGTGACCCCCCTCACCCGAAAGTCGTCCATATCGGGCTGCACAATGGTATTTGTGGAAGGAGCCACGACCGCGAATTTGCTTCGCCATCCACGCGCATCTTTTGCCATTTCCCGCCCCTCGACTTGATCCATCCCTGAACGAATAAGATATCGCATTTACCCATCCGTCAAGAATTTGTCTGGACAAATTCTTGACCACAGGCCGCATCGCGCACTATGCACTGTGGAAACGCCGTATTTTTGCGGTAATTTTAGCAGCAGACCTGATCGGAGAAGACAGATGGCCGACCCAAAACTAAAGCAAATGATCGAATCGGGCGAGTTTATTGCAGCTCCGGGCGTGTTTGATATGATTTCGACGCTTGTCGCAGACCGCATGGGTTTTCCGGCGCTTTACGTCACCGGCTATGGCATTGCCGCTTCGCATATGGGGCTGCCCGATGCGGGGATCATGACCTACACGGACATGGAAACCCGCGTGCGCCAGATTGTGCAAGGCTCCACCACCCCTGTGATTGCCGATGCGGATACAGGGTATGGCGGACTGCTGAATGTGCGTCATACGGTGCGCGGTTACGAGGCGGCTGGTGTTACGGCGATCCAAATCGAAGATCAGGAATACCCCAAGAAATGCGGCCACACTCCGGGGCGCCGCGTTGTGCCACTTGAGGATATGGTCGCTAAGATCAAAGTTGCAAACGACAGCCGCTCTAGCGCGGATTTTTTGATCATTGCACGCACGGACAGCCGCACCGCCCTCGGCTTGGATGAAGCGTTGCGCCGCGGTGAAGCGTTTGAGAAAGCTGGCGCTGACGTTGTGTTCATCGAGTCGCCCGAAACCGTCGGAGAAATGCAAACGATCAATGATCGTATTGGCAAACCTACTCTGGCCAACATGGTTTCTGGTGGCCGAACGCCGATCCTGCCATCGGCTGAATTGGCCAAGCTTGGATTTGCCATTGGCATTCACCCCGCTTTGGGGTTCTTGGCCGTCGGACAAGCGTTGAAAGAGGCTTACGGTGCGCTGGCTACAAGTGGTGATGTGTCAGAGACAAACCTCGAAGATTTCGGCGAATTCAGCAAGTTGATGGGATTTGAAGACGTCTGGGAATTCGACAAAAAATGGGCCGAGGTTTGAATCCGCACTCAGAGCGGAAATCAGTCTGACCCCAAGCTAATCCGCGTCCGGTGAATGTAGCGATCACCACCGTAGTGCCAGTTGAAAGATGCGATCAGGAGGCTGGAAGCGGTGGCGTAGCGCCGTAATATCCTCAGGGTGGGCGCGTGCTCCGCGATGCCTAATGCTTCGGCAACATGATAGGGCGCGGGCAGCGCTTGGGTTTCTTGATCAACGCGATCAATATCGGCGCCTGCGACCTCGGCCAGCCCTTTGTAGATTGGCCCGTTGCTATGGACCAAATCAGGCGCAATCTCTTTGAATTGCTGGGCGATGTAGCTTTCAACCAGCGCAAGGGGCGCCCCTTCAGGTGTGCGGCGCAAAGCCCTCATGAGCACCCAAGTCTCGCCGGCTTTTTGCCCAAGTCGCTCCGCAAGGTCATCGTCCAGCACCGTATCCTCGATCTTGAGCAATTCGAGCTCAGTTTCGGCCGCATATTGAGTCAGGTCCGAAATCGAGCGGTAGTTCTGCACAAATATGCCCGACGGTGCATCGCGCAACACCCGACTGCCCGCCCCTTGTATCCGTGAGACCATACCATCCGATTGCAGACGACGCAGCGCCTCGCGCACCGTAAAACGCGACACTTCGAACCGCGCGCACAGGCTTGCTTCACTGGGCAAAAGCGCGCCTATGGCAAATTCACCAGACCCGATATCTGCGCGCAGTGCCTTGAAAATTTCAATGTAGCGTGGCGTTTTCGCGGTGCGTGCCGGTTCTGACATCAAGGTGGTCCTTTATCTTAGCACACGTCCTCAAGATCACGCAAAGATTGGATCATCGACGAGCGCATCACATATGCTAGGTGCCTTTTGGGGTCATCGACGGTTGCGCGCAAGTCGTCGTGGTGCGCGCGGCGCTTGTCCGGATCGGTTTCGTTCAACACAGCACGGTTGCGCAGCGCCAATGCCTGCACAGTTTCAATGGCAACTTTACGTCGCTGACGCTCATAGCGGCCCATCAACTCAATCGTTTCACCACGCCAAACCTGCGCCAGCTTATCGGTCAGGTTTACAGCATCATGAATGCCCCCGTTCATCCCCATCCCGCCCAAAGGATTATTCAAATGCGCGGCGTCCCCTGCCAAAAAGACACGGCCGTGCACATAGTGATCAGCGACGCGCTCGTGCACGCGGTAGGCTGTTTTATGCGCTATCTCATAGGGTTGGCCGGGCAATAGCCCTTGCATCCGCTCTTCGATCCTGGCGGGATTAAGGACCGCCTCGTCGCTTAGGGTGGGGTCAGTCGGAAACAGCACCCGCCACAGTGTTGGTGTGCGCAGCAGTACCAGCCATTCCTCGGGATCAGAGATATAGCAGATATCCGCCAGCCCCTCGATCGCTTGGTCGTAGCGGAATGGTGTAGAGAGAGAGAGGAAGATTTCAGGGATCGTCAGCCCGGGAAATGCGGTGCCCGTGGATTTACGCACGGTTGAGCGCGCGCCATCCGCGCCAATCAGATAGGCCCCCGTGAAAGTCTCAACTTCACCCGTCTTTCGCCGCGCTGTGACTGTTACGGTGTCGGCATCCTGCGCCACATCTTCAACCAGAATATCGGTTATCAACTCCGCCCCTACGTCAGCTTCCAACCGCGCACGCGCCGCTTCTGTCAACTTCCATTGCTCCGCTTGTAATCGGTAGGGATGCGCCGTTTCATCCGCCAACAGGCCCAAATCAAAGGTTGCAACCTCCCCCTCCTTACGATCGCGAAATTGCCAGAGCGGACATTTGATGCCGCGCTCAATCAGACCCTCTGCCAGACCCAGCCGATCCAGAAAATCCATTGTGGGCGGATGAAAGGTCGAGGCGCGCAGGTCCACTGCAAGGTCAGCCGATGCTTCCAATACGGTGACGGGTATGCCCTGTTCCAGCAATGACACGGCTGCGACAAGGCCGACGGGGCCAGCCCCTGCGATTAAAACACGGTCTTCGGCTTTCATTCACGAACCTTCCCTCGGCTTGGCCCTAACGGTAAGTGTGCAGCAAAGATCGTCAAGATAAATTTGTCTGGACAAATTCAATGGGGTGCTCAAGATTTGGAACCATGACAGGTAAACTTGCCATATTATGCGGTGCAGGCGGCATTGGACGTGCGTTAACCTTGCGCGCCGAGGCCGAGGGTTGGGACATAACCGTGTTGGATTTGCAGGCATCGTTGTCCGCGCATCCCGTTTCCGACGGTGTGTCATCGGCTGCCATCGATGTTTCTGACCCAAGTTCGGTTTATGCAGCCTTCAACACGCTTGGCCCGCTGAATGGTTTTGTAAACCTTGCTGGGTTCATGTCTCCCCATCAAACGCTCGCAAACACGCCGCTTGAAGACTTTGACGAAGTGATGACCGGAAACTTGCGAGGGGCGTTTTTAGCGGCGCAAGCAGCCCTGCCACTTCTGCAACGGGCATCCGGTGCGATGGTCAATGTCGCCTCAGGCCTCGGGGCGCATGCGCGTCCCGGCTTTGGTCCCTATGCCGCCGCCAAGGCAGGAATGATCAGCCTGACAAAGACGCTCGCCCTTGAGGCAGCACCGCATGTGCGCGTCAATGCGGTCGGACCAAGTGCAGTCGATACGGCGTTTCTACGGGGTGGCGAGGGGCGCGACGCCACCAAACCTGTACCCGTTGATCTGAAGGCAATGGCAGCGGCCACACCGCTTGGGCGCGTTGCCACCCCTGACGATGTGGTCGGCCCAATCCTGTTCCTGCTGGGCAAAAATGCGTCGTTCATGACGGGCCAAGTTCTATGGATCAATGGCGGAGGGTATATGCCGTGAGCGATGCGTCGTTACTGAATCGCGTGGTTCTGATCACCGGTGGGTCGCGTGGGTTGGGTCGGGAAATGGCGCTTGCATTGGCCGAAGCTGGAGCCAAAATTGCGATTACGGGTACGATTGAATCTAAAGCAATGGAGGCAACCCTCGAAGAATTGGGCAAAGGTGCCATCGCGTTGCCCGCCGATGTCACAAACCCAGAAGCTGCGGCTGATGCCGTGGCCAAAACAGTGGAGACTTTCGGGCGCCTCGATGTCCTCATAAACAACGCGGGGATCGGGATGCGCCTGATCTCGGAGACGTTCAACACGCAACCTACCAAGTTTTGGGAAACGGACCCAGACGTTTGGCGCCGCATCGTGAACACGAACGTCAATGGCACGTTTCTCATGGCCAGCGCAGCGGTCCCTCACATGCTGGCGCAGAGCTTTGGCAAGATCATAAATATCTCGACTTCGGATCAAACCATGGTGCGGCAGGGCTATGCGCCTTATGGGCCAACCAAGGCTTTTCTTGAGGCCACAAGCCGCGTTTGGGCCGCAGATTTGGCAGGCACAGGCGTTGACGTAAATGTACTGCTTCCCGGTGGGGCCGCCGATACCGATTTGCTGCCGCCCTCGCCAAACAAAAAGGGAGCAGATGGCAATCTCTTATCCCCAACTGTGATGCGAGCCCCTGCCCTTTGGTTGGCGTCGGATGCATCAAACGGGATCACTGGTGCGCGCTACATCGCGCGTCTTTGGCAGGACACAAATCCAGACGCCGCCCGAGATGATGGCGGCGAAAAGCCTCGGATCATGTGACCGCGCAAGACTGTAAATAGGCCACTGCATCCGTCGTTGTGATCAGGTCAGCGTATTTGGCGCTCATGTCGAAAAGGTTTGCTTCATGCGGACCACTTGCACGGTCGCCGCAAGCCTCATGCGCGATCAAAGTTACAAAACCGGACGAAATGCTGTCGATACAAGTCGCACGCACACATCCTGACGTCGTGAGACCGCCAATAATCAGCGTGTCGATTTTATGAAATTGCAGCGTTGCCGCGAGAGAAGTACCAAAAAATGCACTGGGATATTGCTTGGTGATCATCAGATCGCCATCCTCAACGTCCAGTCCGTCCACCAGCTTTTGCGTATCGCGCCCCGCATCAAAACATGACAACGCAGGAACTTTGGCATAGAAGGCTCCACCATCGCCACCACCGCGAAGGTATTTTACTTCTGTAAATATAACCAGAATACCTGCTGCACGCGCAGCATCCGCCAGTGCAATCGCATGATCACGGGCCGCAACGCAGCCTTCTCCGCCATAAAGTGGCGCGTCCGGATCGAAGTAAGCCTGCGCGAAATCTACCAACACCAATGCGGGCCGTACGCCATGCGTTTGCTTGGCATGGTAACCAGCTTTATCGTAATTCTGCTCTAGTGATTCAGTCATGTGGTCATCTCCCTAGCTTCATTTTAGTTTGATGCTTTCAAACGAGTTGTCCAGATTCTTCTGGTCTGTGCGCTGTCTATATTGAATGCTCTTTTGGGGATATCCCTTCGAGACGGAGGCAAATCGTGGTACATAAAAACAAGGTAATCCAATCGGTCAACGGGCCTGATGGATTCGTGTGTGTGGACGTATTCCGCCGCCCCGATGGCAGCTTTGGATTTGACGAATTCCGCCGTGACCCGGAAGACAACCGCGGATGGTATAGCATTGGCCATCACGGGTCTTTGATCTTTGCGAATGAAGTAGAGGCGAGGGCGAAAGCCAAAGAGACAATCAATTGGTTTGCTGAACTTTGAAAGCCCAAAGTGCGCGACTCTCGCCTGCACCATTCGGTAGGTCTCAAAATCGCCCCGACACACAGGGCGGAAAGATTCCAGTTTGACAGAATCGGAATTGGCCTTAGTGTCCAACAATCGGACACTAAGATGACATCGACGCTTAAGCCGTCCAAGCTACCAAAACTTGAATTCGGACCTAAGCCCTACTCACGCTCAACAGACATCCATTCATACTTCTGGGAGGAAAACATGATGACACGAAAGACAGGAATTGCGGGCGCATTGAGCGCTCTGGCTTTAACGGCAGGTCTTGCCGCGCCAGTTGCGGCTCAGGATGATACGTTCAAGATTGGCGTGATCACCTTCCTTTCTGGCCAAGCGGCAGAAAGCTTTGGCGTGCCTGCGTGGAATGGTGGCAAGTTGCTGGTCGATATGTTGAACGAGGGTGGCAAATTGCCCGCACCTTATGACACCACGGGTTTTGGTGGCATGAAAATCGAAGTTGTCGTGGTCGACGAAGCCGGCGGTGCGACCAAGCAGGTGCAGGAATTCCGCAACCTTGTGCAACGCGAAGAAGTCGACGCGGTTGTGGGCTATGTCTCTTCGGGCGACTGTCTGGCGATCCCGCCTGTCGCGGATGAGTTGAAGGCGTTTACGATCCTTTATGACTGTGGCACGCCGCGTGTCTTTGAGGACAACAGCTTTGAATATGTGTTCCGCACGGCGGCGCATGCCACGATGGATAACGTCAGCCTTGCCCGCTATTTGAAATCGCGTGATTTCGACGTACCCAGCTTTGCTGGGCTTAATCAGGATTACGCATGGGGTCAGGACAGCTGGGCCGATTTTAAAGGCGCAATGAGCCAACTTTACCCCGATGCCGAAGAAAAAACCGCCCTGTTCCCAAAATTTGGCGCGGGTCAGTATGGCACTGAAATCTCGGCATTGCTGCGCGAAAAGCCTGCTTTGGTTCATTCCTCAAACTGGGGCGGTGACTTGCAGGGCTTCCTTATTCAGGCAACGGCACGCGGCTTGCACAAACGCTCGCAACTGGTGCTAGCGGCAGGCGATCACGTGATCCCGCAGTTGCAGGATAAAATGCCTGATGGCATTTTCCTTGGTGCACGCGGTGTGAACGGATTGGCGGCGAATGCGCGTGGCGGCGATCTGAAAGAGCTGACTGACACGATGTGGAGCGCCTATGAGGCTGAATATGACACCTTTCCGGTTCAGGCCCCCTTCCGCATGTGGCAGGCGATCTTTGGTCTGAAGACCGCTGTGGAAAAAGCGATGGCCGACAATGGTGGCACCAAGCCGACCGACGAACAGCTGGCCGCGGCGATGCAAGGGCTGGCGTGGGATGCGCCCTCTGGCCGGATCGAAATGGCGCTGGCAGGTGGGCATCAGGCAATCCAGCCCAATGCCATCGGCACCACCAAGTGGAACACCGAAACCGGCAAGATGGAGCTGGTGGATGTTGAATACTACAACGCCCGCTGCGTGAACCCGCCAGAAGGCATGAAGTCTGCCGATTGGCTGGCTCAGGGTTTCCCCGGCGCTCAGTGTGACTGACACCTGACGCCAAACTGGCCAGTCGCCGCAAGGGGACGGGCCAGTTTCTCACTCCCATCACTTGGACATTTGACCTATGGACCTTGTTGCCACCATCCTTGTTGATGGCCTGATCTATGCTGGCTGGCTGTTTATCGTCTCTGTCGGCCTGACGCTTGTTTTTGGCGTTCTGAATATTCTCAACATCGCGCATGGCAGCCTTTATGCGATTGGCGCTTATGCCTCTGCATCACTGGTTGGTGCGTATTTCGGCGCTGGCGGTGACGCCTTTCCGTACGGCAGCTACGTGGCCTTGATCCTGGCCGCCGTACTGGTCGCTGTTGTTCTGGGCCCCCTGCTGGAGCGAGGGCTGTTGCGTTACTTCTATGGCCGTGACGAGGTGTTGAACGTGCTGGTCACCTATGCGGTTTTCCTGATCCTTGAGGATGTGATGAAGCTGGTCTGGGGCGTGAACCCCTATTTCGTTTATGAGCCCTACACACTGCTGGGCACCGTCGAGATGGGATCGCTGTTCTATGTCGGCTATGATTTTGCGGTGATCGCAGCGGCAATTATCGTGGGGCTGGCCGTCTGGCTGACCCTGAACCGCACGCAGATCGGCAAGGTGGTTCTGGCCGTGATCCATGACGCCGAAATCAGCCAGACCATGGGTGTGAACGTCAAACGTATCTATCTGGGTGCCTTTATGGCGGGCGCGTTCCTTGCCGCACTTGGCGGGGCGCTGACCGCTCCGATGATCTCGGTCACACCGGGGCTGGGGGTAAATGTGGTTATTGTCGCCTTTGCGGTAGTGATCATTGGCGGGCTGGGCTCGGTCCCAGGTGCCGCGATTGGCGCATTGATGGTGGGTATTAGCCGCGCGGCGTCGGTGCATTTGCTGCCAGAGGCTGAACTGTTCATCATCTATTTCGTAATGGCCATCGTGCTGGTCTTCCGCCCCGAGGGGCTGTTTGCCAAAACACAGGCGAGGAAAATATGATGCGTTTCTCTGTCTTTACCTATGCCGCTGTTGGCTTTGTCGTGCTGGCAGCAGGCGCGATTGTGCTGCCCGATTGGGCGATGTTCCTGTTTGCTATGGCGCTGGCCAAGGGCCTTGTCTGTCTGGGCATCGTTGGCATGATGCGCGGTGGCGTGGTGTCATTCGGCCAAGGGCTCTACTATTGCCTTGGTGCCTATACCGCGACGCTGGCGGCGAACTTCCTCGGTGTCTCTGACATCTTCCTGCTGACCTTACTCAGTGCGGCGGTCTGTCTGGTGGTGGGGCTGGTCTTTGGACCCCTGCTGTCGAGCTATCGCGGCATTTTCTTTGCCATGCTCTCATTGGCGCTCTCGATGGTTCTTTATGGGTCACTCTCCAAGATGAGCTTTATCGGCGGCACAGATGGCCTTAACATCGGGGCACCAACGTTCCTTGGCTGGGCCCCCGAAGGGCGCCCGCTGCAAACCGCGCTGTATCTTTATGTGGTCACCATCGTCGTGATCTCGGGCGCATTGATGCGGGTCTATTTTGACAGCGAACAAGGGCTGATCACGCTGGCCACCCGCGACAATGAATTGCGGGTCGAATACCTGGGTGCCTCCGTGCGCAATGTTATGGCCTACAACTATGTTTTTGGCGCACTTTTGGGCGGTATCGGCGGCACCATTGCGGTGTTGGCCCTTGGGCATGTGGACCCTGAATTTGCTTTCTGGACCACCTCGGGTGAATTTGTGTTTGTGGCCATTCTGGCGGGCTATCTGTCGGTGCCTGCCGTCTTTGTCGCGGCGATCATACTGGAGCTGGTGCGGTCGTTTTCCAACCTCTACTTTCCCAACACATGGCAGTTGGCGCTGGGTATCTTTTTGCTCATTGTCATCGTCGCCCTCCCCGGTGGCCTTGGGTCATTGGTCAGCCGCCGCAAAGGACAAGACACATGAGCAGCGGCGTTTTAGAAGTACGCGACGTCCAAAAAACCTTTGGTGCGGTAACAGCGGCCAAGGATATTTCAGTGTCGGTGCCGCAAGGCTCGATCTATTCGCTGATCGGCACCAACGGCGCGGGCAAGACCACGTTTGTGAATATGGTCACCGGCTATATCAAGCCCGATGCGGGCACCATCAACTTTGGCGGGCGCAACATTGCGGGCCTGCCACCGCGCCAGATCACGCGGCTGGGCATCCACCGCTCGTTCCAGATTGCGCAGCTGTGCAACGAGCTGACGGTTGAGGAAAACATGCTGGTCGCGGGGGCCATTCACGGACAGACCCGTCCGTCGTTCTTGCGCCGCAGCGATGATGCGCAGGCCCGCGAACGGGCAATGGCCACGCTGGAACGGTTCAACATCGCAGAACACCGCAACCGGCTGATCCCCGAACTGTCGGGCGGCGTGAAAAAACTGCTGGATATCGCGATGGCCATGGCGGGTGAGACGCAGATCATGCTGCTGGACGAACCCACATCGGGCGTTGCGGCGGACGAGAAATTTCCGATCATGGATCTGGTCATCAACGCACTGCGCGACGAAGGGGTGACGGTGATCTTTGTGGAACATGACATGGATATCGTGAACCGCTACTCCGAACGGGTGCTGGCGTTTTACGACGGCCAGATCATTGCCGATGACACGCCCGATGTGGTGCTGTCGGACGCCGAAGTGCAACGCTATGTCACGGGGGCACCAGCATGACATTGAAGCTGGAAAACGTCGAAGTCACCATTCAGGCCGCCCCTATTCTGCGCGGTGTCAGCCTTGAGGTAGCGGCGGGTGAACGCATGGGGCTGGTGGGCCGCAACGGTGCGGGCAAGACGACCGTGATGCGCACCATCACTGGGCTTGCGACGTTGGCAGGCGGCAAAGTGTTCTGGCAAGGCGAAGACATCTCGGTCATGGAACCACGCGACCGAGCGCAGCTGGGCTTTGGTTACATGCCCGAGGACCGCCGCCTGATCCCCGATCTGACGGTTGAGGAAAACATGCTGCTGCCTTCGTGGGTCAATGATGCCATAGACGGACCCAAGGGGCTGGCCTTTGTCTATGACCTGATGCCTGAGCTGACCCAGATGTCGGCGCGCAAGGCGCTGCTGCTGTCGGGGGGGCAGCAAAAAATGGTGGCCTTGGGCCGTGCGCTGATCGCGGGCAAACAATTGCTGCTCCTGGATGAACCATTTGAGGGGGTCGCGCCCGCGCTGGCCATGCGCATCTCGGACGTAATCACATCACTCAAGGGCGAAGGCCTTTCCGTGTTGATCGCGCAATCCGAGCTCAGTCATTCCGTCGATCTGCTGCAACGCGAAAGCGTGATCGAGCGGGGCGAGATCATCAAGGTAAATGTGATTGACCCCAGCCTCAAAGAACAACAAGCCTGACCGCGAGGGACGCAGGTATGAAACCACTCTGTCCACCCTTTTTGGAAACGACACAAAAGGCACTAGGACCGATATGGCGCTCAAAGCAAAGCCACTGCGCGTGCAGCATGCCTATGAACAAGTATCTCGCGAGATCGAGGCGCAAATTCTGACAGGTTCTATGAAACCTGGCGACCAGCTTCCTGGTGAGGTCGAGATGGCGAGCATGTTTGCCGTCAACCGCTCCACCGTGCGTGAAGGGATCAGACGGCTGGAAAGCGAAGGTTTCGTGCGCCGGATATCACCGCGCAAGATGGTGGTCAGCATCCCGCGCATGGCCGAATTGGCGTCGCGCCAGACCCGCGCGCTCAGCATGTTGGAGGTCAGTTTTAGCGAGCTGTGGAATGTGGTGGTCGAAACCGAACCGCTGGCGGCTGAGCTTGCCGCTATCCATGCGGATGAAAAAGATCTGGCAGCCCTGTATGACATTCACGCGGCTTTGGTGGCAGCCGAAGGCGAAGGGCGCGCTTCCGCCGAGATTGATACCGCCTTTCATTCGCGCATTGCCGAGGCGGGCAAGAACCGCGTGCTGCAACTCGCCCGCGAACCGATTGGATTTTTGATCTTTAGCGGAATTGACGCGCTGATCCCCGAACTGCCCCAAGCCATGTCGCGCCAAGTAGTTGCCCACAGTCATGTAATCGAGGCAATCCGCAACCGCGATCCTGCAGGCGCGCGCGACTGGATGCGCCGCCATATCGACGATTTCAAACGCGGATATGTCCTTGCCGGTTTGCCCTTGGATGCGCCAATTGCGGGCGTTGCAAGCAAGCTGGTTGATCTGGGGCACGATCTGTGATGCCGCGTTCAGAACGCGAGGATGCCCATGCCTGACAGCAGTGCCAGTGCTCCGTTGCGGTTCGAGCATCACTACGGTGACTGCGTCGTCTCCTGCTATGCGGAGCGACCGCCAAATGTCTACGGGCTCTTGCGCGATGCCGTTGCCAGCTATCCGGACAATACGGCGCTGATCTGTGATGACACGCGCCTGACCTACGCCGAACTAGACATTGAGGTGCGCAAGGTTGCCCCAGGTCTTGCAGCGCGCGACGTTGGGCGCGGTGACCGAATTGCAATGCTGCTGGGCAATGGCGTGCCCTTTGTGGTTGTCACCTATGCCGCGGCTTTCCTCGGTGCCGTCACGGTGCCGTTGAACACCCGCGACCAGATGCCGGGTATCCGCCATGCATTGCTGAACTCCGAAGCAATGGCGCTGATCGTCGATGCCGAATTCTGCGATCTTGTCCCGCCGCCCGCTGATACGCCAACCCTGACAGCACAGTTTTCTGTGGGCAAGGCTGATGGTTTCGACGCCTATGAAACGCTGTTACAGCACGCATCCGCTGCAAACCCTATGCAGACGCAGGAGGATGCGCCCACGACCATTCTTTACACTTCTGGAACCACAGGCACGCCCAAAGGCGCGATGCTGACCGGCCTCGGGATTGTCCATTCCGCCACAAATTTCATGCAGACCATGGCGCTGGGACCAACAGACAGCACCATCGTTGTGGTCCCGATGAACCATGTGACCGGATTGGTCGCGGGGATACATACGATGGTCCGCTGTGCGGGTTGCATTATCGTAATGCGCACATTTAAGGCGGTGAATTTCCTTGCCTGCGCCGCAGAGCACGGCATGACCTACACGCTTATGGTGCCCGCGATGTATAATCTGTGCCTGCATCAGGCCAAACTCGAAGACTATGACCTGTCCGCATGGCGGGTTGGCGGTTATGGCAGTGCCCCGATGCCCGCCGCTACGATTGAAAGGTTGGGTACAGCCTTGCCCGGTCTTGGCCTGATGAACGCCTATGGTGCCACCGAAACCACGTCCCCCGCCACAATCATGCCCTCCGATCAGACTGCGATACGCCGCCTGTCCGTGGGCCGTCCGGTGCCGGGGGCAGAGATACATGCGATGGATGACGCAGGCCGCGAAGTGCCACGAGGCGAGACAGGAGAGTTGTGGATACGCGGAGCCATGGTTGTGCCGGGGTATTGGCGCAATCCCGAAGCAGACAAGCGTGAATTCGCGGCAGGGTTCTGGAAATCCGGCGACATCGGATCAATCGACACCGAGGGGTTCGTACATGTGCTTGACCGTAAAAAGAACATGGTCAATCGCGGCGGTCACAAGATTTTCACCGCTGAAGTGGAAAGCGTGCTGACAGCCGTGTCAGGCGTGATCGAGGCCGCAGTGGTTGCCAAGCCTTGCCCCATTCTGGGCGAAAGGGTGCATGCGGTGCTCTGTATCGCGCCGGATAGCGTGGCGACGCAAACGCTCAAGGATCACTGCGCCAGCCAGTTGGCCGATTACCAATGCCCCTAAAGCTATACCCTGCGCGATACGCTTTTGCCGCGCAACGCCAATGGCAAGATATTGAAACGACTGATCAAACAAGAGCTTGGCTTTGACAGCGTACCGCCCCCAGCCCCAAAGGAACCCTGAGAGATGAACAGCCAGTTGGAACGCCACGGCATTTCGCAACGTGCACTTGATATCGCGGACAAGGTTGAGGATTTTGTGCGCACACAGGTCGTCCCGTTTGAGGGCGACCCACGCTGCGGGGCGCATGGCCCCTCGGATGATCTTGGCAATGAACTTAAGGCGCTGGCACGGTCCGCCGGTGTGATGACGCCGCATATTCTTGAAGATGGTGGCCACCTGACCCAGCGTGAAACCGCCGCCGTGCTGATCCGCTCTGGCCTGTCGCCGCTGGGGCCTTTGGCCTGTCACACCTGTGCGCCGGACGAAGGGAACATGTTCCTTCTGGGCAAGGTCGCCTCACCCGAGCTCAAGGAACGGTTTCTGCCGCGCATGATCGATGGCACCATGCGGTCCGCGTTTTTCATGACTGAACCCGCCGAAGAAGGCGGCGCAGGATCGGACCCGTCGATGATGATGACCACCTGCAAGATGGATGGCAATCACTGGGTCATCAACGGACGCAAGACCTATATCACCGGTGCCGACGGCGCGGGCATGGGCATCATCATGGCAAAATCCGATGACGGGGCCTGCATCTTCCTAGTCGATCTACCCGATCCCGCGATCCACATCGAAAGGGTATTGGACACGATTGACAGCTCCATGCCCGGTGGCCATTCCGTGATTGCGATCGACAACTTGCGGGTGCCTGCGGACCAGATGCTGGGCGCTTCAGGCGAAGGGTTCAAATACGCGCAGGTTAGGCTGGCCCCTGCGCGGCTGAGCCATTGTATGCGCTGGCTGGGCGCTTGCGTACGAGCCAATGAAATCGCAAGCGACTATGCCAATCGGCGCATGGCATTTGGTAAACCTTTGGTGGATCACGAAGGGGTCGGCTTTATGCTGGCGGAAAACCTGATGGATCTGAAACAGGCCGAGTTAATGACATATTGGTGCGCCGATGTGCTGGACCGTGGGGAGCAAGGCGGCGCGGAAAGTTCAATGACCAAAGTTGCGGTGTCAGAGGCCCTGATGCGAGTGGCGGATCGATGCGTGCAATGCATGGGCGGTCAGGGCGTCACGTCAGACACAATTGTCGAACAGGTGTTTCGCGAAATCCGCGCCTTCCGCATCTATGACGGCCCCACCGAAGTGCACAAATGGAGCCTTGCCAAAAAGATCAAACGCGACTGGAAAACGGAGAACGCGGGGTGAACGCAACCGCCACCAGTGCTGACGAAAATATCGGCGTGATGCCGGTGCGTGCAGGCTTCGGTTTTGACCAAGCTGCCTTAGTCCGTTGGATGACACAGCATGTTGCCGGTTTTGCTGGACCGCTGGAAGTGTTTGAATTTCGCGGCGGTCAATCCAACCCGACCTACAAAGTGGTAACGCCTACCAAGACCTATGTGCTGCGCCGCAAACCACCCGGTGTTCTGGCCAAAGGGGCGCACGCCGTCGACCGCGAAGCGCAGGTGCTGACCGCCCTTGGCAAGTCCGGTTTCCCCGTGGCCCATGTGCACGGCCTGTGTCTGGATAACAGCGTCATCGGTAGTTGGTTCTTTATCATGGACATGGTGGAGGGGCGCATCTTCTGGGACGCAACCTTACCCGATGTGCCCGCTATGGACCGACCCGCCTATTTCGCGGCGATGAACGACACCTTGGCGCAGTTGCACAGAATTGATCCACAAAACGTGGGGTTGGGCGATTTCGGCCGTGGCGGCAATTACTTTGAACGTCAGATCAGCCGCTGGACAAAATCCTATCTGGCTGACACCGACGCGGGCCGTGATGCGGGCATGGACATGCTGATCGACTTCCTGCCCGGTGCCATCCCAGACAGTAATGAAACCGCAATCGTCCACGGGGATTTTCGCTGTGACAACTTAATCTTTCACCCCACCGCACCGCGTATTCTTGCCGTACTGGATTGGGAGCTTTCGACCCTCGGCCATCCCTTGGCTGATTTCACCTACCACGCCATGATGTACCGCATGCCGCCGCAGATCGTCGCCGGTCTGGGTAATGTCGATCCGACCCGCCTGAACATTCCCGATGAAGCCGCCTATGTCGCGCAATATTGTGCCGCGACAGGGCGCAAGGGCATTCCCGACTACGAATTCTACATCACCTTCAATTTTTTCCGCATGGCCGCGATCTTTCACGGGATTAAAGGGCGGGTGATCCGGGGCTCTGCGGCTTCCGCCCAATCGGCGGCGCGGGTCGCGCACTACCCAACACTTGTCAAACTGGCGGTCGACGCCGAGGAGACTTACGCATGACCACTCCTGTCCTACTCGATATCACAGACGGTATCGCAACAATAACCCTGAACCGCCCCGACAAGGGCAATGCGTTGGATTAGCCAATGGCGGATGCGCTGCTGGCGGCCGCCCTGCTTTGTGCCAACGATCCAAAGGTGCGCTGTGTGGTGCTGACAGGGGCGGGCAAGATGTTCTGCGTTGGCGGTGACATCAGCGAATTTGCCTTGAACGGTGATGCGATTGACCCGTTTCTGGCACGGCTGGCGGGCACATTGCACCAAGCGCTCAGCCAGTTTGCGGCCATGAACAAGCCGATGATCGCGCTGGTCAATGGCACTGCCGCAGGGGCGGGTCTCAGCATGGCAATCTCTGGCGATATCGTGCTGGCTGACCCAAACGCCAAATTCACCACCGCCTATCTGGGCATCGGGGTCACGCCAGATGGTGGTATGACATGGCTGTTGCCGCGCCTTGTAGGCATGCGCGCGGCCCAAGAAATGATCCTGACCAACCGCCGTCTGGACGCTGCCGAGGCCGCAAGCATCGGCCTGATCACCCGCGTCGCCACCACCGATGCGCTGATGGAGGAAGGTGCCGCATTGGCCGCCCAACTGGCGCAGGGTGCCGTGGGTGCCATGGGTCAGGCACGCAGGCTCTTGCACGACAGTTTCAGATCCGGTTTCGCCAGCCAGATGGATCGTGAACTGTCGTCGATCACCGCTGCCGGAAACGGGCCGGAAGGGCGCGAAGGCATCGATGCTTTCCTCAGCAAACGAAAACCAGATTTTCAGGGCGGCGCATAAACGCCTTCCTCCCCTCACTCCCACAGGAAATATCCTTATGAGCCTTCTATTTGAACCGCTGACCATCGGCACGCTGGCCTTGTCAAACCGCATCGTCATCGCGCCGATGTGCCAGTATTCGGCCATCGACGGCTCTGCGCAGGACTGGCACTTGATGCACCTTGGCCATCTGGCCATGTCCGGTGCCGGGATAATGATCATTGAGGCCACGGCAGTATCGCCAGAAGGGCGCATCACACCGGGTGATCTGGGGCTGTATTCCGACGATAATGAAGCCGCCCTTGCCCGCATGATGACCGCCATCCGCAGCCAGTCCGACATGCCATTGACCATCCAGATCGCTCATGTGGGCCGCAAAGCGTCCAGCGAGGCACCTTGGGACGGCGGTGGTCAAATCCTGCCGGATGCAGCGCGGGGCTGGAAGGCTGAAGCGCCCTCTGCCTTGCCCCATTCACCGGATGAAGACGCGCCCATGGCGCTGGACGCTACGGGACTGGCGCGGGTCAAAGACGCCTTTATGCAAACGGCCCCGCGCTCGGTCCGCCTTGGGTTTCAGGGCATCGAGGTGCATATGGCGCATGGCTATTTGCTGCACCAGTTCCTGTCGCCCCTGTCCAACCAGCGCAGCGATGGCTATGGCGGCGATCGGGCGGCGCGGATGCGGTTTCCGCTTGAGGTGTTTGACGCGGTTAAAGCCGCGGTGCCTGCCGACCTGCCCGTCTGGGTGCGGGTGTCCGCCACGGATTGGGTGCCTGACGGTTGGGATCTGGACAGCACGCTGGCGCTATCACAATTGCTGAAAACGCGCGGATGTGCGGCAATCCATGTGTCAACAGGCGGTGTCTCGCCCTTGCAGAAAATCCCCGTCGGTCCCGGTTTCCAGGTCCCCTTTGCCGCCAAGATCAAAGCCGAGGTCGGCCTGCCCACCATGGCTGTGGGTCTGATTGCAGAGCCTGAACAGGCCGAGAAAATCCTGCAAGACGGCGACGCGGATATCATCGCGCTGGCCCACACCATGCTTTACGATCCGCGCTGGCCTTGGCATGCTGCTGCGGCCCTTGGTGCTCAGGTTGAGGCCCCTAAACAATACTGGCGCTCGCAACCGCGTGAATTCACCAACCTGTTCAAAGATATGAGCGTCGGACAACGCTAGAAACAGGACCGACTCCCACAACGTCAACTTCCATGTCGTCTTTGCTGTACAAGATCTGTCGCACGCATGATATGACTGCCAAATTCATAGATAGCGAACACATGCCGGAGCGGATCTAAGTGCGACTTGCCGAAAGAAAAATGCCCGCAGCAGAGCAGGCCTATCGTCAGATACGTGCTGCAATCATCAGCGGTGAATTCGAAGAAGGCGCACGCCTGATCGAAGAGCGCCTTTCCAAGGAGTTGGGGCTCAGCCGCACGCCCATCCGCGATGCGATCCGCCGGTTGTCTCTCGAAGGTTTCATCGACCAGCAAGAAGGCTACAGCACCCGTGTTGCAACTTTTCCCGCCGACGAGATGGAGCAGACCTTTCACATCCGCCAGTTTTTGGAATCCTACGCCGCAGAGCGCGCCGCACGCCTGGCCACTCCCGAAGACATCGCCGCGATCCGCGCCTTGAGCGATGAGATCAAACGCCTGACCCCCCCCAAAAACGCCGAGGACTATTTGCTGATTTCCACCGCCAACGAAGCCTTTCACCGCAAGATTGTCGAGGTCTCACGCTCGCCCCGTCTGACCGCCCATATGACGATGGCTTTTGACATAGGCATGGTTGACAGAACCTATCGCCGTTACAGCGAAGAAGAGCTGTTGCGCAGCGCCAAACATCACGTTGAAATCGCCGATGCGATTGCCGCCCATGCGCCCGAATGGGCCCGGACCGCCATGCAAACCCACGTGCGTGCCGCCGAAGTTGCCGCCGCACGTTCGGTCGATGCTGTGGCCAATAATCCCTCATGATGCCCGATGACACAGAGTCCACACGGCCCCGCCGCTCTTTGCTTTTCACACCTGCCAATCGGCCCACGGCGTTTACCAAAGCATTGGCCAGTGGTGCCGATATCGTCTGCCTTGACCTTGAAGACGCCGTGCCGCCGGATCAAAAAGCCGCCGCCCGTGCGCCGGCCATCAACTTTCTGATGCAGTCAGATGCTGACGGCCCACAACATGCGCTTCGCATCAATGCGGTGAACAGCCATGTTGGCCTCGAAGACCTGACGGCTGTTTTACGCGCCGCGCCGCGCCATGGCATGATCCTGCTGCCCAAGGTTTCCGAGGCTGCTGAATTGCACTTGGTCGATACTCTGCTTAGTGAAGTCAGAAGTTCCCTTGAACTTGGTGCCTTGATCGAAACGCTTGACGGTTTGGAAAACGTCGCAGCGATTGCACAAGCCACACCGCGCCTCAAGTTGATGGTGTTTGGGGCCGTGGATTTCAGCGCCGAACTGGGCACCGACAACGCCGACGCGCCGCTGGCTTATGCCCGTGGCAAGGTGATCCATGCGGCGAAACGAGCGGGCATCGACGTGATGGATGTGCCCTCCCTAAACTTCTCCGATCTTGACGGGATCGGGCAAGCCGCGCGGCATGCGCAACACCTTGGCTTCACCGGCAAAGCGGCGATCCACCCGACGGGTGTGGATGAGATAAACACTGCCTTCACCCCAAGCGCCGAGGAAATCGAACAAGCCAAGCGTGTGATCGCCGCCTATGAGGCCTCGCCCAACGGGTTGGCCGTGCTGGACGGACGTCTTGTCGAAGCACCTGTGGTCAAGGCAATGCAGCGCCGTTTGGCTATTGCTGCAAGCCATGCACAAAACGAGGCTGATCCGGATGCGTGACTATCCCAATGACCAAAACCTACAAGACCTTCAGGAGCGGTATCATCTATTCGCCCACATGGACGCCGCGATAATTGACGCTGAACGGGACAAGGCATGCCCCGAAGGTCCGCTGCAAGATCTGGTGGTTGGCCTCAAGGCAAACATTGCATCCATCGGTGCCAACTGGAGTGCCGGACTGCGCCACCGCATTGCGATCACCGCGCAAAGTGATGCACACCTGACCAAACGCCTACGTGATCACGGGGCACGTATTCTCCCCGGATTGAACATGGACGCCGCAGCCTTGGGCGGCGGCACCGACAACCCCGATCTTGGCCGCACCGCCAATCCGCATGCGCCCGATCATTCCGCAGGTGGCAGTTCTGGTGGATCAGCAGCAGCGGTTGCAACCGGCCTGTGCGACGTGGCAATCGGCACCGATACGCTGGGGTCGATCCGCATTCCTGCGTCCTATTGCGGGGTCTTTGGCCTGAAACCTACTTTTGGGCTGATTGGGCGTTCTGGCATCGTGCCCTTGGCGCCCAGTCTGGATACGGTAGGAATATTGACCGCACGGGCAGGTGACGTATGGCCCGTCCTGCAAGCACTGGCGGGACCGGATGGCGGTGACACCGACAGCCAGCCAGCACCAGCGCAATGGGCAAACCAGACGGCGACACCTGATGCACAAGGTTTGCGCATTGGCATCCCCCAACAAGTTTCCACGGTAGAGTGCACGCCCGAAACCCTCGTGGCTTTGGCGTCGGCACGCACGACCTTAGAACAAGCAGGCGCACACGTAGAAACCATAGATATGCCGGAATGGAACCCTGCCAAGCTGCGCCAAAAGGCGTTCCTTATGACCGAAGCCGAAGGGGCTGCGACCTTTGCGGAGGCTCTCGGCACAGCAGGTACATTGCCCCGCACGGTCGAGAGACTGCTGACCTACGGCAGTACTCTCAGTGCGGCGAAGCTGGTCGCGGGGATGGCGGAAATCCGCGCCGCCCGCGTGCAACTTGCCCGCAGCTTTGCTCAGGTCGATGTGCTGCTCATGCCCACAACACCGCAGCGCGCATTTCAAGCAGATGCACCCGCTCCCGCCAATCAGGCAGATTTCACCGCTTTGGCAAACGCAGGTGGTGTGCCTGCTTTGGCCGTGCCGATTGAAGTTGCGGGACAGGCCCTGCCCGCCTCCGTCCAACTGGTTGGCCCAGCGTGGTCGGAACCTAGGCTGATCAGGCTGGCGATGGTGCTGGAAAGCGCCTTTTAAAACACAGCCTCAGGCTTTCCGCGCAAACAAATCGCGATGCAGATCGCGCAGCACGTTCTTTTGGACCTTGCCCATTGTATTGCGCGGCAATGCCTCGGTCACGATAATCTTCTTGGGTTGCTTGAACTTTGCCAGTCGCGTGGAGATGACCTCCGTCAAAGCGACCATATCCGCAGCCGCTCCGGCCACCAAAACAACCACGGCAACCACCCCTTCGCCAAAATCCGGATGCGGTGCGCCGATGACTGCGGATTCTCGCACCCAATGTACGTCATCGATCACCATCTCTACCTCTTTGGGATAGACGTTGTAGCCACCCGAAATGATCAGGTCCTTGCTGCGCCCGACAATGTGAACATAACCTTCGTCGTCAATGCGCCCCAGGTCACCGGTGATCAGAAAACCATCAGCGCGCAGCTCTTCTGCGGTTTTTTCCGGCATCCGCCAGTAGCCTTGAAAGACATTTGAGCCCGCCACCTCGATCATGCCAATATCGCCCTGCGCCACTGCCGCACCCGTAGCCGGATCAGTGATGCGCAGCGTGACACCGGGCAGCGGATGGCCCACCGTGCCTGCCCGCCGTTCACCAGCGACGGGATTAGAGGTATTCATTCCCGTTTCCGTCATACCATAGCGCTCAAGAATGCGGTGACCGCTGCGTTCCTCAAACTGCGCGTGAGTTTCCGCCAGCAGCGGTGCACTGCCCGAAATGAACAGGCGCATGTTGCCAACCACCTCTTTGCCAAACCGCGCATCGTCCAACAGGCGAGTATAGAATGTCGGCACACCCATCATCGTGCTTGCCTGCGGCAAGGCGGCAAGCGCGTTATCGATGTTGAAGGCTGGATGAAAGATCATGCTACTGCCGCTTAGCCATGTGGTGTTAACCGCCACAAACAGGCCATGCGCATGGAACACTGGCAGCGCATGCAGCAGGCGATCGCTTTGGGTAATCTGCCACAGGTCCACCAGAACCTCCGCATTTGACAGCAGGTTGGCGTGGGTCAACATCGCGCCCTTCGACCGACCCGTGGTGCCGGAGGTATAGAGCAAGGCAGCGATGTCATCGGGGCCGCAAGCGACCGCAGTTTCAAGAGGTGCGCAAGCCCGCGCGATGTCGGAAAAACTGCCGCTCCCACTTTTTGACAAGGTCAGCAGCTTAGTGTTGTGACGCGCTGCAATCGGCGCAAATTCGGCTTCGCGGCTGGGGCTGCAGATAAAGGCACCTGCTTCAGCATCACCAAGGAAATAGTCGATCTCCTCCGCCGTATAGCCCGTATTCAAGGGTAGGAAAAGCACACCAGTCATCAGACAAGCGGCATAGATTTCCAACACTTCCACAGACTTTTCCGCCTGAAGCGCAAGCCTGTCCCCCTTTCGTAAACCGCACTGTGCCAAAGCACCCGCCGCACGGTTCACGTTGATCATGAATGCGCCATAAGTTTGCGTTGTCCCGTCAGGGTGGATCACAAAAGGCGCATCACTGCCCAGATGAGGGGCCAACAAGGTATCGAACAATGGGTTCGTCATAGGTCAGGTTTCCTGTGGTCCGTTGGCAAATGTCAGATCGACGGTCATGGCAAGATCGCCTGTCGGGCCGCGCACCCATGTCTGCGTCGTGTCTGCATTGCTGCGGGCCTCGACATGGAAGGGCGTTGGCGCAAACAGCGGGCTGAGAGCGCGGATGCTCATGGATTTTAGCGGCTGATCTAGGTGAAGGCTGCGACCCAACTCACCGGCAAGGGCGGCCATCAACGGGCCATGCACCACAAGACCGGGATAGCCTTCGATGTCGCAGGCATAATCCAGATCATAGTGAATGCGGTGGCTATAAAAGATCAGCGCGGAATAGCGAAACAGCATGATTTGGTCCGGCGTAACGGTAAACCCGTCGGTGGGGTCAAGCGGCGCGGCTTTGCCCTTGTGTGGCTCTGCACCTGCTGCGGGCATATCGCGGTAAACGATGTTTTGCCGCTCGGTCAGCCGGTGTTCGCCCGCCACGGTGAAATCATGATCCACGGTGACAAAACACAATGGCCCGCTGCGCCCTTGCTTCAAAGCCACATCGCGGATGGTCGAGGTTTTGGTGCAGGTTTCTCCAATACGCAGTGGCTTCGTGATATCAACCGTGCCGCCCGCCCACATGCGCCGTGGCAAAGAGATTGGCGGTAGGAAGCGGCCCAGTTTCTCGTGCCCGTCTTCTTTGAGCTCTGACACTGGCACCTGCGGATTGAAGTAAAGGTAGTGCCAGAACGGCGGCAGCTCGGCCCCCTCGCGCATGTCCGCGACACGGTCCAGCGTGACCTGCATGCGCTGTGCGGCCCCTGCATCAAGATGGTCGACCATGACCTCGGTCCGGCCAATCCATTGCTGCAAAACCGCGATATCCAACGTTAGCTCTATTTCGGCCTGCATGCTCATCGACCTTTGAACACAGGTTTGCGTTTTTCTGTAAAGGCGCGTCGGCCTTCGGCGTAGTCTTCGCTGGCAAAACATTGGGCGACAAGCGCGTCGATGTCCGATTTCTGTGGCACTCCATCCGCGCCACCAATGGCCCTAATGGCCGCCTTGGCCGTCATTACGGTCAGCGGTGCATTCCCCGCAATCCGCTGGGCAAGATCATTGACGGTTACGGACAGCGCATCCCGCGCGACAACCTGTGTGACCAGCCCCATCGCAAGCGCCTGATCCGCGGGAAACAGCTCGGCAGCATAGAGGATACGCGCGGCAACCGACGGCCCCGCAAGCTCCACCAGTTTGTGTACCCCGTAGTAGTTATACCCCAAACCCAGCCGCCCGGCGGTGATCCCAAGCCGCGCATCATCGGCACAGATGCGGAAATCACAGGCAACGGCCAACCCCATACCACCGCCAATGCAATAGCCTTTGATCTCGGCGATGGTCGGCTTCGGGAAACTGTAAAGAGCCGCATCGGAAGCTTCGGAGATTGCGTTGTAACGCTGCACGCTGTCCTCGGACGAACGCTGGGTTTCGAATTCCGAGATATCGGCCCCCGAGACGAACGCCTTGTCCCCTGCTCCGCTCAGCACAACAACCCGCACACTGTCATCAACCGCAAGGCCGTCCAACACCGCGTGCAACGCTTCCCACATGTCCAACGACATAGCATTCATCCGCTCGGGCTTGTTAAAGGTGATCCGCGCGAGGGCACCCTCGCGGGTCAGCAGAAGGCGGCCACCTGCGTGGCTTTCCATTTGATCCGACTGCATTTTTATGACCTTTCCACTATCCACGCCACTGCCCGCCACCGTCCAGATCAACAACAGTACCAGACAGATACTGCACAAGCGGCGAGGCTAGCATGACAGCAAGAGCCGCCACTTCATCTGGACTTTTGGGGCGGCCAAAGGGGAAGGCATCGGGGTTCACCAATTCCTCCCAACGGCTTTCGTCGCCCAGCTCTTCGGCGGCGCGGGTGCGGAACATCGTGGTCATCCGGTCGGTCAACGTTGGCGACGGATTGATACCAAAGACCCGTACATTGCTGGCAGGCGTTTCGGCACCCAATGCATTGGTAAAGCCGATCAGCGCGGCATTGCCAGCAGCACCGCAGATATAATTTGGCCTAACCGCGCGCCCGCCCATCCCGATTATATTGATGATGGTGCCAGAACCGCGTGCGGTCATCGCGGTGGCATAAAGCTTGCACAGATGGATATAGCCAAAGACCTTCAGCTCCCACCCGCTGCGCCAGTCCGCCATGCTGAAATCGGCCAAACGCCCCGCCTGAATGGCACCGGCGTTGTTCACCAGAATATCCGACACAGGATAGGCCGCAAACAACGCCTCACGGCCTGCGTCTGTGGACAGATCAGCAACGCAAACATCCGCGGCATCCCCAATCTGCGCCTGTGCCTCTGCCAGTGCAGTGGCCGAACGTGACACCAGCGTGACCCGCGCTCCTTCAAAGGCGAATTGTTTGGCAATTGCCAGCCCAATGCCTTTGGAGGCACCGGTAACAACGACATTTTTCCGCGCAAGTTGAAGATCCATCTGTGGGTCCACCTTTCCTCAAACGTAATATTGTATTTCAAAAAACACGCAGCCTTCGGGGGAGGCAAACGGCCCGTGCGGCGTGCCCGGTGGTCGACAGGCATAGCTGGGCGCGTGAAAATCGTCACCCCCTACATTCAGATGTCCGTCGATCAGATAAACCTCTTCCCAATAGTCGTGCACGAAGACATCATTTGCCACCGTGCCCGCGCGAAAACGGATCAGCCGCGTGCGCACGCCGACCTGTGCAGGCTCGTCCAAAGCACCTGATAACATCTTTTGCTCGACGCCTTCGGCACCTCCCGGGACTTGTTCCCATCCGCTGTCCAGATCGACAGGGCCAAAGGGAACGGGTGGTTTCAGGCTATGAATATCAGTCATGGGTTTGACCTTTCTGAAGAGGATGAGAGACGTTGCGCAAAGCGGCGGTTAAATCATCCAGCGTCGTTTGAACTGTTAGATCGTTGATGCAATGTTCAAGCTGGGTTGCATGCGCCTTCGCGATGCCAACGCTGGCAAGATTGCTGTGGAATTTTTGCGACAGGGCGGCAGCATCCAGCGGGTGTTCGGGATCACCGGGGGCATTGTCAGCAGCGGCTTTATGCAGCGTGCCGTCTTGCGCTGTGATGGCAAGGGCCGCGCCCATTTTGCGGGGAAAGGCGGCGGTCAGGTCCGGCGCTTCGATGATATGGGTTTTGCAGCGCAGGGCAGCGACCCGAGGATCGGCAAGTACCTGCTGCGAGGTATCCCGCGTCCCCAGGTTGCCCTGCGTCAGCGCAACCGCAACGCAGTGCTGCAAACTGAACCGCGCGTCATGTGGCGTTTGCGGATCGGGCTGATCGCAGAACTCAATCGCGGCGGCGTAAGTGGTAATTTCAATGCGGGCGATCTGATCAATCTCTAGCTTCTCCCGCAGGTCTATCGCCAAACCCATCGCTGGATGAACATGGCGGCAGGCAGGCCAAGGCTTAAAACTGACGTCGTGGATCAGCCAATCGCGCTCCACCCCGTGCAACACGTCATCTTGACTCGCATTTGGATAATAGCTGGCGAAAAACCCCAAGGTTCCGTCAAGGATACGGCGCGCACCGCGCACCCCATGCTGCGCCAGCACGGCAGCAGTGACGCCCGCGCGGGCCGCATGGGCCGTAGCAACCGGTTTGCTGTCGGTAGGTTCCAACCGGCATTGCCACAGGCCCGACGCCATCATCCCGGCCTGCCCCAAAGCATCACGCTTGACCAGATTACTGGCTCCCGCTGCATGGGCCGCTGCCATCGCCGCACCAAACACGCCGCAGATCGCTGAATTATACCACGCGGCATAGCCTGCTGATGCGGCCGCTTGTCCAATCCGCAACGCAACCTCATAGCCAAGGACGATTCCCTCGGCCAATTGCCGCCCCGATGCATGAGAGAGCTGTGCCGATGCCAGTGCGGCGGGGATCACCACGTCGCCTGCGTGCATAATTGAGGCGCGGTGCAGGTCGTCCATTTCCAGCAAGGTGCCCAGCGATCCGTTGACAAAGGTGGCTTGATCCGCAGGCAAATCGCCAACTGCAAAAGCGGTGCATGGCCCCGTCGGCGCAGATCCGTGCCCCGCTAGCGCCTGTGTTGCCTGCCGGATTTCAATGGCACCATCCTCATTAATCGCCGCCAGCGAGATGCCACACCAATCCAGCAACAAGCGCTGCGCTTGGTCCGTGGCGGCAACATCGATGGGGCGGGCACAAAGTGAAATGAGACTTTCTGACAGGCTTGGTGCCTCCTGCCCGCCAAGAGGAAAGGACGGCCCAACCGTCACATCTGATTCAGCATGAGCCTTTGGTTGCATTCTATATTCCGTCCATTTGTTGGGATTCTCGATACATCAATGTCGGGGGGCTGTCTAACTATGTATACGAAAATTGAAGCGTCGCGTGAAGTGATGAAAATTAGTCCATACGCATTTTTTAGATATAATACTTTTTAATCAAGTTGTTGAGTACAAATGGTATATAAATTTGCGCAAATACCCAGTTTTCCTTTGACCATTCACTTTATTCTCTTCCTTTTTTTGTGCACGAAACTATGGTCAAGAGGGCCGGTACAGCGTGATGTGCGCAGCGTGGTCGGCTGAGTGATGAAGGATCAAGACCCGCGCACAAAGATCACGGCACCAAGGCCTGCGCTGTGCAGTGCCCGACTGCTTTTTGAGACATATGCAGACGCAAAAGCGCGTTTGTGATAAAGCGGCCGGACGTGCCGCAAGAACAAACAGGGTGGATCATCATGAACCAAATGGAATTCAATCGCCGTCAGCTGATGACGCTTATGGGATCAGCTGCTCTGGCCGCAGGTCTGCCGCGTAGCCTTGCGGCACAGACAAATGCGCTCAAATTCTGGGCACCAGGCATCGCCCGTGTGGGCGAGCAGGACTGGAGCACGATGGCCAACCAAGCCGGTATCGACATTGCTGCCATCGCCAAAAGTGCGCGCGCGGACGAGTCGATCCAGAAGATGGTCGTCGGCGACGGCAACGCGCTTTATGACGCGATGACAGACAATGGTGGCGGCATGGAAGACGCGCTGGCCAGCCAAGGCGCGATTGCTGAACTGGACGTCTCGCGCATCCCGAACTGGGCCAACGTGGAAGATCGCTACCTCGAAGGCGGAGCCGCGGCGGATACGATCCGCTATGAAGGCAAGGTTGTCGCGATCCCCTATATCTCCAACGCCGACGCGCTCGCGTTCAACTATGACGAGATCGGCGAAGAGCTGAACTCGTGGGAGGTTCTGTTTGACGAACAGTTCAAAGGCCGCGCCGCCTTGCAAAATGATTTTGGTCCGACCCTGACCAACACGGCCATTTACCTCAAGCAGTCGGGCAAGCAGGACATCGAGAACCCCTCCGACATGTCCGAGGCTGAGGTCAAAGGCGTCTGTCAGTTCCTGATCGAGCACAAGAAAAAGGGCCAGTTCCGCACCTTCTGGGACGGGTTCCAGAACGGCGTTGACTTGCTGGCCTCAGAAGAAGTGCTGGTCATGTCCACGTGGGAACCAATCCAGATTGTCGCCGGTCGCAAAAGCGAAAAAGACATTCGCTATGGCACCATGAAAGAGGGCCATCAGGCGTGGAACAACATCGTTATGCTGACCAAAGGCGGCATGGAACGCGGCATGGACGAGGCGTTCTACAAGTTGGCCGATGTCTATCTGTCCACATGGTTCGGCGCACGTACACTGGCCGGTCTGGGCTTTACCCCCCAGATGAAAGGTGTGGTTGAATACGTTGAAGGCAACACGGATGACTTTGACGAAACCGCCCGCGCCCAGATCATCCAACGTCTGGCCCGCAAGCAAGAACGACTGGCCGTGCCCGGCAACTCTTGGCAGAACGTCTTTCCGACCAATATCCGCGCCTATCAGGACTGGTGGGCCCGTGTTCAGGCGGCATAAACGCTAATGCAGCCCAAGGGTGCATCAAAAAACAGCGGCGGGATAATCCCCGCCGCAATATATAAACCTAGTCTGATGGAGCGTTCCTCGGGCTGGGTTTTCTATGTGCCGATTGTGTTCATGATCCTGTTTTTTGCCATCCCGATGGCGCTGACGGTTGTGTTCAGCTTTTTCGAGCGAACGATGTTCTGGATGGAGCCGGGGTTCAGCCTCAAGGCCTACGAGAACTTCTTTTTCTCTGCACGGCTCAAGAATTTTCTGTCGTCTATGTATTACTCGCTGATTGCTGTGGTGATCTGCTTTGTGCTGGGCTTTCCTATTGCGGTCTTTTTGCGCCGATCTGTGCCGCAGGTCGCACAGCACCGCGTTATCCTTTTGTTTATCCTTCCCTTTATGGTCTCCGAGATCATCCGCATCTTTGCCTTGCGCCCCGTGCTTCAACGCAACGGATTGATCAATACCGCGCTGGAAAACCTTGGCATTATAGACGAGCCGCTGACATTCCTGATCTATTCGCATACCGGCGTGATCATCGGCGAGGTGTTGTCGTTCCTGCCCTTCATCGTCTTTGCAGGTTTCCTCGCGATGGAGGCAGTGCCCAAATATATCTTTGAGGTTTGCGACGACATCGGTGCAGGCCCCTTTGCCCGTTTCCGCGATGTGATCCTGCCGCTTGCTGCACCGGGCATCTTTGCGGGCAGCGTGTTCATCTTTGTGAACGGTATTGGTGTGGCGCTGCTGCCCAACATCCTTGGTGGTCCGGGTGCCGTGAACGCCGGTCTGATCGCGACACAGGCGATTGCTGCCCTCGACTTCCCACTCGCCATGGCAATCAGTGCGATCATGATGCTGACGTTGATGGGACTGCTTTATATTGGCCACAGGATTTTCGATCTGACAAAAATTCTGGCACCAATCAACTGAGGGGCGGCTAATGAACGACTATGACAATATCTGGGGCCACCGTGCCAAATGGGCCTATCTGCTGCTGATCGTTTTTGTGCTGATGAGTCCGGTGTTCTATGTGATGTATATCTCGTTCAATCTGAACGGGTTTGGCGCGGCAAGCTATATCTTTACGTGGAAATGGTACGGGATGATCTTCTCTGACCAACTGCTGATGCAGGCCTTGCGCTGGACGATGACGCTGGCGGTGATGACGATGATTGTAACTGTGCCTTTCGCACTGATGTCGGCCAAGCTCTATAAAACGTCAGAAAAGAAGCTGCTGATCGTCTTTTTGATGCTGGCACCGCTGTTTGTGGCACCCGACATTCTGGGCTCCGCCTTGCTGGTATTTTTCAAAAATGTGAATGGCAGCTTCAAATCACTGGGCGTCCTGTTGGGCACCGATATGTTTGACGCTTGGTTCCGGCTCAGCTTTCTGACTGCGTGGATCGGGTTGGTGATCTATACGATCCCTTACGCGTTCATCGTGATCCTGATCACCATGGGCCGGTATCGCACCGAACAAACCGAAGCGGCCCGCGACTGCGGGGCAAGCGGCTGGCGCGCGTTTTGGGACATTGAATTCCCGCAAATCAGGGCAGGGGTGTTCAGTGCATGTTCCTTTACACTCATCCTCTGCTTTAACGAATATACCCGCACCAGCCTGCTCAAGGGCGGCTTTGACACTTTCACCACCGTGCTGGTCAGCCAGATGCTGAACGAGGGCATGTCAGAACAATCTTACGCCATGTCCAGCTTTATGAGCTTCGTCGCCATCGTCTTTATCGGTGGCATCATTCTTTACACTCTGGTCCGATCCGAGGCGCTGGCGCGCGTGGCTCGGGCCAAGGCAGAACCGGTCATGTCCACATGAACGCTTTGGGAAATACCAATATGACAGCCACCAAACCCGCAGCGGTCGAAGTGCGCGGCCTTGCCAAACATTACGGCAGCGTTGTTGCCCTGCAAGATGTGAACATCAAGATCGAGGCGGGCGAGTATTTTGTCCTACTGGGGCCCAGTGGCGGCGGCAAGACCACCTTGCTGCGCACGATTGGCGGGTTTCACAAGCCAACCAAAGGCGCGGTTTTGCTGCATGGCCAAGACGTCAGCCACCTGCCGCCAGACAAGCGACCAACGTCAATGGTGTTTCAATCCTACGCGCTGTTTCCCCATATGAATGTCCTGCAAAACGTGGGCTACGGACTTAAGGTCGCGGGCCTGTCCAAGCGCGACAACCTGGAGAAAAGTGCGGCCGCCCTTGAGCTGGTCGGGCTGACAGGCTTCGAGAGCCGCAAGCCGCATGAGTTGTCGGGTGGTCAGCAACAGCGCGTGCAGCTGGCCCGCGCGATGGTGCTAGAGCGGGACATTCTGCTGCTGGACGAACCGCTTGCCGCGCTGGACGCGCAATTGCGCAAAGACATGTGTCTTGAGTTAAAGCACCTACAGGAAAAGGTCGGCATCACCTTTATCCACGTCACCCACAACCAAGAAGAAGCGATGACCGTCGCAGATCGCATCGCCTTGATCGCCTCGGGTGAATTGGTCGAACATGGCAATGCCCGTGACATCTACCGCGCGCCGGACCGGACGTTCACTGCCTCCTTTGTTGGTGAAAACAACATGATGTCGGGTGCCGTGACAGAAGTGTCTGTGGACAAGGTTACCGTCCAGATCAACGGTACAGATGTGCAGGTGAACCGCCGCGGCAAAACAGTCAGCACCGGTGATAAAGTGTCCCTGTCGATCCGCTCCGAACTGACGCGCATGACACTCGACCCCAGCGATGCGCAGGCGCAGCCCGGTCACGCCGTCACGGGCAGCTACCGCGAAGCTGTCTATCTGGGGCTGACGACGTCGCATCTGGTTGATGTGGGGGTTGGGCACGACCTTGTCTGCCGCGTCGTGGATGACCTTGATGTTATCCCGCAAAAGGATCAGCCTGTAACGCTCTACTGGCGTGCCGGTGATCTGCGCCTGCATACGCAATAACGCACAGCAAGGAACGATATCATGTGGCCTAATCCTCGTGTGCCCTATCAAATGGCGTCGCAGCGGCACAAACTTGTCCCGCTCAAAGGCAAACCCCTGATGGTTCATCTGGCGATGAATATTGAATACTGGCCTTTTGACCGCCCCATGCCCCGCGGTATTATTCCCGCCCCGCATGGTGCCACCCCTGCCCCACCCGATGTGCCAAATTATTCATGGGTCGAATACGGGATGCGTGTGGGCATGCCACGGATCATGAAAATGACGCAGGACCGCGATTTGCCAGTCTCTGCCTTTATGAACGCACAGGTGGCTGATGTGTATCCATCTCTGTCCCAAGCCGTGGTGGATGCCAACTGGGAGTTGGTCGGCCATGGCTGGTTCCAGCAATCGCTGAAACAGGTCGAGGATGAGGGCGCGGTGATCCGTCAAAGCCTTGACCGGTTGGAGAAAGCCAGCGGCAAACGCACCCGCGCATGGTTGGGGCCAGGTTTGGGCGAAAGCAATGATACGCCTGATATCCTCAAGGCCGAAGGGCTCGATTTTCTACACGACTGGGTGCTGGACGACCTGCCCGTCTGGATGCGCACGAAACACGGGCCAATGGTTGGCCTGCCCTATACGTTCGAACTGAACGACGTACCGATCTATGCCATCCAGCAAAGCACCAGCGCCGAGATGCTGACGCGACTCAAGGCGACCTTGGCCGTGTTCGAGCGCGAGTTGGACCAGAACCCGCGTGTCCTGACGCTGGCGCTGCACCCCCACATCATTGGCGTGCCACATATCGCCCATTACTTTGAACAGGCGTTGGATTTGCTGATGAAACGCGACGATACTGTCTTTGTCACCTCCAGCACGCTGGGCGATTGGTTCATTGAGGCCGACGGCACAAATGGTGCCGAAGTGGCGCAGTACAACGTAGGGTTCCCGACGTGAGCGCGCCGCAAGCCTCGGCCGCCCTCGCCGGATTGCGCGTGCTTGACCTGACCCGCGTGCGGGCGGGGCCGCATTGCTGCCGCGTGCTGGCGGATTTCGGGGCCAACGTTGTGAAAATCGACGCCCCCGAAGGGATGGATACAAACGCCGGTGTCAGCGGCAGCCGTGATGGTTATGACATGCTGAACCTGCACCGCAACAAACGATCGATGCTGCTCAACCTGAAAAATGCCGATGGACGTGCCTTGTTTCTGGACATGGTGAAACAGGCCGATGTGGTAGTCGAAAACTTCCGCCCCAGTGTGAAAACGCGGCTGGGTCTGGATTACGAAGCCTTGCGTGCCGTGAACCCGCGCATCATCCTCGCCTCCATCTCGGGCTTTGGCCAAGACGGTCCCTATGAGAACAAGGCAGGCTTTGACCAGATTGCCCAAGGCATGGGCGGCCTGATGGGCACCACCGGTTTCGAGGACGGGCCACCAACCCGCGCAGGCACCGCCGTGGCAGATCTGTCAGCGGGGCTGTATGCGGCAACAGGCATTCTGGTGGCGATCACGGAACGCACCCAATCCGGCCAAGGGCAGTGGGTGCAAACATCATTGCTGCAAGCGCAGATCGCCTTGATGGATTTTCAGGCCGCCCGCTATCTGGTGGACGGCGAGGTGGCGGGACGCGCGGGCAACGATCACCCCACGGTCACGCCGATGGGAGTTGTGGCCACCAGCGACGGGCACATCAATCTGGGCGTGGGCGGAGACGGGCAATGGCGCGCGTTGTGCGAGGCCCTTGGCGCGCCTGACTGGGGCAACAACCCAGTCTATGCTACAATGGGTGATCGCACCACAAACCGCGCCGAAATCTGGGGATTTTTGCGCCCGATTTTCGCGACAAAAACCACCACCGAATGGATTGATCTGTTGGATGGTTGCGGTGTACCCGCAGGCCCGATCTATACGATGGAAGAAGTGTTCGACGACCCGCAGGTCCAGCATCTGGGCATGGCGCAATCGGTGGAACATCCGGTGCGCGGCAATGTCCGCTTGGTAGCACAACCCATTGATCTGTCTCGGACACCTGCATCAATCGTCTCAGCAACACCCGATGCAGGAGAACACACGGACGAGATTCTGAACGAATTCGGGATCAGCGCCGACCGCATCGCATCCCTGCGCAGTAATGGCGCAATTTAAGTTTAACAGGACAAAGAATGAACAGCATGGACATGGACAGCATTTCGATTCCGGCATCAGAAGGTTGGATCGACATCCGCGATGCAGTGGCAAAGCTGTGCGAGGATTTTCCAAACGACTACTGGCTGAAGCTGGACAAGTCGGACACCTATCCAGCCGAATTTGTCGAGGCACTGACGCAGTCGGGTTTTCTCGGAGCCCTGATCCCCGAAGAATTCGGTGGTTCCGGCCTTCCGCTAAGTGCGGCTGGTGCTGTGCTGGAAACCATTCACGAACGCGGCTGCAACGCCGCCGCCTGTCATGCGCAGATGTACACGATGGGCACGGTGCTGAAATACGGTTCAGACGCGCAAAAGCAGCACTATCTGCCGGACATCGCCAGCGGGGCCGTGCGCTTGCAAGCATTTGGCGTGACAGAGCCGACAACCGGCAGCGACACAACACAGCTCAAGACCAAAGCAGAGCGCACACCAAGCGGCAGCTACATTGTGAACGGTCAAAAGGTTTGGACCAGCCGCGCGTATCAGTCCGATCTGATGCTACTCTTGGCCCGCACGACCCCTGCCGCAGATGTGCAAAAACGCTCCGATGGCATATCAGTATTCCTGTTGGATATGCGCGAGGCTTTGGGCAAAGGACTGCAGCTACGCAAGATCGACGCGATGATCAATCACAACAGCTGCGAAGTGTTCTTTGACAACCTTGAAATCCCCGGCGACACGCTGGTGGGCGAAGAAGGCAATGGCTTTCGTTACATCGTCGACAGCATGAACGCCGAACGCATCCTGATTGCATATGAGTGCATTGGCGACGCAAAGTTCTTTATCCGCAAGGCCGTGGAATATGCCAAGGACCGCACTGTGTTTGGCAATCCGATCGGGTCAAATCAGGGCATCCAGTTCCCCATTGCACAGGCCTATGCCGCTGCCCAAGCTGCGGAACTGATGGTCAAAAAAGCCGCCGCGATGTTTGATGCCGGCCACAAAGCCGCGGCTGAGGCTAACATGGCCAAGATGCTTGCCGCAGATGCTTCGTGGCAGGCCGCTGAGATGTGCATGCAGGTTTACGGCGGCTTTGCCTTTGCCCGCGAATACGGGATTGAACGCAAATGGCGTGAGGCGCGGCTGTACCAGACCGCCCCTATATCCAAAAACATGATCCTTGGATATTTGGGCCAGCATGTCCTTGGCCTACCGCGCAGCTATTAAGCGTAGGGGCATGAACACAGCGCCAGTCGTTCCAGAGCAAACGCGATTTCGCTGGTTCATCCTGTTTGGCGTTTGGCTGATCTACTTTTCTTTTGGTGTAGCCATCGCCTCAATGGCACCGATGATCGCCCCTATCAGTGTGGATCTGGGGGCGGGCTATACGCTGATGGGCGGCATCCTTGGCGCGTGGCCACTGGCCTATATCGTCGCGGCCATCCCTTGCGGCATTCTGCTGGACAAGTTCGGAGTGCGCTCGATGCTGTTGGTGGCAACGCTGATCATGGCTGCATCACTGTTTGCACGCAGTTTTGCCGACACGCCAATGCAGATGATGCTGGCCGTAGCACTCTTTGGGCTGGGTGGGCCGCTGATCTCGGTCGGTGCCCCCAAGACGATCGCCCACCTGTTTGACGGGACACAACGGGCCACGGCCATGGGCATCTATGTGACCGGTCCCTATCTGGGCGGCATCTTTGCGTTAGGGTTGACCAACAGCGTGGCGCTACCGCTGGCAGACGGTGACTGGCGCGGGGTCATGTTGATTTATGCGGGTCTGGTGCTGACGGCCGGCGTGATCTGGTTTGCCATTACCTGCCATCCTGAGTTTGACAAACAAGGCAGCGGTGCGGAACAAGGAAAAAAATTCAATCTGGCCGCCTTTCGCGACATCCTACACCTGCCCGAGGTGCGGCTGATCCTTGCCATGAGCATTGGGATTTTCTTCATCAACCATGCGCTGAACAACTGGTTGCCCGAGCTGCTGCGCGACCGTGGGTTTACGCCGGTTGAGGCAGGACTTTGGGCCGCGATCCCGTCAGCGATGGGCGTGTTGGGCGTATTGGCAATCCCGCGTTTGGCCACACCCGAGCGCCGCTTGGCGATCATGGGAGGCCTATTTTGCATGTCGTTTCTAGCCAGCCTGCTGCTACAATCAAATGCATCTGCGGTATTGGCAAGCGGGCTGGTCCTGCAAGGTCTGGCGCGCGGATCAATGATGACCATCGCGATCCTGATCTTGATGGAAACGCCTAACATCCCCCCCGAAAGGCTGGGACTGGCGGGCGGTATGTTCTTTACCTCTGCTGAAATTGGCGGTGTCTTGGGCCCGTTTTCGTTTGGGTTGCTGTCAGACCTGAGTGCAGGATTTGTTCTACCGCTGATGTCGATTTCCCTTATCAGCTTGGGGTTGCTTCTGGTTCTGTTCCAACTGCGCAAATCTCAAGCATGAAAGCAACTTTTGCAAAACTCTATTTTAATCAATATCTGACCCATCCCGCCAACATTATTCCATCTCTACAACAAAAGTAACATATGCGCCATTATCAGTATTTTGCCGCTTCCAAGGGCACCTTCTCGCCCAACCCACATCGATACTGGCCGCCGGTCTGCGCTTACTACGATCCCGGTGCAGATGCCATCGGTGACTTCAATGCACCTACTACTTTCAGTTGGTCGGTGCACTTGCTGCGCCTCCCATAGTCGCCGACTCAGGTGGGAACAAATCATCACGCTTCGATTGCATACAGGGCTGAGAAGCTGCAAAACTGCTTGACGAGTTAGGACCGCTCAGTAAATCTAAGCTGAGATATCCCCTTCTTCTCCAATCGGATGATCAAAGCCGCGCAGGGAAACTCTTCTAAGGGTCGTTTGCGGGAGAGTGTGGAATCCTATGCTAAGGGCAAAGCGGCCGTTGGTGATCAGCGCAGCGAATGGCGGCTGAGAGCCCATTTTACCGATTTTCGGTGGTGCGGCTAAGGTCCGCTTCCATGAAAATGGGATTTGCAACTCTACCGTTCTCGACCCCGTCAATCGGCTATAGACGAAATTTTGCGTTGAGCAGCCCTATGCAACTTATTCCTTAGCCGCCAACGCTTTTGCTGCTGCTGCAACACGCTCTTGAAACCAACGTATCTCTGGCTGGTCGCCTGCCGTTGCACTCGTAGACAGCGTCAACTCCATTGGTTTTATATTGAAAGGGCCTTGTTGCACAGATGACCTTGAGCACGGAACGCGCCCTACCCGAGACGGATTTCAGGCGGTGCGTTCGAAATTAGGCCTGCCAAGTTTGGTCATCCGGTTCAGAACTCGGACGCCAATCTTGGCCTCCGTTTTCTGGTTCTCGAAGCTGCGCGCCTTGAGCTTGGGCCCGATGACGGCCTTCCAACGGCCGATCTGCGTCTCAATGCGGCTGCGCTGATTGTAGCCCGATGACCTCTGCCATGCCATCCGGCCATGGGCAGCTATGTCGGCAATATGACGGTCACGTGCGCTCGGGCTTTGAGCCGCGTCAGGGCTCAGGATCGCGTTCTTGGGTGGTGGGATTGTGACTTTGATCGCCGAACCGAAGCGTTCACTGAGAGCCTGAACCGTTGGCTCACCATCATAGGCACCATCCGCCAAGAATAGGTCTACGGGGCCATCGATCTGATCCAGTAGGCACAGAAGGGCGGTTGGATCACCAATGTCATCTGTGGTCAAATCGGAGCAGACGATATGGCCGCTGGCAAGATCAAGGCCAAGGTGCAGCTTGCGCCATGAGCGCCGTTTCCTCTTTGTTTTATGCTTTTTCTCCAGCCATTCCCCCTCGCCGAAGATCTTTAGCCCGGTGCTATCCACCACGAGCTGCACGGGTTGTTTGGCGCTCCTGGATGTAGTTTGGGGAGGCAAGCTCAGCCCATTGCCCCTGCGTGACATGGTCGTGAAATGCGGCACCGTGATCTCAACGCCTAGAAGCTTGGCAATGGAGCGCATCAAGCCTTGTGTCTGCCGCAGTGGCTGCTTGAAAACCATGCGGAGAGTCAGACACATCTCAATCGCCAAATCAGAATAGACAGGCTGGCCACCAGGTGTTGTGCGTGGTGGAGCCGACCACACCGCAAGCGCGTCATCGCTGATCCAAACCGTCAGACCACCACGCTGCCGCAGGCTTTCGTCGCACTCTGCGCAATTGGTCACCCGGCGCTTTTGCTTTGGGATCTTGTCGCGACGATCAGCGTTGAATTTATGCGGCATCTAAATCATCCTCAAGAGAACAGACCGCAACCAATATCAGCCGAGTGGGGGTCCCTGCAACAACGCCCATCTTAGCCAAGCCGCAAAACTGTCCTAAAAAGCAGGACCACTTCAGGATACCTCATTAGCCAGTTCGACAGTCAGGACATAAATTGGCAAACAGCTAATTTTAGCTCGGAGTCTCATCTGAGTTACGAACGCAGCTTAGATTTTTTCGGAGACCAAAGCGTGGTTCTTGTCCCGATGGCGGGGCACACCGTTGGATCTGTTGGGATGTTTGTCAATCTCGGTGCGAAGGGTGTTTTCTTTTTCACCGGAGACACGACATGGAGCGTCGAGGGCTTCCAAAAACCTGCTCACAAATTTTCCCTGATGCGGAGCGTTGTTGATGCGAACGTCAGCGAGTTGGAACAAGAGATCCTACGCGTCCATGAACTGATGAAGCTGCAGCAAAACTTAACGATCATCCCCGCCCATGACCACGACGCTTATCCGGTGAACGCCATTTATCCTGAATTTATGGAATCAAATTGAAGGGCAAGTCGTCTTTCAATCACCAGATGAGTGATGCGAATTTGAATCATGTCGAGAAACGAGAGAAGAAGCTAAATAATTGATAAATTAGCACTTATTGTGCAGGAGAAACGGTTTGGTGTCTTCGGACGGATTGAGCCACCAGTGAAGGTTCAATCTATTTCATGGCTATGCGCAAAGTAATGCGAGGTGGTCAGCGCGGTAAATCGCGAATTGGGCGGACGTGATCCTCGAACGGCACATGGCGTCGCCGAAAGGTTGCGCCTTCAACGAATTCCGGTTTACCTATCCGGTCCATGCGGAAATATCGAAAATCTTCACGCGTAGGATCCCAAGCCACCAAATACCAAAGTGGTGGCAAGATTAGCATGGCTTGCGGTTCAACAATGCGGCTGGTTACGACCCCTTTTGCGTCACGGTACTGGAACCGCAGCTGTAACCGCTCGAGAAATGCAGTCTCGAATGCGGGCAGTAGCGCGGAGTCCATCGCGCCCATGTTTGATAGGTCGACCTGCGGCGCGAGCTCCCCGACGTACAAGCAATCCAGAAACCGGCGCAGGTCGCGCACCTTATCCGACGGCAAGGCTTTCTCGATCTTGGCAAGTCCGGCGTCTGCGAGACCGAAAAAGGGTAAATTTCCGGCCGCACGCATCGAAGCAACACTGATGAGAAGTGCGAAGACCTCGGCAACTGAAAGCCGCGCCGTGGCCTGAACGGATTGGGGATCAAGTTGCAGACCACCGCCGCGCCCCGGTTCGGAATGAATGACAAAACCCTCATCGCGCAGCGCGCTAATGTCGCGCAACACGGTGCGACGCGATGCGCCAACGTCCTGCGCCAGCTCGGCGATTGTCGAGGTCCCGTTGCGGCGAAGGCTGCGCACGATGGCGTCATGTCGGAGGCGAATGTTCATTTTGAAAGACTACCAGAAAATGGTGCCAGTATTTGGCACCATTAGATATTAGTCAATGGCAATGCATGTTAGCAAGGCGATTTTGAAAGTGTCTGACACATCCCAAAAAGTGATAAAGGAACAGAACATGTCTAACCCAACCGACTTTCCCAAGCCGACCCTGATAACCACCAACGGCATAGAGCTCGAGGTTTTTGAAGCGGGCCAGCACAATGCAGGAAATCCGATTGTTCTCTGCCATGGCTGGCCAGAGCATGCCTATTCATGGCGCTATCAGGTCCCCGCCCTTGTCGCAGCGGGCTACCACGTCATCGCCCCGAACCAGCGGGGGTATGGCAACTGATCCCGCCCAAGCGACGTCACAGATTATGACATCAAACATTTGACGGGTGATCTTGTTGGGCTTCTGGATCACTACGGATACGACGACGCCACCTTTGTCGGCCATGACTGGGGCGCAATGGTCGTGTGGGGGCTGACGTTGTTGCATCCAAACCGCGTAACTAAACTGATAAACCTGAGCGTGCCTTACCAGGAACGTTGGGAAAAACCTTGGATCGAGATGATGGAGCAATTCATGGGCCCCGACTTCTACTTTGTTCATTTCAATCGACAGCCAGGCGTCGCAGATGCCGTGTTGGGCGAAAATACATCCCAGTTCCTGCGCAACTTATACCGCAAGAACCAGCCCCCTGTCGCGCCTGCACCGGGTATGATTATGATCAACCTCGCCAAAGAGAAAACACCGCAAGGTGAGCCGGTTATGACCGACAGCGATCTGGCCGTTTTCGTCTCTGCATTTGAGACAACAGGGTTCACAGGGAGTATCAACTGGTACAGGAACCTTGATCGCAACTGGCAGTTGTTGGCGGACGTGGACCCGATCATCCAACAACCCGCGCTCATGATTTATGGCGACTGTGATCCAGTGGCGAAGTCCGAGAACCTGACAGATTTCGTACCCAATGTAGAGGTGGTCAATTTAGATTGCGGTCATTGGATTCAACAAGAAAAGCCGGAAGAAAAAAACCAAGCGATATTGGACTGGCTCAAGCAGCAGGATGCCAGCTAGCCCGCAGCAGGTTTCAAGTTTACCATAGCCCCGTTTGCATCTATGCAATTCGCTTCGAGCACGAAAAAGGCAACCCTTCGACTGACGCGTCTACACCACGGCCGAGAAGCGGGCATCGCGCATATTTTCAGGTTGATGCCTGCTTCACGGAACCGTGGGCTCCTCACTGATTTCAAATTGAAGAGCCGCATCGATCAAATAGCGTAATTGCCGCGCATGCGTGTCTGCGTCCACCTCGGCCATTCCAGGCATGAGAAGAGAGTGCCGCGCGACGGATGCGCCTATGATCACAGAGAAAAACATGGCCAATTGCGCCGCCCCGTGTTCACCGTCCATTCGGGATTCGAGCGGGGCAACGAGAGTGTCAAAAAGTGTTTGCCTAACCATGTCTCCGACTTGTGGATCACTGGCATTCATCACAATCATGCGCGTGATCGAGAACTTGTGATCCTCTGAAGATGAGGCGGTGTATTTCGCGATGGCAACTTTGATTGGGTCGTTGTCGGGATCAATCAATTCGGGCCAATAAAGGCCCGCTGTCAGTGCCGCTTCGAATAGCTTTAATTTTCCGCCAAAATACCGAGAGATGAGCGCAACATCCACATCAGCCATTCGCGCAATTTGGCGCAGCGATGTGTTGGAATATCCCTGATCCCAAAATACTTCTGTGGCAGCAGATAGGAGCTTTTCGCGTGTTTTGTCTGAATTTCGCATAGGCGCACATTATAGGAGAGGTGACGCTTGTCAACAGATGTTGACAAGCGACTCTGATGTCCATACCTGTATGTCAACACGCATTGACATATATTGGAGATTCACATGTCTAACACTGCTCTCGTCACCGGTGCCTCCTCTGGGATTGGCCGCGAGTTTGCCCGCTACCATGCCAGTAAAGGTGGCGATCTGATCATTACAGCACGCCGCATAAAAGAGCTGGACGCGTTGAAGGATGAACTAGAGAAGAAACACGGGGTTTCCGTGATGACCGTGCCGCTCGACTTGGCCGCTGAGGGAGGCGCAAAGGCGCTTTATGAGGCGATCAAAGGGCATAGGATCGACATCTTAATCAACAACGCCGGCTTTGGCAGGCACGGAAAATTCCTTGATCGCGGCCTTGAGGCAGATATGCCCATGCTTGATTTGAACATCAACGCGCTCGTGCAGCTGTGCCATTTGGTCGGTAAAGACATGGTCGCGCGCGGTAGCGGCAAGGTGCTTAACGTCAGCTCTACTGGTGCTTATCAACCAGGTCCACTGCAGGCGACGTATTTCGCATCCAAAGCTTTTGTCAGCACGTTGTCCCCCGCGCTTGATTTTGAATGGCGTCCCCACGGTGTGACCGTCACGACGCTAGAGCCGGGTTTCGTGGAGACGGGATTCGCGAAGACCGCCGCAATGGATAAAATGGCTAAGATGAATGACGGCGCTGCTCAACCGCAAAGCGTCGCAAAGTTCGGGTATGATGCGATGCTCAAAGGCAAGTTGCGCGTCGTCAATGATCCGAAAATGCGCTTCATGTTGAACTGGCTTGTCCCTCTCCTACCGCGCCGCATGGTGATGAAAATGGTCTATGACATGCAGATGAAATAAATCACGGAGCGGCGTTGCGACAATAGCTATCGTTTTGAACGAAGGGGATCGGCGACGCCGCAAACCAGCATTGGCTGCAACTTTGCTTGGGCAGGATATGGTAGGCGTGAACGCTCCGTTAACCGTCAGCTTTGATCCTCTCGTCTTCCCGACACGACGAGCCACCACGCAAGAAGCGGAAAGCCAAAAAGTTCCAGTGAAATGGACGGGGCAATTGCCGCGCTGAAGATCACATCGCTGTCCATGCCACTCAGTCGAAATAGGCCCGCGATCGCGATCATCGCGGACAGAATAATCAATGTTGGGCGGAACGTACGCATCTCAAAACCGCCGATTACGAAGACTGCACCAACACCAAACCAGATACCGCCAATGAACCTTATGTGGCTATCTTGAGCGTGGAATATCGCAGCATCCGTGATCGCCACGAAGTCGCGTGTGGTTTGCCAGCCGAGTGTTTTGATCCCACCTAGACCGACGTTCAGCCCGAGAAAAATAATGGCTACGCCGACAATGATGACAACCAGATTAAGTAAATTGATCTTTTTCATTTCCATGTTCCTTGTGGGCGTTTAGTTGGGCATCTCTTTTAATTGATACGCGTGCTATATTAATGTGACCTTGACAGCGCAAGCATTATTTGTGACGCGTACTAAAATACTATTGGAGAAACCAACCCATGGCTAAGACCGCAGGCAGGCCGCCCCGCAGCGAGAGTGATATTGCGGAGTACAGATCAAAGATCGCAAAGCAAGCACTCGCGATCTATCGCGCAGAAGGTTTTGATGCGGTTTCGATGCGCCGTCTTGCCAAGGAAGTTGGATGTGCCCCGATGACGATCTATGCGCATTTTGAGGGCAAACAGGATATTCTACGATATCTGTGGGCGGACGTACTTGCCGACATGTCCCGCGAAATTCAAAGAAAACTAGAACGGATCGATGCACCGGCTGAACGTCTACAAATGGCTGCTCAGGCCTTTGTATCTTATTGGGTCGATCATCCCGACCATTTTAGGCTCGTCTTTATGTCGAATGACGTAACGCGGTCGGACGTCAGCACATTTGTCATGGACGAAGAAACGTTGGCACACTTTCAGATGTTTTCGGATCTGGTGCAGGACATTCTTCAAAATGAGAGCAACGTCAAAGCAAGCACCGACACACTGATATCTGGAATGATCGGCATCGCACTTTGTCTCAATACGATCCGTGATTATCCGTGGGCCGACGCTACGATGATGACCGACAGATTGCTCACGAGCATTATCTCCCCTGTCGATACTGCGTCCTGAAGTTAACCCCGCCTCAATTCCTCTGCCAGAAAATCGTAGACCCTGCGAATGCGGCGGCTGGTTGTGAGTTCCCGGTGGGAGACGAGCCAGATCGGAAACACGAGCGGTTCGAGATCAGGCAGAACTCGGCGCACGACTGGGTCAGCGTCGCCGATATAAGCGTCCAGAATACCGATAGCTGCGCCTTGGCGCACAAGTTCCCACATGACCAGATAGCTCTCAGTTAGAAGTGGAAAGTTCGCCTCTGTCAGGCCAAGACCAAGCGTGTTGAGCCCTTTGATCATCATGCCACCATGGTCCATGTTCACAAATTCAGCGTGGCGCAGATCATAGGGCTTCGTCGGATTGCCTATCTTGTCGATATAATCCGGAGTTGCATATAAAATCGCATCCGCATCTCCGATCTTCTTGGCAATCAGATCGGGTTCAGTCGGTCGGAAGTTGCGTATCGCGATATCGGCCTCGCGGCGGCGAAGGTCGCTGGCATGATTGGCCACGACAATCTCAACCTGAATACCGGGCTCCTTGATGCGTAACTTGGCGATGATCGGGGGTAACAGCACAGCCGCGTAGGTCTCGCTCGCAGAGATGCAGATTGTGCCCTCTAACGCTTGCGACTGACCAAGGGCCGTCAACGAGACACGGCCAGCGGCCTCCCCCATGCTACGGACATGTTCCAGCAATTCCAGACCACTTGGCGTGAGTGTGAGGCCACGACCGACACGTTCAAACAAAACGATGCCGAGTTCTTGCTCGAGCCCGTCAACCTGACGGCCAAGGGTTGGCTGCGCCATGCCCAACGCTCGCGCAGCGGCGGACAATGATCCTTCTTCTGCGGTGACCAAGAAAGCCCGTGCTTTGTTCCAGTCGAATTTTACTGAACGCCAATCCATGCAGATATGCATATCAAATCACAGGATTTGGTCAATTCGCATAAATGCGTGCAGGGGCTAGACAACAGCCAACACCAACAACCTCATCCGGTCGCGCTTTGACCCATGAAAGGAAATCTCACGTCGAAGGACACTCAAAATACATTGAACCTGAAAGATGCCCGCATCGCCGGGGCCCTGTACCTCACCATTTCCGTCTGCGGTGGTTTCAGCATCGGCTATGTGCCGTCGCAGATCGTCGTGGCTGGGGATGCTGCAACCACTGCCGCCAATCTGATGGATCAGTTTGGGCTCTTTCGATTGGGTATCCTTGCCAATAGCGCCGTGATCCTACTTGAGATTGCGATCACGGTCATCCTGTATCAGATGTTTCGCACCACCAGCCCACGCCTTGCCCTAATCGCGATGGTCTCCCGTTTGGGTATGATCGTCGTCATGGGGATCAACCTGTTGCTGTGGGTCATGCCCTACGTGCTGTTGACCCAGCCGATGGGGCTTGACCCGACTGACAGTCAGGCTTTTGCGCAAATCTTTTTCGAGGCGCACGCCCTCGGCATTTACGTCTGGCAGCTTTTCTTTGGCGCACATTTGCTGGCCCTTGGATGGGTTATCCTGCGATCCAGATTGGTCCCGCATCTGCTGGGTTGGGGTCTGTTTATAGGAGCGTTTGGCTATCTGATCCAAGGCCTTGTTGAACTGACGTTCACTGATGTTGCCGTACTGGACATCACCATTATCGGGTTGCTCACGATTGTAACGATCTCGGAACTCGGCTTCGGCCTCTGGCTGCTCATCCGTGGCATGCGCGGCAACACTACCCAATCCATTTCCATACCTCAGTCAGCTTAAGGAGCCCTTGATATGTATGCCTATACTTATACTGAATACGGCAGCCCCGACGTCTTGAATTACGTTGAACTGCCAACCCCAACACCTAAAGCAAACGAAGTGCTGATCCGTATTGTTGCAACCACCGTCAGTGCGGGTGACTGGCGTGCTCGGAGTTTGACGATGCCCGCTGGGTTAGGACTAGTTGGACGACTTGTCTTCGGCATAACGCGCCCTCGCAAGCCGGTTCTTGGAACTGATCTATCCGGGGTAGTCGAAGCTATCGGTGCAGATGTGACCACTTTCCAACCCGGGGATGCCGTCATCGGTTTCCCAGGCGCAAAGTTTGGCGCCCATGCGGAATACATCACCATGCCTGCAGATGGAAAAATCGTCCTGAAGCCTGAAAACCTGAGTTTTGAGGAGGCAGCAGCCATCCCCTTTGGGGCCACGACCGCTTATGACTTCTTGATCAACAAAGGCAAACTGCGCGCTGGTGAACGTGTTCTGATCAATGGGGCGTCTGGGTCCGTCGGATCAGCCTGCGTGCAACTTGCCAAACACTTTGGAGCCGAGGTGACGGGCATTTGCAGCGCCGCGAACGCCGATTTAGTTCGCGAAATCGGTGCTGACCACGTCATCGATTACAACACACACGATTTTGCAAAAAGAGGGCCGCTGTACGACATGGTCGTGGATACCGTTGGCACCGCACCGTGGTTCCGGACGCGGCATGCATTGGTACCAAAGGGCCGCATGCTGATGATCGCGGGAAGTACATCCGATATGATCTTGGGTGGGTTGAAGGCACGATTGCGCGGCAAACGGATGATTGGCGGTGTAGCGTCGGAGGCTGTCAGTATCCTGAGCAAGGTCGTCGATCTCACAGCGGCTGGTGATTTCCATCCAGTGATTGATCGGAACTTTGACTTTACGCAAATGGTTGCCGCACATGCCCATGTCGATACTGGGCACAAGAAGGGCAACGTCGTCGTGACGGTCACTCCAACTGGCAAGATAGGTTTAAACGCTAACGAAGATCTTCAATTGATGGAGACCACCCATGTCTGATATTCTCAGGTTCCGGATCATTGGGCTGTGCATCTTGGCGGCATTCCCACTTTTCGGCGTTGGACAAGCCCTCTTGGGCGGTGAATGGCATTGGCTTGGTCTACTTATGTGCCTCAGCAATTCCGTGGCAGTCATCATCATCGGATTGCTGATGCGCCCGATAATCGCAACAACAGCGCCACGCAGCGGAGACATCTATCTCATGGCGCGTATTGCTGAAGGTATGTTGTTGGGCATTAGCGTTACGGCCTTACAGGGAATGTTCCTGGGACTGACGCTCACCGGAGACGCCTTCTATCAATTCGGCATGATTGCTCTCGGCCTTGGCAGCTTACCTATGTGCCTCTGGTTGATCAGGTCAAAGTTCATTCCCACGGTGCTCGGAGCGTTGGGTTTCGCGGGGTACATATGTCTCATCGCCGCGATGATTGCATCGACATACGGTTTCGAGACAGCGTCGATGGCACTGCTGCTTCCAGGTGCTGCATTCGAGGTCATGTTCGGCCTCATTCTTGTACTGCGTGGTCAGGGGATGTGGTTGCAAGCAACAGCACGTTAACCCGATCCGCCCGAAAGCCCGCCTTTCGCGCTCTTTGCGAAAGGCGGTATCACTAGGCCGCGCCCTTCGGTCTCATTTGAAACCTTCGCCACAACAACCTTGGACGGCAAATTTGGCTTCGACCGTCAGTTTGGTCGATGTGCGAAGGATTGGCCAGAAACGTCTGACATTTTTAACCCATTATTTGGGGTCTCAATGGCCATACCCCTTTACTCTGAAGTACGATATTGGCGCTTCCCGATGCGATCTTCAGCAGGCATCTACCGAGCGTAAGTACGCGCTCTTTTAGACGCCCAAAAGACAGCACTAAGCAAGACGGTCAAGACAGCAGCCGTCGTTAAGCCCGATTTCACAATGGAAGCGACACTTGCCGCCAGGACAGTGTTGGCTGATGTTTCTGGCCAACTCAGGATCATGAGACAGATGCCGGCGTTCTCTAGATAGTCAGCGATAGCTGCCGTAATCGAAAGCCAAGTTCCAATTCGAACAAGCTTTTGACTTACGTCTCGTGATCCAAGCCATTTGAGCAATGATACTAAGGTCAGCGCCATGAGCGAAGGATAAACCAGATCAAGTGGAATTTGTCGCGTGAGATAGTACCGCCTTCCACTGGATCCCAAGGCATTGATCAGCGAATTTGCCTGTTCAGCCGAATATCCGCCGGGGCGCATGTCGAAAGGGCGAAGGCCGGACAAAGCCTCAATGTGCGCCAACGTGATATAGATCATCAGCAGATAGAATCCGGCGGCAGCGAGACCGAAAAGTGCCGCTTGCCGCCCGTACTTCTTAGTTGGTATCATCATTTTCATTGGTTGTTCTCCTTACCATTAGCACTGTCGTACTGAGCGCGAGCAAAGCTGGCATTATCGTTTGATAAGGAATTCGCGATTTGGACCTGTTTACTTATCTGACATGTCCCCCGAATGCTTTGGACAAAGACACCGCGCGTGAGTTCGCGGCAGCATGGAGTGTTGAATATGTAGAAAGGGGGCGTCGCATTGCGACGCAGGGCGAACCAGACCCATTTGAACACATCATTCTTGATGGGCGCGCCACGAGCCAAATTTGCGACCCAGAAGGCCGAGCCGTTTGCGTCGGCTTCCACGCTGGTCCATGCGTGGTCGCACCAAATGTCGCGAGAACCAGAAACGGGACCTCGCTCGTATCAATAGATGTGATTGCGGATGCATTGGTTGCGCAAATGAACAGCCGCGCCTTGACTGAGCTTATGTTAGCATCTGAGCCAATTCGCGAGTGGGCAAACGGCATTTTGCAGCAAGAACTGGCCCGTAAGGCTGATCGGGAGTGGTGCCTTGCCGCACTTGGCGGCGCAGACCGCCTTGCGTGGTTTCGCGAAGACTTCCCACACCACGAAGGGCTATTCGGCCATTATTTGATAGCATCCTTTCTCGGTGTCACACCGGGTTTCTGTCGCTATTTTCAGCGCATGACGGAATGACCGATAACTTTGGACACAG
>NZ_JBALVJ010000145.1:0-4675 GCF_036961165.1 Sulfitobacter sp. | reverse complement strand
ATCGCTTCAAGCTTCGAGCGATAGACCGCAAGGACATCTGTGCCCGCAGACCTCTGGATATCTCTTCCCGATCGATCAAGGTAAGCGCGAGGCGAGACCGAACGCGATCTGGTGGACGGATGCCGCCCGTGCGCGCAAGGAGCGGGTAAATTGACGATGACCCCCGATCAAACACCCGACCAATCGAGCTCATCGACTCTCCGCGCTGCCATCTGTCCCAAATCTCCGACTTCTGCTTGTCCGTGAAAAATACGCGGCGACGACACTTCATTTTGATCACTCCATCTTTGGCTAAAGATTAAAGTGTTGCGTCGACCCTTTGAAATCGCCGGACTTTCCTGCCGTTGAGAAGGCTGATGCCAATGTCAGCTTTTCTGTGCAACGGCCTCACCAAAGCCATCTCTCATCAGTGAATCAAGCATTGGACAGGCCGCTGTTCCATCGTCGCAATTCTTGGAAAGGTTCAAGAGCGCTTCCCGCAATCGCGCAAGATTTTCAATCTTAGCATCAATCTGGGCCAAATGATCTTCCGCCAGTGTTTCCACCTCGCCACAGGAGCGATCTTCTTGTCCGGTGAATGAAAGGAAAGTTTGAATAATCGGTATCGGAAAACCTAAATCGCGACACCGTTTCACAAATCGTAGCTTTGCAATTTCATCGACTGAATAGAGCCGTCGCCCTGCGGTGGACCTTCCTGGCTTAGGAACAACGCCTACGCGTTCGTAGTAACGGATGGTTTCTATGTTCACCCCACTTTGCTGTGAGGCCTGCCCGATTGCTATCATTTCTCTTGCTCCTGTAGTGGCTACAGGAAGTACAAGTTGAAAATGGATATGCATGCAAATCAAGAAACAGTGACAGAAACGGGCTTGGCGGTTTGGCTTGTGATGCCTTTCGGGGCACTACTGGCGCTGCTATCGGCCTCATGTTGTGTGTTGCCTATTGGACATTCGATCATTGGCCTTGGTGGGTCATGGCTCACGATGCTTGGACCTTTCTCGCTTATCGCGGCTTCATCCTCATCGTGGTTGCCCTTGCGCTCGTGTGGGCTTGGTATCGTGTGATGCACCCAAAACCTTGCACTGCACCCAAGCGATCCACCGCCATTTGGACGGTAGTCGCCACGGTCGCATTCTTGGTCGCTCTATCGTCGCCTTTTTGGGAGGGTTCGGCGCAGTCTTTCATGTGGGATTTATGGAGGTTAACAAGTTGAAGAATAAACTACTGGCGCTTGGAGTGAGCGGTACGATACTGGCCGTTCTCTGCTGCTTCACACCGCTATTGCCGATTGCCCTGACAGCGCTTGGTCTGACTGGACTACTTGGTGTCGTTTACAATGACGCTGTTTTATTGCCGATCTTGGCTGGGTTTCTCATACTGACGGGGTACGCGATATGGCGACAGAAGAAACAAAAGTAACTCTGGAATCGACTCTGACCTGCCCGTCATGTGGACACGTTGAGATCGAAACCATGCCGACAGATGCCTGCCAGTGGTTTTACGAGTGCAAGTCCTGCCAAACATTATTGAAGCCACTGGAAGGTGACTGCTGCGTATATTGTTCCTATGCAACGGTGCCATGTCCACCGTTTCAAGAAGGTAAGTCCTGCTGCACATAGCGGACGTTAGCTGCATAGCGGCAAGACGGTAAGTTAGGGCTCAGACCTGCCTTTCGCTGCAACAGGTATGAATGGCAGCTATGGGCTGTTTACTGCGCCCGGATCCAAGGGCGGAATGCCTACCTTCGCTGCTTGTGCAAGTTGAGATTGTGCCAACAGCGAGACCCGATATTCAAATATCGGCTGATCGAGTGTTCTTTTGGCGGTGGAGGGCTGTGTCGCGGCGGCAGCGTACAGTTAAACCAACTTTTCCTTCAAGCCATCAAGCATATAGGTTGCTCTGGGTCGGTGCCCCTTGATCTGGATTTCACCGCGTGGCGTTGACTGATAGCGGTTAGACAGCAGTTGCCACGTCTCGGCGGACATCTGGATTTGATCTGGAATACCTTCGGATTCCATCCGACTGGCAACGTTGACGGTGTTTCCCCATAGATCGTAGGAGAACTTCTGCTTGCCGATAACACCCGCGATGACGGCTCCGGAATGCACGCCTATCCGCATCTTCAGATCAACATTGTTGTCCTTGCGAAATTCGCCGAAGGCCTGCTGCATCCCCAACGCAAGGTCGGCAATTTTTTCGGCGTGGTCCGCGACGCTGCCCTGCAGACCCGTTGCGACCATATAGGCGTCGCCAATGGTTTTGATCTTTTCTGCACCGTGTTCTGCCGCAAGGGCATCAAACCGCGAAAACAGATCGTTCAGCAAGTTTACCAGCTCATTCGCCGACATTTTCCGCGAGATGTCGGTAAAGCCAGCAAGATCTGCAAAGAGGACAGACACGCAGTCATGTGTGTCAGCTAGGGGTTCCTCTTGTGCCTTCAGCCTCACGGCAATGTCTGCGGGCAGGATATTGAGCAGCAATGTCTCGGACCGGCGCTTTTCTTCTTCAAGTAGGCGTTCTAAATGATAGGCGCGCCGATTGATGACGTCCAAAAGATAGGCAAAACCTATCGCAAATCCGACGCCACCACTGGTCCAGGCCACCGCATTCACAACCTCAAAGGATGTACCGCCCGCCAGAGTAATCGTGAGAAGCGCGGCAAAAAGATATGCGCCCAGAATGATTGAGGCCTGACGCACACCGTTGGTAATCGCCGGAACGAATATCATTCCAGTCAAAAGTCCGCCCACGCCTGCGACAAACCCGTCAGGCAATTGCGCTAATATCAAAGGGAACAAAATCGCCACACCAAGGTACGTGTACATCATGAAATACGTCCATAACCTTGGACTGGTGCGTATGATCGGCAGGAATGAAACACTGATACATATCGCGAAGTGGAGTACTGCCGCAGCGCGAAGCGGACCAGTTTTGCTCAGCGCATCGGGGTCCAACATCAGATCCCAAAACCCATAGCCGATAAATGCAACAAGGCCGATGGCTGATGCCAACCTGCCAAGCGGAATAAACTTTTGCAGCAGTTGCAGGGCATAGGCACGTTCGACGTCTGGCTCGAATTTTATCGGGTACCAATTTTTCACTGCAATTTCCATCTTTGACATGCCAGAAGGCAGGGTAGACGATGACACTATCGAAGTCATTGAGCATTACCCGTTGTGAAAAGTACCCGTGTCCAGCTTTCTTGATGGAAGAGGCCTTTAGATGGACAAGCGCAAGATAATTCGACAGCCGAACGGTAGCGGCTGTCCTGATACTGCGGAAATAGTCAAAACTCGGAACTGAATAGAACAGGGAAACAATGGCCGCAGCGTCCGATGAAAGACGTTTTGGTGGATAAATTGCTTTAAGATCGACGGCCGTCAGCAATACAAAAGCTACGCCGCGGCATCATATCGACACGCGAATGTCTCTTATGGGCAGGAACCGCCAAATTTTTTTGAGTGTGTCCGCCATTCCTCGGAGCAGTGCGGACTTGGGATTTATTGTTTTCTGCTCTGCTTTTTGGAACGCTCGCGTGCTTCGAATGAGGGCAATGACGGGCAATGATCGAAACACGTTGTCGCGTTCATGGGCCAGTGTCGCCCTCCGTCTCGATCTTCAACAGCTCGCCACAATGCTTGCAGTGAATCGCATCCGGTTCGTGCCGGTTCAGGCCACATTCTGGGCATTTATGGTTGATCTTGGATGGCTGGAAGATGGTGCGCGCCAATTGCAAGAAGAGCGCCACGCCCACGACCATGATGAACACTGACAACAGCTTTCCGCCGGTCGTCGTCATGGTGATATCGCCGAAGCCCGTGGTCGTTAGCGTCGCCACCGTGAAATAGAGCGCGTCGACATAGCCGGCGATGCCAGCCTCGTCATCGAAGGCCAGCACGAAGACGAGCGACGTGGTCACGAAGATGAAGACGAACAGGTTGATGGCAGCGAGAATGGCGTCTTCGTGGCGGCGGAAGAACAGGCTATCGCGGCGGAGATCACGGAGCAGGTGATAGGAGTGAATCAGCCGCAGGCCGCGTAGCACGCGCAGGAAGGCTACGTTTGCGGTGAGAAGCGGCGCAAGCAGCAAGGACGCCACGACGAGCAGATCCGCCAGAGTGTAGATGCGGGTCAGCTCCCGGCGCAGGTTATCGGAAATCCAGAATTGGGCCGCAAGGTCCAGAAGTATGAGCAGACCGAGCGAGATGTTCAGCGCGGCCGTAACCGGTGTCGCGGGCAGCGCTGCGGTAGTAATGAAATAGACGATGGTCAGCGCATCGAAAAAGATCAGTCCATAGCGAAACCGCCGGGCGCGTTGGCTTTGTCCGGCGTAGAGCAACCTGATCGTTTGGTGCAGTTCTTTCATAATTTCAACATGCCACATGTTGTCGCCCAGGACCATGCGCCGGAATATCTGCGTGCCTGCGGACAAGTTCGAGGGGCCTCGCACTGTGATTATTTGATACCGCCAAGTTGTCGCACGCACAGTAAATGGCAGGTTTCACGTGCTGCACCGCAGCGATGCAAGTTGTTAACGAGCTGCGGCTCAGGGCCATTCAAGTCGAATGCCAAGTGCGCGACAAGCAGGGCGGAAGCGTACCTTCGCTGCGATCTACACAGAGGTCCGCTTTGCGTGGCGGTCTCAACTGATCGACGCAACACATGCATTGAAACG
>NZ_JBALVJ010000144.1:0-4763 GCF_036961165.1 Sulfitobacter sp. | reverse complement strand
AGGTGGACGTGAACGGCAGCAATGGGCCGGAAGCGGCAGCCTTCACGAAGGGCGGGAAGCGGCCGTTCGCTGCGGGTGCGACATGTCGTTCGCGTTGCGGCAAAAGCGGACCTCCGAGAAGGTATCGACACTACAAATAACCGCTCAGCTGCAAAAGGTTGAGGCCTCTTGTTGCCTTCGAAGCAAGTTCAAGATTTCGCTCTGTCATCATTCATTTTTTTGACTTTGCGTAGCCAACAAGGTTGCGACATTGAAAACGGATGCTCATCCAAGCTCGAAACGAGACTGATTTCTGCACCGCGCAAGTCCGCTCGAACCCCGTCTATGGAACTATTCACATTGCAGTATTCATTAAGAAGGGGCGGGGAGGCAGCTGGCGATTGATCTGCATCAATGATGCTAGTCCGATCAATAGATATAGATTTATGAATACAACTTTTGCAATGGGAGTTGCGGGCAATGTCGACTGTTTCACAACAAATCAGCTGTGCCGTCTTTCCAGCATATGCGTTCGTTTTGGCGTTTTCCTGATGCATGCTAGGTTTGCGGGCATCTTGAGGGTGAGCGCAGTGGGCCTGCTATTCACGATCAGTTTGTTGTTCGCCGTCGCCGGACAAGGACACGCTCAGGGAATTGCGCCATCGTTTCCATCCGAGGCCGGTCTTGAAAACACGCTCGGGGATCAAAGTGATAGTGATATCTGGCGCGCCATCAGGCAAGGTGCGGCTGGTCTTCCAAGCAGCAGCGAAGTTACAGACGGCATTTTAATAAATGCTGAGGGCGTCTGGTGGTCTGAACTACGTCGCCCAGAAGGGCCGCTGATCCAATATGGCGGTACGGCGCTTGCGGTGATCGTTGCGGCTGTTGCTTTGTTTTATCTGATCCGTGGACGGTTGCGAATAGATGGTGGCCGATCAGGGCGAATGGTTTCCCGGTTCTCTTTGGTGCAGCGTGTCGTTCATTGGGTCATAGCGACCTTGTTTCTGCTGCTTGGCTTCACAGGGCTGCTTTTATTGTTCGGACGCCCGTTGCTTATCCCATTGATCGGAAAATCTGCCTTCAGCATATTGGCCACCGCGTCAATGCAGGCCCATAACTTGTTCGGGCCAGTTTTCATCTTGTCACTCGGGGCTCTGTTTTTCACATTCGTGCGGGGCAACTTTCCATCATGGAGCGACATTAACTGGGTCATTTGAGGTGGTGGCATGTTTGGGGTGCATGCCAGCTCTGGCCGCTACAACGCCGGCGAAAAGGCTTGGTTCTGGACGGCTACGCTAGCTGGGATCGCCTTGTCCGCGTCCGGTATCATTTTGAGTTTTCCAAATGATCTGGGCACCCATGACCTGCTGCACCGGGCGGAGCTTTTGCATGCAATTGCTGCGCTTGTCTTTATCGGCTTTGGAGTTGGGCACATCTATCTTGCCACCATTGGCACCGAGGGTGCGATTGAAGGCATGGTGAATGGCGATGTCGACGAAAACTGGGCCCGCACGCATCACGATCTCTGGTTGTCCGAAATGGAAGCCATCGAAAGCAAGGCGGACACATGAGCATGATTGAACTTCTTGAGGGCCCACTGTGGACCGTCTCTGTCGGCATTTTTATCGTGTTTGGCGCGTGGCGCATGTTCGTTATCCTCACGACAGGGCGCTCGCCAACTCAGGCGCAGCCTGTCGGCTCTCCTGGCGCTGGTGCGGTTCGTGCGATTTTTGGACATTTCTTGCCGCGACGGGCTTTTCTGAAGCAAGGGCGCGTATGGTTCGTGATAATCGCGGGATATGCCTTTCATCTGAGTCTTTTTGCGTTGTTGTTTTTTGCGGCTCCACACGTGGCTTTCATTCGTGATCATATTCTGGGGCTTGAATGGCCGACCCTTCCGCGATGGGGGTTCATCGTTGCGGCACAATTCGCGTTTGCCGGTCTGCTCGCGCTATGGGTCAGGCGTTCTGTCGATCCGGTCGTTCGGCTGATTTCGCGCCCTGACGATCATATTGCTGCCGGGCTCACATTTTTCGTGATGCTGACCGGGTGCATGGCATTGGGCGAACAAAGTGTAATCCTGCGCGCCATTCATCTGGGGTTTGTCGAAATCTGGCTGATCTATTTCCCGTTCAGTAGCCTGATGCACACATTCACCTGGCCTCTATCGCGCGGCTTCACCGGCGCACTTGCCGGTCGTCGCGGAACCCGCATGTAGGAGAGCCGTAATGGCCACTGAAACCAAGCCTGCCACCACTCAGCCGTTCGATGCGCAAGGCGACATACCCGATACAGTTCGGGTCGCAAGCGCAATGGAAGGGTTCGTGTCTGAATTCGGCCCTCGGGCGTCAAGCTACATGAATGCCTGCGTGCGCTGCGGGTTGTGCGCCGAGGCCTGCCATTTCCATCTGGCAACAGGCGAGGCCAAATATACGCCAATTCACAAGATCAAACCGTTCGAGGCGGCCTATAGTCAGACGCAGGGACCGTTCAGTTGGATCAGACGGGCGTTCGGGATTGCACCCGTCGTCAGCATTGCCGAGTTGCAGGAATGGGAAGAGTTGATCTTTGACTCCTGCACGCTGTGTGGGCGCTGCACATTGGCCTGTCCGATGGGGATCGACATTGCTGAACTGGTGAAAGAGGCGCGCCACGGCATGTTTCAGGCAGGGCTGCTGCCCGACCGTCTGGCGCAAATTACCGGGAATGCCAAAACCAAACACAGCCCCTTCGGAGAGCCTGCGGATTTTGTCAAAGCCATCCACGCTATCGAAGCCGAGTTCTCGATCACTCTGCCGCTGGATAAACCCAAAGCCGATTTGCTGCTGACTTTGGCACCGGGGGATCTTGATGAGCACCACAATTCGGTTGCGGGACTCGCCCGGATACTCGACAGCCTTAACATCGATTGGACCTTATCTTCCGTTGCCTTTGAGGCCACCAATTTTGGATACCTTTCTGGGGATACCGAACTTCAGGGGGAATTGACCTGCCGCCTGATCGACAAGGCCCGCGAGATTGGGGCCACGACGATCCTGCTGCCGGAATGCGGTCACGCTTGGGGCGCGTTGCGCTGGGAAGCCGCGCGTTGGTATGGCTCTCCGATTGGCGATATTCGGATACTGCACACGCTCGAGCTTTTGGCAGAGCGCATTCAGATGGGCGAAATCCGTCTGCGCCCAGTGGGCGAGACTGCGACCTTTCACGACCCATGCCAGCAAATCCGGCGTGGCGGTCTGGGATGGGCATCGCGCGTCGTTTTGAAAGCCTTGGGAATGGAATTGCGCGAGCTTGAAAACGCGGAAGAGACCTCTTTCTGCTGCGGTGGTGGAGGCGGTGTTCTGGCCAATACCCGCGCCGCGCCGCTGCGTCTTCAAGCCTTCGAGATCAAACGCAAGGAAGTCGAAGCTACCGGCGCTGAACATTTTATCACCAGTTGCGGGCAATGCCGTTTGCAATTTGATCGCAGTCGCAAGGAAACTAATTGGGACAAAGAGGTGGAAAGCCTACTTGAACTGGTCGCCGTCAATATGATCATCGATTGATAGAGGCTTCCCAGAACCATCGTAGAAGAGAAGAGCATTTGCGAAGTTGGGGCAGCAGGTAAAATTGCTATTTGATGACTTCAGCCGCGCTGCGCCAATCTATGCGCGGTCAGATCCTCGGGCGCTGACACGCGCGTCCGCACGGCTTCGGCCCGGTCGATCTGCGGCGCAAGGCAGGTTACAACGGCGCGCCCGACTAGTGGCTGCGTCTCGAAACTATCGACCATGGCACGGTCGAAACTCTTGGCCCAGACGTTGCCGCCGGTGACAGCTTCGATCAAGTGTGCGCTGACGCGCACTCGTGCAGGAAACTCGGGGCACCTCAATCGTTGCCTTGAGCCGTTTTTAGCGCTGAAGGTCCGCTTTGGGGAAGCTGCATCGCAGCATCTGATTTTACTGTGCGCGGCGGCTATGGGCCGGAAGTGACAGCTGACACCAAAGCTAGAAACCAACCTGCCTGGAAGAATACCCTCAAAAGCGTGATGTTTGATTGCAAACCTAAACTCACAGTGCATCATCGTCAGTCTGTTCGCGGTCGAATGACAGACGGGGATATAACGGCGCTTTTATCCTGCTAGAAGATATAGGAACGCTTTCTGTATTGTTGGATGAAGAATTCCTCGGGAGAAAGAAAGGTAATACTATCCGCCGGCGTTCTTCACTCTCCGGTATTCTGCCCAACGTTTAATTTGCCCTCTTGAGATGCGTTCAAGGCCTTCCGCCGTTCTTGGTCCAGTAGATGCGCCACCGTGGTGACTGCACTTGGACTTCCCGGCAACGACCTTTCTTTTGCATTTCGAGCCATGAGCAGAGCCTGCACCACATTCTGGACGAAGGTCGTGGGGCAGAGGGCACCGGTCGTCGTCCAAACCCCTTGCTTTGAGCATTTCGCAACTCCTATTCATGCAGCCGCCGCAGGTTCTCTGAAAGCCACTGTGTAGGTGTGAAGATGCTGGGCATATCCGATAATGGTTGGGGGTTAGCAGAAATTCCATAAATTGGGGCCCCATTTATGGTCTCAGATAGTAACCGTCGCATAAGTTTTACCTCCGCAGACCTTAACATTTTTCAACAGGTTTGTAATACCCTTAGATACACGAACAACTCCGCTCAAAACGGCAGGGCGTTCTCTTCGGCCCCCCGCATGATCGCAGCGCGTGCGGTCTGACTGAAGTGGTCCTGCCTTTCTGGACAGGTTTGCGGCTTAGCTAAGATGCATCTGGTTTGTGTTCATGCCAC
>NZ_JBALVJ010000143.1:0-4765 GCF_036961165.1 Sulfitobacter sp. | reverse complement strand
CACTCCATCTTTGGCTAAAGACTAAAGTGTTGCGTCGACCCGTTAAAATCGCCGCCCATAGCTGCCATTCGCGTGTATCGACAAATTTCTTGCCGATTTCCGATAAGCGGACCTTCAAGTGCGGGGCAGAAATCCACGAACTCATAGCCAAAGCCGTCAAACGATCTTACAATGGTGTTTCGCAAACGCAGGCACGCCTCGTGATTGCTGCAATTCAGGAGTGGCGGACATGGTTGAGCCAGAGACATTTACGTTCCTTGCAGATCTTACAATGAACAACCGCAAGGTTTGGAGGGATGCACACCGCGAGGAACGTGACGACGCTCTGCGCAATTTTATGGGCATCGCGACGACACTCCATGATTATGCGGATCGTTTTGACCATAACGTGGCTGAGGCAAGGTTTAAACCAAAGCAAAGTTATTCGAAGTTCTTTCAGGAAGCGCGTGAACGTGTCGGGCCCGGCTTATACCGCACGGATGTTGACGTATTCGCCAACGCGGGTAACCCATCTGAGAACGTCGGATATTACCTGCATATCGAGCCAGGGAATTGCCACGCAGGGGCTGGGCTTTTCCATCCCTCGAAGGCAGCACTTGCAAGCCTGCGCAGACGCGTGGTTGACGACCCGCAGGGAATTAAAGAGCTCGTGAACGAGCCGGAATTCAAAGAGGTGTTTGCAGACGGAATTGTCACACGCAAAGCCCTGAATACTGTTCCAGACGGTTTTGACAATAACGATCCGGCCGCAAAGTATTTGAAAATGGTCGGCTTAGGATGCCACAAGGATCTGCCAGATGCGCTTCTGCTGGAAGACGACGTGATTGAGCAATTGATTGACATCTTTCGCTCAGCCAGCCCGCTGGTCAGGTATTTTGAGTGATTGTCGTTCAAAAGGATTTTTGATTAGTTGCGGTCAAGTTCTTACTAAACACCAGCATCTTCGGCCCATTGCGGACCTTCACCACTGAATCAGCATGCTGCGGTGCAGCCCGTCGAAGCGGCCACTCGTGCATAGTACAGCATTTTGGCGGCTAAAACGTCGGTCGGCGGACTTTGCAGTCCTTGGCCAAAATTGGTTCAATGTCCACTATTCGGTTGGCCAATCTAAGTTTCTTTCATCCGTGGCCAGTGCTGATGGTAGTCGTCTATGACAATTGGATGGCTGTGGGTTCTGCCATCCTGCACATGCGGGTGATCACTTGGAAGATCGTCATGTGAGTGTTGCACTGACCCGCTATCCTCTTGCGGCCACAAAGCGACGCTACTGATCAATCCAACACCCGCGAGCAACGCCAGGACTGCAAATGCCGTTGTTGGACCGGCGATGGTGATCAGCCAACCTGCAAGAGGGTATGTCACCAGCCAGCAGGCGTGTGAAAGAGCGAACTGTGCAGCATAGACGGCAGGTCTATCCTCAGCATGCGCGGATCGCTTGAGCAGCCGTCCTGACGGGGTCAGCACGACAGAATAACCAATCCCGATGATCAACCAACCTGCGAGAAGCGGGAGCCATTGTGTATCGTAGGTGAGCGACATCAAAGACAGACTCAAAAGAGCAACGACCAATACAACTGCTCCCCCGATCATCACGGGGCGGTCAGGGCGATTGTCCAGAAGACGGGGCAGCAGCAGGGCTCCCAGCATTGACCCTCCGCCAAAGGCTCCGAGGGCGACAGCCACCTGAGCATCGCCAAGGCCCAGATCGGAGCGAACCAGAACCACGGTGTTCACCAACACCATCGCTCCCGCCGCCGCTGCGGCAAGGTTGAGCGACAAAAGCCCGCGCAGGCGCGGCGTAGCGAGGTATATCCGCATCCCTCGTGTTGTGCGGTCATAGATGCCCCGTGGCGCTGTTGGTTGCGGACTGGGCAGCATGACCGACACGACCAGCAGGGCCGAACCGACAAACCCGATTACGGTGCCGACAAACAACGCATGATAGCTGACGAAGGTCAGCAGGATCGCGGCCAGCATCGGGCTGATGATGTTCTCAAGGTCGTAGGCCAGTCGCGAGAGCGACAAGGCACGGGTGTAACGGTCTTCCTCTGGCAGGATGTCGGGGATTGTCGCCTGAAACGTTGGCGTGAACGCCGCAGAGGCAGACTGAAGCACAAAGATCAGGATGTAGGCCTGCCAGACGTCGGTCACGAATGGCAGGCACAACGCCACAGCGGCCCGGATCAGATCGAGACTGACCAGCATGGTCCGGCGCGGCCAGCGGTTGGCGAAGGCCCCGGCGATGGGGGCGATACCGACATAGGCCACCATCTTGATCGTGAAGATCGTGCCCAGAACCATTCCGGCCCGCTCACCTGACAGATCGTATGCCAGAAGCCCCAAAGCGATGGTTGCAAGCCCGGTGCCGAGCAGCGCCACGATCTGTGCGAAAAACAGGTGGCGATAGGTGTGGTCGGCAAGAACAGAGAGCATGGTGATCCCTCACAGATATTTGGTGATCGCCTTGAACTCAGCGGCAACGGCTGAGTCGTTGGAGCCGGTCAGGGCGTTGTCGAGGCAATGGTCGATATGATCTTGAATCAACGTGCGTTTTGCCTGTTGAACCGCCTTCTCCACCGCATGCAATTGTTGCGCGATATCGGTGCAAGGCTGTGCGTCTTCGATCATCCTGATGACGCTCGTCAAATGCCCGCTGGCACGTTTCAGCCGCTTGACGATTGCCGGATGGGTTGCATGAGGTGCATGTTTTGTCATATCAAACAGGTAACCCCCCTGGGGGGATGAGGCAAGTGGGCCAAGACCTGCGGAAAAGAGTAGAATGACACGGATAGTTACGGGCTATTTGAGAATTGTGCTGACCATCGCTTTGGCGGTGGGCATGGTCTCGTCGTCCAACTCCCGTATGGTCTCGCATGACATCACCGAACTGGCAAAAATCGTTACCGAGCATCACGCCGAGATCGCGGATCACGGCCATGCCCACGAGGACATCGTTGATATTATGCATGCCTATCATGGACACGCCCATGATGTAGCAGACCACGACCATAACATAGCATTCCTGCCGTCCCGCACATCATCGGGCTTGGTGTTGCCGACGCGAACGAACTGGGCATTGGCAAGCTATGCCATGCCGGATCGCAGGGGCTTCGATCTGGACCGACCTCCGCGCTTGTGATGCTGCGCCCTTTGGGCGCTGTCATCCAACACTTTCACAAAGCGGAAAATCACAATGATACACAACCGATCCTACGGGTCGGGGCATCTGTCGCATCCTTTGCGGCAATCCCTGATCCTCATGGCAATGGTCCTGCTGGCGTTACTCGCCTTTGCGACCACGGCCTACGCCCATGCCGTCACCGAAGGCGACAAGGGCTATATCCAAGAGGTCAGCGGCATGAAGCTAATCCCCTTCATGTATCTGGGGGCCAAACACATGGTCACTGGCTACGACCACCTGCTGTTCCTCTTTGGCGTCGTCTTCTTCCTCTACAAGATGAAGCACGTCGCCATCTATGTCAGCCTCTTCGCCATCGGTCATTCCACCACCATGCTGGCCGGGGTCTATTTTGGCTGGAACGTCAGCGCCTACCTAATCGACGCTATCATCGGCCTCTCGGTGGTCTACAAGGCGCTCGACAATCTTGGGGCCTATCAGCGGTGGTTCGGCTTCCAACCCGATACCAAGGCCGCAACCCTGATCTTTGGCTTCTTTCACGGGTTGGGGCTGGCGACCAAAATCCTGGAGTATGAGATCGCGCAGGACGGCCTGATCCCTAACCTTCTGGCCTTCAATGTCGGCGTCGAGATCGGTCAGTTGATCGCCCTCGCCATGATCTTGATCGTCATGGGCTATTGGCGCAAGACCATCAGCTTCTGGAAACATGCCTACACCGCAAATGTCGTGATGATGTCTGCCGGGTTCATTCTGGTCGGATACCAGATGACCGGCTACTTCGTCGCCTGATCCCTTTGGAGAACAAGAAAATGCACAACGGAAACAAACCTAACCTCGATGAACTGCCAACTTCTGCGCAACTTATCAAATCTACGATCCTGGCTGCCGTCGCGGCGGTCGTGATCCTCGTGACCATCGTCCTGCCCTCAGAATACGGGATCGACCCAACCGGAATAGGCAAGGCCGTGGGGCTGGCCGAAATGGGCGAGATCAAGGTCCAGCTTGCCGAAGAGGCCGAAGCCGACCGCCTGTTGGAGCTTCAGAACACCGGGACGGTTGAAGAACAATCCAGTCTCGGCGGCGGGTTTTTCAGCTTCTTCGTCGGTGCAGCCCATGCACAAACAACCGAGCCGGAATGGACGGATCAATACAGCGTGACGCTGGCTCCCGGCGACGGGATTGAGGTCAAGCTGGTCATGGAAGAAGGGGCAGAGGCCGAGTTCCTCTGGGTGGTCGAAAATGGCGTCGTCAACTTCGACCTTCATGGCGACGGTGGCGGCGAGAACATCAGCTACGAAAAGGGCCGTGCTGTTCCAAGCGCGGAAGGTGTCCTGAGGGCGGCCTTTACTGGCAATCATGGCTGGTTCTGGCGTAACCGCGATGGGCAGGACGTCACGGTCACGCTCTTTGTCCGTGGTGACTACATTGAAATGAAGTTGCCATAAAAATCAGATGGCCTCCGTCGCGTGGCGGGGGCCAATTACCCCAAAGCAGGCTTTCCGCTGACAAACTGGCTATTCATCAAAACGGTGAAGGTCTGCAATCTGATCGAGACGGCCCTTAATTTCGATATTGTCAACGCCGGACTAAAACTGCACCAATCGCCGGAGAGAAAGTGCGCCACTT
>NZ_JBALVJ010000142.1:0-4876 GCF_036961165.1 Sulfitobacter sp. | reverse complement strand
AACTCCCGCAGAGCGTTTCAATGCATGTGTTGCGTCGATCAGTTGAGACCGCCGCCGAAAGCGTTCGTGAAAAGCGCAGCTCTCCAGATTGCACCCATTTGCCAAGTCCCTTGACGCCAGGTCGCGCTCATCACACGCACTGAGTAGAAGTCCTTTCAAACCAGCCAGCGCACCAACAGCGGTACGATCAGGCTTGTCAGCAGAGCGTTTAGTGCCATGGCGATGCCAGCATAGGCCCCTGCCACAGGGTTTACCTGAAATGCGCGGGCCGTCCCAATGCCATGTGCGGCAACTCCGACGGCAAAACCTCGTGCCTGCCAGTCGGTGATCCGTAGCAAATTCATCAAAGGCGTCACTGTCACGGCCCCGATGATCCCCGTCATGATGACCAGCACAGCCGTCAGCGCAGGAATTCCTCCAATTGCTTCAGAGATGCCAAGAGCCACGGGCGCGGTCGTAGACTTTGGCGCCAACGATAGCAGGACTTCCATCGGCAGACCAAAGGCACGCGCCAGCAGAATGGCCGAGCCTGCCGCAACGATTGAGCCTGCAAGCAAAGCCAGCACAATCGGGGCAATCGAGGTCCGGATTGTGTCCCGATTGTCCCAAAGCGGCAAAGCCAATGCCACCGTAGCGGGGCCGAGCAGGAAATGGATGAATTGCGCGCCCTCGAAATAGGTCGTGTAGTCTGTCTGTGTCAGCCAGAGCACTGGTGCAATCAGCAGGACCGACAGCAGCACGGGATTGGCCCATGGCGGATTGCCCAACTGCCGCGCCAGCCGATCTGCGACCAGATAGGCGAGGATCGTTGTGGTGAGCCAAATCAAGGGTGTGGTTGCCAAGTAGCTCCAGAGGCTTGCGACGTCTGTCATGTCGCCCAGCGTTCGGTTGCGCGCCGAACGCCAATGAACGTTCCAACAGCAGCCAGCATAGAAAGCACCGTCGAAAGGGTGAGAATAACCAGCAGTACAATCCCGTCTTCCGACAAAACCGCGAAGTTGCCAATTACGCCGACACCCGCAGGCACGAACAGGAACGACAGGTTCGCCAGGATGATCGTGGTGGTCGGCCTGAGCTGTTCAGCGAGTGTGGGCATTGCGCCGAGTATCAGCACGAGCAGGGTAAGACCCAGAACCGGGCCGGGCATTGCGAGGCCAAAGCCCCGCACAGTTATGTCGCCCAGCAGCTGGCAGCCTAAGAGAAGTCCAAGTGTCTGGAGCATAGGTTTTCTCTCCTAAAATGATAATGCTAAGTCATTCTGACGCCAAACACCTTTTAGAGCCAATAGAAAAGCTCTGCTGCTGAGGCAGCACGAGACCGAGGCACCTTTGCAAGAGTTGTCCGGCACCATCAGTCCAACGGCGGCACCGGGCTCGAACTGTCCCGCTGAAATATATTTTGAATGGCTGCTCTGGGGAAGCTGCACTGCGGCATCAGATAGGGTGACCAAGGGCAGATAAGGGCTGGGTACGAGCCCCTGGGCTCTATCAAAATTGACTGCCATGCTGCACGTTCCTTTGACGATGCCAAATTTTCGGCGCATTTCTCCTACAAAATTCCTATATATGTCTGGCGTGGAGGTTTGGATGGCGCAGCCTGTGGCAGTACTTGTCGATGGAGACAACATTAACGGCAAGTATGCTGGACAAATTCTTTCCATCGCCGCTCAGCACGGAAAACCGACCGTGGTTCGAGTCTATGCCGATGCGCAGCGCCCCTCCGCCTGGAGAGATGCGCTCGGCTATCGCATACTCCATGCCGGAACGGGCAAAAATGCGCAGATATTCTGCTGGCGTTGGATGCGATGGAATTGATGCTATCCAGAAATATGCGCTTCTTCGTAGTCGCAAGCTCAGATGGGGATTTTACCCACCTTGCCACCAAATTGCGCGAACATGGAGCAACAGTGATCGGAGTTGGTGAAGCAAAAGCGCCGCGCTCCTTCCGAGCTTTTTGCACGGATTTCGTTGAAATCGGCAAGGCGCCCGCTGTGCGTCTTGTGCCGAAACCGGCAGCTATCGTTACGAATTTGGACCTGAATATCCCTACCATGATAGCAGCGCACAGCACCAAGGGCGCGGGTATGCGCATCGCTGAACTTGCCCCGAAAATGCACAGTCAGCATGGCGTTCAGATCAGCACATACACTGAGCGGAGTTGGCGCGCCTATCTGGTCTCGCGCCCATCGCTCTATGAATTGAATCCTCGCGGCCCTGAAGACATGGTTCGTTTCCGTCCCGAAGGCTTTAATCACGCGGCGTGAGCGCTCAAACAGCGTCCAGTGCGAAGTGCCCCTAGTTATGTTGCAGCAGTAAGCATCAAGGGGCGGTTTGAGAAAGCTGCGAGGCAAAGAGCGATTTCGCAGGGCATGTAGCTACGGCCTATAAAGGACATCTCTGATGATAAGTTCGCCTCAGAAACGGGCGCAAAATCTCTCGGAGTATCCGTTATTAAATATAACTCCTGGGGCGACAACTATGGCCGTCGCGCAAATGCCTCGTCGGCATTCGCTGGAGAACAAGTTAGGCCTGAACTGGAGCCAGACAGGAGAGCAAGTTTCAATGCTTCTGTTGTGCAACATGCGAATTGCAAATCCGTGACCATAACGTCTCCTCATTGCAGCGCCCGTCTGAAGCGTTGAAACACTCCGGCCCCAAGTTTTCGCTTTGCTTCCGCTACGCCCTTGCGGCCAAAAACCACTAGGCCACTGAAATAAATAGCTTCTATAACGGCTTCCATTCCCTAGCGGAGACACACGCCTGGTTCAATTCCAGGATCGCACGCCACTAATCACTCAGTTGAAAGCTAGGAATTAAGCCGTGCAGGATTGCACGGGGGTCGCTTTGGTGTATCAAAAAACTGTCTCCTAAAGCGTACCAATAACCAGACATGCCTGACCACTACCCTCCCCTAGTTATCCACCTTGGGCGTCATAGGTTTCGCGGGCCGCATCAATAGCCGGAAGATTGTCGAGCGCCCAAGCACCCAAAGCTGCGACAGGCTCCCGAAAAGAGTCTCCCAACGAAGTCAGATTATACTCCACCTTGGGCGGGATCGTCGGGTGGTAGGTGCGGTTAACCAGGCCGTCACGCTCCAGCTCTTTCAGCGTCAGGCTCAGCATCCGCTGCGAGATGCCCAGGTTGCGCTTCATCTCATTAAAGCGAAGGGTCCCATATTGCGCCACAGAGATGACGATAAGGACACTCCAACGGTCGCCGACCCGCGACAGCACGTCGTTTATCCGTTGGCAATCAGGGCATTTTTCAGAATCTAGCATGTCGGTTCCCTCCGTGTAACCGAGGTTCATAAATGTGCCTACTTGCGGTGGCGTGCAGTGCTCATTAGATCGTCGGTATCGAAAATATACCGCACTATTAGAGTGCTGACAAGAGGACGACAAAATGACTGACAAAACCCTGCTGGAGCAATTGGACTGGCGTTACGCAACAAAGAAAATGGACCCTGCCCAATCGGTGCCACAGGAAAAGGTCGATGCGATCATCGAGGCGATCCGTATGGCTCCTACGTCCAGCGGCACGCAACCGTTTGAGCTGATCGTTGTCACAAATCCCGAAGTGCGCAGCGAAATCCGCAAGGCTGCAGGGGATCAGGCCCAGATCACTGACGGCTCTCACCTGTTGGTTTTTGCCGCATGGGATAACTACACAGACGCACGGATTGATAACGTTGTCGATTTGAACGTAGAGGCCCGTGGCGATCTGCCAATGCTGCACGCATACTATGATAACCTGAAGAAAAGCTATGTCCCACGCGACGCAGAAGTGAACTACGCGCATGCTGCACGGCAGGCTTATATCGCTTTGGGCATTGCGATGGTTGCTGCCGCCGAGCAGGAAGTGGACAGCACACCGATGGAAGGCTTTGACCCTGCATCCGTAGACAAGATCCTTGGCCTGAAAGAACGCGGCCTGCGGTCTGTTGTTCTGCTGCCTTTGGGATACCGCGACCCAGGGAACGACTGGTTGCTGCCAATGAAGAAAGTGCGCAAATCTCTGGACACGATCGTAACGACCGTCGCTTAAATTCAGGATGCCGACTGGCGTTAACTACCAATGACATTTGGCCGCCCCCAATGAAGAACTGTGGAACACGCTTTCCGGTTCAGATATTGGGGGCGGCCGCGTTTCTGGCTGCACTTTGTGAAATATAACAGGCTGCCAGCACCACCCCGCCGCGTTATAGACACGCGCGTAACACCCTAACAATTGTTAGAATTTCCAAAATTAACATACCCGACTAATCTGTCGGATTGACATATCAGACTAAAATACTCAGGTTAAAAGAAATTCGCTCCGCCCGATTCACTCGCCGCGGGATTTGAAAAACGCGAACCATCTGAGGATAGCAAGATGCCCCGATCAAAGCCGACACCAATGACCGTGACACGCGCACTCAAAACCACACGCCGCATGTTGGCGTCATGAACTTTCAGTCGGCACCACCCAAGCAGGCCCCTACCCCAAGCGGCCCGACCTACGCCGCGCGCGACCTCACTGAGGGCAGCAATCAGGCGCAGATCGTTCTGGATGATCAAACCTACACCCTCCGCATCACCCGCGCCGGCAAGCTGATCCTGACAAAATGACTATCGCACAGGAAAAACGAGGCGGCGCTGCCGTTGGCCTCATCACTGAGCTATGCGGGCTTGAAGCAGCATCGGTTATATACCTGCGGCTTTGGAGCGATGGTGCGGATGCACAATTGCAGGTCCGCAACGATTTCACCACTTGCCTTGGTCCTGACCAAGGGCGCAAAGCGGTCCAGTCGTTTGAGGAGCTTTGTTCTTTATGCGCCAAGCACTGAGAACGCCGGTGGAATACTGCACCACGTGAGCGGCGAGATTGTCTTGTCGCAG
>NZ_JBALVJ010000141.1:0-4880 GCF_036961165.1 Sulfitobacter sp. | reverse complement strand
CACTCCATCTTTGGCTAAAGACTAAAGTGTTGCGTCGACCCGTTGAAATCGCCGCAGAAAGCGTACTTTGCAAAGTTACGCGAACGGCCCTGAGCGGACATTCGTAGACGGCGCAGCGAACGACAGCTCGGAGCCCTTATTGTCGGCTTGCTGCAATGCAGCCAATGACTGCTATGCAAAATGGCGATCACCGTTCTGTCGGGACCAGAGTGTCGAACTGTGCTATGCTTCAATGAAGCGGAGGACGATAAAATGAGCTTTGTTTCAATCACGACTTGGCGAATGACAGAAGAGACCGAGACCCTGCAGCATGTCACCGACCTGATGAAGCGCAAATACTTTCCGGGGCTCTTGGCTTTGGGCGCAAATCATTCAATGCTTGTGGATGCTGAATTAGACCGTTTTGCCATCGTGACAGTTTATCCAAACCGTAAGGTGCGCGATGACGCCTTCGCCCATGTCTCGGCCCTTCGAATTGAAGGCGCAGAGGAATTCGGAGCGGAGCTGATGGATGCTTACGGCGGAGAGATGTTGGCCTCTTCGGAAGCCTAGAGGTCCTTGCTCATCTTATCCGCGCAGCAAGCCGAGGGACATTCCGCCGCGAACAGTCGCATCGAGCCGAGAGTACCTCATTCGCATGGCCATGAATTAGCTTCCGGGATACGCGGGATTTAGCCCACGCTGAGCAGCAGTCGGACCAATGCAGTCTGGGAATTGACGCCAGTCTTGTCGTAGATGCGTTTGAGATGCGTGCGCGCAGTGTTAATGCTGATCTGCTGCGTCTTTGCCGCGTCCGTGGGACTCTCGCCTGAAGCGATGCGAGCGGCAAGGGCCATCTGGCCGGGCGACAGGCCAAATATCATTTTCGCCGTGACCAGCCGGCGGTTGAGATCGGCGGCAGGGTCGATGTCGAGATAGGTTAGCCCGTCCAGGACCAGCAGAGAACAGACCATCGCCGCGCCGGTCTCGTCCTCGCCCAGCACCACGGGCGTGCGGAAGGGCGCGCCTGTCGCTTCGACAAACTCATGGTGATGGAAGAAACCGTGCAACGCGCCTGCGCGAGCGATTGCTGCCTGCAGCACCTTGTCCCAGTCACCGCGGCGCGCGCGTAGCCGCCCGTTCGAGACGGTGAGCGCAGGGTGTGTGCGCAGCGCATCTGCCGCCGCGGGCGTGGTCCAGACCACACGACCCTTTGCATCGAGCGCGATGCGGTCGGGGGCGGTGCGCGTCATCCGGCTATGCGCGAAGGCGTTGTAGACGATTTGCCAGCCCTTCGCCGAGCGTTCGAGGATGACAGTTTCGATGCTGTTTGCCTCGCTGCCATCGTCGGCTTGCGTCCAGCCGTCATAGATCGCCCAGGCAATGTCTCCGTCGATGGTGATTTGCATATTGTATTTCCGAAAATCGGACATTCCGCAGGGAGTGCTCCCGAGCGCGAGCGCGCTGGCCATGTCGTCGCGGATCGCGTTCCAGCCACGCAGGACGGTGACGCCAAGGCCCGGAGAGGCGCTGACCGTGCAGGCGCGCGGGGACTGCAAGTAGCAGGCAGCCCAGCCGTCAAAATCCAAGTTGCGAAAACAGGCGGTTTCCCTGTGGATCACCGCGGCAACGGCCTCGCAGTCGTCCGCACTGTAAAGTGTGTCTGGCATCGGCATTACCTTCGATGGCTGTGCCACCATGTTACACCCGACCTGCTCTTGAGACAAATTTTGGCGCAGTCGGCGCCTTGTCGCCAAGGCGGCTCCGCGCGTCGCGCAGCAGTTCGACTAGGTGCTTGAGCGCGCGCCGGGCGTCGTGCAAGCCAGCGAAGGCGTGCGCGTTGTAGAAGGCTTCGACTTCCTCTGCATCGGATTTTCGGACCGGTGAAACTTGGCGGGCGGCGATGGCTTGAATAGGGTCCATAGTTCAGTTCCTTTCGGGGGTTAGCTGCGTTTCGATGCCCCAAACCTACATTCCGCCACCGCCGCGGCTGTCACCCGAATCGACTACACGCTGCGGAAACCCGTGCTGGATCGCTTTGGGAACGCTTGTTCTGGATTTGATCCCGGGCTTTTTCGGCTACAAGGGAGACAGTTGGCTTCAGGCCGAGACCTGCCCGCCACGAATGACGGTTTGGTCCGCTTAGTGGCCATCTGCCCACACCGCAGCGAAAGTTCACTTTCCGCCCATAATTACCGGTGCTGCGCTGCGCACGAAGGTCTGCTGACGAATTTCCAGCCAACCAAAAATTCCGCCCAATGCTGTCAATGCCGATTGAGGGCGGCATTAAAACCAAGCAGAAAATTTTGGCTAAACACCCCAACATCATTCTGGTAGCTTTGCCGAGAAGGGAAATTTTATGGCAAGTTTTGACAGTGCGAAGGCCGCCGAAATCCACCGCGAACTCCACAGCCACCTACCGTCTGAGCCAGCATTAAGGGTCAAGGCAATCGAGAGCCTGATGGTTGAAAAGGGATTGACGACCACTGAGACGATCAACGCCTGGGTCGAGGCGTATTCGGAAGAAATTGGTCCAAAACGTGGTTCGAAAATAGTCGCACGGTCCTGGATCGATGCGGCGTTCAAAGAACGATTGCTCTTAGATGCAGCGTCAGCAATTGAAGAATTTGGTTTTGAAGGTAAGGCGACAGGGCATCTGAAGGCCGTTGAAAACACGAATGAAGTCCATAATTTGGTCGTCTGTACCTTGTGTTCTTGCTATCCGTTTTCAATTCTCGGCATTGCGCCGAACTGGTACAAAACCGCCGCCTATAGATCTCGCGCTGTGCGCGATCCGCGCGGTGTGTTGGCGGAATTTGGCGTCATTCTTAGTGCAGACACACAAATACGCGTTTGGGACAGCACGGCAGAATTGCGCTATTTGGTTGTGCCGCAACGGCCCATTGGGACCGAAGGCTTAGGCGAAGACGCATTGGCAAGGTTGGTCACACGAAATTCAATGATCGGAACTGATCGAGTCCTGGCGGCGCCAACCGTGGAGCAAAACTAATGGATGGTGTTCATGATTTAGGCGGCAAGCAAGGTTACGGTCCTGTCGACGTGCACGAACCTGTTGAGAATTTTCACTCTGAATGGGAAGCACGTGCTTGGTGCGTCTCACAAAGCATCGGCGGGGGCGCTCCGGACATTACGATTGATTGGTGGCGTCACGTCCGGGAAACCACAATTCCAACTGATTATTTGACACGACCGTATCTGGATAGTTGGCTTGAAACCGACGTGGCCACTTTGGTGGATTCCAAAATCTGTACAGTCGAAGAGCTTGCGACTGGAAAGTCTGCCACTCCACCAATTGACATGGCCAACTCAATGGATAAGGCGCAAGTATTAGAAGCAAATCGCGCAAACGCGTCCAAATATAATAGGCGCATCGATGTTGAGCCAAAGTTTGTTGTCGGAGCCGAAATTGTTACACATCTGAATGCGAACCCCGGCCACACCCGATTGCCCGGATACGCTCGCGGTCGCGCCGGAAAAATCCATGCACACCATGGGGCGCATCAATTTCCTGATGTTGTCTCAAAAGGGATCGATGAAGCCCAGCACCTCTAAACGGTTGCATTTGACGCGCGAAACCTCTGGCCTGAAGCTATCGAAAGTAAGGATGTAATCTTCCTCGATCTATGGGAGAGCTATCTTGACCCAAAATAGCACTCACAAGCCACTACCGTTTAAAGATCTAGATGGATTGCCGGTATTCGCGCAAGAATGGCAAGCACTGACGCTTGCCATGGTTGATACCTTGATCACCAATCGGTTCATTGAACCGTCAACCTGGTCAGAGGCTTTCGGCTCAGCGTTGAGCCGCGCCCACGCTTCGGGCAATCTGGATGATATGGACACATATTACGCTGTAGCTTTGGCAACTTTGGAAAAACTGATGACAGAACAGTGCAAAGTTTCCGAAGCCGAAATATCGTCTAAGAAAGATGATTGGAAGCAAGCCTATTTGCGCACGCCGCATGGCCACCCAGTAGAGTTGTAAGCCCATACTAAGTCCGTTCCCGACAAATCCTTTCGGGGCTCTTACCGCAACTTAAAACCGTTCTTGGCGCAATTCGCTGTTTTGAAAAATTGCGGCGAACGACACGTATTAATCAGACAATATAATAGCTGCCATCACTAAACAGATCGGCAGTTTCGCTGGAGGCGGCCAATTCTATTGTGACGCTGAAAGCGGACATAAGTACTTACGCAGCGAACTCACACTTCGTCCGCTGTGCCGCCGTTCGCTTCCCGCCTCGGCGCTGATTTTGTGTGCAAACGCGGCGAACGGCAGGTCTGAGCCCATAATAACCGAAGTTCTGCAACGCGGCGAATGACGGCTAGCGGTCTCAAGTACATTGGTGCGGGCCGCTCACACAGCTGCTAAAAGCGCCCTCCCGATTTTCTCGACATGCGCATAATCTGTACCGCAACACCCACCGAAGACATTCATTTTTGGATGAGCGGTTCGGATATCAACGTACTGGCTCGCCAATTCTTCGGGGTCTCCCTCCTCGAGATGGCCCAACTGGCACAATGTACCATGATCCAAAGAGGAGGCGTTGGCCCGAAGTCCTCGAATACGGTCCGCCCAAGGCTCGCTGGCAAGTGCGGGACCAAAATCGACAGGGTGCGAGCAGTTGATCATGTAATAGGCAGGCGCGTTTGCGGTCGCAGCATCAACCGTTTCTATTGCCTCCCTCAACGTTTCGCCGCTGCGAAGTTTGCGATCTTTTTCAACCGTAAAGGAGATAACCGAAGGTAAACCTGCTTCCGCTGACGCCCTTGCGATGCCAATCGCCTCGTCTGTTGTGCTTAGGGTCAGCGCTGTGACGATATCGTGTTGAATGTCACTGAGAGCTGACCCGGTAGCCCCATAAATTGTCACTGAGAAT
>NZ_JBALVJ010000140.1:0-4931 GCF_036961165.1 Sulfitobacter sp. | reverse complement strand
TTTCACATGCTTCTTGATGCACACGACATGGTCATTGCAAACGGGATGGAGACAGAAAGCTTCCAGCCATCGGTCCGCAATTACCTCGATCTGCCAATTGCCACAAAGAACTCACTTACCGCTCAGGTGCCGCGAGACGAAATACACAGTCTGTTCAACCGACCCGATGCGATGAGGACATTGAAGGGCTATGAAGTGGACGTGTTGATGACGTACATGTTCGCCAGAGGAACACATGCCGTTTCGCAAGCACCGAGAGTCTATGACGACTTGAGAGCTGCGGCTTGAAGACCAATTCCTGTCACGGGGTACATGACCGGGGGGACGCCGACTTTGTGCTATTGAGCAGACAACTGTGATTGGCGCAGAGAGAGGGCCTCTCTAATTGGGTGTCTGGGTCAAGTTCGTTTTTTCTCTTGAATGATCAGGGATTTTGTCCGGGCCACGCTTCTCTTCGCAGTCTGGTTTGGCGCTCGAAGTGCACCGCTGCATGCATGTGTCGGAATGGAAGTGGAGAGCCCCGCTTTCCGGCGCGCTTCAAATTGGGCAGCAGACATTTTGGCCTCATTTATTACATGCCCGAGAGGGCGCGATCCTCGTTAGCCAGACCCATCGCCTTCTTGAGCAAAGCGTTTCGCTTACTCATTAACGCCTGCAGCCCATGGGCCTCACGGCTCTTAATATGAGCGCGGCTGAACCAACCTGTCCGTAGGATTTGGGCAATGTCCTTTGCATCCGTCTTGTCAGTCTTGTTTCGGATCGCAGACAAGGCGGTAGTCACCTGTCGTGCTTCCATGCATACGACGTCAAAGCTCTCCAATTGCAAACCAAAGTACAGATACTGACTTAGAGCACCCGCGTCAAAACCAATCAGTTCAACGGGGTGTTCAAGAGCTTCGAGGCAGTCAGCGATATCCTCGATTTCACATGGCAGCTCTCGTTCAAGCCAAACCTTGCCCTTGCCATCGACGATGCACAGCGCACACGACCGACGCTATATGTCTAATCCAACGTAATATTCCATTTTCGGTCTCCCTTGTTCACAACTATGCTGTGATCCTACTGGGAGCTCGACCAAAGTGCAGGGTCAACCTTATTACGCATGCCTTCCGCTGTTAGTGTCAGCTGCCGCTTCCGGCCCGAGGCGGAAGTTCACCAGTTAATCCGATGCCACGCTGCTGTTTTCCGAACCTGTCGTTGGGCATGTAGCTAAAGCGTCGGAGAGCGGGCAATGCATTTATTAGTTACTCCGCAAACCCACATAGCGAAGGATCAAGCATGCATCCAATCTGGGGTTATACCTCATTTTACGGTTCGGAAGTACGGAGCCCGGTACACATTCTCCATACCCTGATTCTGACAGTACCCCATGTCCATGTTGCTCGTGCCGTCGATCATCCCTCTGGATTGGAAAGACACGCCCTGAATGCCATTAGCATTCGCAGAAAACTGGATATCACCGATGGCAAGGATTTGTCCGCCAAACGCGTTGAGTGAAGAGGCCGCCTTGAACCCTCCAAGGGTCATAAGAGTAGCGCCTCCGCCAGCTGCGCAATTATCATCACGTCCGATGCTCAGACCTGAGGGAGTATTAAACGAGGTGACGCTGGAGTTAGTTGTCGCGATGACAACATCCTCAAGCATAACTCCATTTGAAAACTTGATCTCGCAATCACTCACAAATACAAAGTTTGAGTATACGCCGACTTCGAAGGTGACTTTTCCAGACCCTGGGCAACTGAACCGGTTCACCGAATTGGGTTCAAAATGCTCCGGGGTCAGCCCCGTTCCCTTGTACGTCGTATTGCCTTTGGAATCGGGCACCGCGAGGGAAGATGGCGATACAGTGTAGGGCGTACCAGCATATACATAAGGTGGCAGATGATCGGCCTCACCAGTCCAGAAGCTGTCGATAATGTCGGGCAGATCATTGAGTAGGCGCAGCCGATAGGCACCTGATCGCAGGGCGGTTTGAAGACCGTCATTCTTCTCAAATCCAGATTTTGGCATATCGAGATCGTTCAGATCGGGCATAGAAACAATTGTACCAGGTTCAAAGTAGTTGTTCTGGTTTAGGCTGACATAATGATTGGAATGAATGCAAAATCCGTCAGTGAAACTGTTGTTAGATTGTATATCCACCACTAATTCAGCCACAAATCCTTCGGTGAAGCATGGAGGGTAATAAGTGCTGTAAACAGATTCGACATTGACGTTGAAGGTATCAAAACCAACGATCTTGAGTAGTAAGTTCCGCGAGGGATTGCCACGAGTGTCAGACATCTCAGCGGACACCCGAACTGCGTCATTAGAATCCATGTCAGCCGTAAATGTTGCTGACTGCCTATCCCAATTTCCAAACTCTATGTCAGCCCAAGTTATCGCAACTGACCCGAACGTCGATACCGGAAGTAAGCTGGATACAGTTGCCAAAGCCTGATCTTGTGAAGCCATAACATCATGCTTCGTTCTCGTATAAAGAGCAGCGTGCGCCGCGGTATCGGCGGCAATCTGCAATTGAGTCCGTTCGGCAATGACCTTGTTGAAGTCAATTGCGACTCCACCCATCACAATCGAAATTAGCACAAAGAACAAAGCCAAAATTGTGATAGAGCCGTCTTCGCTTTGAGCTATCCGGCTCGTGCCAACCGCAAGACGTGATTTCATGGAGTTATCCATATCAAAACTCGATCAGGTGTTGGGCCCGCACACCGATGTTTATGCCATCGAATGCTGAGAACATCATGTTAAAGGGCATGAGGTTCGTTGCTGGCGTGGTAAGTACTGTAGAGATTTCGCCGCCCGCTATCGTCGATTGAATTAAAACGTCCGCGCCGAGGTATGCAAGTTTCTCGCCAATGTACGCTTCCACCGCTGCGGCATCGTCAAGGCGGCCCAAGGAGAATGCGCGATTGCCATCTTGGACTACACGAAGAATCTGGGATTCACTGAAAAACACCATCGACAGATTTATAATCATGGTCAGCAAAATGGTGAAAATCGGAAGCCATATGACCGTTTCAATTGTCGCGCTCCCCTCTTCATTGGTAAAGAAGTTCGACGATCCATTACGTGAGGTAAGCCTGATGCCGTGCAGAGGCGCATTAATGATAGTCATGTTATGCTCACAATCCGTTGGTTCACTGCTGCTCTCGGGTCCGGCGCTCTTGCCAGACTTCCGCTTCTTCACAATTGCTTCCAATGCAGGCGAGATTATGTTCGAAAGATATCTTTACGAGGGCATACTTATAACCAAATAAAATCAGTTATTTATAAGCTAAGCCCACGTCACAACAACTTAGAAATCGATCAGCAAGCGGAAATGATGAAAACCCGCCTGATCAACCATTACATGAACCAATCGACTAAAATGCGATGACGCGCGCAAAGCCCAGATCCTTCCAGCTCGCCCTTTCCGGACGATTGCGCCGACGTAAAACACTATTGATTGGGTATTCATTAGATGCCGATTTCCCGCTGCAACGCGCAGATATAGGCAGCGATATATAAAACATCGGTCTGCGTGATATCTTGAACAATTGGCATGTCGCCAAATTTCCAGCGGTGTGCTCGAAAACAATTCTGTGCTGCCATAACGAACGCCATACCACCGTGGTGGTTGGGCTCGTAAATCTGGTGAGCCAGAGGCTGGGCAATGGTAGCCTTGCCCTGTGCATTTCTCCCATGGCGTGCAGAGCAAGCAAACTCATATGCTGTTTTTCTATCCGCTTTTGGTCGGATAAGGAGGGCGGCACGCGAAGGCTGACGATAGCATCATCCGGTATTTCCTGGAGGGTATCTTCCTCCACCGATGTAATCACAGCCGCAGGTCGTGTGATGTGCCGAATTCCGGTTACTGCCGCGACCAGAACAATCGGGATTGCCAACCAATTCACCTATATTTCTCTTTGACAAACGACATGCCGATTGAATGTTTTGTCAGGAAACCTGACTTCCATTTGAATGACCGCTTGTGTGATCGGACCTATCGCATGTCAGGCGCGCAGCGAACGGCAGCTCTCCACCCGTTGCTGCCGACTACGCATGTGTCCGCTGGGCTCCAACGCCTTTGCCTGCAACCCGCAAATAAATCCGCAATTCCGTGCACTACGTCCGGCCTGATTATCACCAACGTAGCTCTCCCCCAGCAAACTGAGGAACCTTCTGTATCTAAATAAAGAAGTTTAATCAGGAGTATAGTCATGAAGACGTTTAGCACCCTCGGTCGTATGGCCGGGGGTTTTCTTATGTCACCACCCCCGAAAGCCGCGATCACCACCCTGATATGGCTGGGCGCACGGTCACATCCTGCAGTCACCGTTCTGGTAGCTCTCGCTCTTCTCTCAGCTTGGAGGGACGACCGTGGATGATCTGAAGGAAGGCGATGTCGTTGTGATCGCAGCCTTCGAAGACTGGCCGGAACATCTGTTCGAGGTCGATGACACCTTTGAGGACTGCGTGAGCGGCTACTCGATAACTGGCCCTCTCGTCGGGGTCTACGGCGAGCCGGGTTTCGAGTTAATCCTTCGGGTCGTCTACCGGGCCGTTCGCTCAACCTAATCCCAATAACATTTAAACAGAGAAGGAGGAGACGCATGTCTGCTTCCATTAAGTATGCCTATTTGAAGGGTCACACGTGGCTTTATCGTCGCCACTACCCCAAGGACGTTGCGCTGGTCGTCGGCCAGTCAGTGTTTAAGCAATCGTTAAAGACAGGCGACCCTGCAACGGCGCGCGTCAGAGCAGCGGAACTGAACGCTATCTTCGAGCGAACCGTAGGTCAGGCCCGGTCAGTATCTGAGGGCTTCCAGAGTGACGCAAAGAGCGCCAACCTGGAGCTTCCTTGGGCGGCGACCATCGCTAGATGCCATCACCACCCTGAAGTGGTCCGGCAAAATTGGACAGCGTGCTAAGATGTATCCAACCCGAAC
>NZ_JBALVJ010000023.1:0-54026 GCF_036961165.1 Sulfitobacter sp. | reverse complement strand
TTCGGGTTGGATACATCTTAGCACGCTGTCCAATTTTGCCGGACCACTTCAGGCGCCGTACAGTGATCGAAGTTCAGACGGAGCATAGGTACGCCCCCATTCACACAGTTGTTGGCAAAATTCGATGGCTTCGCGTCTCGTTTTGAACCTATCTGGATGCTCCGAATATGCCCAAATAACTAACGCGGCGCGCATAGAGTCGTCGTCTTTAAACACCTCTTTTCGGGGCCTTCCGCGCGGCTTTGCCTGACGGGGCATCATCTGTTCTAATAATGCACGCACAACAGCAGACTGATTGGTAATTGGATCCGTCAACGCGTTATCTCCAAATATGCGACTGTCTGCCCTCGCTCCCCGGTGAGAAAGCGTCCCCATGCTACCATCATCGCCCGCCGCCTCTCTAGCATGTCGCTGCGTTGATAGGCGCGTTCCACATCGGACCCGATAAAATGTGCCAAGGCGATTTCGGCCATGTCGCGGGGGTAGCCTTGTTCCGCAGCCCATTGCCGAAAGGTCGAGCGCAGCCCGTGCGGCACGGCGGGGCGTTTGCTGCGTGGATCAACAAAGCCATTCCTGCCAGCCTTCACTTCGCTTTCCTGCATCCTGCGCATGACAGCGGAAATGGACATATCTGACAGCATCCCGCCACGCTGTGCAAAAAACACGTAAGGGCTATCTTTCATGCGGGGCAGAGCGCGCAGAATTGCCACGGCTTGCGGTGTCAGGGGCACGCGATGTTCACGCTCCGCTTTCATCCGTGCCGCCGGTATCGTCCATGTCGCAGTTGTCGCAGGTGTCGCAAGGGGGTGCGCGCTAATTCCATCATCCGGTCCAAGGTCCAGTTCATCCCATGTTATGCCGCGCACTTCGCCAGAGCGTGAAGCAGTAAGGGTCAAGAATTGCAAAGCCTGCGCCGCCATGCCATCGCGCAGGGCAAGGCTGCGCCACCATTCCGGCAAATCGCCCAGCGCCAACGCGGGTTGGTTCTGAACCTGCGTCACCTTACTGGGTGCAGGTAGCAGTTCCTTGAGGTTTCCTGCCCAGCGCGCCGGATTATCGCCCTTTCGATGCCCCGCAACCGTAGCCCAGTTCAAAATGGCTTCGACCCGTCCGCGCAATTTTTTCGCAGTAACGGTTCGTTCGCGCCAATGCGGTTCCAGCATCCGCAAAACGTCGGCCACTTCGATGTTTCGCACTGACGTGTCGCCCAAAACGGGAAGTGCGAGACGCTCAATCGACGATACCCATTGCTTGCGGTGCTTTTCACTTTCAAATTCTTTTAGCTTCACGGCTGCATAGGCGTCTACTGCCTGCGCAAAGGTCAGCGATGCGCGCGCCGCCCTTTTTTCCGCGAGCGGGTCGCCCCCCTGCATCGCCATGCCCCGGCTCTCCAACGCCACCTTTCGCGCCGCCGCCAGCGGCACGGCGGGCGGACTGCCTAATCCGAGTTCACGCCGTTTTCCGCGAATTGTGATGCGCTGCACCCATTGCTTCGCACCATTCTTGGCAACGCGCAGGAAAAGACCTTGCCCGTCAAAGTGCTTTCCCGGTTCCGTCACCGTCTCCACAAAACGCGCAGAAAGCGCTCGCTCCGGCTTTCTACAATTTTCCTGCGCCACCTCTCATCCCCCACAACATCCCCCACCATAACCGGAATTGTAGGGAAATATGCCGGAACATGTCGGACAAAGAAAGCCATAAATATCTTTGTAAAAATAGGATTTAATAGAGCACCTCGGAACAGCCCGGAACATGGCATGGCGGCCCTACGGGCTGCCACATCCCCCCATGATAAAAAGCGTCCCGCCGTACACCCTATGGTTGTTTTTGACCGTATGGTGCTCCGGCGAAACAATTTGTTTCGAAAATTCCCCATGAATTGTGGCGAAAATCTGTTATATATCGGTCAGAGGTCGGGCAATAACGTGCACCTTGCCCGAGTCGGAATTGGGGCAGGTCCATTCGACGCAAACGACAAACGGGTTTAACCGGTACCCGCAAAAACCATTCGCCTAAAGGGCACTTTCGCATCTGCCAATGCGGGAACATGACAGCAGGCAGCCCCTGCACTACGGAACGGATGCTTCGAATGAATCGTGGCGCGAATACAGAAGACCCACGAACACTGGGGGGGTTTGGACAATGAAAAGATTTGACCCTGATCAGTCAGGCTACGGGACGGCGCATTTCGCAGCGGCAAGCAGTGAAATTACCACGCCTGTTACCCTGCTGCGATCGGCCAACACCCTGCTTGAACCTCACGCCGAAATGATTCCCCAGTCCCTCTACCGCATGGGCGTCAAGCGGCTGTTCGAAATGCTGCTGGTCATTCTGAGCCTGCCCTTCTTTGTCCCTATTGTCCTGATGTCCGCGGTCGCGCTTTGGTTTGAAGGTGGCAACCCTTTCTACCGTCAGCAGCGTTTGGGTCGGAACGGCAAGGCGTTCTCGATTCTCAAGCTGCGTACGATGGTGCGTGATGCCGATGCCGTGCTGGAGCAGTATCTGGCAAGCAATTCCAACATGCGCCGCGAATGGGACGAGAAGCAAAAGCTGATTAATGACCCCCGCGTCACACGTGTGGGTGCCATCCTCCGCTCGACCTCTCTGGATGAGCTACCACAGTTTTGGAATGTGCTGACCGGCGACATGAGCCTGATCGGCCCACGTCCGATGATGCCCGAGCAATTGCCGATGTATGGCAATCCGGACCATTATTTTGCGCTACGCCCAGGCATTACCGGCCTGTGGCAGATTTCTGCCCGCAACGAGAACCGCTTTTCATTCCGCAACGAAGTCGACGCGACCTACAACCGCTCGCTCTCGGTTTTTGGTGATATTGCGATCATCTTCAAGACAGTCGGCGTGATGCTGCGCAGAACCGGCCATTAGGCAGCAGACCCCATCTTTGAATCCAACCACGCGTGCGTTATATCAGACGTATGATCAAACCCCGAAAGGCAGATGCCATGAAGGATACTTTTTCCTCCTCGCCCGCAAACGGAGCGGCGGCGCGCAGTGACCTTATGGTGCCTGCGCAGGGCAGCTTTACGCGCCCGCGCCGCTTTGACAGCGCGTCAAAGCCACAAGACAAAGACGTGGATCTGGTTTTGGACAATAGTACTACCGAGCCGGTAATAGCCCCTTACAACAATCAAGACGCGCTTACCACGGCAGCATCTCGCGACTTGTGGGACCTGCTTCACCTGCAAGAGCCAGGCACAGATCAGCACATTCTGGATGGTAGCCAAGCCGCAGAAGACTTCCGCGAGACAGAGGTTTCGCGCGCGTTTGACCTGCTGCGCACGCGTCTGCGCCAAACGATAAAGCAGAACGGCTGGGTTAACGTCGCGGTGGCGTCGCCGACGGTGGGCTGCGGCAACACATTTATTGCTGCTAATCTGGCGGCCAGCCTGTCACGCGTTCCATCCTCGCGCACGGTTTTGATGGACTTCAACATGCGCAATCCCGGTCTGGCCAAGACGCTGGATATGGATGCAAGCCAGTCAGGCGATTTGCGTGATTTTCTGGCGGGTGATGTTGCGATCAGTGACTATATTCTGCGCGTGAGCGATACGCTGGCAGTCGGACTTGGGGACAAGACGCACAGAGATGCGTCCGAGATCATGCAAGACCCCGCAACCGCTGCAAGCCTTGCTGAAATGCGCGCATCCCTGCGCCCTGATATCGTTTTATATGACATGCCACCGCTGTTGTCGTTTGATGACACCGCTGCGTTCCTTCCGCAGCTTGATGGTGTGCTGCTGGTCTCTGACGGCACCCAGACGATGGCCAAACATCTGGCAGAGTGCGAACGTATCCTCGACGGTCAGGTACCGTTGTTGGGCGTCATCCTTAACCGCGCCCGCGCGTCCAGCATCGAGCGTTTTTAAGATACCAGCACCATACCGCATTGCGCGGTACAATGGCGTCATATAATAGCCCGAATTTAACTCTACATAGCTAAAAACACCGTCCCCGAACGGGGCGGCATGTCCGGTTTCAAGCGGACGCAAAGACAGGTTCGAGCGAGGCACTCATGAGTCCGATCTATACATGGCAGGATTTCCTGGACATGACCCGGCGCAGGCTGGGCGTGATTGCGTTTGTGATAATCGCAGGTTGCTTCGCATCGCTGTACTGGGCGATGAGCTATGTTCACCAGTACCAGTCTTCCGAGGTCATTCAGATAGAGCAGCCCAAGATCATTGATGATCTTGCCCGTTCCACCGTCGAAGGCTCTTCGGCGCGCCGCTTGCAGCTGATCCAGCAGCAATTGATGGCCCGTGCCAGCCTCCAGAGCATTATCGAAAAATACGACATCTATGCCAACCTAACCGCGCTTAAACCCAGCGAGAAAGTCCAACTGCTGCGTCAAGCTGTGACAATCAACGGCGTCGCTGCAGCTCGCGACGGTTCTTCCGACGACGGCGCCATTTCCGTCCTGACGATCACCGCTCTGATGGAGAAGGCCGAACTGGCCCGCGATGTGGCGCATGAGTTTGCTGAACAAACGCGCGCGCTCACGGCCGCCCAACGCCGTGATCAGACCGTCCAAACACTCGCCTTTTTCCAGCAACAAGAACAGGTGGTGCTGGAAAATATCGCCTCCCTTGAGGCCGAGCTTGAAACCTACCGGACAGAGAATGATCTGATAATCGGAGGGGGCGTGGAATTCCGCCTGTCCGAGATAGCTCAGCTCAACGAGGCCATTCTTGATCTTGACCGTGAGATCATCAGCACCCAACTGGCCCGAACCCAGATTGACCGCACAACTCGCGCCTCAACTGTTGAGCGTGAAGAGCGTGAACTTGACACACAGCTCCAGACATTGGCCCAGCAGCGCACCCTGCTTGACCAGCGGCGCAGCGCCTTGCGCGCAACCATACAGGGTTCTCCCGAGATTCAGCGCACGCTGGCAGATTTTGACCGCCGCATGGAACAGCTGCGCACTCAACTCGAAGTCATTGCAACACGCCGCAACCAGGCTCAGGTCGGTTTCAACCTCGAAGTCGGCGCGCAGGGCGAGCGTCTAACCACCATCGAGGAAGCGCAGGTTCCCGACTTTCCTGTTACAATGAGCAAGAAAAAGCGCGCAATCATTGGCGCTATGGGCGCGACCGGTCTGGCCTTTGTCATCGCATGGCTACTAGAGCTACGCCGCCCGGTTATCCGCTCGGCCCGCCAGATGGAGCGTGAGACAGGCATTCTGCCCGTGGTCGCAATTCCGGAGCTTGCGCCTAAATACCAGAGCTCAAAATGGCGCAGCGCGCGTGAAAAACGCCGCGAGGCAGGTAAGGCGGGACGTGCTGCGCGGTTGGCACGTCACTCCTGATCACGTAAATGCGGTAAGGGCCGTAATAGCATCCCTATTAACCCAAAGCGCCAGCGCAGCCAGTGCGCCTGCACAGAGTGCACAGATCACATCGTGACGCATATCCCACGCGTCGTGTTTACGCGCCAGCCAGATCACCACCGGATGGGTCAGCAGGTGTGCAATTCCCATGCCCACAATCGCCCCTACCAGCCCGAACAAGCTTACCCCGACAATCAGGCATGTGATCTGCATGATCGCACGTGTTGCCGTCAACACGAAAAAGCGTCGTGAATCGCCCGCCGCAAGCGCTGACTGATCATAGCTCATCCCGATGGCCAGCGGAATCTGCGCCACGGCCAGAAGCGTCACAATCGCGCCACCCAAAGCATAGCGTGCGTCATAGAGCACACCAACCAGCCAAGGTCCCGCAAATGCCATCACCAGCAATAGGCCCAGCGTTACTGCGCTTAGGCCCGCGCGCAACTTGGCGATTTTACCCACTTCATGCTTGGCATCACGGTAAACAGGGATCATGACGCGGCCCGATACAGCCATCCCCAATTGCAGCGCAAAACTGGCCAGAAAATAGGCGATATTATAGACGCCAAGGCTCTCAAGGCTCAGGAACTTACCCAGCACCGCGCGGTCGCCCTGACTGGCAAAAAACCAAAACGCCGTGCTGAGGAATATCCATTTCCCGAAAGTTACCAGCTCACGTACCGCCGCAGGCTCCCAGCGAAAGCGGTCGGCCGGACCGGGAAGGAACATCCATGTCAGCACCAGATTTATCAGCGGCGCGACTACCCCGCCGAACACCAGCGCCCAGACTGATTGCCACCACCACGCCAGTGCGACCATCACCACCAGCCCGATGAACTGCGATGTCAGGTCCAGCACCGTCAGGCGCCCCATCAAAAGATGCCGGTGCGCAGTCTCGATCCGCGTCGGGTTAAATCCGGTGATCAGCAACGCAAGGGCGGCAACAGGCAGATAGCTTGCCAGTTCGGGCGCGTCATAGAAGACCGAAAAAGGATAGGCCAAGCCGGTGGCAATCGCCCATAGGCAGACACCGCGGATCACCTGAATGCTCCATGCCGTGTTCAGGAAATCGGGATCATCGCCACGCTTGCTTTGCGCAATCGAAGGGGCAATGCCCACATCCGAAAACAGCATAAGCCCGATAGTGACCAAACTGATCAACGCCATGAGGCCGAAGGCTTCGGGAAACAGCAGGCGCGTCAGGATCAGGTTAGAGGCAAGCCGCAGCCCCTGACTGCCGCCATAGCCCAGCAAAATCCACGACGTGCTGCGAAACACCCGCGCCATCAGGCGACCGCCACGCAGCTCCTGCAAAATACCACCCATTTGCCCTATTCATCTCCGGTTTAACCGCTAGAACCTTGCTAACGCTCCCCCGCCCCTTGTGCCAGCGCCAAGCGACCTTGTAGAACCGAAGTGAGACACGAAGGACGCACCCTTGTACATCGCCTATATCCTTAACAGCTATCCGCAACCAAGCCACAGCTTCATCCGCCGAGAGATCCGCGCACTGGAGACGCAGGGCCATACGGTCACGCGGCTGGCTATGCGGCCGGGCGACGCGCCCTTGGTTGATGTTCAGGATCTGGAAGAAGCAGCCGCCACCCAATATGTACTCAAAGCTGGCGCAGTGACCCTTCTGCGCGCTGCTGCTCAAAGCATCGTTTCATCCCCGAAACGCTTTGCTTCGGCACTTTCACTGGCTTTTCGCTGTGGTCGCCGTTCCGAAGCAGGCATAATAAAACACCTGATTTACTTGGTAGAAGCGGCCTATGCGGTACAGGTCTGCGCTGCGGCCGGTGTCACCCATGCCCACGCACATTTCGGCACAAATGCCGCCGCTGTTGCTATGCTCACGCGCGCCCTTGGCGGGCCCGAGTACAGCTTTACCGTGCATGGCCCCGAGGAATACGACGCGCCGCGCGCCCTATCGCTAGACGAGAAAATCGCCCGTTCGAAATTTACTGTCGCCATCACCAGCTATGGCCGCAGCCAGCTAAGCCGTTGGGCGGAACCGGATCACTGGAGCAAGATCAAAGTGGTGCACTGCGGCATTGAGCCTACTCGTTTCCCCCAACCACTGCCGCTGCCTGAGGGTGGCCCCCGCTTTGTCGCGATTGGCAGGTTCGTTGAACAGAAGGGGCAGCTTATTGCGCTTGATGCGCTTGCCGAGGTGATCAAAACGACCCCGCAGGCACATTTGACCCTGATCGGCGATGGTGAAATGAGGCGCGCGATTAAGGCCCGTATTACAACGCTTGGCCTATCAGATCACGTGACCCTAACCGGCTGGGTAGACGAAGCGCGCATTCTCACTGAACTCCAGAACGCCCATGCTTTATTGATGCCCAGTTTTGCCGAAGGTCTGCCCATGGTTATCATGGAAGCAATGGCTGCCGGCCGCGTCGTCATCGCGACCTATATCGCCGGAATTCCAGAACTCGTCCTACCCGAAAAAACAGGGTGGCTGGTCCCTGCGGGGGACGCAGCTGCGCTGGCAGATGCGATGCGAGAGCTGGCAAAAACCGCACCTGCCGAGCTCGCGCAAATGGCACAAACGGGCCGCAAACGCGTGATGGACCGCCATGACGTGCAAGCAGAAGCCGCAAAACTGGCCGCTTATATCGCATCTTAACGCCCCCGTGCCCAGCGGTCCTGCGCACGGTGCGGCATCCGCACCGCCAACGCGACCATTGCAAATGCTCCGAACCCCAGGGGATCGCGCAACGCACGGCGCCACATCGGGGGGGCATCTTCTGGTACCGGATCGTGGTTGGCCCAAATCGCAGGAAACCGCTCTTTCACCTCTGCCACGCCAATATCCTGACGGCGGCGAACGCGGATCAGCGGCCCTGCCCCTTCGATCATCGGCCAGTCATAACTTGCTGCCACGCGATACCGCTCTTCGGGTCTGAAACTGAGGCGGACAAAAGTGTCATCCGAAATGATGTCGGGGAACTCTCCCCACCGCGTCCGCGCAGCAGAGTTGACGGCAAAGACGCCAAAGCCCGGCACGCCGTGGGTACAAAACGGCAGGCTGGCCCAGAACCGCGCGTAGACCCGCGTGAACGCACTGCCTGAGGCACGCACAACCGGATTGCCACTGGCATAGCGCGGTTCGGGCGCGTCCAGAACCGCCACCAACTGAGCCAGTAGCGGTGCGGATACAACCACATCCGCATCCACATAGACGCGCGCGCCGTGCTGCGCGATGTTGTCGCCCGCATTAAGCGCGCCCATCTTGCCGCCCTTCTCAAGGTCGAGCACCATCAGCGGCCATCCTTTGTCGGAAAAGCGGCCCTCAAAACTGTGCGCTACTGCTACGGTGCGGTCGGTGCAGCCATTGGCCATCACGATCACCTCCACCGCTGCACCGATCCACTCGGAAGCTAGCAAAGCCTCCAAGCAGGGTTCGATATAACCAACTTCATTATGGGCGGGGATCAGGATGCTACACGCCGTGCTCATTGTCCGGTCACCAATGCGTCCCAGCGCGGATTGGCGTCATCAAGGTGGCGCAGCGCGCCCCAGCTGCCCCATTTCGTCGGCACGTAGACATCCGCATAAGCGTTGAACAGGCGTCCGCCTGCTTCCGTCCAGCCCTTCATCAGCTCAGTATAAAGCAGACCCATTTCAGGCGAATAGTTAAAGTGGTGGAAGAAAGCAGTCAGCCTAGCGTCATCCACCTGTGCACCAATACCCACCACGTGGGTCCCTCCTTCGTACATGATCAGTTCAAGCCCTGCCTTCTTCGCCACCTGCGCATGATAGGGCCAGACACGTGTGAGCAGATCGCTCACAGTGTCCACGCCTTGACCGCTGACCGAGCCGTCTGTCAACTCTTGCGCGGCTAAAGTTGTAGCATAATCATATTGCGCAGCCTCGATCGCCTGCTGACGCGCAGATCCGGTGAGGCCTTGAGCCTGTGCGCTATCCGCCGCACGTGCAAAGCTTTCATCAAGCCAGCCTGTCACTGCATCCCGCCGTGCTTCAAGACCCAGAATACCGCCGAAATAGCCGGTGACCGCATAGGCATCAAAAGCCTCCAACGGCTTGGGCGCCCCCTCTGCCACCACCAGTGGGGCATTGAGAATGCTCTCTTCCAGCCCCAGCCAACCGGTCTGGGATGAGATCACATTGACCAACTGCCGCTCAGCGCCCGCAAACTCCGCCGACCATATCCGCGCCACTTCAGCCGCACGCATTGCATAGAATTGCGTGCCCACATCCGCCTGCGCCCAGCGCGCCTGTGCTTGAGCATCGGCCCAACGCGTCTGGGCAAACTGGAAATTCCACACCTCGTTTGAATACTCGACATACACCGTGCGCGCTGGATCAAGCCCCGTGCGCAGCTTGCGGGCGAAGGCTTGCACGTATGCGTCATCTGCCAGATGGGGCATGTTCACCCAGATATTCTTGCCCAGACTATTGGCCAACGCCAGCATCACCTCAAGCGGCACCCCCTTGTGCGCCCAGCTTGCGTCACTCACCTGGGGACGGTCTTCCCAACGCGATTGGGTTGAATTGTTGGTTTCCATCCAGTCCATGAACCGCAGCGTGTCAAACGGAGCTAGGCGCGCAATCCAGTCGGGGTTGAACACCGCACCGCTTTCCCACATCTCCATCCGGCCCTCGCGGACAACTGTAATACGGCGCACCGGATTGCTGGCATTGCTGCGCTGGATGCGGATTTCCACGCTGCCCGGACCGGGAGTATAATCGAACCGCACTTCGCCACGACCATAGCGGATGTTGGTCGCGCGGCCTGTCGGTTCTACCACGCCTGCCCCTTCAAAGCGCAGCACATAGCGGCCTTCCAGCGATGGCGCTGCCGCCTCTGGCAGATCAGTCAGGATCATCGTCCCGATCGAGCCCGCTTCGCGTGGCAGACTGCGCACCCATCCGTCGCTATCGATATGGCCGCCTTTAACGAGGTCTTCATATTCGATCCCACCAAACTGCCCGGCTAGATGTCCCAACCATGGACGGGCTGTCTTCATCACATCAAGGAACGGTTGCTGCGCGGACCAGTCCGTGACCGGAGCAAGCCCGACCGCAAGCGCACCAGCAGGGGTTTCGTTTTTGACGCCAACGGGAACGACTGATGCGCTCTCTACCGGTGGTGCCCGCGGACTTTGGGGAGCGGCCGTTGTCTGAACAGGGGCCGCAATCACCTCGCCGCCGCGATAAGCTTCAACCGCTTCGCGTGCGACCCGTTGCAGGGCGGCTGCCGTGGCAGCATCTGGCCCATCAAAATGCTTGCCGTAACTGTCTTTAACATCATGCGGCAGGCCCTCTGGGCTGACCCCCGTCAGAACCGCATATTGCACCATAGAAACAAAATAGTGGCCCAAAGTGTTCAAGTGGATATCATCGTCGAAGACGCCACTGATCGCACTCAACCCCGGCACCTCATGCGCCGCAATCGCATCATCCAACCGCGCCAAGGCTTGCCCTGCTGGGATCAACTGCACACGCGCGTTGCCATCCTCGACACCTGCACGCAACAGGGTCACGATGCCTTCCCAATCTGCAAGGTCTTCTTGCAGCCGCACGCGCCACGGTGTCGCGGCTTTGTCATCATAGTCGATTTGCGCGCCGGTACCGCTTTTCAGGCTGTGCCATGTCTCTTGCACAAACACGCGTGCATCGGCATTGCCGCTCAGCGCAAGGTCGGCGAAGGCCTGCGCGTAATCTTCGGTTCCGCTCCACTTCAGGTGGTTGGCTAACGGTATCGCTTCGGTGAGGATCAGATCGGTCGCCTGCCCCTGCGGTAGCACTCTACGGGCCTCGATTCCCTGCGCCTCTGGCCCATGCTCCCAATTATATTTCAGCGGCGCGCCATTGATGATCTGGGCCTGAACCGTGACGGTGGAACTAGTCGCTGCCAATGCGTCTTGCAGCATGTCCGGCCCTGTGGTGCCGAACAAACTATGCCCCACCATGACAACGGAAAAAACTGCGCTGGCCAGATCGCTCATGCTGTTACTCCGCTATACGGCAACGCGCGCACCACGTCCCAAACCACCTGCTGCATCAACGTGCCCGCATCGCCATCCGGCGCTCCGGCCGCCGTACCGTCCGCACGCCGCAGGGCCAACGGCAGCCCTACCGGACTGCGCTGATAAAGCGCTGCGTAGTGGGTAAGCGCAATGAGATATGCCCCTATGTCCCCCAAATGGATTGTATCCACCCCACCCTCCGGCGTTCGCGCAAACAGCGCATCGCGTGACGGTACATTGCCGACTCCGCCCTGCGCTTCAACCGCGCGCACGAACGCGGCCAGCACTTGCCCGCCGGGGATCACATAGATCGGACCGCCCGCCGCAACCGCCGCAGGTAGCGTAAGCCTGTCCAACCAAAGCGCTTCAAGGTCGGTGTCGATCCGGTCGAGCCAGCCAGCGGGGTCATCGGTGTTATGCCATGTCTCATAAAGATAAAGCCGCACATCAGGCCGCGCCGCCCGTGCGAACTGTGCCCAGTTTGCCAGATATTCAGGGCTGTCATGGTATTTGATGGCATCGGTAAGCTCGACCATCTCGGTCATCACCACAGCGTCAAAACCGCCGTTTTCCAGCGCGGCGCGTGCGGGAAGGAATTTGCCATGCGCATTCTCGGTCTCGAACCCGTTCACCGGCACGTTTGGATACCAATGCGCCCGCAAAGGCGTGCCCCACCCCAGCTGGCTGCCATAATCGTGACCTTCAGGGGCTAATTGCGCCAGCATCGCAGGCATATCGCGCCCCACCAATGAATGGCCCAAATGAAAGACCCGCAATGCTCCTTCAGGAGCCGCCATTCCGCCAGAATACAAGTCGCGCGCCATATCCAGTTGCATCATGTCCCAGCCCGCACGCACGGACATGGTCGCGCCGATGCCTACCAGTCCCGCAGCGCCCAGTTGCAATATGCCCCGTCGTGACATCATCTTCGCTGCCCTTTCATCCGCCGGTCAATTTTGCTGCTTCAGCTTGCCTCACCGCCACGCCAGTGACAAGCAATCCCGCAGCATGGACATACAAACCGGCAAGAATTGTACCTGCAACAATGGGCCCCTGATCGTCTTGGAAACAAGCCTCGAAGCGGCTTGTATTGCGGTCGATGGAAAGCTCCAGCGCATCGAAGCCAAACAGCGTCCTGCTCAGCGGGTATTGAGCCTTGTACGCAGCCTCTTTGGCGGAAAAAATCAGCTTGGCCATCAGGCCACGGTCTGCCGCAGGCTGCTGTCCAAGCCAGCGTTGTTCGGCTCTGGTACAAATCTCGCCGACCAGCAGAGGATCAAGCCCGGTCGCGTCTTCGAGATCGACACCAACGCCCGCCCAAACCTCACGCAGACCGACAGCGGCAACGCATGTTGTTGCGGTATGCGAAATGCTGCCCGTCACACCGTTGGGCCAAAGCGGCGCGCGATCAGGGCCCATGGGTACAGGACTCGGCGGCAGCCCAAGTGTGACCATCGCCGCACGCGCTGCGGCACGACCTGCATGAAACTCGGCCAGACGACGCGGCACAGCGCCTTTCAGGGCGTCCGCCTCTTGTGGATCAGCGGCCGAAGGCATCAAACGCGGATCACGCACCGCCACAGCCAACCCCGAGGGCAAAACAGATTCAGACAGCGCCTTGACGAGTGCCGGATCAGGGCTCACGTGTCGGCCTTGGCCCGGCCCGCTCGCATAGCGCGGCGTTTTGATATGGTTTCGGCCTTGGCCGGCGCATCCAGCACCTCTGCTTCAGGCGAAGAAGCTACTTTGCCTTTGTCGAGGTGTGCTGCCAGCCCCTCAAGGGTCGGAAAGCGGAAGATATCCGTGATGCCGAGCCGATCTACCCCCAGCGCCGCCTTGATGTCGCGGTGTGCCTGAACGGCCAGCAACGAATGCCCCCCCAACGCAAAGAAGTTATCCGACGGCCTGATGTTCGACACGCCCAAAATAGCGCTCCAGACCTGCGCGATAGCGGCTTGCGTGCCGCCTTCTGGCGCTGCCTCGGCGCTGTTTGGCAGTGCTGCGGTTTTAGGGGCCGGATCAGGCAAGGCTTTACGGTCGATTTTCTTGTTAGGCGTCAACGGCATGTGTGCCACTTCGACGATCCGTGTCGGCACCATGATATCAGGCAAGCGCGCGGTGAGCGCGCCGCGCAGTGCCTCTTCGTCAAATGCCTTAGCCGTGACATACCCAACCAGCTGCGCTCCGCCTGCAGCCTCTCGCGCGACCACCACTGCCTGCGTGACGCCCGCCTGCGCGGCCAAGGCGCTTTCTATCTCGCCCAACTCAATCCGGTGGCCCCGAATTTTCACCTGATCATCGGCACGCCCCATAAAGCCAAGCGTGCCATCCGCGCGCCAAGCAGCCAGATCGCCTGTCCGGTACATCTTGCCACTGCCAAAGGGATTATCGACAAAGCGCTCTGCGGTCATTTCCGCGCGGTTGTGGTATCCTTGGGTGACACCGTCGCCTGCGATATATAGCTCTCCCGCCACCCCGATGGGCCGAGGCGCATGCGCCTCATCCAGCACGTAAACCTGCGTATTAGCGATCGGTGTGCCAATGGCGGCGGTAGCCTCTGCCTGTTCGACCATCTGGGTGGTGGACCAGATCGTGGTTTCGGTCGGGCCGTACATGTTCTGCACGCGTCCGCCGCAGGCTTTCATCAATTCAGCCGCCAATGACCCCGGCAACGCCTCCCCGCCCACCATCAGCTCTCGCAGACCGGACAGGGCGTGGCGTGTTTCATCGTTCATAACCAGCATCTGCGCCATTGAGGGGGTGCATTGCAGATGGCTGACCTTGTGACGCATCAACTGCGCCGCAAGCGAGAAGTCGTCGTCAGCCAGCGCTGCACCCTGGTTCGCGCGCGCCAGAACCCCTGCCAGAGGGGTCAGCCCCGCCATCACCGTATCCACCGCAATGCCGTAATCGATCAAGCAGGCGATTTCGTCTACGCCGATCCGTTTAAGCTGCTCAGCCCGCGCGACCCCATCGGCCACGGTGCCGAATAGACCACTGTCGTTAAAATAGCGCTGGAAGGCGAATTCAAGGATCGCTTCCATTTCTTCATCATCTAACCCGCCAAGATCGACCTCAAAGGGGTTGTTCACACCCTTGGGCTTTTTGAACGCCGGAAACGCCCATGCATATTGCTTGATCAGGCCAGCAGCAGAGCGCAAGTAATCCTTCATCGGGCCACGTGCGGTTTCTTCGGCTTCTGCGCGAGTGTCGGCCAGATAGGTATGCAGCATCACGGTTACGGTAAAGTTAGCCGGATTATGGCCCGCCTCGCGCAGAGCAGTGTGATAGATTTTGATCTTGTCCGCGACCTCATCAACCGACTGGCCCAACAGGTGCGTCAGAACATTAGCACCGATCTGACCCGCCTCTTTCCACGTCTCTGGATTACCCGCTGTGGTCACCCAGATAGGCAACTCTTTGGACACAGGGCGCGGCTGCGTCACCACCGCAAAGGGAGTGCCGTCTTTGTTCGGGAACTCGACCGCATCGCCGCGCCACAGGGCGCGCAACTGATCAATGGCGGCATACATCGCCGGTTTGTTCTCAGGCGGTGCATTCTCGGGGCGCAGCACAAAATCATCGGGCTGCCAGCCGCTGGCAATCGCCAGCCCGACACGTCCGTTGGTAAGGTTGTCAATCACCGCCCATTCCTCGGCAATACGGGCAGGATGATGCAAGGGTGCAACGCAAGAGCCGGCACGTACATCAAGGTTTTGCGTCACCGCAGCCACCGCCGCGCCCGTGACCGAAGGGTTCGGATAGGGACCGCCAAAGGCATGGAAGTGCCGCTCTGGCGTCCAGACAGCGTTGAAACCATGGGAATCAGCGAATTTCGCGCCTTCCAGCAGCAGGCGGTATTTTTCTGGCCCGACCCCGTCATCATTGCCCCAGTAGAACAGGTTGAACGCGATCTTGCGGTCAGAGACTGCGATCGGCCCTTTGGACAGTTCTGTGCGGCTGTCGTCGCCCGCAAGCACCAGTTTGAACCCACGCGACAGCGTCCAGAACAGCTCAAGCACCGAGATGTCAAACGACAGGCTGGTCACGGCAAGCCAAGCATCCCCGTCCTGCCGCGTGATCCGCGCATCCATACCGGCAAAGAAATTCGCCACATTCCCGTGGCTCACCATCACGCCTTTGGGCGTGCCGGTGGAGCCGGAGGTGTAGATCAGATAGGCCAGCGTCTGTGCCACCGCGCCTGCATCAGGATTGGTATCGACCACGTCGACCAACTGTGGATCATTGTCGAGCACGAGCAAATCGGCGTGGCCCTTGGGCAAGCTGTCCACCAGCGCCGATTGTGTGACGATCACTGGTGCGCCGCTGTCGGCGATGTAGTGTTTAATACGGTCTGCCGGATACGCAGGATCAAGCGGCACATAAGCGCCCCCAGCTTTCAGAATTCCCAGCGCGCCAACCAGCAAATCGGGTCCCCGCGAAGTGGAAAGGCCCACTGGTGTGCCGCTGGTGATCCCCATCGCGATCAAACGATGCGCCAGCCTATTTGCTGCTGAATTCAAGGCAGCGAAACTAAGGGATTGGCCCTCGAACACCAGTGCGGTGGTATCGGGCGTCCGCGCAACCTGCGCCTCAAAAGCGGTGTGCACCGGTTCAGGTGTGTAGTCAGTTTGCGTTGCGTTCCACGTCTCCAACAAAGTGGCACGCTCGCCGTGAGGCAATCCTTGCCCACCAGCAAGGCTGTGGCCCAGCCGGGCGGCAAGCACATCCATCGCCGAAGCAGACAGCACCCCCGTATCGCCATGCAGGACAATTCCGGCGCCCGAAATCTGCACCGTCAGCGCGCTGCCCTCTACCGGACTATCGGCCAGCATGATCTGAGGCTGCTCAAGATTCAGTTGCGGATCACGCAGCGACAAATCAGCGGCAAAACCACCTGTGCGCTCAATCCGGTCCATTTGAGCGGCCAGCGGCGCGTCACTACGCAACGGCACCCAAGAGGATGCATATCCTGCCACTGCTGGTGTGATAGCATGGCCAACATCCCCAGCCGCCTGCCATGCACTCAACACTGCTGCTTTCAGAACAGCCACTATCGCAGCTTCTTGTGAAGACCCCTGCGGCAATGCCACGCTGCGCGTATCCCATGAACCAGAGGGCGCGCCCTGCGCCAATGGCACAGGGATCATCTGCGCGGTGGCCAATTTATTGCGCCAGTAAGCCTCATCCGAAAGAAGCTGCTCTTGCGCGGCCTCATGCGTCTTGTCGGCCGCCACCAGCAGGCCCCCCTTTTGAGGCAACGCAGCAATGACGCCCAGCGCCGCCACGCCGGTCAATTTCACCGCGCCATCCGCTGTGGCGACCACCAACGTATCACCAGAAGCGTCTAGCACGTTGCCAACAGCACCCTCACCCGTCACAGGTTCCGCCCCAGCTACCGTGAAGACAGCGTCACCGGACGCGATCTTTGCCACGCCCAGCGGGTTCCAGTAGCCCCCGAAGTCAAGACCCCGCAACAGCGCGCAAACACGCTCTGTGCTCTGGTTGAAATCAATAAGCCCCAATACGGCTGGCCGCTGGTTACGTGCAAAATATCTGCGTTGGCTAAGATCCTGCGCTGTGCGCTCGGGCACGCCTACTTCAAGCTGCGCAATCACGCGGCCAAAGCTTTCCATGCCGGCTGCGTAGCATTTGGAGTTCAGGCTGAAAGCCGTGTCGTCGGCGGCAATGTCGATCAGCTCTTGAGCAAGAAGATCACCTTCGTCCACGCCGCCTTCGATCACGTGCCAGCTTACGCCGTGCTGTGTCTCACCGTTGATGATCGCCCACGCAGGCGTATTCAGACCCGCATACCGTGGCAGCGGGCCATCGTGAAAGTTCACCGAGCCTTTGAGTGGCAGCGCCAAGGCAGCGTCGGGAATGATGCGCAGATTTGCGATGCTCAACAACCAGTCAAACGCGGGCAGCTCTGCTCCGGCCAGATCCGCAGGCTTATCCAGAACAACGATGCCCTTCGCTTGCGCCCAGCCGCGCACATCCGCATCCGAACTAATCACCGCAATGACATTGTGTCCCCCCGCAGCAATCATGTCCGCGCACGCGATGGTCAGTGATTGATCCCCAAGGATCACACAGGAAAATGCAGCTGGATTAATCGGGGAAGTCATGAGCGGTCCTCCGGGGACAGTCGGTATGGAGTGATGGCGTGGGCAGCAAGATCACGCAGGAACCAGTTTGGATCCTGTGGCCGTCGTCCCGCAAGCCCTACACGCAGACGGTGCAAGACCCCGCCTAGCAGATGCGCAAAAAGGGCGGCAGCCGCATAGGCTCGCCCGTGGTTTTTGATAAAATAATGGCGACGCGAGTCGTACCAATAAGACGGCATGCGCCGCTTGGTCTTCATGCCCGTAGAGACTGAGCCGATGTGCACAACACGGCTGTCCGGCACATACCAGCAGGACCAACCTGCACGCGCGGCGCGCAGACACAGGTCTGTTTCTTCAAAATATAGAAAGAATGTCTCATCGAAGGTGCCTATCTGCTTCAGCATGGTGCGGCGCAGCATCATACTGGCTCCCGCGCTCCAATCGACCTGCATGGTGGTCTCGGGCTGAGGCATGGGTACAGGGGCTTCGGGCATTATCCGCTCGATAAAGCCCAGGCGCGCAGCACCCACAAACTCACCCGCAATTGAGGGGAAGCGGAAGGCGGTGGTGTGCACCAGATTATCTTCACCCCGGATATGCGAACAGGCGATGCCTGCGTGTGGATGAGTTTCAAGGTGCCCCAGCAGGGTCGCTGTTGCGCCTTCATCGGGAAAGGCATCGGAATTCAGGATGTAGTAATAGTCCGGTGCGCGCCCGTTACTAAGCTTCATTTTAAGGCCGATGTTGTTACCCGCCCCAAAACCACCGTTCACGGGCGATGCCACAACGCGCACCAATCCGCCGTCGCCCCAGCCACGCGCGGCGACCTGCTCGGCCAGCATCTCATAAGATCCATCGCCGGATGCGTTGTCCACAATCACCAGTTCTCCGCCCAGACCATGCAGATCAGCAAGCGCCGCCTCGGCTGCACGCAGGGTCATCGCAGGCGTGCGAAAGTTCAGCAGGATGCACAAGATAGCAGGTCGGGACATAAGATTACTCAGCCGCCGTAGCTTGGCGCGGCCGACCATCAGCCAGCGCATCGCGGATAACTTCGCGCAGTTCGGATGCCATGACCACCACATTGGGCGATAGAACCATGCTGTCATGGCCCCCCGGCACTTCGATCACCCGAACCTGCGGCGCGTAGCACGTCCAGTCATTATCTGCAAAGACATACTCCCGCTCTGCGCTGACCCAATTGCCACCACTAACCTTGTACTTGCGATCCAGAACCGGACGCAAAAGGGTCATTGACCCGTCCCACTGCGGCGTCTGGTAGTGCGCCACAGCGCGCAAGAAGGCCGCTTCGATCTTGGTGTTGTTAAATTGCGCCGCTTGAGCCTGCTCGGTCTTGCCGACCCGCTTTGTCTTTTCCCAAGCAATGCGGTTCTGCGCCCACTCCAGTAGGTAACGCGGCCCTTTGCTGCGCAATTCGGCCAGCTTGATCAGAGCTTTGTCCAGCTTGCTCAGGCTTGGCCGCACAGGCAAAGGCGTATCAAGCAGCGCCAGCACGGCCACTTCATCGCCCGCCGCGTGCAGCTGGCGCGCCATCTCATAGGCAGTGATGCCACCGCCAGAGAAGCCGGAAAGCAGATAGGGCCCTTGCGCCTGCACCTGCCGGATTTCGGCAATATAGTCTGCAGCCGCTTCTTCCATGGTTTCATGCGGGGCTTTGTCGCCGATCAGGCCGCGCGCCTGCAAACCATATACAGCTCGTTCATTAGAGAATTGTAGCGCCAAATGGCGGAGGTTCAACACGTTGCCAAACATGCCCGCAACCACAAACAGCGGTGCCGCTTTGCTCGGAGTCGCACCGTTGAGCGGCACTAGATGGGCAAATCCCGGTTTGACTGCCTCCGTCTCGGGGCTGTCGGTATTGCCAACTTCACCAGTCTGGGCACTGATGCGCTCAGCAATCAGGGCAATTGTCGGGGCCTCGAACAAGACCGAGATCGGAAATTCCACCCCGAACTCCCGCTTGACGCTAGCAAACAGGCGTACCGCGATCAACGAATGCCCCCCCAGATCGAAAAAGCTGTCCTCTACGCCTACCGGAGAGACCCCCAGCAGCATGGACCACATCTGCGCCAAGGCGGTCTCAATACGGCCCTCCGGCGCGACAAAACCCTCCAGATCGCTACGCTCGAAACTCTGGCCTTTGGGCATCTCGCGCGGCGGCACGTCAGCCTGAGCGATAAGCGCCTGCAACGGTAGCGAAGAAACATAGACCTGCGGCATATCCAGCGCGAGTGCCCGCGCCAATGCCTCTGGCCCTTCCAAAGCTGTGATGCCTTGCGACACCAGATAGGCCAACCGTTCTTCCGCATCGGACTGCGGGCGCGCTTTGGTCTGTGGGGCGTCATCAAAGCTAACTTCAGAGGCCGACAACGGCACGCTATGGGCTGAAAAGCCGCCCTTTAACTGCGTCATGGCAAAATCACGCACCTCAACCAGAACCGCGCCCTCGGCATCGCAGATCGTCACATCGAAACGGACGTCCTCCGCGCTTGAGGAACTCAGGCGGACCCAGCTGTAAATCTCGGACGGCAACGGTGCGTAGACAGAGATTTCGCCATAAGACATCGGCACCCAAAGGTAGGTACCATCATAGCCCGGCGCCAGCGCAATCGCCCAACCGGTTGCAATATCCATCAAACCGGGGTGCAGCAGTTGGCCCGCCACCACGGGCGTCTCCAACGCCAACCGCGCAAAGCCCTCGCCTTCACCCAATTGCCGCGCGCGCAGGACCTGCCATTGCGGACCAAAGCGCAAGTGTGCTTCTTGCAAAGACGGCATATGCGCGCCGCCTGCCTCCTCCACCGTGCCCAAACGGGCCGAGACTGTTTCCAGATCGACTGGGGCGACGGGTGACTGTTCCAAACCGCTAAGCTGCGCTTCGGCATGCATTTGCCAGCCCGCACGGCCATCAAGAATACAATCGCTGCGCAGGGTTGCGGCGTAACCTGCCGCTTGCGGCGCAACCGTGACACGCATATTGCGCGCCATGCCTTCGGGTGCCTCAAACGGGCGCAGGAAATAGAGGTCGCGTAACGCAAAGGGCAGGTTCAGACCCGAAGCGTTCGCGGCTTCAGCCAAAGCCTCTAGCATGCCGGTTCCTGGCATCACTGCGGTGCTGTCCGCCATGCGGTGCTGATCAAGCACCCAATCAGCGTCAGCGCTCAACGTGACCGCAAATCGGGTCTCGTTTTCCAGGACCTCAACAGTGTCGAGCATCGGCAAATCAATGGCGCGAGGGGGCAATGTTTCAACAGGTGTGTGGCCCACAGCTTCGGCTGCCATGCCCACGTCGGCCCAGACGCCCCAGTTGACCGCTGCAACACGGGTCTTGGCCCCTGCTCGCGATTTCGCGAAAGCATTGAGGTAGTCATTGGCTGCAACGTAATCCACCTGCCCCGCCGCGCGCGTGGCGGTCGAGGTTGAGGCGAATAGCACCATGAGATCAACGCTGCCATCAGGCAACAGTTGGTCCAGCACCCGCAGGCCCTGAACCTTCGGTGCCAGAACCGCATCGACCTGAGCTTGGGTCTTACCCAGCAAAGGCGCGTCATCCAGAACACCGGCTGCGTGGATAACACCGTCAATCGGGCCGCGCGCCCGCAGCGCGTCAATCACCTTGCGCATCTGCGCCACGTTGACCACATCGGCGGCGGCCACTTCGACGTTACCGCCCAGCGCTTCGAGCCGCTGCACCGCACGGATGCGCCGCGCGGTGGCATCGCCTGCAGGCGTGCTTTGCAGTAGTTTCGTCCAAGCGTCCCGTCCAGGCAAAGGCGTGCGGCTGAGCAAAACAACATGGGCGTTGTGCTTGACCAGCAAATTAGCGGCGATGGTTTGCCCGATGCCGCCAAATCCACCCGTAATCAGATAGGTGCCGCCGTTTTTGAACGCGGGCGCGTCCTGTTGCGCCAACCGTTGTGGTCGCACCCCTTGAACAAAGCGCCGCGCGCCGCGCAAAGCAACAACCGCGTTGGCGGGCGTGGCCAACAACTCTTCCAGCAAAACACCCGAGATGTCATCGGTGAGCTCTGGTGATGGCGTAAACCACCCCTTTGCGACCGGAGCCTCTGGCAGTTCGACATCCACGGTAGAGACCGTCAATGCAGCAATCTCATGCGGCATCACACCTGCGGGGCCGCTGATCATGGCCTTTTCCGGATAGGGAAGTCCTTCACTGGCAACACGAGCAGCACCGTTTGTGAACACACTCAGGTGGGTCTGCGGCGCGTCCTCACGTTCGGCCAAGGACTGGCCAAGCCACAACAGGCTATAGAACCCCTGCTCCATCATCCGGTCATAGAAACTGCTGCCCGGGCGGTGAGCTTCAGTGCTGGTCACGCCCCAAAAATGCGCAATCCGCGAGGGGATCTGCCCGTTAGACGAAAGGGTCGCAAGCAACGCGTCATAGCCTTCGCGGCCCTGTTCGGGGGCAAGCGTAAAGCCCCCCTCGCCCAATTTGGCAAAGCTGTCGCCGGCCTCTACAACACTCACCTGCGCGCCAGAACTGCGGAGTTGATCGATGACAGGTGCTGCAATTCCGTTCTGATCGGCGAACACCAACCACGTTTCATCCGCTGCGGCGACAAGCGCCGCGTCGAGATTTGCATCAACATCAGCATATTGCGCGCGCCAGTTTGGGACTGCGCCCCATTCCGCCAGATCATCAATTCGTGTCATGGCCGGGGCTGCGATGGCAGCCATCTGTTTGCCCGGCTCAATAAAGTAAGGGCTCCGTTGGAACTGGTAGGTCGGCAGCACCACACGATTGCGCCTCGCCTCACCCCAGATCTGGTCCCAGTCCGCCTCAACGCCGCAAGCCCAAAGCCTACCAATAACGCCCATAAAATAAATGTCATCCGCGATCTCCTGATCGGGATGGCGCAGGGAACTGAGCACTTGGGCCGGCTTCACCGCAGGGCACATCTGCGCCAGAGAAGACAGCGCCTTACCCGGTCCGACCTCAAGGAACACCCGCCCGTCTTGCACGCTCAGCGTCTCAATGCAGTCTGAAAAATGTACGGTACGGCGCAACTGTTCTACCCAATAGTCGGGATCGGTCGCTTGTGCGATGGTGATCTCGATACCTGTCCGATTGGACATGAACGGCATCTTGGGCGCTTGCAGATCAAGGCTGGCCAGAAATGCGCGGTAGTCTGCCAGAATAGGTTCCAACATCCGGCTATGGGCAGCGATGTCGATAGCGATGCGCTGACTCTCAACCTCATCCGCTGCCAACCGCTCTGCCAGCGCCTTAAGCGCCGCATCAGGGCCGGAAACCGCCGTCAACTCAGGCCCGTTAACCGAGGCGATATCAAGATCATCGCCCAGATAGGGTTCGATCGCTTCCAGCGACAAAGGCACGCTGAGCATGCCGCCTGCAGGCACTGTGTCGAACAACCGTCCGCGCAACAGCACCAGATCAATCAAGTTCTCGAAGCTCATCACGCCTGCAAGACAGGCGGCGACGTTCTCGCCCATCGAGTGGCCCACCATGGCCGCAGGCTTCACGCCCCAGCTGATCCACAGCTGCGCCAGCGCATATTCCACAATGGCAATCAGCGGCAACTGAACTGAGGGTTTTTTCAGCGTCTCGGCAGCGGCGGCGCTGTCACCTTCGGGCAGCCAGAGCGCGCGGACGTCATAGTCAAGCTGGGGCGCAAGGTGATCAAGGCCCCAGTCCATCGCTTCGGCAAAGACCGGCTCTGTCTCATACAAGTCACGCGCCATGTCAGGGTATTGCGCACCACCACCGGGAAACATGAACACCACTTCGGGCGAAGTACCCAGAACTTCATGCGAAAACACGCGGCGGGTATCGCCCGCTTCCAGCAGGTCTGCCGCCTCGGCATGGGTTTCGGCCACAACAACGCGGCGCCGCTCAAACCCTCGGCGACCATTCTTCAAGGTATAGGCAACATCGGCAAAATTTTGTTCGGGGTGGGCGCGCAAGTGTTTGGCCAAAGCGGCCGCATTAGCGTCCAGCGCCGCCTTGGAGCGCGCCGAGATGCACAGAACGTGGAACGGGAAATCGCTTTCTTCGGAAGGCGCGCGCACGGGTGCCTCTGCAAGGATCGCATGCGCGTTTGTGCCACCGACGCCCAGCGCATTGATTGCGGCATGACGCGGAGTGGCGCGGCGCGGCCACGCCGTCAGCGCGGCGTTCACAGAAAACGGGCTGCCGTCAAAATCGATGGCAGGATTTGGCGCTTCGTACCCCAACGACGGCGGCATTGCCTCATGGTGCAGCGCCAGCGTGGCCTTGATCAACCCCGCCACCCCCGCAGCCGTGTCCAAATGGCCAATGTTCGTTTTGACCGATCCGATGCGCGCGTAATCCACTTTGTCAGTCTGGGCGCGGTAAGCTTCTGTCAGCGCTGCCACCTCGATCGGGTCGCCCAGATAGGTGCCGGTGCCGTGGCATTCGATCAGCTCGATCTGGTCAGCAGGCACGCCGGAAGCGTCCAGCGCCAGACCAATCGCCGCAGCTTGCCCATCGACTGAGGGTGCAAGATAGCCAGCTTTTGCCGCACCATCGTTATTGATGGCAGAGCCCTTGATGACCGCCCAAATGTGATCCCCATCGGCCTGCGCATCCGACAGCCGCTTAAGCGCGACACAACCTGCGCCAGAGCCAAAAACAGTACCTTGCGCGCGGTGGTCGAAGGCATGGCATTCGCCATCCGGAGACAGGATTTCATTTTCCTTGAACACATAGCCACGGCCCTGTGGCAGCTCAATCGTGACACCGCCCGCCAGTGCCATATTCACCTCACCGGCCCGCAACGCAGCGGCGGCATAGTGAATCGCAACGAGCGAAGTGGAACAGGCCGTTTGCAGGTTGACCGAAGGCCCTTTGAGATCGAATACGTGGCTCACGCGGGTAGACAGGAAGTCTTTGTCGTTGCCCGTATGGCGCAGCAGGAACATGCCCACGTCATCCACCAGATCGGCGTTCGAGCAGATGTTGAAATAGAAATAGCTGCCCATGCCGCAGCCTGCGTAGACGCCGATTGGAGCTGCGACATTTTCAGGCACATGCCCCGCCTGCTCCATCGCCTCCCACGCGACTTCGAGGAATTTGCGGTGCTGGGGATCAAGGATAGCCGCGTCTTTAGGTGAAAAACCGAAAAAGTCGGCGTCAAACGTCTCGAACCCTTTGAGGTCAGCGGCGGCACGCACGTAATTCTTGCGAGCAATGTTTTCAGGTGTTTCGCCAGCGGCAAGCAGTTCTTCTTCGCTCAGCTTGCGGATCGAGGAGATACCATCGCGCAGATTGTCCCAGAATGTGGATACAGTATCAGCGCCCGGCACATTCACTGCCATGCCTACAATAGCGATATCCTCGCCTGCCGGTTTCATCTTGCGGCTGTGCTCAGTCATACGGTCTCACCTTTTGGGCCATTTTCAACTGGGATACACCCCAATAAATTTACTAAAAAACGAACCTAATTTACGGACAATTGCAGCTGCCCCAATGCGTTGGTACAAATTGATATTGTCTATTTGATGGCATTTAGCCATTTTTCAATGCACCCGAAGGGTAGAGTAGCACAGGAAATCCCCGCCGAAAAATAATGATTAATTCCAATTTTGAAACAATCCAAATTAGTCAGGTTGGAGATCGCCGACACTAAGAAATTGCACATTTTCTGACTGGCCTAAAGTAGACTCTGCTGTGTTCGTGTTCGATGGCGCGACATCACGGGTGTACTGCGAAGTGCATGGCGCGGCTTGGCCGCTTGCCTTGAATTAAGTCGCTCTGCATACCCCAGCACCGCCCCCGCCGTGAGCCATGTGAAAGGTGTCAGGGTTGCATTCAACAGCATATCCATCAGCGTGATCCCCAGCACCAATGCCACTGCGCCGAGATAAGGCGAAAGCACCGCGTTATGGTTGCGAATGGCGTATGCCCCGAGCAACAGCAATGGCAATGCAAGCAGGCCGAACTCGGCAATGTAGCCCAACCAGCCGAAGCTCCCGAAAACAAGGATCCAACGACCGTCAGGGATGGTCAGGATCTCACCATCCTCGCTGTCGCGCACAAGGCTCCTGCCCCAACCACTCCAACCAAAGGCGGGCTTTTCGGCAGCTCGTACCAGCAGTTGGGTCTCGTTGTTGAACCGGTAACCAAGCGATTGCGCACGATTGGGATTGAACTCCGCCACCTTTGCGACAATCGCATCGGTGGGAATGGCGCCAATATTGCGCAACATCGGATAAGTGACCGCCACCAGCGCAAAAACAACTGACAGCCAAATCAACCAGCGACGCGGCGCGAAATAGACAAACGGCACCAAAAGCAGCCCGTAGACAATAGAGGCCGCACTTTTGCAGGCGATGAGAAAAAGGACCAGGTAGACCGTCCAAAGGACCCCTTTCCACCGTCCTGCATTCGATTTAGTGCGCGCCAGTGCCGCTGCCGCCATCGCGGCAGTGCACACAAAAATAGCGAGCCACAGGCCGTGCGGCAGGAAAACGATAGGACGGTAGCCGCCCGCACGCATGGTCTGTTCAAAACTGTGCTGGAAGAACCCGTAGACCCAGACGTTCATCTGCGGCGACAAGCGGATTTCGATCAACGACGGCACCGAATAGGCGATGGCCCCAACCATCAACGCCAACAAAATTTCCCGCAAGCCGTTGTCAGAACTCAGAAACTGTCGCGCCACCAGAAATGGCACAATCGTCAACACCTGACCAATCAGGACAGAACCGATGTCGCGGATCGACTGGCCTGGCAAGGCATCCACCAGAAACAGGATCGGGTCTGCGTCGCTCAACACTTCGAAAAGGATCGGCTCGCTGTTGGTCAACACTGTCGGGATAGCCCCGAAAATAAACAATGCAATCAGAATACGTGCCAATCGCCCCTCGGGCAGCAGACGCACCTTATACTTCGGCGCGAAGATCAGAATGGCCAGAACACTCAAATTCGGTATCGAGACCTTGTCCATTGCAGGGACCAGCGGCAGGTTGAATTCTGCTAACGGAGGTAACAACAGATAGCCGCCAAGGATCGACCAGATGATCGCACGCTCAACCTTTTGCGTGCGGAACAGCACAAGGCAGACCGCAGGCCAGATGAGCAGCATTAAATATGCAATTGCGTTGGGCATCATGCTCCTTGGCGCGGGACGTGTGGATATGGGGGTTGCAAATACACGCTAGGCAGGTCCATGTCATCACGCTAGTTTACGAAAGCAATATCTCACCCACGGCCTCCAGAGCTGATAAACCACTGGGAAGGAACGACATTTTGATGCCACCTAAAACCCGAAGCCGCACAAATCTGTGGCAGCCCTGCACAGGTGCGCCATGAAATTTAGCGCCGGCCGTTCTGTTGTTGAGGTCAATATCCCCACCCGCCCTGCATTGTTTCAGGCCATACGCGCAAAATTTGCTGCCGGTGACGGATTCGCGCTGGCCACGCTCAATCTGGATCACCTGACCAAGCTGCCAATCGATGCCGCCTTTGCCAAAGCTTACCGCGCGCAGGATCTCGTTGTTGCTGACGGGCGTCCGGTGGTCTGGCTATCGCAGTTGGCGCAACAACCGGTGGAACTGATGCCGGGGTCCGATCTGGTGATCCCGCTCAGCACGCTTGCCGCCGAAATGCAGATGCCCGTAGCGCTGGTTGGCAGCTCTGATGCAGCTCTGGCGGGCGCCAAGGCCGCACTGGAGGAGCGTGTCCCCGGCCTGAACATCGTCAAAACGCATGCGCCAGCCTACGGGTTTGACCCTTCGGGCACTGCAGCAGCCGAGATTTGCGATATGCTCAATTCCTCTGGTGCGCGGCTGTGTTTCATCGCTCTTGGCGCACCCAAGCAGGAGCTTTTCGCTGCCTTCGCGCGCGGCCGTGCGCCTGCGGTGGGGTTTGCGTCATTCGGCGCCGGGCTAGATTTCTTGTCTGGTCATCAGGTACGCGCGCCCAAAATCATGCGTGCGCTGGCCCTCGAATGGCTTTGGCGTGCGCTTCAAAGCCCGCGCAGAATGATGCCGCGCTATGCTAAATGCTTTGCAATCCTTCCAGGCTTGGCGCTGGATGCTTGGCGGCAAAGATAACTACTTGTATTCAATCAGCCGCTTTTGCCCGCCAACAAAGCGGCGCCAATAATAGCCCAGCGCGCCCTGCGCTTCGGCGAACTTGCCCAAAACGCTGAGGTCAGCCCATCAAGCCGTGACAGGCGCAAGACCTGCGTGAGATAGACAAGTGCCGCCACCAAGCCCAACGGGCCCGCAATCGCGGCAAGCAATATGACAACGAGTGGCCCTACAACTCCCCAAAGTAGCGCGCGGCGCGTTTCTTTGACCCAGTGGCGTTCAGGCGGGGCGCCGTGCAGGGCCGCCCCTTCGGCAAAGGCATGCCCTGCCCGTTTGCTCCGCTTCCACCACTGGCCCAACCGCGTGATCTGCGCATCATCGGCTGTCATCTCTGCGTCTAGCCGCCAAATTTGCCAGCCAGCGTGCCGCAGACGCACACATAGCTCTGGCTCCTCCCCTGCGATCAGATCATCGCGGTAACCAGCCACGGCCCGCAACGCTGCGACGCGCATCAACGCGTCGCCGCCGCAGGCCTTGGCCTCTCCCACTGGTGTGCCCCATTCCGCGTCAATCAACGCGTTATAGACGGAGACAGCCGGATACATTTTCCGCCGGCGCCCGCAGACGACTGCCACCTGCGGATGGTCGGCCAAGAAGCCCTCGGCGCGGGAAACCCAACCATCCTGAACAACGCAATCCCCGTCCAGAAATTGCACAAGCGCGGTGTCCTGAGATAAGGCCGCCAGCCCCACATTCCGCGCCCGCGCGGCTGTGAAAGGTTGGGTCATATCGAGGCGCACCGCGCGCCTGCGCCGCCACCACCGATCCGTCGGTTGAGCCGCTATCGACATAGATGACCGGAGACACGCAATGCAGTGCATCAAGACAGGCGATCAGCCGTGCGCCCTCGTTGCGGCCAATAACAATCGCGGCAATGCTCATGGGGCAGGCTCCGTCGATAGGACGTATAAGTCCCCGTCGCGGCTGTAGGTCATCGTCAAGCGATGCTTGGTCATTCTTGCGGTTTTACGCCAGCACTGCGCGCCGGTCCACTACTCGGCGCGGGCACGGTGCTCTTTCCAACGCAGATAGGCATTTGCGCCCCATGCAGCAAAGGGCTGAGGCGGTAGCTTACGCAGCGCAGGCTCTGCAGAGAAATAGGCCGTGATGTCCGAGCGGTGGCCCAAAGCCGCTTCTGCCGCCGCGATACCAGTAAGCGTGCCGCGCGCAGTGCCAAGGCCATTTTGCACAGCAGCCGCGTAAACGCCTTGATCGATCTCACCCGTCACGGCGACGCCATTTAGGCTGAGGCAAAGGTGTCCAGCCCATTCATACTGCATCGCCATACCGGCAAGTTGGGGAAAGCGTGCATCAAACTTCGATCGCTGCACCGCGCTGGCCCGCGCGACGTCACTGGCTGAGACCTGCATGTCAGGGCGAAGCGTCGCACAGGTACGAATGATGATCCGGTGACCGCCCTGCGCCGTATCAATCCGCCGCACGGTAGTGCCCATCGGGTCCGAAGGCGTAATTCCCCAGCGCGATGCGCCACCAAGAAGGCGCAGTTGCGCGGCATCCAGTTCAGGCGTCATAGATGCGTAGAGGAACAGCTGCATCAGCCGCCCCTTGGCGATGCCAAAGCTTTCCAGATGACCGTTCGTGGCAAGGATAATGCGCGGCGCGGTGATTTGCCCTTTGGCCGTTTGCAGCTGCCATGTATCGCCTTCTCTGGCAAAACTGGTGACCGCACTTTGGGTAAATAACTGCACGCCAGCCTGCGCCAGCCCCGCAGCCAGCCCGCGAATATAACCCGCAGGCTGCAACATAAGCGTGCCCGGCGTATAAAGACCGGACAGGTAGTGGTGGCTGCCGGTCAGCGCGTGCATGGCCTTGGCATCCAGATGCTCTGACGTTTCACCCAATTGCGCCAGATGCGCGGCATAGCTGCGATTACGCGCGTCAGCGGTGGGGGATGCCGCCCCGTTCACCTTACCCGCTGGATCAACATACGCAGGATTGATCCCGTACTCCTGCGCTGCTGAGCGTGCAAATTGGATGGCCTGACGGTTCAACGCGATCAGCGCAGCCTCGTCTCCGCCGCCTGCGTAGTTTTCCGAGGAAAGATCATGCGGCAGGTCAATCATGAAACCGGAATTCCGCCCCGCCGAACCCTCGGCAATATCGAGCGCATCCAGAACGCTGATCCTTAGCGCAGGATCAAGCTGGCGCAGGCGACGCGCTGCGGACAAACCCGCAAAGCCTGCACCGACAATGACCACATCTGCGGCTTGCGCCCCTTCAAGCGAGGGATAAGCCGCACCCTGCAACAGAATCTCGGCCCATGCAGCGGGTGAGGCAAAGCGTGGCGTGCGCTTGGCAGTGTAGCGCATAGCCTTAGTCCACCGCCTCGTCGGCATCGTCGCTCAGGTCTAGCCAGATGGTTTTGAGCTGGGTGTACTGGTCATGGGCGTGTATCCCGTTGTCACGCCCGCCAAAACCGGATTGCTTGTAGCCGCCGAACGGCGTGCTGATATCCCCTTCACCGTAGCTATTCACCGTCACCGTCCCTGCACGCAGCATCCGTGCCCCGCGCAACGCACGCTTGGCATTGGCGGTGAACAAACTGGCGCACAGGCCATATTCGGTATCGTTGGCCACGGTTATGGCCTCGTCGAATGACGATACCTCAATCACACTCAGCACGGGGCCGAAGATTTCCTCCCGCGCCATGCGGTGGGCGTTTGAGGGCAACTCAATCATTGTCGCCTCAATAAAGGCGCCGTCTTTTGTGCCGCCGCCAACGCGCGCAGCAGGCGCATCCGCGAGATAGCCCGCGACCTTGTCGAAATGCGCCTTGGAGACCATCGCCCCCAATCGCGTCTCGGGGTTCAGTGGATCGCCCAAAGGCCATTCGCGCATATGCGCCTCGATCCGGTCCAGCAGTGCCGCCTTCACGTCACGGTGCACGATCAGACGGGAGATGGCAGAACAGTTCTCGCCCATGTTCCACAGCCCGCCATTCGCGACATGGGCCGCAACCCGGTCGAGGTTTTCTGCATCCTCCATGACGATGCAGGGGTTCTTGCCGCCCATCTCAAGCACGACCTCTTTGACGTTGCTCTCTCCGGCATAGCTGAGGAACCGCTTGCCGGTGGCTGTCGAGCCGGTGAAGCTAACCATGTCGACGTCCATGTGACGGCCCAGTGGCTCGCCCACCTCTGGCCCCGAGCCAGGAACGACATTCAGCACCCCGCGTGGCACGCCCGCCTCATGGGCCAGTTCAGCCACCCGCAACGCGGTCAGCGATGTCTCTTCCGCAGGTTTGACAACAACCGAACAGCCAGCGGCCAAGGCTGGTCCGATCTTCCATGCAAGCATCAGCAACGGGAAGTTCCACGGCAGCACCAGTCCCACCACGCCGATCGGTTCACGTACCACCATCGCGATGTGATCATCTGAAGCCGGAGCAACCTGATTGTACATCTTATCAATGGCTTCCGCGTGCCACTTGATGCAATGGATCATCTCTGGAATGTCCACCGCCTCACAGTCGTAGATGGTCTTGCCGCTGTCGAGGCTCTCCATCACGGCCAGTTCGCGCGCATTGCGTGTGAGCATCTTCGCAAAGCGGACGAGCACATCCTTACGCGCCGAAGGGTGCATCCGCGACCAGCGACCACCCTCAAATGCCTCACGCGCCTTGGATACCGCGAAATCCACGTCTTCCGCTCCGCAGGCCGCTACTTGCGCCAGCTCGGCTCCGGTGGCGGGGTTTAGCGTGGCAAAGGTTTCGCCCGACGCTGCGGGGCGATAACCGCCGTCTACAAAGGCTTGGGTGGCGAATGTCATCCCAGCAGCCAAGGCGCCGTATTCTTCCCGAGTGAGCAGTCCCATTATGCTTTCTCCTTCACAATTGCGGCTACGGTGGTTTTGAGCACGCGCACGACCTGCTCTAATTCTCGTTTGTCATCTTTGTTCAGCGGTTTGAGTGGCGGCATCATGCCCCCTGTATCAATGCCATCCATGGTCACGCCGTGCTTGACGCAAGCGACGAATTTGCCGCCCTGCTCCAACACCCGCATGAGCGGCATCATCGCAGACATGATCCGACGGCCCTTGTCGAAGTTACCCTCAACAGCGCAAGCCTGATAAAGTGCGACATGCTCCTCGGGTAAAAAATTGCTGCCAGCACAAACCCATGATCGCGCGCCCCACGCGAAGAATTCCAGCGCCTGATCGTCCATACCGCATGACATCTGGATATGTGGATAGTCCCGCGCCAACAGGTGCACACGGTTGATATCGCCCGAGCTTTCCTTGATCGCGCAGATATTGCGCGAACGGCCCACACGGTCGAGGAACTCCTCCCCCATGTTCACGCCCATCCGGCCGGGATAGTTATATAGCATCACCGGCAGGTTCGCTGCACGGTCGACCGCCAGCGCGTTGAGCGCGTTTTCACGCTCCGTCGGGACCGCATAGGGCGGTGTACCTAATAGAATAGCATCTGCTCCGATCTCCCGCGCTCCGGTAGCAAGGGCGATGCTGTCGGGTGTGCGCATGGTGCCAGTGCCCACGATCAACGGCAGACGCCCATTCAACCGTTGCTTGGTAAAATCAGCCAAGCCAAGACGCTCTTCAACCGTTTGAGCGTAATTTTCACCCGTCGATCCGCCGGAGATCAAACCATGCACCCCCGCCGCGACCAGATGTTCGATTTGGTCGGCCAATGCGTCCATGTTAAAACCGCCATCGGGTAACAACGGCGTGACAAGCGGGGTGTAAATCCCCTCGAATTTGAAGATCGGTGTCATAAGCTCCTCACAGACGGAATGGGTTCGCCAAGACGCTGGGACAGCGGGTCTGGCATCACGAATTGGGCAATGCGGTGACGCGATAGCGCCCAGTGATCCTCAGCCAGCGCCGCTGCCGAATCCGCATCGCCCGCCTCGATTGCTGCGATCATGGCGTCATGCTGGTCCGCCGCCTGATTGGGCTCTTCATGCTGATCATCCCCGTAGAAGGTCATGGAGATACGGGCGTGATCAATCAGCAGCCGGTTAAAGCTGGGCCGCAAGTAGATGTTTGCCGCCATGTCGCCCGTCATGGCATGAAAGCGGTTGTTGGCCAATGCGCGCGCCGCCACATCTCCGCCGGCGAGTGCTGCGCGAAACGCTTGCTGGGCCAGCTTCAGCTCGGATATTTGGGAGGGTTGCGCATGTGTCGCAGCAAGGCGCAACACAGCGCCATAGATCATGGGCGCAGCGAGGAAAAAATCACGCAGTGTGGTGTGACCCAATTCGGACACGCGCGCGCCACGGTTCGGCGTCAGTTCGACATAGCCTTCCCCCGCCAGTTCGCGCAACGCTTCGCGCAGCGGCGTGCGAGAAAGGCCAAACTCCTCTGACAGCATCACCTCATCCAGATCAGCCCCTGGCGGCACGGCCTGCGTCAGGACACGCGCACGCAGAGCGCCAAGGAACGTCGCTTTTCGGGTTCGGGCTGTGTCAACCATGGATATTCACTCCTGAAAAGGGCTTCTCAGGCAATAAACATAAAATCATACAATTTGTATACAAAATGGCTTAGTCTAATTTTCTTTCATTCCCCGGCCTTTGGGAGGTGTAGCGCTGTTGGCCGTTTCGCGCAGTTCAGGTGTGTAAAATGTCTGGCGTGCGCGGCCTTCGTTTTTGGAGGCATAGAGAGCGATGTCGGCGTCCTCCATCACTGTCTCACGTGTGGCGCTTTTGCTGCTCTGTATCCAGACTGTACCGATGCTTGCCGATATTTCGCACAGTTGGTCGTTAAACGGTATAGGGGCTTCGATCCGGTCGATGATGCGACGACCGATCCGTTCCAGGACATTGACATCGCCAACATCGGGCAGAAGTACGGTAAACTCATCCCCCCCTACGCGCGCAACGGTATCGGTAACCCGTGTCTCTTCGATCATGGCTTTTGCCACCACCTGCAACACGTGATCCCCGGCCGCGTGGCCCAGCGTGTCATTGACCGCTTTGAAGTAGTCGAGATCAATATGCATGACCGCAAAACCCACATTTGCAGCCAGCAAACGCTCCAACACCTGATCGAGTTCGCGGCGGTTCTTCAGACCGGTCAACGTATCCGTATAGGCCTGCTCCTCTGCGGCGATTTTTGCCCCCTGCAGGCGCAGGTTCAGCTTTCGCGAAGCTTCCATGGCCGCCGATTTCGCTTCAACCAGATAGAGCATTTCGATGGCCAGATCGGTGGCGGCAAAATCAGCATTGGTGAGGGCATAGTCACGCACCCCGTCCAAAATTGAGATGCCAAAGGACAGGTTCACGATCGCGGTCCCAGCACCGTCGCAAACGAGAACGCCTTTAAGGCGCGCAGGCGGATCACCCCTCATCTCAAGATGTAGCTTGATATGGCGCGTCTCCCAAAGCTGGACGAGGGTGACGATACCTCTGGGTCGCATGACTGCGAAGGTCTCAAGAAATGAGCGCCCTTCCATCGCCATGTCAGGCCGCAGTTTTTGCGTCGTTGGGCCAACGTGCGTTATGACACCCTGAGCGTCCAGCGTCAGGTGCATCGGGCAAAGTACATCCAGAACCATAGGGTCAAACGCATGCTTCACGAGGCCCGCGCCCCTAAATCAAACACACGTCCATCGGAGTAATCGGATTCGATCAACTGAATGTGCACCGTTTCGCTGCCCGGCTCGATTTGCTCAAGATCCAGCACGGCTAACGCACCGTAGTCATCCGCCATCACCCGCAAAACCCCCATCATCAGATGTCCAAAGCCGGGCATGGGGCTTTCACATATCAGACTGTAACGGCCACCCTCATGGCCGTGCAATTCAATCGCCGGCAGCTCAAGATCAGCAACCGCCATACGCGCACGGTCCGGCAAGTCATCCAACGAGTGCAGAAAATCCTCGAAGTTCATGCCGCCAAAGCGCAATAGCCGCCGTACAGCCTCCGTATTAGGGTGCGTGACCAAATAGGTGCCAATGTCCTCCATCACCTCGTCCCGCGACCGGCGCAGCACCAGTGCCATGGCGTCCAGCACAGCGGGCGTGATCGAATCCTCATAGCAAAGCATAGGCTCAAACGACGGAGGCGAAACGCCAGCGCGCGCTGCCACTTCCAACCACGCCCGATCCCCGTAGCCGTCGCGCATGAAACTTTGGAAGCTGTGATTGATAAGCCCGTGCATCATGGCCTCTTGTTACTAGACCCCACAATGATGACCTGAGGGTATTAACAAGCGACTAATGCAAAAGCGGGCTCTGCAGTGGTGGTTAAAAGTCCGTTGGCGCACCACCTTCAGATTTGCGCCGCGCCACAAAAGCTGCCAGCTCTTCACGGATGGCCACGTCCATCGGCGGCTCTTCGAACGAGCCGACGATTTCCTTGAACATGTGATGTGCCCGCTCTTGCGTCCAGATACCGCCCGCGACCTCCCAGCCTTCGTAGTTGGTCCAATCACTCAGAAACGGTTGGTAGAAGGCGGTGGTATAGCGATCCTGCGTGTGCTGGATGCCAAAGAAATGGCCCTGATTGCCGACCGATTTGATCGCGTCCAACGCAATCTCATCCGGACCAGTGGCGCATATCGAGGGGTCCATATAACGCTGGATTTGTTGGAGAACCTCACAATCCATGATAAATTTCTCCGGGCTAGCGATCAGCCCGCCTTCAAGCCAGCCGGCCGCGTGATAGACCATATTAGTGCCGGACTGCACCGCAGCCCAAAGACTGTTGGACGTCTCCCACATGGCCTGCCCGTCCGGCACATTGGCCGCACAGACGCCGGATGAACGCATAGGCAACCCGTAAAAGCGGCAAAGCTGGCCAGTCATCTGCGTGGCACGCATATATTCAGGAGTGCCAAAGGCGGGCGCACCCGTCTTCATATCCACGTTAGAGGTGAAAGTGCCGATAGCCACGCTCGCACCCGGCCGAATGATCTGCGCCAGGACCACTGCGATCAGTGCCTCGGCCAGCGATTGCGCCACAGCGCCCGACATGGTGACGGGTGCCATAGCCCCCGCCAGCGTGAATGGCGTGACCACGAGCCCCTGATTGCGACGCGCAATGCGCATCCAGCCATCCAGCATCGGAATGTCATGCTTGAGCGGCGATGTGGAGTTGATGTTGGTGTACATCTTCGGACTGGCCTCGAACTCCTCGTCCGTCCAGCCGCCGGAAATACGCACCATCTCCATCACGTCCTCAACGCGCTCTTTGCCAAGGCTGTAGGCGTGCATCGCTTTATCGGTCAGTGTCAGCTTGTCATACAGCACGTCGAGGTGGCGCACGCTCGCGTGGATATCCACCGGCTCCACCGGATAGCCGCCGGCAAAGTGGATACAGTTGAAATATTGAGTGAGTTTCAGCAAATCGCGGCACTGTTCGCGGGTACCAGGAACCTTGCGACCCAACGCCATGTCCCAGTAGTTAGGCGGCGAGGAGACATTCCCGAACACCAAATTCTTGCCACCAATGGTAATAGCACGATCAGGGTTGCGGGGGGTCAGGGTGAACTCGGACGGCGCCATGGCGACATATTCCATCACCATTTCGCGGCCCATGCGCACATTCTCTCCGTCAATGGTGCAGCCTGCTCTACGCAAGATTTCCAGCGCCTCATGGTTCAGGATTTCAATCCCGATTTCCTCAAGGATACGCATCGCACCGTCATGGATGGCGGCCACCCCTTCAGGGCTCAGCGGCTCTGTCGGGCGGTCGATATTGATGGGAGGATTCCACGGCATCTGCTCAATGACCGAGGTCCCACGGCGCGTCTTTGCACCTGCGCGACCACCCCCCCGGGTTCTGCGTTTAGGCTCGTCGGTCATGGCAGTCTCCTGTGCTGTCTCACACCAGAAGGCCCCAAGTCAGTTCGCGCAGCCTATCCGTTCACGACGATTTTGGTCGTTTTTGACGCCTCACTGCGCTCCCTGCTCAGTCAGCCAAGCCGGAATTTCGCCGATATCGCGCAATACGATATTGGCATGGGGCGCCAGATCCTGCGCTGTGGCAGCGCCCGTCAGTACACCGATGGTGCGCATGCCTGCCGCACGGCCAGCATCCAGATCATGCGTGCTGTCCCCCACCATCACGATCTGCTCGGGCGGCAGGTTCACAGCCCGCGCAAAGCCAAGCAGCTGCCCCGGAGCAGGCTTGCCGCCAAAGCCACTGTCATAGCCTGCGATAAAGTCGAACAGGTCCGTCACCCCCACCGATGCCAGATGCGCCCGCGCAGGTCCTTCACTGTCGTTCGTCGCCAGACCAAGCGCGAGTCCCTGCGCACGAAACGCCTCTAGCAAAGGTCGCAACGGCACGGCCGGTTGTTGCGGCGCAATCGAGGCCTCCTCATTGATCATATCCAGTATCCCTTCGGGCGACAGATCGCTGAAGTGCGGTACCAAGGCCTGCGTCACCTCATTTGGCGTACCTGCAATCACCAGACTATCGCGGGCGAACTTGCCCGCTGACAAATCGAAACCAATGGCTTCCCCGATCGCGGCCGCACGGTTTTCGTCCCCTTTGGCAGCCCGGCGAAGAAAGGCCTTTGCCCAGGCTTCCCACGTGGCTGCGAAGTCGAACAATGTGCCATCTTTGTCAAAGCACAACCCTTTCACAGGGATCGATTTTCCGCTCATGTCCAATGTATCTGCTCCCCGCCCGGAAGGCTCTGACGCGCTTGGGCTAATTGCTCATAAGGTAGTACCTGCACATCACAGCATGCAATGACCCAAGCGTCATCCATCAGGATGAAGTCCAACACCGAGCCCAAGAACTCGGGGTCTTGCGCGGCACTGCGCATATCCCCCTCCGACACGCCGGAAGACCCTAAAAACACAGGCAATAGTTCCTCGTTTGCGACCAACCAAGCAAGGGACTGGAGGGCGATCGTTTCGGCGGTATTCCGCGTAAAGCTCATAGGGACGGTTCCACTTGAATCAAAATCTCAACGCTTTGTTAACTTATTTCTCACAAAACTACAGGCCAATGAGGCACGTATTTGGGGGGATCGAAAGTGCAGGGTAAAATCCTTATCATCGACGGTATTTCAACCAACCGTATCGTGCTCAAGGTTAAACTGACAGCCGCATTTTATGATGTTGTTCAGGCGGGTACGATGGCTGAGGCACTGGATATGATCCGCGCGGAAAAGCCTGATATTGTGGTTTCCGCGCTGGATTTACCCGACGGATCGGCGGCTCAGCTTTGCGCAACGCTGCGCAGCTCGACGCATACAGAATCCTTACCCGTGCTCGTCATCGCGTGCACCTCGGACAAGGAAGAACGTCTGCACATCCTGCGCGCAGGCGCCTTTGACGTTATGAACAAGCCGGTCAACGAAACCCTGCTGCTGGGGCGTGTCCGCAATATGATCCGCGCGCAAAACAGGCTGGCTGAATGGCAGATGCGCGATGATACAAGCTGCGCGCTGGGTCTAGCAGAGGCACCATCGGAATTTGTGGCACCGGGCAAGTTATTTCTGGTCGGATCGGATGCCGCCCCGCTGCAGGGCTGGACACGGCAACTGCTGCCCCAATTGAGAGCGTGCTATACGGTGACGCTATTGCGCGATGCAATGGCACGATTGCATGCGGGCACTGCGCCCGACGCAGTCATCATTGCCCAGCCCGAAGCTACCGATCAAATAGATGAGAGCTTTCGTTTGATTTCGGCCCTGCGCGCCAGCGCTCACACCCGTGACATTGCCTTATTGATCGTGCAGCACGCTCCGGATCCGCTGCGCGCGACCGCCGCGTTGGACATGGGCGCTGATGATGTCATGACCAAAGGCTTCGAGGCCGAGGAGCTTGCCCAGCGCATGCAGTTTTTGCTGAACCGCAAGCGGCGGGTGGCGCAAATGCTGCAAAGCGTGCGCACTGGTCTGCGCGAGGTGGTCAACGATCCGCTCACCGGCCTTTATAACCGCCGCTATGCCATGCCATATCTCACTCGCCTTATTGAACGCAGCGCGGGCAACCACTCCCCTTTCGCCGTGATTATTGGCGATATGGATTATTTCAAGCGCATCAATGATCAATACGGCCACGCATCGGGGGACGCTGTGCTGGTTGAGGCGGCCAAACGTTTGCGCCATGCGGTCCGCGGCTCGGATGTTGTGGCCCGCATTGGAGGAGAAGAGTTCCTGATCGCGATGCCGTCCACCTGCGTAAACGCTGCGCATGATATTGCTAGCCGTATCTGCACCACAATCAGTGGCACACCTTTTGCAATTCCCGGTGCGTCAAAGCCTGTATCGGTGACAATCAGCCTCGGATTGGCTTTGGGGCAAGACACCTCTCTGACAAATGCCCCCGCGCCAGAAAGAGTGGATGCGCTGCTCGACCGAGCAGACAAGGCACTTTACGGCGCGAAGCTACAGGGGCGCAACCGCGTCAGCCTCAGCAGACCTGAATCGCGCCCCGCCGCATAAGCTTGTGCCGATCCCTCCAAAAGCCACATCGCAATTATCATATTAGGGCCGTTTTTGCGGTGGACGTCTATCGAGCAAGTGCTGCAACCGGTCGGCATAGGCATTGCGCTCTGACACCGTCATTGAGGTCACGTAATCCAGCCACATTGCGGTTGCGGTTCCCTGACGAGCAAGACCGGCATAGCGTTCTGCCACCAGCACGCGCGTTGCGGCAGACGCGTCAAAGGGATCTTGCCGAAGTACCGCGATCATGTCGCCGGTCTCCATCCGCTTGGGCTCTGCGGCGCGCAACTGTTGACGCAGCGCGTGACGCGCCTCGCGCGGAAGCGCTTGCATGTATATCGCACCGCCCCGCGCCACCCGCTCTTCACGGTGATCGCCGCTCCTGTGGCGCCAAGACGCTCCCACAACGGCAGCAGCAACCGCAAAATTCACCGCCAGCGACAAGCCCAGCACAACAGGCATCCAGCGGCGTTTTTGTTTCACTTCAGCCATATCCTTAACCCTCTTCACTGTACCAACCGAACCCTGAGAGGTCCGCAAAATCATCATCTGTCGCCTGCTCGGTTGCACCGATCAGCACCAGCAGGTCAAGCGTGTCCGCAGGCGGCGCAACGCCCAGCCAGAACCCCGCGACAGTCGCCGTCACCAGTCCGCCCAGCCCTGCGGGACCGCCGATGGCATCCAGTAGCCTGCGCCAGATGGGCGCAGGCCGTTGCTGCGCCTGCGTATCGGCTTCAATACGCGCCAGCAAGGCGGTGGGCATCTGTGGTGGAGCCGCACGGGCGGCCTCAAACACCGCTTCAAGATCAAAGCTGTCAGACTGTTTCATCATCATATCCCAATGCATCGCGCATACCGGCCAGATCAGCCGTAAGCGCGCGTTTGCCACGGGCGGTCAGGCTTTCTACAGCCTCAACACCCACGTCCAGTATCTCGGCGATTTCGGGGTTCGCCAACCCTTCGATGTGGCGCAAGACCACAGCCTGACGCTGCCGTTCAGGCAAGCGTAGCAGCGCGGCCTGAAGCGCGTCATGACGCGCGCCATCTTGCAGCCTTGCCTCCACACCAGGCGACGGATCGGCGGGGGCGTCGATCTCGTCCAGTGTTTTGGTACGGCGTTGCCTCAGCCTGTCGGTACACAGATTGGCCACCACACGGTAAAGCCAAGTCGCCGCCTGTGCACGTCCTTCATCCCAGTTTCCAGCCTGTTTCCAAAGCCTCAACATGGCTTCTTGCGTGACGTCTTCGGCCTCGGCCCCGTCACCCAGCACCCGATAGGCATGAGCATAGGCACGCGGCGACAGACGGGCAGCAAGCAACCTTGCCGCCGCACCGTCACCAGCAGCATAGCGCGCCAAAAGGGCGGCATCCGCATCGCGCGCGGCGGTATGGTCCTGAGTATCTTTCAATGTCTCTTTCCGCTATCCATCCGGCCCTCTGCGTACAAGGGCCGGACGGTGTTAAGCAAAAGCTTAGTCTGCGTCGCGCTTCATCTTGTGTTTGCCATGACCGCGCGCCTTTGCAAACTCCTCAAGGCTCAGACCACCGCTCTTGTCGGCATCCAGCTTTGTGACCATTTTGGCCGGATCGCGACGGCTGTGCATTTCTTCCATAGAGATATCGCCACTTTTGTCAGCGTCCATCCGTTCGAAATGCTTGGCGGCGCGTTTGTCACGTTTGCCATCCTTGCTTTTCACCTTGGAGAGTTCTTCATCGCTCAGCTTGCCATCGCCGTCCGCGTCAAAACGCTGGAGCATGTGGTCCTTGTGGCGCTCTTGCATGCTTGCGCTGATTTCCTCAGCGGACAGCGCACCGTTGCCATCAGTATCCGCAGCCTTGAACCGTGTCGCGGCCTGCGCCTGCAACTCTTCTACCGCGACCTGACCATCGCTGTTGATGTCAATCTGGCCAAAGCGCTGTTGCATGCGGGCTTCGCCGCCACCGTCACGTGCCTGAGCCGATGTTGCGACAAGACCTGCTACGATCGCCATTGCGGTGAATGTTTCTTTAAACATGGTGTACTCCGTTTTCATCTCCTGCAACGGTCATTCTTGCCGTGCAGTTGGTATTAGTACGCCGCACCGCCGGAGTTCCGTCGCGGATAGTCGTAGAAAAAAATTGCGCGCCAGAGTTGAGACAAATCGCCACCTTTCATTTCAAGCACACTTGGCCCATTTATAAGCCAACAGACTTAGCAGGATAGAGCCATGCCGAATTCAGCCGCACAGCCAGCCATTGCCACAAACGTTCAAGACACGACACAAGAGCGGCTACGCATGCCTGCCATGCTACGCGGATGGCGTAGGAAGTGCCCGAATTGCGGTGCGGGCCCCCTGCTGTACGGCTATCTGAAGGTGCATGACCATTGCACCGTCTGTGAGCAAGAATTCCAACACCACCGCGCTGATGATGGCCCGGCCTACCTGACCATTCTTATTGTCGGGCATTTGATGGCACCGATGCTGCATGTGGTCTTTGTGCAGTTCCGGCCAGAACCTATTGTGCTGTTTACGATATTTGCAGTTGGCACGGTGGGATTGTCGCTCTACCTTCTTCCTAGATTGAAGGGAGCCTTGATAGGCTTCCAATGGGCCAAGGAAATGGGCGGCTTTGCACGCAGCACCTGACCGGCCCCGCGACAGCATGAGGGCCTATGAGCATTGATAAAACGGCGATCCGCAACGCGGCGACGGTAATTGTGATCCGTGACCGGATGACGACGCCTTCCATCTTGATGGGCCAGCGCGGATCAAAAGCGGCCTTTATGCCAAACAAGTTTGTCTTCCCCGGCGGTGCTGTGGATGCGGCGGACGCCCATGTGCCGCTTGGCTCATCCTTGCCAGCGCAATGTGCTGCAAGGATCGCAGAAGACGCCGATCCTGCCCTTGCCCGTGCCATCCCCGTCGCCGCCATTCGTGAGCTTTGGGAAGAGACTGGCCTGATCCTGGGGACCAAGGGAACGTGGCCAGATGAAATTCCTGCTGACTGGGGAACATTTGCCGCCAGTGGCCACCTGCCGCACGCCGAACCATTGCAGTTTGTCTTTCGCGCCCTGACCCCTCCCGGTCGGCCCCGCCGGTTTGATGCGCGGTTCTTCTTGGTTGATGTGGATGCGATCGCCAGTGATCCGGACAATTTCGACAACGCCTGCGACGAGCTTTCGCACCTACAATGGGTGCCTCTGACCGAAGCCCGCAGCTTTGACATGCCCTTCATCACCGAAGTCGTTCTGGCCGAGGTCGAGGCGCGAGCACGTGAACTGGAGCCACCTGCCTCTGTCCCTTATTTCAAGAACAACGATGAAGAGAGCCTATTCCTGCGGATGCGTGGTCACACCACACCCTACAAAGGGCAGAACTAGATCGCGAGGATCAGGAGTAGGATCGACGCCACCAGAATGGCGATCCCGCAGGCCTCTCGGGCGGTGATCTTTTCGCGGAAGAAAAGCGTGGATGCCAGCACGCTCAGGATCAGCTCGACCTGCCCCAACGCCTTGACGTAAGCCGCGTTTTGCAGCGTGAAGGCGATGAACCAGCACAGCGAGCCACCCATCGAGGTTAGTCCTATCCACAGCGCCACGCGGCGGGCACGCCAAACGCGCACCATCTCTCCGCTTTCGCGGAAATACAGCCAAACGGCCATGATAAGCGTTTGCATGATCACCACCGCCATCAGGGTCACACCGGCGCGCAGCAGCGGGTCATCAGCTGCCAGCGACAAGGTCGCTCCGCGATAGCTGACGGCTGAAAACGCAAACAAGATGCCGGAGGCTATGCCAAGCCCTGCTGCGCGGTTGCGCAAGTCCGACAGGTGAAAGCCCGTCGCCTCTTTGCCACCCGACAGCAGCAGCAATCCCACCAGCCCCAGCGCAATGGCTGCAAAGCCGCCCCAGCTCACCAGTTCCCCCAGCAGCACCAGCCCGACCAATACGGTCTGGATGACTTCGGTTTTCTTGAACGTAATCCCCACGGCAAAGTTGCGTTCTTTGAACAACGCAACAACACAGACCGTGGCGAGGATCTGCGTCGTGCCGCCCAGCAGGCCAAAACTCCAGAAACGCGCACCAAGCTCTGGCAGGCTCGCTTGTGTCATATGCATGTATGTCGCCAGCAAGGCGGCTATGAACGGTGCCGAATAGATGAAGCGCGAAAAAGTTGCCCCTGCGGGCGAAAGCGTGGCCGTGGCCAATACCTTTTGCAGCATAAAGCGCACCGTCTGAAAAGCAGCGGCAAACAGGGTAACGATGATCCAGAGGTCAGGCATGTTCATGCCGTTCTCCTGCATCAATCCGCGTCTGTATGCCAGAGCGGATGCGCAACGGGGTCTTTGGTCCTCCACAGGTAACGGCGAAAGATGGCTCCGTAGGACGGATAGACATAGCCGTGATTGCGCGTCACAAACCGCGCGCGCCGCTCAAGGTAAAGCGGCCAAAGCTCGTACCATGCAGCCTTGGGGTGCATATGGTGCACCACGTGCAGGTTGTTGTTGAGAAACAAGAACCCAAGCAGGCCGCGATCCTCAATGATCACGGTCCGCCCCGAGACACGCGCGTCTGCCTGATGTTCCAGAAAGGTCCGGATTTTCAACACCGACAAAGCACCATAGCACGCAGCAAGATAGAGCCAGATACTCAGATCAGACAGCACGACCGCCCAGAGGGACAGAACAGCACCCGGAATATGTATCAGCCAATCCGTCACAATTTCCCGCTGACCTGACCGAGCGTCAGCTAGGTCTTTACGAATGAATGCCACCATGCCAATCGCAGGGCCCAATGCGATGCGCCCCGCCAGTGTATTGTTGATCCACAACAGGCCACGCTGCCAGCGCGGCAGACGGGCCCAAACTTCGGGATCAAGGTAATTGGTTTCCGGATCGTCGTAAGGATCAGTCAATCTGGCATCGCGGTGGTGGGCAAGATGGGTGCGCTTGAACCGCAGGTAGGGCACAAACAGCCCTGGCTGCCACAAACCCAAAAGGGTCTCGGCGCGCTCTGCCCCAAAAGGGTGGCCATGCAGGAATTCGTGACTAAGAGAGCTGTGCAGAGTGAGCGCGAGAACCAGCAGCACAAAGGCAACCGCCCCCCATCCCGCAGGTAGCAATAGCGCGATACCCCAGAGACCCAAGACACCGGCGAACAGCCCAAGCGTCGGCCAATCCCACTGCACCATTTTGCGCGGTTGCGGTGGGTAGGTCTTGCTGTGATTCATGCAGTGTCTGCGCCCTTGCTGTTGTTGATTGGGAAAGATTAAAGCAATCGGCGCAACAGCGCTGTCCCGAGAACGACATGCCCAAGAGATTAGACTTTGGGGTCAGGGTTTTCAGTATGGCCGTCCACGGCGATCACTTGCCCCGATACCAGCCGTGCCGCGTCGGAGCCCAAAAAGACTGCCATATTGGCGATGTCCTCTGCCTCAACAAACCGGCGCATCGAGGTACCGGAGGCATAGCCGTCATAGACCTGATCACGGGTCATCCCCTTGGCCGCAGCCTCCCTCGCAAGGACGCCTTCCATGCGGTCGCCCTCAACCGCCCCCGGACAGATCGCATTGGCGCGGATACCGAAGGGTCCCAGCTCCATCGCCAATGTTTTCATCAAGCCGATAATCGCCCATTTCGCCGCCGCATAGGGCGCGCGGTTGGGATAGCCGTAAAGGCCCGCAGTCGATGACGTGAGGATGATCGCCCCCTGCCCTGCGGCTTTCATTCGCGGCGCTGCATGCTTGGCCGCCAGAAACGCGCCCTCAAGATTGACACTGACGCAGGCACGCCAGTCTTCCAGCGCGATGTCCTCGACCAGCGCCGTTGGGCCAGCAATGCCGGCATTGGCGCAAAGCACGTCAATGCTGCCCATCTCGGCCACCACCTGCGCCATTGCGTTTTCATCCACGGCGTTCGCCTTGCGGCTGCTCCACGTCGTCGGCAGCGCCGCCAAGGCATCCTCATCCAGGTCTGTTACCCAAACCTCCATACCCGCCGCCTCGAACGCGGCGCCCATAGCGCGGCCAATGCCCGAAGCGCCGGCTGTGATCAGGACGCGCTTCATTTTGCCGCGCCGATTGAGCGGCCCAGCCCTTCGGGAGACGGCAATCCTGCGTGGCCGGCCGCAAAGCGCACCAGTGCTGCTTCGATATGCGGCGCGGGGGGCGTGGATTTGCGGGTCTCAAGGCTTACGTGCAGCAAGAAATGCTCTCCTGTGGCCAGCAAACGGTCGCCTTCGTACATCTCGTGCCACAGGTGCATCTTTTTGCCCTCACCCACAACCACACGGGTGCGTACGGTAACGCGCGCGCCTGCGTGGACTTCATCCAGATGGCGGATATGTGTCTCGGCGGTAAAGTAGCTGCCGCCGGACGAGATATACTCTGCATCACAACCGATGATCGCCATGAACCGGTCCGTCGCATCCGCGAAGGCCTGCAAATAACGCGATTCCGTCATGTGACCGTTATAGTCTGTCCAGTTGAGCGGCACTGTGCGGTGCGCTGTCTCAACCAGTTGATCGGCAGGTAGGTCCGCCGCCACAGCGCCATGCACCGTGCCTACGCGCATTTCACGTTCTTGCGCGTTCAGCAAAGCACCCGCGCCCCAATCCTGCGCCTTCAGACCGCGCATCATCACAACAAGGTTGTTGTCGCGGATGCGTTCCAGTTCGCGAATCGAGTGCATGCCTGATTGCTCATCCGACTGGCCTGCGATCAGATCCACGAGTTCGTCGTTGAAGTCGGGGACATCCATCAGCTTGGTCCATGGCCATTTCAGCGCGGGTCCAAATTGCGCCATGAAGTGCTTCATGCCGGCCTCACCGCCAGCCACGCGGTAGGTTTCGAACAGGCCCATCTGCGCCCAGCGGATACCAAAGCCATAACGGATCGCGTTGTCGATTTCTTCCGTGGTTGCGATGCCGTCCTTAACCAGCCACAGCGCCTCGCGCCAGACCGCCTCAAGGAAGCGGTCGGCCACATGGGCGTCGATCTCTTTCTTCAGGTGCAGCGGGTACATCCCGAGCGAAGAAATAATGCCCTTCGCGGTCTCGACAAGCGCGGGATCAGCATCGGTTGTGACCAGCTCAATCAGCGGCAGCAGGTAGACCGGATTGAACGGGTGCGCGACCATGATCTGCTCGGGGCGCGTGGCGCCTTGCTGCAATTCTGATGGTTTGAAGCCCGAGGTGGAAGAGCCGATCACTGCATCAGACGCACAGGCGGCTTGAATCTCGGCGAATGTCTTATGCTTGATCTCCAAGCGCTCGGGCACGCTTTCCTGTATCCAAGCGGCACCGGACACGGCCTCCGCTATCGTGTCGTGAAAGCTCAGGGTGCCTTCGTCAGGCAGTGCCAGATCCGTCAGACCTGGCAGCGAGCGCCTCGCGTTCGCCATCACTTCGCCGATCTTGCGTTCGGTTTGCGGATCAGGGTCAAAAATCTGTACGTTCCAACCATTGAGGATAAAGCGCGCGGCCCATCCCCCGCCAATTACACCGCCGCCAATAATTGCTGCTGTTTTGCTCATTTTACCGTCCTTAGTTGGCGGACATCATATCCGTTGAAATCTAGTATCTCGCGCGCGGCCTTGATTCGGTCTGCACCACCTTTGGTACTGCGATCCACGATCCAGCCGAAATCGCCCGTTTTGTTGCCTAGAACCGCCGTGCGGAATCCTTCGTCGACCCAAAGCACCCAGAAATTACGGGTTTGCCCATTTGGCATTTTCACGCGGAACTGGCCTTTGCCCTGACGTGTCAGCGGCAAGTCTTCGGAATAATCTCCACATACGCCCGCAGGATCGCAAACAAACACCCCAAGCCGCATCACAGAGCCCTTGGGACCGTCAATGATACGAAACGCCATGCGGTCAATATCCCGATCAAAACCCGCACGGACGTACCACACGCCCCCGAACTTCTTTTCGTCAAAGCGGGAGGTCACCCCGATCAACGCGCTTTGGTCGCGGTAGATAGGGCCGACGGGCAGCGGCGCGGGCAGCTCTCCGGCGCAAGCGCCCAGCGCCACCAACGCTGCCGTAAGAAGCCCTCGGATCACTTCGGCATCCGCTTTTGCAGACCCAGTTTCTCACGTACCTGCGCAGGTCCGATCAACGTGGCGCCCATCGCCTCAATGATGCCACGCGCGCGGGTGACCAGTTCGTGGTTCTCCGCCAGCACGCCTTTGTCGAGCCACAGGTTATCTTCCAGTCCCACACGCACATGGCCACCCGCCAGCACGCTTGCCGCGACGTAGGCCATCTGGTTGCGCCCCAACCCGAAGGCCGAGAACGTCCAGTCATCGGGCACATTGTTTGCCATCGCCATGAAAGTATTGAGGTCATCCGGAGCGCCCCATTTGACGCCCATACAAAGCTGCACCAGCGCGGGGCTGTCCAGAACGCCCTGCTTGACCAGCTCTTTAGCGTACCAAAGGTGACCAGTATCAAAGGCTTCGATCTCGGGCTTTACGCCCAGATCGGTCATCATTTGCCCCATCGCCACCAGCATTCCCGGCGTGTTGGTCATCACGTAGTCTGCCTCGGCAAAGTTCATGGTGCCGCAATCAAGCGTGCAGATTTCCGGCAAACATTCAGTGATGTGGGCCATCCGCTCGGTCGCACCCGCCATGTCTGTACCAGCAGCGTTGAGATCCATCGGGTTCTCGACACCCCCAAAAACGATGTCCCCGCCCATGCCCGCCGTGAGGTTTAGCACAACATCCGTATCGCTGTCACGAATACGCTCTGTAACCTCGCGGTACAGCGCCACATCGCGGCTTGGCGCGCCTGTCTGTGGGTCGCGCACGTGGCAATGCACCACTGCGGCACCGGCCTTGGCCGCGGCAATCGCGCTATCGGCGATCTGCTCGGGACTACGCGGCACATGATGGCTGCGGTCTTGAGTGGCACCCGATCCGGTGACGGCACAGGTGATAAAGACCTCGCGGTTCATGGCTAGTGGCATGATATTCTCCCAGTTATTTTAGCGTGATACTGCGCGAGGGCATGGCACTTTTCCATCCCCAAAAGCGGCAGGATTTGTCGTCTTTAAGCTTTAGTAAGGCATCGGATGCGCGCGGTGTGCCGCATCGATATCCACCATAATCTCATCGCCCAGCACCAGATCGGCACCAGCCAGAATGTGATCAAGCTGCGCCACAGAGGTCGCGCCAAAAATGACACTGGCCATAAAGGGCCGGTCGCGAACAAAAGCCATCGCCATATGCACAGGATCGATCCCGTGCTTGTCCGCCACATCCAGATAGGCCTGAACCGCCTCAAAAGCGCCCGGCGTTTTGCGCCCGCCCAGCTCGGGGCTTAACGACAGGCGTGAACCTTCGGGTACCGCGCCACCTTGATATTTACCCGTCAACAACCCCGTCGCCAAAGGCGAGAAAGACAACATGCCGATATCTTCGTTATAGCAAGTCTCTGCCACGTCGGTATCTGCCAGGCGGCACATGAGAGAGTATTCATTCTGCACTGTTGCCACACGTGGCCCGCCTACCCGCTCCGCCGCGTTGGCCCACTGAGTCAGGCCCCATGCGCTCTCGTTGCTCATGCCGAAAGCACGGATTCGCCCGCGATCAACCTCGCGCTGAAGCGCGCCAAGGCAATCTTCCATGTTCTGGATCGTTTCCGCGCGCGACTGGCTGGATGGGTCGTAACGCCAGTTTTGGCGGAACATATAGCTGCCGCGATTGGGCCAATGGAACTGGTAGAGGTCGATATAGTCAGTCTTGAGCCGCGCCAGTGAGCCGTCGAGCGCTAGGGGGATCGACTCTGCCGTGATCGGCGCGCCGTCCCGCACATAGGCAATACCTTCGCCGGAGTGTTTCGTGGCCAGCACCATATCGCTACGCCGCGAGGTGGCTGCAAACCATTCCCCGATGACCTCTTCGGTTCTGCCTTGCGTCTCGGCGCTGAGCGGATTGACGGGATACATCTCTGCAGTGTCGACAAAGTTGATAGCTGCGGCCAAGGCGCGTTCGATCTGCGCGTGGCCCTCTGCAAGGGTGTTCTGCGTGCCCCAAGTCATTGAGCCAAGACAGAATTTGGACACTTCGATGCCCGTGCGACCCAGTGTTGTCATATGCATGTGCGACTCCTCGTTCCTATGAATTGCGGGCAAGGTACGCAGGCCACCGCCAGCCGCAAGCACGATTCAGAGCCAAGCCTAGGGTATTGTAAAAGAATCCGACATTCGTGTCGGTTTTCGCTAGCCTTCGATCAACAAAAGCGCGCAAACATTCGGTATGCGGATGATGATCTCCTTTGCGGCGCTGTTTCTTTCGGTTGTCCTTTTGCAGCTTTCTTCTGGCGGGGTTGGCCCGTTGGATGTGCTTTCAGGCTCGGCGTTGGGGTTCAGCAACCAAGAGATCGGGATGCTCGGCTCAGCGCATTTCTTCGGTTTTTTCATTGGATGCTGGTTTGCCCCACGCCTGCTGGGCACGGTGGGGCATAGCCGCGCCTTTGCCGCCTTCACTGCCGCTGGCAGCATCGGATTGTTGGCGCACATGATGGTCATCAATCCCTACGCATGGGCGCTGATGCGCGTGGCGTCAGGCCTATGTGTGGCGGGCTGTTACACGGTGGTCGAGGCATGGCTTCAGTCCAAAGTCACCAATGCAACCCGTGGCCGCGCCATGGGCACCTACCGTATGGTCGACATGACGGGCAGCCTGTGTGCCCAAGGCATCGTCGGCATTTTGGCACCGGCAGACTATATCTCATATAATATTCTGGCGATCCTTTGCTGTGCGGCCCTTTTACCGATCACTCTTACCACCGCGACGCAGCCAGAGACGCCGAAGTCCCCCCGACTGCGGCCCGGTCTGGCCTATACCCGCTCCCCACTGGCGGTGGCCGGCGTAATCGCCGCCGCCCTTTCCAGTGCATCCTTCCGGATGGTGGGCCCGATCTATGGCCAGGAAATGGGGCTGAGTGCAGGGCAAATTGCGTGGTTTCTGGCATCTTTCGTCGTTGGCGGCGCGCTCGCGCAATTTCCTGTGGGCTGGATCGCGGACAAATTTGACCGCCGCAAAGTGCTGATCTGGCTGTCGGTCGCGGCCATTGGCAGCTGCGCTGTGACAATGTCCACGGCACACCTCGGCGTGATGGGGATACTGCTTTCCTCAGCGCTGTTCGGGCTGACGACTTTCCCGATCTATTCCGTCGCTGCCGCGCATGCCCATGACTTTGCCAGCTCCGATGAGAGGGTCGAGCTTTCTGCCGCGCTGATGTTCTGGTTTGCCATGGGTGCTATCGCAGCCCCCTACGGCGCGTCGATTCTGATTGACGTTTATGGCCCCAAAGCGCTGTTTGTCATGTTGGCCGCAGGCCATGGTCTGCTGATCGCTTTCGGCGTCATCCGCATGCGATCTGGTCGCACACCGCGCAAACGGACCGCATACATCAACGCGCTGCGCACTAGCTTTATTATCGGACGATTGACCGGACGCACCCGCGAAAAACCCCGCAGCGAGTGATCAGGCACGTCGTTGCGGGCAGCCTGCCTCTGGCAGGACCGCGCCTGCCCTGCTAAAGCACACCCAAGCACAGAAAAGGCCGCATTATGACACGTCATCTGATCACCTCCGCAATTCCCTATATCAACGGCATCAAACATCTCGGCAATCTGGTAGGCAGTCAGCTGCCAGCAGACCTTTATGCCCGCTACCTGCGCAGCCGCGGCAACGAGGTTCTGTTCCTCTGCGCCACGGACGAGCACGGCACACCGGCCGAACTGGCCGCTGCAAAGGCTGGCAAACCCGTCGAGGAATACTGCGCCGAGATGTACGCCGTGCAACGCGACATCGCGCAGGGCTTCGGGCTCAGCTTTGATCACTTCGGCCGTTCGTCATCAGAGCAAAACAGGCACCTGACCCAGCATTTTGCAGGTGCGCTGGCCGATGAGGGCCTTATCGACGAAGTTGAGCAGAGCCAGATCTATTCCGAGACAGATGGCCGCTTCCTTCCTGATCGCTATGTCGAGGGCACCTGCCCCAACTGCGGCTTTGAAGACGCGCGAGGCGATCAATGTGACAACTGCACCAAGCAGCTTGACCCCGAAGACCTGATCAACCCGCGCTCAACCGTGTCGGGTGCTACCGATCTGGAAATGCGTGCGACCAAGCACCTGTTCTTGAAGCAGTCCCAGATGAAAGACCGCCTGAACGACTGGATCGAAAGCAAGACAGACTGGCCTGTCCTTACCACCTCAATTGCCCAGAAATGGCTGCATGACGGCGACGGCCTGCAAGACCGTGGCATTACCCGCGACCTCAAATGGGGTGTGCCCGTTAAACGTGGTGACGAAGATTGGCCCGGCATGGAAGGCAAGGTTTTCTACGTCTGGTTTGACGCACCCATCGAATACATCGCCTGCGCACAAGAATGGGTCGATGCCGGCAAGGGCACTGATTGGGAGCGCTGGTGGCGCACCGATAAAGGCGCCGATGATGTGCGCTATACCCAGTTTATGGGCAAGGATAACGTGCCCTTCCATACGCTCAGCTTCCCAGCCACGATCATGGGCTCAAACGAGCCGTGGAAACTGGTCGATTACATTAAATCGTTCAACTACCTCAACTACGACGGCGGCCAGTTCTCCACTTCGCGTGGGCGCGGTGTGTTCATGGATCAGGCGCTGGAAATTCTGCCCGCCGACTACTGGCGCTGGTGGCTGCTGAGCCACGCGCCAGAAACATCTGATTCCGAATTCACGTGGGAGGCATTCCAGACAGACGTAAACAAAGACCTCGCGGATGTTCTGGGCAACTTCGTCAGCCGCATTACCAAATTCTGCCGCGCCAAGTTTGGCGAAGCTGTGCCAGAGGCAGGCGAATACGGCAAAGCCGAGAATGCGCTAATCGCTGATCTAACCGAACGTGTGGCGCACTACGCCGAGCAGATGGACAAGATGGAAGTCCGCAAATCAGCCGCCGAGCTGCGCGCAATCTGGGCTGCTGGCAACGAATACCTGCAAGCGCAGGCACCGTGGACCACGTTCAAGACCGATCCCGACAAAGCGGCAGCGCAAGTGCGGCTCGCCCTGAACCTGATCCCGCTCTACGCGACACTCGCAGCCCCCTTCATTCCCGATGCCGCGGAAAAGATGCTGGCGGGTATGAAAATCGCTGATGTCGGCTGGCCGGAGGATATTCCCGCGGCAGTGGCGCAGCTGACCGCAGGTCACGTGTTCGAGGTCCCAGAGGTTCTGTTCGCCAAAATCACCGATGAGCAGCGTGAAGAATGGGCAACGCGCTTTGCGGGCAAGCGCGACTGATATGGCGCTGGTTCAGATCAAGCATGCGGGCCGCATCGCTACAGTCTCCTTTGACCGCGGCACCAAGGCAAACGCCCTATCGCTTGATCTGATGAAGGAATTGACTGTAGCCGCCCGCAGTTTCGAGGACGATCACGAGACCGCATGCGTAGTCCTGCGCGGGCGGGACGACAATTTCTGCCTTGGATTTGATCTGACAGATCCCGCGACCCTAGCGCTGAAAGAGATGCCTCTGTCGCAACGCCGTATTGCCCTCTCTCTTGGATCACGGTTGTGCAAGGCATGGGAGGACATCGCCCCCCTCACGATCTGCGCAGTTGAAGGCTGGTGCGTAGGCGGTGGCTTGGCGCTGGCAGCAACCTGCGATCTTCGTGTTGCCTCTGACAGCACGTCCTTCTACATCCCTGAAATCGCGCGCGGGCTGAACATGTCTTGGGGCTCGGTCCCAAGGATTACCAATCTGGTAGGCCCAGCCAAGGCCAAGCGGCTGATTCTGTTAGCTGAAAAACTGACTGCAGCCGATGCTGTTCTCTGGGGGCTCGCAGACCGCCTTGCACCATCAGGCGGAACGTATGACGCGGCCCAAAGCTGGGCCGAAACCGCAGCCCATATGCCACCCGTTGCCCTGCGCATGTGCAAAAGGGACATCAACGCCTACGCAAATGCTCTCGCACATGTGGCAAGCCATAGCGACTATGACGGCTTCACCCTTATGCACGCTAGCGATGACGCAGCTGAAGGCGTCGCGTCTTTTGTTGAAAGGCGCCCGCCGGATTTTACCGGTAGCTGAAAAAATTGGTCCGGGCGGTGCGCATTGCAATCATGTTTTTTTGTTATTCCCCTGAACACCGACCAGCGCACTATACTGCTGCATTATTGAACTTTCCATGTAACATGGCACTCCATGATGCCCTAACCCATACCTTATCTTTAGGGTGTTGCACTTGCCTGAGAAGCAATCCCGCAAGCGTACGAAGGGCTGCAGCGTGCAGGGCAAGTCCATTCCGAGGGATAAGCTCGAAAATCAGTTCGAAGAAATGCTTCAGAACCTTACTCCGACGGCCGGGACGTTCGAACTAGCCAAGCTGATGTTTGACGAAGCGTGGGAACACCGTCGTTCAGACAATCAAGCAGAGGTCTCGCGGCATAAATCTCGACAGAGACAAATTGAGAAAGAGGTCAGGTCGCTTGTCGACAGGGCTGCTCGAACTCAGCACGATGAGACGGCCCGAGCTTACGAGAGCAGGGTGGCTGAGTTGCGCTCTGAAACCGCCCTTTTGGAGGAAAATTTAGCTTCACAGCACATCCCAGAGAAAAATTCCGTGAAATGTTCGAACTTGTGATGAATTACCTCTCAAGACCTTGTAATATATGGGAAAATATATCATATGAACTGAGGAGAGCAGTGATCGGGCTGACCTTCACATCGCCCCTGAGCGTGTCGCGAAAAGAGGGGCTTCGAACTGCAGAAATTACCTTACTCATCAAGGCGTTACAGTTTCTATCCGTATCAGAAAGTAAAATGGTGCACCCAAAGGGAGAAACATCGAACTTACTATTTGAGGAACTGGCTCGTTGGGAGAGCGCATTAAGGCGATAAATAAATGTACTTTGGGCGGAGAGCCGCCGTTCGCTGCGATCTGCACCAAGGTCAGCTATGCGCGGCGGTCTCAACTGATCGACGCAACACATGCATTGAAACGCTCTGCGGGAGTTTCATACCCCTGAAGTGGTCCTGCTTTTTAGGACAGTTTTGCGGCTTGGCTAAGATGCATCTG
>NZ_JBALVJ010000139.1:0-5044 GCF_036961165.1 Sulfitobacter sp. | reverse complement strand
CGGAATTGCTCTTCGAGGTTATATCTCAATGCTATGAGCGCGGCTCCATCATCATAACCTCGAACCTGCCCTTCGATGAATGGACGGAGGTCTTTGATTCCGAACGGCTCACAGGCGCATTGTTGGATCGTTTGACCCATCACGCCCACATCCTCGAAATGAACGGCGAAAGTTACCGCCTAAAACACAGCCGTAACAAACAACAATAATCAAAGCTGAATCAAGACCAGAACAATGTTGGCCTAACAGCCAACATGCGCTTTGGCACGCTTCGGCTAGATGATAAGCGCGCCCACCAAAGCGCACGACAAACGATAACTTAGTGGACCAGTTTTACGCCGCGACTTGGTCCCTTTTTACTCTGCGATTGACACCCTGCCCGCCTAAACCGATTTTGCTCTGACAGTGCCCTCCCGAGCACCCAGTGCGATACAAAAAAGAGGACGATCCAAAATCCTGCCGGGCTCAATTCATTTGGCCCCCGACGATAGGGGCAGCCCAATTCCCTCAGAAACTCATTGAGCTTTTCTGTGGAAGCCCGAATTTGCGCTTCGATTTTGACCAACTCCTTGTGTGTGACCGCCAGTTTTATCTCCTCCTCGCCCACCGCTGTGCTGATTTAGCGGGAAATATTGAGATTGTAGCCTTCCTCGGCGATGTGCTCGTCCGTAAGTTGGTTCTGGCGTTTTCCTTTCGCGAAATGCTCGGTGGCGTTGATAAAGAGCAGTCATCTATATATCAAAGACTCGAGAAATATCAGTTATCGTTTGGCCTTCCACCAGTACCTCGCGCGGCAAAGTATGGCTGATAAAATGTATAGGGCTGGCTGTCATCCCATATGCGCCGCTGGAGTGCACCGCTACTATGTCGCCGTGTGCCAACGTCGGCAACATGACGCCGCTGGCGATCCGGTCGATAGAGGTGCACAGAGGGCCAACAAGGCTATATTTTTGGTAATCTTGGCCGCCACCGACCCGGTGCATTCGATAGTTCCGGTGTATGACCATTCCGAAATGACCTGAGGCGGGCAGATGATTGTTCATTCCGCCGTCACAAATTCCGATATTGTGTCCGCGCGATTCTTTGATTGCAACGACACTGGTCAGGAAATACCCGGATTCCCCGACCAGAAACCGACCCAATTCAAGTATAAGTTTGGTCCCTGCAAAGCGCGGCTCGGCGCGGAAACCCTCAAGGTCATTCCGGATGTTCCCTGCGACGTCATCAAGGGCGAGCGGCGTGTCACCCGGGTGGTAAGGGATGCCAAGTCCCGACCCAAAAACCAATTTTTGTGGGGTGATGTCGTGCCGTTCGCATATTTCGCGGAAGACCGACATGAATATCCTGTAGTTTTCGCAGATCGCATGCGGCTTAAGGCACTGAGTGCCGGAATAGATATGCAGGCCCACAACGTTAAGATGCGGCAGCGCCAACACCTGCGGCAGTTCTTCCTCAGCAACCTCAATGTCAAAGCCAAATGGGCTGGGCCGGCCTGCCATGTGATCGCCAAACCCCTTCGGAACCGTGGAGGGTGCCAGTCGGATCAGAACATCCTGAACTTTACCGGTTTCACCTGCGATTTTGTTTGCAACGACAGCTTCACGCAGGTTTTCCAGAATTAACTCACCAATCCCGACATCAATCGCCTCGGAAATTTCCGCGTCGCGCTTGCCTGGGCCGGTAAAACTTGCACGGGCTGTATCCCACCCTGCCTGGCGCGCAAGACGCAATTCGCCAATTGAGGATACATCAATGAAATCCACCCGGTCAGCCAGCCAGTGCAGCAGACTGGGGTTTGGGTTGCATTTCATGGCATAACTCAGGTCGAACCATTGGCCCAGCGTCGCCCGGACCTCGGCAATTCTGCCGTCGATGGCGTCGGCCAGAAAGACATATGACGGCGTGCCAAATTTTTGCGCAACTTTTGCCAAACAGACGTCAAGCTCGTTCATATCAGCGCTGGCCTTCCAAATATCGGACGATCCGCTCTACGCTGTCAAAATTATCAAGCGTTACGTCGCCCGGATAAACCTCTATGCGCCCAGTTTCTTCTACAAAGGCAATTACGTTCATCATAGCGACAGAATCAAGCAGACCGCTTGAAAACAGCTCAGTCTCTGGGTCGATTTGATCTTCGATATTCAGAGTGTTCTTCAGAAAGTCAATCAGTGTTTGGTCAGTCAGGTTCATGGTGAAAGGGTACCTTTTTATCTGGTTTCAAACGAATTCAATCGGCACCACCGTGCAGGACAGCTTTGGATTTGGCAATCACAGCCGGTCTGTCTAACTTGCCGCTGGCCGTACGGGGCATTGTTCCCGACCACAGATGAATTCGGCGTGGAACCATGTAATGTGGCATGTATTTGCGGCAGTGGGCCATCAATTTGGCAGTATCAATGCCCTCATGCGCCACAACGGTGACATGCACAACCTGACCCATGTCATCATCTTCGACACCGTAAGCCACCACATCAGAAACCACGCCACTCCGGGACACAAGATCTTCTACTTCTGTTGGGCTCAGTCTAAAGCCGCTGGTCTTGATCATGTCATCAATACGGCCCACAAACCAAAGGTCGCCATCATCGTCCATGCGTACCAGATCGCCACTGTAGACGACAGGCTCATCCCCAACCAGTGCCTTCAATTCGGGGCACGGACGAATCTTTTGGCGTGTAAGTTCGGGTTGCCGCCAATACCCAAGGCTTACCAGTGGTCCAGCATGCACCAACTCACCCTGTTCGCCCGGGCCCGCACAGCCCTTGCCATGCTGGACGACAAAGACTTGTACGTTCGGGATCGCTTGCCCAATCGAACCTTTCTTTGCCTCAAACTTCTCGGGCGGAAGATAGGTTGACCGAAACGCTTCTGTGAGGCCATACATCAGAAAAATATCCACCCCTGGGAACACTTTAGGCATAATCTCCAATACGTCAGGCGGAATTTTTCCGCCAGTGTTGGTGATCAGGCGCAAGGAGGGCATCGCTACGAGAGACTGATCCAACAGACGAACAATCTGGTTCCATAGCGGCGGTACCCCAGCAAATCCTGTGACATTATGATCGCGCACAGATCGGATCAATTCGGTCGGCATTGCAATGGGTTGATGGACAACGCTGCCCCCCGTCTTAAACATGGTCGTCAACTGATTCAAACCAGCGTCAAAACTGTAGGGCAACACCGACAAAAGACGATCAGACGATTTAAGGTGAAGATATTCAATCACCGATTTGGCCCCGATACGGATGTTGTGATGGCTTAGCATCACACCTTTGGGCATACCGGTCGATCCTGAAGTGTAGATGATCATTGCCAGATCGTCATCCGAAGGAAACGCCTCTTGGGCCTCTCCCGTTGCGGTTTGCTCAGACCACAGGCTTTGACAAAGATGCGTTGCTTCGCCATCTCCCGCAGATAAGACACCGAGAAGTGCCTTCGGAAGATTACCGCCCGAAAGCCCCTTCACCGCGGCCTTCCCCGCAACCAGAGCCTTTGCCCCAGAATCCGCCGCGACATAGCAAAGCTGATCTGTTGTCCATTGATAATTCACGTTCACGACCACCGCACCAATCTTTGCGGCTCCGAACATGGCAGCAACCTCTTCGATCCCCTTGCGAAGATGCACAATGACCCTGTCACCCTCGCAAATCCCGATTCCCGCAAGGTAGTCGGCCACCAAATTAGATTCGGCGACCAGTTCAGCATAGCAAACCGAACGCTTCGCATCTATCAGCGCAGTCTTGTTTGCATTATTCGGCAGGTTATCAGCCAGTAGACGATAGATGCTTTTGCCCGCCATAATTAATCACCCTCAGATTTTTGGGCCTGAGCACGTGCCGCTGGTTTGGATCCAGCCTGGCCGAAGAGAGCCAGGCGAGGGTAAATTCGTGCAGGCGATCCAATTACCGTAGAATCTGAGGGGACATTGGTTGAAACGGCGGTATTGGCACCTATGCGCACTCTGTCTCCGATGCGGATATTTCCAAGGACTGTCGAATTCACCCCAATGAACACATCATCTCCAATTACGGGCGCGCCATCCCCCATATTTCTACCAATTGTAACGTTGTGCATGATCCCGCAACGGTCACCAATGACTACATCCGGGTGGATAGAAAGCATGCCCTCGGCGTGAATGATATGAAAGTCATCTCCAATTACTACCTGGGGTGGAATCCACACCTTTGTAACATTCAGGATAAAGACCCTCAGAACACCATAAATTTTGTTGGCGATCCATCTGGCAACCGGATTTGTCAACTGTGACGCCCAGCGGCCATAGCGATATATTTCCAGAGAGACAAAAGCCGCATCAAGAACGGACCGTCCATGTCGATGATAGTCGCCCTTTATCAGCCGAAAAACATGCCTGCCTCCGCCGCCAGTTTCTAATGTCATAGCCGCCCTCCCTGCGGTGAATATCCGCCGCGTATTTTTTGAAAATCATAGTTGCCTAGTTAATTGTCACATCCCGGACGGTAGTATGGCTGTTTGTTGAACAGTTCTAGTTTGATTTTGCGCCAGTCTTTCATCGCTTGCAACAGCGTTATACTGCCCAACGCTGATTGCGGCAGTTGCTGGTTATAGAGCCAGACATAACGGTGCAGTGTGGCTTCCAATTCCTCGCCTGATTGGAAGTGGTGGCTTTGTAGCACGTCTTCGATACGACCATTGAACCGCTCCACCATGCCATTGGTTTGCAGTGATCTTGGCGGGGTCAGCCGATGCTCGATATTCAGATCGGCACAGAGCCTGTCGAACTCATGTTTCCCGCTTTGCGCCCGTTTTCGCAGACCAAAGAGACGGTCGGTAAACTCCTTCCCATTGTCCGTGAGTATGGTCCGAATGCACAGTGGACAAGCCCGCTCCAAATCCCGCAGGAAACGCCGTGCGTTGGCCGCTGTCTTGCTGCTGTAGATACGAATGAACACCCAGCGGGTAGCCCTGTCGATCGCGACAAACAGATAACGACGGGACGTTTGATCGGCCATCTGCGGCAAATATTTCACGTCGATATGAAGGTATCCAGGCTCATATGCCTTGA
>NZ_JBALVJ010000138.1:0-5052 GCF_036961165.1 Sulfitobacter sp. | reverse complement strand
ACAGCTATTGAAGAGGCGCTCTGCCTATATCGGAGTGATTTTCAACAGCCTGCTGGGGCTAATTAAATACTCGAAATACCGCCTGGCGGTAATCCGGCTCGCATGTATTAGTCCGCCAACCTCTTCTGCATTAGTACCACAAAGGTCTCCTCAAGACCTTTCCTCTATCTTTTGCCACAACACGCATCTACCCAAAACTGTAGAAAAGCGCAAACAAATAGAACCCGGTTGCACTCAGCAGAACATGCGGCCTATAATAGAACCTCGTTCTGACTAAGAGAACGACAGCGATCTAATAATAATGAGGATTCATCTATGCTCTCTCAATTTATCTCTCGCAAACGCGGTTCCCTGTTGACGGCTACACTGGCGACCGCAGCCGTGATGACTTTCGCGGTTCCGGCGCAGGCAGAGGAATGCATCGCAGGGGCCAACCCCGGCGGCGGCTGGGATTTCACCTGCCGTCAGATCGGCAAGATCCTGCACGACATCGGCGCGGTCGATAACCCGGTACGGGTTATCAACATGCCCGGCGGCGGCGGCGGCCTGGCCTATGCCCATGTGGTCACCGAGCGCAGCGATGACGCCGACCTGATCGTGGCGGCCTCGTCGGCGACCACCACCCGTCTGGCGCAGAACGCCTTTGCCGGCATGACCGCCGATCAGGTGCGGTTTGTCGGCGCCATCGGCATCGATCCGGGTGTGCTGGCCGTGGCCGCCGACAGCCCGTACCAATCACTGGGCGAGCTGGTCGAGGCGATCAAGGCCGATCCCCGCTCGATCGCGTTCGCTGGCGGTTCATCCGTGGGCGGGTTCGACCACATGAAACCGCTGATGGTCCTGAAAGAGAGCGGCTTCACCGACATCACCAAGGTGAAATATATCGGGCTGGACGGCGGCGCTGACGCCATTACCCAGACCGTGGGCGGCTTTACCCAAGTGATGACCGGCGACTTGTCCGAAATCGTCAGCTTCCTGGCCAACGGCGATCTCCGCGTGATCGCGGTGCTGACCGAAGAGCGCGTGCCGGGCTTTGACGACATCCCCACCGCCAAGGAACAGGGCTATGACGTGGTGGCCGGCAACTGGCGCGGTCTCTACGTGCCCAAGGGCATCAGCGACGATCAGTTCCACGCTTGGGCCGACAAGCTTCAGGCCGTGGCCGACAGCGCTGAGTGGAAAGAGGCGATGGCCGCCAACGGTCTGGCCCCGTTCACCATGGTTGGCGACGAGTTCCAGGGCTATGTCAACGGTCTGATCGGCGACATCAACGCGATGTCCAAAGAACTGGGAGTTATCCAGTAATGGCCTCTGACCGGATATTTGGTCTGGTCACTCTGATCTCGGCGGTCGCGTATCTCGCGGCCGCTACTCAGATCCAGACAAACCAGTTCTCGGGTGAGTTTATGTCCAAACTGTTTCCGATGCTGATCGGTGGAGTGGCAGCACTTTCTTCGTTGATCATGGTTTTTAAGCCTGACCCAGAGCCTGGTTGGCCTGCTGCAAGCGCTTGGATTTCCATGGGCGCCGCTGTGATTGTGCTGTCGATCTATGCCGTTCTACTGAAGCCGCTTGGGTTCATTCTGCCGACTATTTTCGCGGCAGGCATTCTGAGTTATCAAATCTCCCCGCGTGCCAAGCCTGCGATGCTGGCTGGTATTGGCCTGTCGCTGGGGCTGTTCGTCCTGTTCAAGTTCGCGCTGGGTCTTGGCAACATCGTTGCTTACAGCATCCCGACGCCTGCGAAATTGTGGGACGCGCTCTCAATTCTTATTCCATTTGTGGGGCACTGATATGGATATTCTGTCAAACCTTGCGCTGGGCTTCGGTGTTGCGCTGTCGCCCTTCACTCTATTCCTAGCGATTTGTGGCTGCTTTATTGGCACCATCATCGGCGCATTGCCGGGCCTTGGGCCATCGAATGGTGTCGCGATCCTAATTCCGATCACATTCACGCTTGGCCTTGATGCCACCAGCGCCTTGGTGCTGATGACGTCTGTGTATTACGGTGCGATGTATGGCGGGCGTATCTCGTCGATTCTGCTCAACATCCCGGGTGATGAACCCGCTTTGATGACCACCCTCGACGGCTACCCCATGGCCAAACAAGGCCGCGCGGGCGATGCGCTGGTGCTATCGGGTGTGGCGTCTTTCGTGGGCGCGTTCCTTGCGACTATCGGTTTGATGCTGTTGGCCCCGTCGCTGGCGCGGGTGGCGTTCCTGTTTGGTCCCGCTGAATACTTTGCGCTTTATATGCTGGCCTTCTGCACGCTGGGCGGCATGGCCTCGAACAATCAGGCCAAATCGGCGCTGGCTGCCTGTATCGGCCTTGGCATTGCAACGATCGGTGTAGATTCTTCGTCAGGCCTGCCGCGTCTGACGGGTGGCAACTTGCACTTGTATGATGGCGTTGATTTTCTTGTGGCTATCGTGGGGCTGTTTGCCATCGCTGAGGTGTTCTTCTTCATTGAGAGCCACGGTAAAGGCTCCTCCATCGGGGTGAAGCTTGAGAAAGTCCGTATTCCATGGGCTAATATTTGGGAAACTAAATGGACGATGCTACGTTCATCTGGTGTTGGTTTTATCGCGGGTATTTTGCCCGGCGCGGGCGCGTCTCTGGGATCCTTCTTGGCTTATATGTCCGAGAAGTCCATTGCAGGTGAGAAGGGCGGCTTTGGTACGGGCGTCCCAAAAGGCATCGCGGCCCCTGAAGCGGGTAACAACGCCGCCGCTGGTGGCGCGCTGGTGCCGATGCTGACACTTGGTGTTCCGGGATCGGGGACTACGGCGGTCCTCTTGGCTTTGCTGATGACGTTGAACATCACGCCGGGTCCGACCTTGTTTACTGACCGGCCGGAGGTCGTGTGGGGTCTGATCGCCTCGCTCTTGATTGCCAATTTCGTGCTGCTCTTGATGAATGTGCCGATGGTGAAGATCTTCGTCAAAATCCTGATGGTGCCGGCCTGGGTGCTGCTGCCGGGGGTGACGATGGTGTCCTTTGTCGGCATCTATTCGCTGTCTGGCAACTTTTTCGACCTGCTGCTGATGGTCGGGTTCGGGGTGCTGGGATATATTCTGCGCAAGCTTGATGTGCCCACCGTTCCGGTGATCCTGGGTATCCTGCTGGGCGGCAACATGGAGGACGCGCTGCGCCGCGCAATGACTCTGTCGGACGGAGACGTGAGCTATCTGTTGTCGTCGCCGATCTCGATCGGGCTTTGGGTTGCGGCAATCGCGGGTTTCGTCGCGCCGATGTTCCTGCGCAAAGTTCTGAAAAAGCCGCAGGCGGTCACCGACTGAGGATCACATCACCTGACAATGCCTTACAGTCAAAGGCGAACGGCCGGTTTGAAACGACGGCCACAGAGCTATCCCTCAAGTTTTGAAACAAGGAGACCATGATGCGTGCAGCTGTTGTTCGAGATTTCAATGAAGATCTATCTATCGAAAAGGTTGACGACCCGGCCTGCCCAGACAACGGCGTCATTCTAGAAGTTGCGGCTTGCGGGGTTTGTCGGTCAGATTACCACGGTTGGTCAGGCGGAAATCCCAAGGTGCAAAACGGGTCTATCTTAGGGCACGAATACTGCGGGACTGTTGTGGAGGCTGGCCCGCAGGCACAGTATAAAGTTGGCGACCGACTGATTGCTCCATTCATTCTTGGATGTGGCAAGTGCCCGGCCTGCAACACTGGCGTTTCCAACACATGCGCAAACCAAATCGTACCCGGATTTGGGGCGCCGGGAGCCTACGCCGAATATATTGCTGTGCCGTTCGACCACAATTTGGTTCATCTGCCGGACAGCTTGTCCCCTGCGCTAGCCGCAGGATTGGGATGTCGCATCACGACCGCGTGGCATGCGTTGACCGATCGCGCCGGAGTTCAGGCGGGTGAATGGGTCGCGGTCCACGGAGCGGGCGGGATCGGCCTCTCTGCTTTGCTTCTGGCAAAGATGCTGGGTGCGCAGGTCGTCGTCATTGATATCATTGAAGAAAAACTACAGTTTGCCAAGCAACACGGCGCCGACGCAGTGGTGAACGCAGCGAACAGTGACGCCGCTGAGGCAATTCGAGAAATCACGGGCGGCGGCGCGCAGGTTTCGATTGAAGCCCTCGGAATTGAAGCAACAACAAACGCATCTGTGGAATGCCTCGCGGTACTGGGCCGGCACGTTCAGATCGGCGCGCCATCAAGCGATGGCCCGATGCAAATTAACATGCGGGCAATCTACTCCAAGCAGCTATCCGTCTTTGGGACACGCGGCATGCCGTCATGGAAGTATCCAAGCCTCCTCAGTATGATCGAACGCGGGAGCATCGATCTCAGCCCTATGGTCGGAAGAGAAATCGCGCTCTCGGAGGCAAGCACGGAATTGCGCGCAATGAAGGGGCCTACTCCTCCGGGAGCGGCAATTATCACTAATTTTCTGAAATAAATTCAAATGTTAAAAGCCAAGGCTGAATACTCTTAGCAAGGAAACAAGTGAGTCTTTGACCTCGTGATAGATTTTGGGACATCCCAGTCCCCAAAATCAACTCGGTCTTCGACAACCTATTTATGCCCCGGTCGTCCCGGTCACTGACACTACGCTACAACATCGCAAGCTCGTTACAGCTCCGTTGTCAGCTCCCGATGACTTGACGCCGTGTTCAGATGCCTACTTTGTTTCCCCTATGGCGCAAGGCACGCCGGGTAAACAGTGCGGCTTCACGGCTACGGGGTCTACCAGCCCTCGCTTTGCTCTCCATGGCTGGCAGCGATGGAATACAGTAATGAGCTCAACGCCACCATTCGAATAGCCTACACCATACCGCGCATCCTGCCGACCCGTACATGCGCCGTGAGCGTGTGGCGTGGTGTCAGCCTGATGACCGTCTTGCGGGACAAGGACGAAACCGCTCCCGCGGTATTGGCGCGTTTGGCTGGTGATACGCACAGATTGAAGCGCGGTGATTTTGTGATCTGACGGACCTGTTGCTTGCAGCAACGTTTAATTAAGGGGAATGCAATATGAAACTAAATTATATAGCTGGGAATTGGGTTCAAGGTGT
>NZ_JBALVJ010000137.1:0-5071 GCF_036961165.1 Sulfitobacter sp. | reverse complement strand
AAGTGGCGCACTTTCTCTCCGGCGATTGGTGCAGTTTTAGTCCGGCGTTGACATAAGACCGGCTAGAAGGCCCCAAAACGCACCACCGGTGGCACCTACGGTCCACATATTGACCATCTAGTCCAGCTTGATGTTCTGATCTTTGTCCGCCGTTGCGATAACTGCATCGGCAATATCGACAAGATATTCCTTTGCCATTCCAAAGAGTTCTTTTCGCGCGGCCTCGGCTTCGGCGGGCGTGTCATATGCAACGACAATGAGTTCAGACATTCGATATTCCTTTGTGTAGCGGCCATCATTCCAGGTGCCCACCGTGGCTGAAGTTGCGTGAGCTGGTTCAGCGCGGCTGTGGTCAGGGTCTGTGCTATGACGGCACCAATCCGCTTGGGCTGCCAAACTGTCGCAAATGGTGAAACGCCTCAATCAGGGTCTACGGACAGAATTTCCACCTGTGATGATCCGGTTGATCAGTGTGGCGACGGCGGTGTGCTCCTCGATCTCTATGTCGGACCCCCCCGCATTTTCATGTGTGGCGGATGCATCTTTGAGAATGCCCATGATCTCACTTTCTGGCAGGACCTTCGCATCGTTCAGCGCAAGAAGCAGCGCTTCGCAGATTGATAGGGCGGCCACACCAGAAGTCGTGCTATGATTAAACATACTGTTTTTACCTCTCAGAATTATTGCGCTCGCGCAGTGGGCCTGCGCAGCGGTACACGCAGTCTTTCAAAGATTCTGTACCTTTGGGCTGATCGACATCAGTCGCGGTCGGTTTCGCTTGGATAAGTGACCAACACGATTTGTGAAAAGGGGCACATGATGCAGATTAAGCCACTCGCGCGCAAACTGGGCGCTTTCGTCGCATTAACAGATGCTGAACTGTCCGTACTTGACGGTCTGCACAAGCGCCGTCGCACCTTTGTCGCAGGACGCGATCTGGTGCATCAAGGGCAATCGGATCAGGCTGCGTCCATCCTCATTTCTGGCTGGGCCTGTTCTTACAAACTTCTGGAGGATGGTCAGCGGCAGATTGTCGATTTCCAGATCCCTGGCGATTTTCTGAGTTTGCGGAGCGTTGTGTTGCACATTTCCGATCACAGCATAGAGCCTGTTCCGGACATCGAAGTAACGGAAGTGAATATCTCTGATCTTATGAAGGCGTTTTCCGACACGCCTCGGCTGGCCACTGCCGTGCTTTGGGCTGCGTCACGTGACGAGGCAATGGTGGTCGAGCATTTAATCAATATAGGACGTCGCGAAGCGGAGGTCCGTGTGGCGCATTTCTTGTTGGAGCTTGGTGCGAGACTTGCCCTTGTCGGCTTGGGTAGCAAGGCGGGCTATGCTTGTCCTCTGACACAGTATCTGATGGCCGATGCACTGGGGCTTAGCTCTGTCCACGTCAATCGGGTTCTGCGAAAGTTCCGCGAAGGTTTCGTAACGTTCTATAACTATGACCGTCTGGTCAAATTTGCAGATTTCGAGATGACTTATCTGGACCAGATCGGGCCGTTACTGGCGTGAAGTCGCGGCCAGATTGAGTTGTGCTGAAGTCCGGCCAGTGTGAGTAAGAAGTTGCGACTGCTGAAATCCTTTCAACTTTCCGCTGTTTTTGGGGTGTCCTATGGGACTGTGACCACCCTAAACGGTCGACCTTTTTGATGCTGAGCACACCTATGTTTTGATCCCGGCCGTGGCGGCGTCTTCGTCGCTGAGATGAAATACCGCTAGTTCCATTGGAAAGAGCGGTCCCATGACTCTTGATCCGCGTCGCAACCGTTCAATATCTGTGACGAGGGCGCATTTTGAGAAACTGAGCGGGTGCTTTAAGCCGAACCGAAGATCATCACATGTAGCGCACAGGGTAATCCAGATCAGTGTGCGTTCCGGTCTTTTCCGATTTGATGTGGTCAGCCCGAAAGCGGGGTCGCAATCGCCGCTGCGTCTGGACGTAACGGTCCGGTTCATTTCTAAACGAGGAGACCACCATGGATCACCCTGATATTCCAATGACAGACAGCTCTCGCTTCCGGACACATATTGATCTCATGGCTGCGCAAGCTGTGGAAGTCGCTCCTGACGCATCGTCCCGGCATTTGCACAACGGCCTTGATACGCTGTTGCCACCCGCTGACCTGCACGGGAGCTATACCAATAATCGCCCGCTTCCAACGAAAGGCATTGCGGACCGCCATGCCTATATTGTCGGCAGTGGAATCGGCGGCCTGACCGCCGCCTTCTTCCTGATCCGAGACGGTCATATGCCCGGCGAAAATATCACCATCCTTGAATCCCACAAGATCGAGGGCGGCGCGCTTGATGGGGCTGGCAATGCCGAGGATGGTTATGTCGTCCGCGGCGGTCGCGAGATGGAGTTGACCTATCAGAACTTCTGGGATGTATTTCTCGGAAATACCGGCTTTGGAACTGCCCGCGCCTTTCACGGTGCTCGACGAATTCCGGATCGTGAATGATGCCGACAAGAACTGCTCGAAGGCCCGGCTTCTTGAAAAACAGGGCCAGATCAAGGGTTCCTCGATCATGGGCCTGAGCAAGTTGCAGCAGCTTGAACTGGTGCGGCTTTTCCTTGCCCGAAAGGAAGACCTTGACGACGTCACCGTTGAAGACTGGTTCAGCGAAGACTTCCTGAAGACCAACTTCTACACGTTCTGGCGCACCATGTTCGCCTTTCAGAACTGGCATTCGGTGCTGGAAATGAAGCTGTACATGCATCGGTTCCTGCATCTGATGGATGGGCTGAACGACATGACCGCGCTCGTCTTTCCGAAATACAATCAATACGATAGCTTCATCGTGCCCTTGATTGCGTGGCCGAAGGACCGGGGCGTAAAAATCCAATACGACACAATCGTGTCTGACGTCGAGATGGACAGCGAGGGCGAAACCCGGACCACAACGGCAATTTGGTGCCACACGGGTAGCGGCGAGACGACGATAGCGGTTGGTGCGAAGGATCTGGTCTTCGTGACCATTGGGTCTATCGTTGAGGTCACGGCCTTTGGGGATAATGATACGGCCCCAAAGCTTAGAGTGAACTTACCGGACCCGGGTGTTGGCGCAAGCTGGCGGTTGTGGGAAAACCTCGCCCGGAAATCACCCGCCTTTGGACGACCAGATAAATTCTGTGGCGATTTGCCGAGGTCAACCTGGGAATCGGCGACGCTGACTTGCAAGCCATCACCACTGATGGACAAGCTGAAGGAGCTGTCGGTCAACGATCCCTATTCCGGCAAGACGGTCACGGGGGGCATTGTCACCATCACGGACTCTGCGTTGCTGATGAGCTTCACGATCAACCGCCAACCGCATTTCATGGATCAGCCAGATGATGTTATCGTACCCTGGGTCTATGCGTTGCTGATGGATCAACCGGGCGATTACGTTAAAAAGCCGATGCCGGACTGCACGGGCCGCGAAATCCTGACCGAGCTGTGTTATCACCTTGGCCTTATTGATCAGGTCGAAGAGGTAATCGCGGCCACCAAAGTGCGCACCGCGCTGATGCCCTATATCACCGCACAGTTCCTGCCCAGATCCCGCGGCGACCGTCCATGGGCCGTGCCGAAGGGGTCCACAAACTTGGCATGTCTCGGCCAGTTTATCGAAACCCACAACGACGTCGTATTCACGCTGGAAAGCTCGGTACGCACGGCGCGCATCGGCGTTTACAGCCTGCTTGGTCTCAAGAAGCAGGTGCCCGACATCTACCCGGGCCAGTATGATATCCGCCGCCTGCTAAGGGCAACGCGAACGCTGAACAACGATGAGGCGTTTTTGGGCGAAGGGCTCCTTCGCCGCCTTTTAGGGGGAACTTACCTTGAGAACATCCTGCCGCTTGGGCTGGATGAAGGGACTTCTGATTTGCGCAAACATGGGTTGTTCGAGTTGCAAATGAGCGCCCTGCGCGGACTGATCGAAGAAAGCCACACACTGGAAACCGCGAAGACGTGGGCGCAGGGTGTGATAGACAAACTACGCGCGCGTCGGTGAGGCAATAGCTTGGACCTGCCGGATCTTGCTGTCACATGTCAATTGATCGTGAGAGGTCTGCCCATGCGGATTCAGAGCTGCCAGATGATCAACAACAGGGGCATACTGACGGCGACCACGATGACCTCGACCAGAAGTCCCAGCCGCCAGTAATCACCGAACCGGAAGCCGCCGGGGCCAAGGATCAGCGTGTTGTTTTGATGTCCGATAGGCGTGAGAAAGGCGCAGGATGCGCCAATCGCCACTGCCATCAGGAAGCTGTCCGGATTGACGCCAAGAGTGGCGGAAATGCCCAGGGCGATGGGGCAGAGGATGGCCGCAGTGGCGGCGTTGTTCATCACGTCCGACAGGAACATTGTGGTGATCAAGACCACTGCCAAGGCGGCGATGGGGTTACCTTGCGCAATGGTCCCGACCAGAAACCGCGCCAGCAGATCCGCGGCGCCAGTCGTCTGCATCGCGCCCGCAATGATCGCCATACGTTTGTCGGGGATGCGCAACTCACGCTCACCCAGCGGCACGCAGCCCGTATCGTTGATGAATTCGGCCATCATCTCGGCCGGACCCTGCATCAGTAGCAGGTCGCCGGATTTCAGTTTCAGCTTGCGAAGCCGCGCCTGTGGTTGGCGTCCTTCGCGCGACACGGCAAGCAGATTGAGCCCATAGCTCGTGCGCAGCCTCAGATCGCTGGCTGAACGCCCGGCAATGGTCGCGCATGGTAGAATGGCAAGTTCTCGTAGGATGATATCCTCGTCACGCTCATCGCTCTCATCGGCGTCCTCGACCTTGTCAGCCTTTCTGATGGCGGTTTCGGCCTTGGCCGCTTTTGATGTCTTTTCGGACGCCTCGTCTGCCTTTTCGTCTTTACTATCCGAGGCAGTTTTCTGCGCCTCAAGCTCGATGCCAAAGACTGATAGCGCCTCGGCGAGCGCGTCTACATCGGCCTGCAGCACCAGAACATCACCCGCGTGGATTTGGCGCGCACCATGCGGCGCGGTTATGCGCACTTCGCATCTGACCTGAGCCGACTTTGTTGCACAAATCGGCCTGATGTCAAACTGCC
>NZ_JBALVJ010000136.1:0-5074 GCF_036961165.1 Sulfitobacter sp. | reverse complement strand
TTCACAAGTTGATCCACCTTAACTACTGGTCCGAATTCCCGCGACCACCTCTCTTTCGAATCACTTACGCGCTTGCACTGGAAATACAGACTTTCCCGTCGCGTAACACCCGAATGCAATTTCCTAATGCATTCATACACCGACATGAGCAACATTCGTGATAGTTGAAAGTGGAACAACAGCCCTGCCGTATCAGCTGACGCGTCGCCTCCCCTACGATCAAGCTCGTCTTCAAATGAACGCAACAGGACATCAATACTTGCCGCCTGATCAAGCACGGGGTCTATCAGCCCTCGTATTACCGCAAATCGGTTACGGACCTGTTCCCACTGCCCCAAAACAGCATTTTCGTCATCCTTACGCGCCCAGGACAATGCAGCGGCAGCTAAACCGAACGGGGTTGGTGGATTACCCGAATCTGATATGGGGCGCCTCTATCACTGGCAAGGCTCTTTTATGTCCCATTGAATTGCCTGAAATCAATCAATTCAAGTAAAAGTCGCACTCTCAAACCAAAGGAGCAAAACTGCAACAATAGAAAAGGGCGCAGCCATTACAGCTACGCCCTTCCAATTTCTCTAAACCTTAGCTCCCTCAGGAGCCAACCAGCTTATGCCAGTGCGAGGTTTGTCGCAGATTCACGACCGTCACGGCCGGCTTCGATGTCGAACGTGACTTTCTGGTCATCGTTCAGGCCTGTGAGGCCTGCTTGCTCAACAGCGGAGATGTGAACGAAAACGTCCTTTGCACCACCATCGGGAGCGATAAAACCAAAACCTTTAGTGGAGTTGAACCATTTTACTGTGCCATTGGCCATCAGTTTATTCCTTATGTGTTCTGCCCGCGGAATGCGGCAGGTCGGCTAAGTCAGGTAAAGATCGTAAGACTGAGCCGTAAGGAGCAGTAGTAGCGATATACAGTGTAACGTTGCCTGCCTCAGATGCACCTTTACCGGCGTAATAGCAAGCTATTTATCAGCGCCATCTCAATTAGGGCGACATACGGCGATTAACAGCCGACAAGGCTGAGAGCTCGACCACACAAATGACTTTCGACGAGGCCCTAATAGAAAAAGCCCCGCTGTTTCCAGCAGGGCTTTCTCAATTTCAGCTTAAGCGGACTTTACAGACCGGTCGACACGTCGATGGTGTTACCCTCTTCGAGCGTCACATAGGCTTTTTTCACGTCTTTGCGTGTACCCAGCTGGCCGCGGAAGCGCTTTACTTTACCTTTAGTGATGGACGTGTTCACGGCCTTCACCTTTACACCAAAGAGAGCTTCAACAGCCTCTTTGATCATTGGCTTGTTACTTTCCATCGCCACTTCGAAAACCACGGCATTGGCTTCTGACGCCATTGTAGCTTTTTCAGTGATGATTGGCTTGCGGATCACGTCGTAATGTTCTGGCTTCGCGCTCATTTCAAACGGGCCTCCAGTGCTTCGAGTCCTGCTTTTGTGATGACAAGTGTATCACGCTTCAGGATGTCATATACGTTTGCGCCCATTGTTGGCAGGATATCCAGACCTTCAATGTTGCGTGCGGCTTGCAGGAAGTTCTCATTCACGGTTGCACCGTCAATGATCAACGCCCGCTTCCAACCCAGGGATTTCACCTGCTTGGCCAGTGCGGAAGTTTTCCCATCGGACATAGCGTCGTCGATAATCACCAGCGCGCCGGCTTTCGCCTTTGCGGACAGTGCATGACGCAGGCCCAGCTTGCGGAACTTCTTTGTCAGTTCGTGACCGTGGCTACGAGGGGTTGGACCCTTGTAGATACCGCCCCCGCGGAAGATCGGAGCAGAACGTGCGCCGTGGCGTGCGCCGCCGGTGCCCTTCTGGCGATAGATCTTCTTGGTGGAGTAGCTGACTTCGCGACGTGTCTTAACCTTGTGCGTACCCTGCTGAGCGTTGTTACGCTGCCAGCGCACGACACGGTGCAGGATGTCGGCACGTGGGTCGAGGCCGAACAGTGCCTCGTCCAGGTCGATCGATCCGGCATTGCCGCCGTCGAGTTTGATGACATCTAGTTTCATGCGTCACCTTCTTTCTTATCTGCATCGGCTTCTGGTGCGGTTGCATCAGTGCTTTCTGCGGCTTCCATTGCGGCTTGCTCGGCTGCTGCGGCTTCTGCTGCGGCTACTTCTGCTTCGGCTGCTGCGGCTTCTTCGGCTGCTTTCGCAGCTTCACGTGCAGCGGAAGCCAAAGCGGCTGGAACAATCGCGCTATCAGGGAACGGCTTTTTCACAGCGTCTTTAACTGTGACCCACCCACCTTTGGAGCCTGGAACCGCGCCTTTGACCATGATCAGACCACGAGCGGTGTCAGTTTTGACAACTTCAAGATTCTGCGTGGTTACACGAGCAGCGCCCATGTGACCGGCCATTTTCTTGCCTTTGAAAACCTTGCCTGGATCCTGACACTGGCCCGTGGAGCCGTGTGAGCGGTGAGACACGGAAACACCGTGTGTCGCACGCAGACCGCCAAAGTTGTGACGCTTCATCGCACCCTGAAAGCCTTTACCGATGGATGTACCGGCGACGTCAACGAACTGACCTGCGAAATAGTGATCCGCAATGATCTCTTCGCCAACTGGAAGCATCGCTTCCGCATCAATGCGGAATTCTGCGACTTTGCGCTTCGGCTCTACCTTTGCAGCAGCAAAGTGACCGCGCATGGCTTGTGATGTACGCTTGACCTTGGCTGTACCCGCACCAAGCTGAACAGCAAGATAGCCATCCTTCTCAATTGTGCGTTGGGCAATAACCTGAAGGTTGTCGAGCTGAAGAACGGTCACAGGGATCTGCTTACCGTCTTCCATGAACAGACGGGTCATCCCCATCTTTTTTGCAATAACGCCTGAGCGCAACATAATATTACCCTCCTACGCTTATGACTGCAGCTTGATCTCGACGTCCACACCAGCGGCGAGGTCGAGCTTCATCAGCGCGTCCACGGTCTGGGGAGTCGGATCAACGATATCTAGCAGACGCTTGTGCGTGCGGATTTCGAACTGGTCACGGGATTTCTTGTCAACGTGGGGTCCACGTAGAACGGTGAATTTTTCGATTTTGTTCGGCAGCGGAATCGGGCCGCGAACGGAAGCGCCTGTGCGCTTGGCGGTGTTGACGATTTCCTGAGTGGAAGCATCAAGCACCCGATAATCAAACGCCTTCAGGCGGATGCGGATGTTCTGGCTAGCAGCCATAATACAAATCCCTTTATCTGGGATGGAAACGGATTGGAGGGGGAACGCTCATCGCTCCGCCTCTTCGCGCCTTTTTTTTCACAACGCACACAGGGCGCGAAAGAACGCGCCCCGGTGGTTGAAGCGTGGATAGGGGGAATCGCCACACGTGGCAAGAGGGGAATTAAGCTTCTCGACGATCAAATATTAGAGACACGCTACGATCCAAGACCGTATGTTATAAAATAACGCTGATTGGTAGGTCAAAGCCGTGCCAATCCCTTAAAGTGGGCACTCCGAGCCTGTCCACTTGCGCGGCATAACGCCACGTGATCACTTCATTGGGGCAAAAACACCATAAGAACTTTGCCATTTGCAAAATCTTAAGGGTCGGTGCGTCTTTATAAGTTGTTCAATGGGCGCATTGGTCTATCAAGTTGCCAAAGAAGATAAGAAGCAGGCATATGATCCAACACTCAAACACTGAAATTACCCCCGTTCCAAAGCATGCGCGGGAGTGGGTAAAGGTACTCGCCAACTATCGCGAGCCGAAAACATCGCGCAGCCTCTATGAACTGGCTGTCACACTTGGACCATTCGTCGCCCTCTGGGCGCTCGCTTGGTGGTCCTTATCTGTCAGCGCGTGGCTGACCCTCGCGATCTCTTTGTGTAATGCCGCCTTTTTGCTGCGGCTCTTTGCCATCCAGCACGATTGCGGGCACAGTTCGTTTTTCAAGGACCGCGCATTGAGCGACTGGGTAGGACGCGTGCTTGGTGTACTGACACTCACACCTTATGACGTTTGGCGCCGCGCGCATTCAATTCACCACAGCTCGGCTGGCAACCTTGGTCGCCGCGGGATCGGTGACATCGACACCCTGACCGTCGCGGAGTATAAAAGCCTCTCACGCTACAAACAGTTTCGCTACCGGCTTTACCGCCATCCTCTAATCCTCTTTGGCGTGGGACCTGGGTATCTATTTTTCCTTCAGAACCGTCTGCCACTTGGCCTAATGGCTCACGCAAAATACTGGATCAGCGCGATGTGTACCAACGCAGCCATCATCGTTGCACTTTTGGTGATTTGGTACTTCGGTGGACTGATGCCGATCCTGTTGATCTTTGTACCGTCTACGCTGCTTGCAGCCACGGCCGGTGTTTGGCTGTTTTACGTCCAACACCAGTTTGAGACGACCCATTGGGTAGATGATCAGGACTGGGATCTGCATGATGCCGCGTTACAAGGCAGCTCTCACTATGTGCTGCCTTCTGTGCTGCAATGGCTGAGCGCGAATATTGGCATCCACCACATTCACCACCTCTACAGCAGGATCCCGTTCTACCGCCTTCCTGAAGTGCTGAAGGACCACGCGGGCCTAGCTGAGATTAACCGGATGACCGTCCGTGAAAGCTTTGCCAACGCGCGCCTGCATTTGTGGGATGAAAGTTCTAAAAGATTGCTGTCATTCGCCGAAGTGAAGCAGGTCAACACGGCCGCTTAAGACGCCAAACACAAATCAAACAGCAAGCACCTATCGGGACACCTTCCCGGTAGGTTTTTTTTGCAGAACGTTCAAGAGATCTCCTTGAGGGGTATTGGCAGCACCGCTCACACTAAACATTCTAAAAGCCATACCAGTCGTAGGAGCAGCTTATTGCGAATACGATAATTGGTGCCAGCCGTCTGCGCCATTGTCTTCGCGCGAGATGAACCACTCAATCCAAACCACTACTCAAAAAGAAAGAAGGCCGCTCCAGTCAGGAGCGGCCTTCTTATTTCCTTCGATCACATCCCCCAGACGCGGGAGAGTTATGCGGGCCAAAGCCCGTATAACGTGATTATTCGGTGATTTTGGAAACCACGCCGGCGCCGACTGTGCGGCCGCCTTC
>NZ_JBALVJ010000022.1:0-56555 GCF_036961165.1 Sulfitobacter sp. | reverse complement strand
CCAGATGCATCTTAGCCAAGCCGCAAAACTGTCCTAAAAAGCAGGACCACTTCATGTTGCCGCCAGTCGGCTTCGAGCCCGAGAGATGACATGGTAATGGAAAAACGGTACAATAGGTTTGAGTTCCCTAAAATGCGAGTTGGCTATGTTCAATCCTACTACCGTAGTTGCAGCAGAATTTGGAGATCATCTCGCTCAGACCTACCTTCAGTATTTCTCGGGACGGAAGGCTGAATACGCTGCATTCATAAGTGGTAGCGCTCGAATATTGCTTGAGCGTTTGGGCAATTCGGACGCTCTTTATCATAATGCCGAACATACGATGATGGTGACACTCGTCGGTCAGCAAATCATTCGTGGTCAGTTGGTTACCCGCGCTGTCAAACCGGAAGATTGGCTACATTTCATCGTAGCGCTTTTGGTTCATGACATCGGATACTTACGCAACATCTGTGAAGGTGACACGGACACCGAGGTCATCATAAATGCGGCCGGGGACAAGATAAGTCCGCCGCGTGGTGCTTCAGATGCTTTTCTCGCGCCCTATCACATCGATCGCGGCAAAATTTATGTTCGTCAGCGCTTTGCAGAATCCAGCCTTATCGATGAAGAGAGGATAGCCGCCGCCATTGAATACACTCGGTTTCCCGTTCCCGTTGATCTGGCCTATTCCGATACAACGAGCGAGCCTGCTTTGGTGCGAGCTGCCGATCTAATCGGCCAGATCGCAGACCCGTTTTACCATCGGAAGATCGGCGGGTTATATTGCGAGTTCGTCGAAATCGGTTTCGCGGAAAAACTTGGATATGAGACGCCGATGGATTTAATGGAACAGTTTCCACAGTTCTTCTGGCATCAAGTGCAACCATTGATCGGCCCAGCACTCATTCATCTCGAGCAGACGATGGAAGGTAAGCAGTGGGTGGCACAGCTTTACAATCATGTCTTTCAAGTCTCTCACCGCGCAAGTTGTCTTGGACCATTTCCAGGTGCAATGGATGTGGCAAAGCCTGACTAAACCGTTCCAAAAAAACTCGAAAAATCAGGCCACACATCGTGATAGAATTTTTCGGCTCCGATGTTGATTAGGTCCGCTGACCGACGTTTTTGGTCCATCAAGGCGATGGCTTCAGGCGCTGGCGGGCGGTAACAGGATTCAGGAAAAACTGGTTCAGCTACATCACTGCGAAATTACGTCAATTTTGTGTGTCGTAGGGATTACGTCGACATTTTTCGTCCATCCGACTTAACGTGGCAAAGCTGTTACAAAGCCCGAAATACTCCAAAATAGCTACGTTGCGCGTCAATCCTGGATTGAGTGTCGTGATACTGGCTGTCTGCGGTTGCAGCCCAGCCAATGAAAGTTGCTACAGCGGCAAATAGTTTATCTTTTGCGTGGGATGTCGTCTCGCTGATGTATTTCGGGGTCATTGGAGCAGTCCTTTTATTCGGGTTACTCGGGATTGGTAGGCCATTTATTTAGTCATCTGACTACAGGTTGCACCCAGTTTGCTCCGATGTCAGTGAACTAGCTTACACAAGATAGATTTAAATCTGATCCGGCTGGGCAAGCACTGTTAGTGCGGAGCGATCCAACACCACAAGGCCACCTCTAGAGGCTTCAATCAAACCAATACGTTTCCATTCGGCCAGAGTTTTTGAGACAGATTCGCGGGTTGCCCCTACAAATTCCGCCAACTCCGCCTGTGACATATTGAGCTTAGTTAGACCATTTGCGTGCTCAAGGGATAGGTACAAGACTTTACGTGCCAATCGGGTTGGCATCGATAAGAACACTTGTTCATGAATTTGCTGTCCCATCCATCGTAAGCGTTGACCAGCCAAATGGATCATGTCGACAGCGAATTCGGGGTTTTTCCGAACCTGGTCAAGCACGTCAGAATTTCCAACTCGCAACACAGTTGAAGGTTCAACCGCAGTTGCTGTGGCCGTGCGGTCACCTGGATCGAACAATGAAATTTCTCCGAATAACGCGCCCGTACGCATAACCGCCAGACCAAGCTTGCGCCCATCTTGTGCCAACACGCTGATTTCCAATGATCCTGCGGAGACCGCAAACAAGGCACCGCCCTTGTCGCCCTGTTCAAACAGGATTTCACCGACCTCCAATGAGATTTCGGTGGCTTGCTCTCTGAGCATTTCCCGCAACTCTGTCGACGCCCCGGAAAGAAACCCAACCTTTGGTAAATCTGTTTGCTTCACATCGGCTCCCCTTACCGCATCGAACTTAGTCGATATTTCTCAAGTAAAATACTTCATCTTGGACGGTGCCTCAGTTTTACAACCCTATCAAGGGTCCTGTCGGGTGGTGTCAGACGAATGCGAACCAGTCTCAGTGGGCCGCCAAACGCCGGAACCTATGCTGAACAAAGTTGACGCCACTCGCTAAGGGCGGCGGCGCGGTTCAGTTTGAAATTTGATCGCCTGTAAAGGTGCCGCTCCGCGTTGAAATGGTTGTGGACTGAGGCGTGAACGGCGACGAACTTCTGCAGGGTTCGCATCCGCCTGAAGCGAAGCATGGCCCGCTCTCTTCGTCCAAATGGCTGGTGTGAATTTTCGGCTCGATTGTTGAGCCAACGGCCGGTTTCCTGTTTGTCCACATTGCCGATGACCTTCAGCGCCACACCGTAGGAACGTAGCTTGTCGGTGACAACAATATGTGCGCGTCCATGACGTTTCATTGTTTTCCTAAGGAATTTCAACGCTGCCTTGCGATCACGGCGCTTTGTGACAAAGCTTTCCAGGACTTCCCCTTCGTGATCCACAGCCCGCCAAAGATAGTGGCTCTCGCCGTTAATCTTCACGAATACCTCGTCCAGATGCCATTGCCAGTTCGAATATGCGCACATCTGGCTGACCATTTTTCTGCGAATTTCAGCTGCAAACAGCGGCCCAAATCAGTTCCACCAAAATCGAACCGTTTCGTGGCTGATGTCGATACCGCGTTCATGCAAAATATCTTCCACGTTCCTAAGCGAAAGCGGAAACCGAACATACATCATGATGGCAAGACGGATGATCTCTGGGCTCGTCTTGAAGTAGCGAAAGGGGGAGTGTTTTGTCATCCCGCGACGCTAATTGCTCACCCTCCCCGCCTCAACCTATTTTGCTCTGACAGTGCCAGGCTGGCACATCTTGCCACCCCATCGCCTTGTGATGTTTCACTTTGGCTTTGACCTTAGGGAGTGATCCCGCCTCTTTGATCGCCGTTACTGGGTTTTCGCCAGACCAGAAACCCTTTGAACGTGCCACGTCCAGCACCGTCTTAATCCGTTGTGCCAACCGTTTCGCCGTTTCGTGCTTTTCTGTCCAGATAGGAGCAAGGCACATCATCACTTCCGGCTGATCAACGCTATCAATCGGCATCCGCCCGATCATGGGAAAGGCGTAGTCGCGCAGCGTGTTGATCCATTGCTGGCCGTGCTTGGCGTTCGTCCAAGTCGGCATCCGGTCGATATGGACCTGTTGCGCCACTTCTTCAAAAGTCGGCACGTCTTGGCGCGCATTGAAACGCGGGTTCAGCCCTTGCTTGGCCATCCGGCGATATTCCAGCGCCCGTTCACGCGCTTGGTTCAGCGTCACAATGTCAGCACCGCCCAAACCAAAGTCGGTCCACAGTGGCGCGCCCTTCTTGTTTTTCTGGCCTTTTACCACCACTCGAACAATCCAGCGCCGCGCGCCCGATGGATCAACCACCAGATAAAGACCGCTGCCATCCCCGTGCCGCCCCGCGCCAAGGTTCTCGACCAGCTTCTTTGTCAGTTTGCCAGTTAGGGCCATTTCAAAAATACCACATTCTCTACCACTCAAGGAACGAAGATAGGCATCATCGAAAGAAACTCAAGGAAAACTCAAAAGCACACAAACCCAACAGAACAAAAAAAGATGCCCTTGGCGACCTGATCAAACTGAACGAAATGATGGGGTGGCGGACAGACAGACAGCCACATCACTTTACCATTCGTTATCAAGACAAATCATTTCTTCCAATAAATATGGTATGTTAGTTCTATTTCCCTTGCAAGGGATCGCACCTGTATGCACAGTATCTCACAAGAACTGGTGGGAAAAAGGGTGGGACGAGATGTCAAAGCTGAACGCTAAGAAGGTACAGTCGCTTAAAGAACCCGGAATGTATGGCGATGGTGCTGGCCTGTATTTGAACGTGGCAACTGGTGGCACAAAAAGCTGGCTTCTCCGTGTCACGATCAAAGGTCAATCAAAGCGGCGTGAGATTGGCTTAGGAAGCATCGATACACTTTCGCTGGCCGATGCTCGCACTACCTCGCAGCAGCTTCGCTCCGAAGCGAAAGCGGGACGCGATCCACGAGTTAAACGGGACCACTGTCAAATTACGTTTGAGGAAGCCGCCAGAGAGTTGCACAAGGATCTGGCCCCAACCTTCCGTAATGAAAAGCATAGGGCCCAGTGGCTTTCCAGCTTGAACAATCACGCCTTCCCTAAGATTGGCGGCCGCAGCGTGGCCGACATTCAACGTCAGGACGTGCTCGAAGTCTTAAGCCCGATTTGGGTAGATATGCACCCCACCGCCAAGCGGCTGAAACAGCGCCTAGAGGCCGTGTTCGATCACGCCATAGGGAAAGGCAGTCGAGAGGCCCCGAACCCCGTGGATGGAGCGCTGCGGCGCGCCCTGCCAAAAGGCAAGCACAAGCCGAAGCATCATTCAGCGCTCAGCTGGCAGGAAGTACCGAGTTTCATGGACGATCTGTCAGACCGCAAGGCCATCGCTGCGCTGTGCCTCCGGTTTGCAATTCTGACCGCCGCGCGTAGTGGTGAGGCACGATCCGCAACGTGGTCCGAGTTTGACCTAGACGGCTCAACATGGACTATTCCGGCCGCCCGCATGAAAGCGGGTGAAGAACACAGGGTTCCCCTGAGTGCCGAGGCAATGGCAATTCTCGAGCTGGTGAAGGGTCTGGATCCAGCCCTGCCGTTTCCCTCTCCAAACAGTAGTAAAAGCCTCACGGGAAAGCCATTGAGCGTTAATGCCTTCCGCCCCCTCTTCCAACGCATGAACCGCGAAGGCATGACCGCACACGGGTTTCGATCTTCTTTCCGTGATTGGTGCGCAGAAAAAGCCCAAGACAGACAGCTTGCCGAAGCTGCGCTGGCGCACAAGGTGGGTGGCGTAGAGGGCGCCTATTTCCGGTCAGACCTGTTTGAACGGCGGCGCAGCCTGATGGACGCATGGGGCCGATATGCTACCGGTAAAAGTGGTGATGTGCTGGAGTTCCGCAGAGCATGAGGCCGGAACTGGAAAAGATCCTTAAAGAGATCGGGTACACGGAAGCACTTGCTTACGATCGCAGCCTTGCATTTCAGTTTTGGGAGCCGAATGAGCGAGGAAACAGGCATTTCAAAGATAAGAAGGAAGCGGAGGAAGGTACTAAGCACTTACGCAAAATTACTGATCTTATTCAATCAACCCCCCCTTACCTTCTAGCTCTAATCAACGACCACGCCAGGCGCGCCGAGGATTGGGAAACGAGCCGAGATCCGCTGTTTGACGTGGCTTTTGCAGTGATTGAACTGACGGCTCTAGCTCAGACTGAGAAGGATCTGATTTGGAGCGGACCCGGGGCATCGCGCCGCATCGCCGGTTTGGATATTGCCAAGCACCTAGCCAGAATATTTGTTCTAGGCCGCGGTCAAATGCCAGGCTCAGGGGCCAAAGTTGACGGGGAACCATCCGGAGATTTTGCTATAGCTGTAGCTGAGGTTTTCAATTTCTTGAATTTTCCAGACAACTTTCGTAGGCCGTGCCGCGAAGCTGTTGCGTGGTTAAAAGCTGATGACTATCGGGAGTTTAATCAAATGATGCAGATGCGCGCTACGAATGGAAAAGGCATTTCCCTGATCACTGGCACAGTAAAGAACTAAGAGGGAAGCCCAGATATTCTTTCTGAGGTTATGGATGGGCAGGTATGCCATTTCTTGTCGCACCTTATAACTGGAGCGCATACGATATGAATACTACCCAGCCCAACGCGAATACCTTCGACCAGCTTTTGACAGTCAAACAAGTTGCAGAGCGTGCCGCCATCTCGGTTGCCTCAGTCTGGCGCCTGACTAAAACCGGAGATCTCCCGCAGCCTGTTAGAATTGGCCGGAGCGTCCGCTGGCGTGAAAGCGATCTGCGCAAGCACATCCAGACCTCAGCATAAGAAACCCCCACCGGCTATAACAAGCGCGGCAGGGGCGTGGAAATCGCGTGGATGCGATATTTCTACTTGCCTGCCCGCTTTCGATCAAGGGCATGACCGATGCATCGCAAAGGCTACACAAAAGTGCCCAATTATGTTTGGGATGATGTTCGGCTTGATGGCGAGGATATCGCAATATTAACTTGGCTCAGTAGTCATGCGCCAAATTACATCATAAAAGGTCCGACTGTTCGTGATCGCCTTGGAATGGCAGAACCTAAATACAACAAACGAATGAGAAAGCTCGTTAATTTAGGTTTTCTCAAGAAGAGCACTGCTTACCTTGATGGGAAAGTCGCGGGCATTCGTGTACAAGTCACATGGCCCAAGCTGAGCAAACAAAACATGGGTTCAGAAAGTGATGCTGAACCTTTGAAAGCTGTGCGCAGAAATGATGGGTTGCTAAGAAGAACAATTACGAAGAACGGCGCTTCGACTGCAAAAGTCGTTTCATTTGGAGAGGTCATAGATCACCAAGACGATCTGTAGCATCCAGTTATTGAGTTAGTGCCTCCGGCACTGGCGGGTGATAGGACAGTACCAAAACAAAGATTGCTTAGAAACAAGAGGAGAAACGGCAGACACCTGCGCTACACGGTGCCCCGGATCAAACAGCGGCGACCTTCGGGAACCTCCCGCCCGTGAGAAACTCCACTCCCCCAACCTTCCCTCGCACCGGAAACCTTGCCGAAGTCCTTATTTTAAGGCGTCCGAAAAAGTTTCGCGTTTTAACCAGTGGTTACAGGGTGTCGCATTCTGTTCTGACAAATATGGCCTGTGGGCGCCTTCTAGGCTCTGTTGCAGCCCCAAGGGGGGAGTTGCGCGCTCCTATGGATCCATCTCCTGTCGAATAGGTCTTTACCGTCTCCTATGATCTCGGGTTGCAGTTCTTTGCGGCGGACGAGGTCACGGAAGCGCAGGGGGTCGCCTGTCATTTCATCGGGTATATCGGCAAGGACCATGACGAGGGGACCCGAGGATCGCAATGCAGGCCGCAGGAGGGCCGTCAGGGCGGCATCTGTTAGTGTCGGCTCACAAGAGTGGAGCCCAAGTCCTCACAGCACCTCTCGACGTGACAGCCGCGGCAAGCTGTGCTTGGGTGCGGAAAGGAGGGTCATATTTTGATTGCTTCGATCGTGGAAGTGTTCGCCACATTTGGCGCTATCGCTGCATTGGTGGTTTTGGGAGCAAATTTCGGCTCCGAAAAATACAAGGTCCGTGATGGTATGCACCATTTTCTAACTGCTGCAGCCGTCTTTACGTTCGGTGCCGGTGCGCTGTACGTGTTTGCGCAACTTCTGGCTTAGCAGAACAATGGCGACACCCCCGAAGATTACGTCCGAAGATTACGTCCCCCTGCCCCGGCGTTATCAATGGCAGACATTGTGGGCGGCGCGTTGGCAAGCTGTTTGCGGGTGGGCGCTACTTCCTTTGCCGCCATTGCTACAACATCGCCTATTCCAGCCAATCTGAGGCCCGCTACGACCGCATTTTGCGCCGTGCCAACAAACTACGCACGGCGCTGGGCGGAGAGCCAGGTACTGCGCATTTAATCGCCCTCAAACCCAAAGGCATGTGGCAACGCACCTACGACCGCAAACGGTTCGAGATACAGTGGTGCGAGAACTTAGCAAACCAACTGTTTCTCAGCAAATTTGCACACCTTCTCAACCCAGCGGAACGCGAGATCTATTTCTATGAATGATCAACGAGGGGTTGTGCCTAAGCCTTCTAACGGGTTCTATCAGAATATATTTTCGGGGAATCTACATGGCACTTATCAGCGACTTCATGGCAAAGGTTCAGGCTATCCACGCGACTGGGGAAGCGACTGAACACTCCTACCGTTCTGCAATCGAGTTCCTCTTCTCTGGTCTAGACGAGAACACAACCGCCCTGAATGAACCGAAGCGCGTAAAATGTGGCGCACCTGATTTTATCATCAATCAAGGCGATATCGTTATCGGCCATGTTGAGGCCAAGGACTTGCACATCGGCTTGCGCGGCATGAAGGACGCCAACAAGGATCAACAAAACCGCTACCGCAAGGCGCTGTCGAACCTGATCTACACCAACTGTCTGGATTGGGATTTCTACCGCGATGGAGAGCTTTACGCCTCTGTCACCATCGCTGACAAGGTAATGGGTATACAGCCAAGCCCAGACAAGTACGAAGAACTCGAAAACCTCCTACGCAACTACATCGCCCAGCGCCCACAGACGATTACATCTCCGAAGAACCTTGCGGAGCGTATGGCGGGCAAAGCTGTCCTGATTAAGGACGTTCTGCAAAACGCACTCAAAGAGGACGAGAACCTGCAAACCGAACTGGCAGGGCAATACCGCGCTTTCAAGGAACACCTGATCCACGATATTACGGCAACTGACTTTGCGGATATCTATGCGGAAACTATCGCCTACGGCATGTTCGCCGCGCGCTTGCATGACCAGACGCTAGACACCTTTGACCGCCAAGAGGCGTTGGAGCTATTGCCCAAATCCAACCCTTTTTTGCGTTCCCTCTTTGGCTACATCGCTGGGCATGATCTGGACGAGCGAATAAAGTGGATCATTGACGATTTGGCCCGCGTGTTCCGCGCCGCCGATGTTGCCAAGCTGATGGAGAACTTTGGCAAGCTCACAGGCCAGAATGACCCCTTCCTGCACTTTTATGAGACGTTCCTTGCCGCCTACAACCCCGCCAAGCGTAAGGCGCGCGGGGTTTGGTACACGCCCGAACCCGTAGTCAATTTCATCGTGCGCGCGGTGGACGATGTGCTGCAAACTGAATTTGGCTTGCCTGATGGGCTTGCCGATACGTCAAAGGTGACAATCCCTTGGGACACAGGCCAAACCGATAAAAAGGGCAAGCCTGTGATGATCAAAAAGGAGGTCCACCGCGTTCAAGTGCTGGACCCCGCCACAGGCACAGGCACGTTTCTGGCCGAGGTGATTAAACAGATTGCGCCAAAAGTCAAAGACGTGGCCGAGGGCATGTGGTCCCCCTATATCGAGAAAGACCTGATACCGCGTTTGCACGGGTTCGAGCTGCTCATGGCGTCCTATGCCATGTGCCATATGAAGCTGGACATGATGCTGACAGAGTTGGGCTACAAACCCACAGGCACCCCGCCCCGCCTTGGGGTGTACCTCACCAACTCGCTGGAGGAGGGGGAACCTGCGAACCAGACTCTGCCCTTTGCTCAGTGGCTCTCCAACGAGGTGAAAGAGGCGAATACGGTAAAGCGAGACATGCCGATTATGTGCATCGTTGGGAACCCGCCCTATTCTGGGATTTCCACCAACAAAGGAGCATGGATTACTGGCCTCATAGATGACTACAAGTATGTGGATGGGGTGCATTTTGGTGAGCGAAAACATTGGCTGAATGACGACTATGTGAAATTCATCCGCATGTCAGAAAACCTGATTGAAAAGAACGGCGAAGGCGTGCTCGGTTTCATCACAAACCACGGTTATCTGGACAACCCTACTTTTCGAGGGATGCGTTGGCACCTGATGCAGACGTTTGACAAGATTTATGTGCTTGATCTCCATGGCAATGCGAACAAAAAGGAAGTCACTCCAGAGGGAAAGCCTGACAAGAATGTCTTTGATATTCGGCAGGGTGTTTCAATCATTCTCGGTGTGAAATTGGCTAATAGTGCTCCCGGGAATGCACGAGTTTTTCATAAAGAGCTTTGGGGGAACCGCGCTGGAAAATATGCGGAGTTACAAGTTGCCAAAATAGGTACGGATGACAGCCTAGAACTTTCACCCGCTGCTCCTTATTTTATGTTTTATGATGTGAATTTGTCAGTGCTCGAAAATTACGACACAGGCTTTTCACTCCAAGAATTTGCGGCAAGCCATTGTACAGGCATAATATCTGCCAGAGACGAACTCGTCGTTGATACCAGCAAATCAGAATTGGAGCGCCGTCTGCAGAGGTTTCTAGACGCGTCTAGAACTGTGTCGCAGACCCGAGCAGAATTTTTTGGCAGCAAAAAAGCGGGTAAGTACCTTAAGGGTGATAGTCGCGGATGGAAGCTAGACGAAAAAAGGGAAATACTGCAACAAAAAGATGTTCTTGCAGCAATCCAGCCGATTCAATATCGGCCCTTGGACAATCGATGGATTTGCTATGACCCCGATATCGTTGATTGGCCAAGGCAGGAAGTGTTAGCTCACTTTAATGATGGGAAAAATATTGCACTTTTGTCCCCCCGAATGACAGCCGACGAATATTCGCCGCTCGTGTCGGAGACGATAATCTCAAACAAGACAGGGTCACGTTACGATCAAACGTATTTCTTCCCCCTCTATCTATACCCCGACGAACAAGACTTAGACCAAACCCGCCGCGTCAACTTTGACCCTAAACTCTGGAAACAACTCCAAGCCAAGGCCAAGCATCCGACCCACGGCATTCCCGACGAAATCCAGACCTTCGATTACATCTATGGCGTGCTCCACTGCCCAGCCTACCGCGAGACCTATGCCGAGTTCCTGAAAATCGACTTCCCCCGCATCCCGTGGCCCGCCAGGCCAGACGCGTTCTGGGATATCTCGGAAAAAGGCAGCGCCTTACGCAAACTGCACCTGATGGACCCCGCCGCCGTGGGCAAAGCGCCCTTCCCCTTCAAAGGTGAAGGGGAAGGAATGGTAGACAAGCCCGAACTCAAAGACGGTCGTGTCTGGATCAACGAAACACAGTATTTTGAAGATATCCCGCCAGTCTCATGGGAGTTCTACATCGGTGGCTATCAGCCCGCGCAAAAATGGCTCAAAGACCGCAGAGGTCGCGCGCTCAGCTTTGACGATGTGAAGCACTACCAAAGCATCCTCAAAATCCTGTCTGAGACTGACCGCATCATGCAAACGATTGAGATGGAGTTCGAAGCTTGACCGCCTTTACCCGCCCCAAACGCATCTCCCTCAAAAACCACCCTATCTATTCCGAAAACTGGGTGCAGGACATCATTGCTGAAGACCCTTCAATCCTTGGACTAGGCAAGCTGGTTCTACGCGACCGCGAGCGCATCCAGAACCGCGCTGGACGACTTGACCTCCTGCTCCAAGACCCAGAAACCTACAAACGTTATGAGGTTGAGCTACAACTTGGCGCAACGGACGAAACGCATATCATCCGTACCATCGAATACTGGGACATTGAGCGGAAACGATACCCCCAATATGAGCATTGCGCCGTACTATTGGCTGAGAATATCACCAGCCGCTTTCTGAACGTGGTGTCCTTATTCAACGGCTCTTTTCCAATCATCGCCATGCAGATGCAAGCCTTTGAGGTGGGGGAGCATGTAACACTGGTATTTACCAAGGTGCTGGACGAGATGCAGCGCGGCCTTGTGGACGAAGACGAGGACGCCATTAGCGCACCCACTGACCGTGCTTACTGGGAAAATGATAAGGGCAGCAGCAAAACGGTCGCGCTGATGGACCGCATCTTTGCCTTAGTCAAGGAGGGCGACCCAGAGAGCGAACTCAAATATAACAAGTTCTATGTAGGGCTTATCAAAGAAGGGCGCGCCAGCAACTATGTCACTTTCCGCCCTCAGAAAACTTCTGTCCTTGTAGAGCCGAAAATCGCGCGCTCGGACGAGGTAGACGCCATGCTTGAACAGGCTGGTGTTGAAACGCTCGAATACAGCACGCGCTGGTCAAACTACCGCATTCGGATTACCGACAAGGATTTGAAGGACCACACAGATTTGTTGCGCAATCTCATAGAACGGGCCAGACAGCAGAGAGCCGGGTAGCGACACGTTCTGTGACCCCTAGAGTACTGCGCGCTCACATTTGCCCCCTTGTCCCCTTGCGCTCCTGCGCTTCTTCAAACGCCGCTGCCTCGCGGTCGATCCGCCGTTGCTCTGGGTCGAACGGGAAGTCCCGCTCCCAGGCTTGTCCGTCTGCAAGTCCCATCAGTTTTGCTCCTCTGCGTCTAGGTCGATGATTTTCATTGTCCGGTCCGAGTAGGCCATCACGATCTGGCCGCTCGGCAGCGCGCCGGACTCGATGACTTGAATCCCGGCCCAGAAGTGCGCGGTGTCCGAGACCGACACGACGCGCGCGCCCCGTTTTCTCCATCGCGTCTTTGAACCGATCCAGGATGCAGTTGACAAGATCCGAGAAACAGGTCGAGCGGCTGGAGGAGACACTGGCCGATCCCGGACTGCCACCGGAGAACTGGGAGCGGGCGCTGGCGGGAGCGCGGCTTTTGCTAAAGCATCGGAAGGCACGGCAGCAGGCCAGCAGACCCTAATCAAGACGCAGTTAATCTAATCCCGCTTTGGTCTCCAGATTGGGGAGTGCTTCAGCCTCACCATCAATGGGCCGGATCTCTACGACTTGCTGCCCTGGGCGTACATACTCGTAACCATGGCTCTGCCGTGCGTCGATGTGAACGGATACCGCAGAAACCTTCCCATCGCTGGCGAAGAATTCCACCATCCTTGCCCTTACAGCCTCGCTCTTTGAATTGAGCATCAGGTCCATGCCAACCTCGAATGCTCGGGCCTTATACACCGCCTTGTCGGCCTCGATGCTGGCGATGAATTCAAGCTGTACTGTTTGGAGGTAGTCGCGCACCTCAGGCCGCTTCATGGCTTTGTGATAGCCTTGGGGGCTCATTCCCGCTTCTGCGCAGGCGGCCGCTATCGTCATTCCTTGTTTAACCCTCAAATTAATTGCATGGCGCAGCGCAGTGCGCATACGTAGGGGGCGAGGCGGGATTATGGAAAGCTCTGACATAGAGGTATTGTGCCCTTTGGATCCGTGAGGGCAAATGCATTGAAAACGCAAGTTGTGGTTTTTGTTGGCTAAGTACATATTGATTATAGATTGTGCTTGGTAGGTAAGACAAAATGCGCGCACTGATATTTTCCGCACTATTGCTACTTGGCTGCGGCCCCGCCCAACAGGGAAGCCTTGCATGGTTTAGCAGTGCCTCTCGGTCTGAGCGTGTGGCACATTTTCAAAGTATCTGTGGGGGCTATGGCTTTAAGCCTAATACGGACAAAATGGCCGAGTGCATCGCGCGCGAGATAGATAGTGCACGACAGCGCCTAGAAGCGGTGAAGGCTCGGGCTTTCGAGCCTAGTATAACAACGATCTGCAACACTTACGGAACCACAACTATTTGTAATTGAAAAATTTTGAATGCCGCGCGAGAGGGAGACGACTACAGGATCTGACGCCGCGCGTTTTACCCCCACCCCCCTCCGGGATCGCCCCCCCTACACCCTCCCGTTCCCCCGCGTTCTATGGCTATGAGGGGCAGGCCAGCACTTGAATTGTGGAAATTCCGCGGCCGATCACATAGACCAGCCGCACCTTATTTATCTCGATGCTGCGACGTCTAAGCGCCGATGTTCTGCGCACTCTGGGAAATGGTATCAAAGATGGTGTCATGCGCGGGTGACGCATTGCCCAGCACGTACCCCCCAAGATCCTCTTTGAACCACTCAATCTGTGCGATCATGTCAGCCGTTGACGTGGCCGGTGTAGAAGCAAGAAGAACGCTCAGGCCATGCTCCGTGTCCATCAAGGTCTTTTCTTCGTCGCCATTGTCCGGTGCATCACATGCTGCATCCCGCGCCGCATGCCATTCGACCAGCCATTGAACGTGTCGGCCTACCGGTGCGGCTTGCGATGCAATCAGCGCATGAACCTTCGCGCGGGCAGAAAGGGTGAGGTTCCGGATTGCTTCGTAAAATTGTTCGACTTTTATTTTTCGTCCTTCGAGATTGAGCCCATGAAGTTGGGCGGGAAGAAGAAAAGTCAGTCACGCTCGGAGTAAATGGCGGGAAAATTGGTGGGATGGATTTAGAAAAACCATATTTCACCAACAAATACAAGGTATTGGCTGATAGATTTGGCGGACAGACAGGGATTCGAACCCTGGAGACGGTCTCCCGCCTACACACTTTCCAGGCGTGCGCCTTCGACCACTCGGCCACCTGTCCGTTGGAGGTCCTTAGCAAGGGAGTGCGCGTATGTGCAAGCCCGAAAGTGGACCAAAACGCGGGAAATCATCAGCTATCGAGATGAAGATAAATCCGGCGGTTCATCTTGCCCTTCTTTTCGATCTTTCCAAGGCGCAATGCGCCGATCTCACCCGTGCGCGCAACATGGGTCCCGCCGCAAGGTTGCAGATCAATCCAATCGGTCTCTTCGCCGATGCGCACCAGTCTAATATCCCCCGATCCACGCGGCGGCTTTACGGCCATTGTCTTGACCAGTTGGGGTGCAGCCTCAAGCTCGGCCTCGGCAATCCAGCCTTCACTGACGCGCGCGTCGCGCTCAACAAAGTCGTTAAGGGTTTCCTCAATCGCCTGCCGATCCTCTGGCGCATCGGGCATATCGAAATCAAGCCGTCCGTGCGTGGCCGAGATGGCGCCGCCCGTCACCCCGAATGGCACCGCTACAGACAGCAGATGCAACGCCGTGTGCACCCGCATGTGTCTATGCCTGCGGTCCCAATCAAGCTGTTGCATCACTTGAGCACCAACAGGCGGCAGCGACAAAGGCTCGGACGGGACCAGCACGATCTGATCCCCCTCGCCCTTCACGGCCGTCGCAATCGCAAGGCGGTTGCCCTGCCAGCTTAGAACACCACTATCGCCGGGCTGACCGCCTCCCTTCGTATAGAACACAGTCGCATCAAGCACGATGCCGCCCTCGGCGGTATGGGCCACCACCGTTGCTGTTGCATCCCGTTGGTAAGGATCTTCAAGGAACAGCTTTATAGTCATTGGTCATCATCTTTTTCTGGTGCTTCTGCAGCAGGTGCCGCTTTTGCAGAAGAGGAAGCTTTGCGCTTCGGTTTGGCTGGCTGAAATGCTTCGGGATTGCGCAACCAGATGTCTTGCTGGGCGAAGGGTATCTCGATCCCTTCTTCGGCAAAGCGTCTGGCGATCTCGTGGTTCACATCGTTTTTAACGATATTGAGCCATGTGACGTCACGCAAGAAGATGCGGATCTCGAAATCCATTGAGGAAGCGCCAAAGTTCAAAAACAAGACCTGTACCGCAGGATTGGCCAGCGCCATGGGTTGGGCGTTGGCGATCTCCAACAGGATCTTTTCAACCTTTTTTGTATCCGTACCATACGCCACGCCAATAGGGATAATCACACGGCCTAACGTATTACCGCGCGTGTAATTGATCACTGTGCCGCTCACCAGATCGGCGTTGGGCACGATCACATCCGTCTTGTCGAATGTCTCGATACGGGTTGAGCGCACGGAAATGTCGCGGACAAAACCCATCTGCCCACCTGTCACCTCAATCCAGTCACCTTCAGAAATAGGACGCTCGATCAGAAGAATGATACCGGAAACAAAGTTCGACACGATGTTCTGCAAACCAAAACCGATACCCACAGAAAGCGCACCAGCGACAATAGCGAACGAGCTTAGATCAATGCCCGCACCCGTAATCGCTGCTAGCGCCGCAAGGAAAATACCCACATAGCCCAGGCCCGAAACGATGGCGTTCTGACCGCCCTTGTCGATCCGCGTTTTGGGCAAGACGTTTGTCTTGAGCGCCCCTTGGGCAAGCCGCGTAGCAAGGTAGCCAAAAGTAAAAATCAGCGCAAAGGTCAGAAAATCTGTGGGCGAGATACGGGATTCACCGATAGAAAATCCACGCCGGAAGACAGCCCAAATCTCGGTCAGGTCAGCCACCCGCGCGCCCCACGCGAGCGCCAGCGCGGGCAATGCCAAAAGCAGCAAGAGCATGCCAAAGAATACTGGCATCAGGGCATCACGCGCCTGCACGCCCAGCCCTGTGATAGCGCCGTAGACGTCCGCACTGAACCGCTGAAGGGCAAGCACCAAACCAAGGATCACCAGCGTCAGAACCGTCGGGTGAAGTACAAAAGCGCTGGCGTTGTAATAGCCCGCCGCCTGCAACACCGGCGCCATGATCGCCACACAAATAGTCGCGGTACCCAAGCTGCGCACAAGCCGTCCCAGCGTGCTGGCGCGGGTCAGCTCCTCATCCTCCTGCTCTACCGCTTCGGCGCCGGAGTGGCGCAGCAAGCGGCCGATCCGGTAGACCGCGTAGGACATTAGAACCGTGAACGGAAAGCTCACAACGGTTTTGGAAAGGCTGCTTCCGTCATCAAGAGATAAGATGCGCAACAACAGCATGTTGATGATAATCAGCAGCGTGATGCCACTCACAAGAAAGCGCGCTTCGCTGCGGTCTCTTTGATCTAGCTCCAGCAGTGCTTCGTCGTCCTCGCGGGCAAATATCTGTTCGGCCACCCAGCGAAAGCCAAGCATGAGACCACCCAGAAACGGAATCAACAACACCAGTTGGTCGCCGCGCTCGCCCAGATACCCTGTCGTAAGCGCGGCGAATGCAAGCAGTGACAGGCCGATCAGCGGGAATACGATCCGTAAAAGCGAAAAGACGAACCGCCAAACACTTAATCTGCGTCCGCCAACACGGCTGAACCGGGTAACGATCTTTGTAGACCAGCGGCGGCCACGCAAAATGAGGATCAAGCCCGCTACCGAGGCAAGCAGAATGACCGGCAGGTTGCGCATCAACTCGGCACGGCGCGCAGCAAGCTCGTCTTCCGCCGGCGCACTCCACAGCTTGGATATCGCACCGTTTAGGGCTTCAACTGCCACTGGCCAGTGCGTCGGGATGAGCGGAGATTCAACGACCTCCAGCAAAGCTTCGGTTTGCCGGTTGCGCAAAATTGCGTCGATCTCGCCAACAAGGCCATCAGCACGGGCATAGGCACTGTCTGCCACCTGTACCGGCCCCATCAATACGGCAAGCTGCTCTTCCAGCTCCTTGCGCTTGGCGACAACTTCAGCCGCTTCCAGCACCTCTTCAGCATCGGTCGGCTGCCCGCCCAATAATGCGAGCTGATCGCGCAAGCTGGTGATCCGCGCGGCGTTGACGCTGCGTGCCTCATTAAATTGCTCGCGATATTTGGCAATCTCGCCTCGCAAGGCTTCCAGCGTTTCGTCCGCTGTATCAGCCTCGTCCACCGACTTTTCGGCGCGCTGCGCCAGATCCTGCCACTGCGACATGTCGATACCGGGCAGATCCTGCGCCAGAACGGCACCGGCACATAGTACCAACAGCCCGAGAAGACCGACAAACCGGATGAGGCCGCCTTTGAACGCGCTGATCATACGTCTTCGAAAACCGCTGGAATTTCGGCTGGTTCACGGTCCAGCCATGCGGGGAAAGGCAGACCCTTTTCGCGCAGGAAGGTCGGGTTGAACAGCTTGGCCTGGTAGCGCGTGCCATAGTCGCACAGGATCGTCACAATCGTGTGCCCCGGCCCCATTTCACGCGCCATGCGCATTGCACCGGCCACGTTAACGCCAGAGGATGCACCAAGGCACAGACCCTCATGCTCAAGCATATCAAACACCAACGGCAGCGCTTCTGCATCCGGAATATTATACGCAAAATCAGGGGTGAACCCTTCAAGGTTGCGGGTGATGCGGACCTGCCCGATGCCTTCGGCGATTGATCCGCCTTCCATCTCAAGCACACCACGGGTGTAATAGTTGTAAAGCGCAGCACCATCCGGATCAGCAATACCGATCTTCACGCCTTTGGGCTGCAACGCCATCGCCGTCCCAACAAGTGTACCGCCAGAACCAACAGCACAGATAAAGCCGTCGATCTTACCATCGGTTTGTGCCCAAATCTCAGGGCCTGTGGTTTCGATGTGGGACTGACGGTTCGCCAGGTTGTCAAACTGGTTTGCCCAAATCACGCCTTCCTTGCTGGTGCGGGCCAATGCATTTGCCAACCGCTCTGAATAGCGGATAAAATTGTTGGGATTGCGATAAGGGGCAGCCGGCACCTGTACCAGTTCTGCACCCGCAAGGCGGAGCATCTGCTTTTTCTCTTCGGACTGGGTTTCCGGAATAACGATCACGGATTTGAACCCCATAGAGGCCCCTACCAACGCCAGACCAATGCCTGTGTTGCCTGCAGTACCTTCGACGATGGTGCCGCCAGGCTTGAGATCGCCGCGGGCAATGGCATCACGGATAATGAACAGCGCGGCACGGTCTTTTACCGACTGGCCCGGGTTCATGAACTCGGCCTTGCCGTAAATCTCACAACCCGTTTCCGCACTCGCACGGCGCAATTTGATGAGGGGCGTATTGCCCACAGCTTGTTCCAGATCGCGCGCTACTTGCATCGGGGCACCTCGTTTTTTATGCCCCCTACATCTACCCCTGCCGCGTCAGGACCTCAACCTGCATCGGTGATGCACCAACCAATAGGCCAACAGCGCCAGCGGTGTGTTTGCAATTGCCTGCTGTTCGGCCATGTCGATGAAATCCGTATAGGAAATAAGGCGAGATCGGATATCTTCCGCCTCACTTTCCAGACCACTCACAACGGCAGCGTCATCGGGCAGATCGGCTAGCCCAACGAAAATGTGAAAATACCCGGTCGAGTCGCCGGGGCTGCAATAGCCGCGAGCCACTGTCTCAAGCGCCTCGATCTCAAGGTTAGCCTCTTCGCGCGCTTCACGCCGGGCGGTCTGTTCTGGGCTCTCGCCCGGATCAATACGGCCTGCGATAGGCTCAAGATGCCAAATCTCTGGATCACCACGCCCCAACGGACCCACGCGCATCTGCTCAACCAGAAGCACACGGTCCCGCTTGGGGTCGTAAGGCAGCACCAAAGCGGCGTCCCCCCCGACCAAATAAGACCGTTCCAGCATGGGAGACATGCCCCCGCCAAATCGGCTATGGCGCAGGCTCACCTCTTGCATCGCAAAGAAACCGACATAGGCGCACTCTTGCCTATTAATCTCAACTTTGCCATCGAACACGCCCTGCCCCGCATGAGTTCGTGCGCCCAACACCCTGGACCATGCGCGAGCGCGGATTTGCGGGAACATGGCCGCGACCTGTTCGGGGGTATGAGAGGTCAGGTATCGCATTACCTCCCGCGCCGCATGGCAGGACATCGCAGCCCAGCGATCAACCCAAGCCTCAAAATCCCATAGCCCTTCTGTCCGCCATTGGTCTGGCGCGCATAAATAGACCTCTGCCGCTTCGCCATTTTCCAGCACAACGTCAACCAAATCGTAGGCAAAACCGCCTTCATAAAAGTTCAGGCGCGCAACATCAGAAGCTGTGAGACCGCTTGCCAGAAGGCCCTCAGCGCGACCGCCGGCCTCAGGAACAAGCATAGGGAAAGGCTGATCCGCCACAGCGTAAACGGAATGATCGCTTAACGTGGTCGCGCGCAGAGTATCAGCGTCAAACGACCGACCGAGCACGGTTTCGAGAAGCGGCGCGTGCCGCAAGCTACCGTAAAAAAAGAGGGAGGCCATGCCTTAACGCCATCTCTTTGCTGCAGAATCGGTCAACAGGCCGACAACCAAAGCGCCAATGGTCGCCGTGATGATGACAGGGAAAGTTGCGATCATCAGGCCAAATTCAGAGGCAATGAGGAAAATCGCTGTAATCGCCTCCATCGGGCTATCGTAGCGGTTGAGCAAGGCGAGGCGAAACATCTCATAGCACGAATGCACAGCAATCCCGTAAATGAACAGCACCGCAACGCCGGTGACACCGTTATTGATAGCCGACACAACGCCGCGACCAGCGCGGCGCCCCATCACGACCCACCCGATACATAATCCAAGGAATGCGTTAACGAAGTTGAACCAACCGAAATCAGTCCCATCAGGCAACAACGGACGGATAAGGTCAGACAAGATCCAGCCCAGAACAGCGAGTAGTATCCCCGCGACGAGACGTGCAGCTGTTGGCATTGCGATTTTCCTTTGGTGCCTATGACGGGATCACCCCGGCTTGCGCACCGTAATCTGCGTTACATCACAATTTCCACTGTCAAATGTCGCAGCGCAGGAAGTGAGGTAAAAATTCCACATGCGTTTGAACCGCTCATCAAAGCCCATTTCCGCGATTTCGTCCCACTTTTCATTAAAGGTCTCATGCCAACGGCGCAGCGTGATGTCATAGCTTTTGCCAAATTCGATAGATTTCTCTACCGCAAGCCCTGCCGTTTCGATCTGTTGGCGCAACGCGGAGGGGCTGGGCAGCATACCACCCGGAAAGATGTATTTCTGGATGAAATCAACGCCGCGTTTGTAGACCTGCCACCGGCGGTCCGCGACGGTGATGATCTGGAAGGTCGCCATTTTGCCGGGCTTGAGACGCTTGCGCACCGTGTCGAAATAAACCGGCCAGTATTGCTCTCCCACGGCTTCGAACATCTCAATGCTGGCGATGCCATCAAAGACGCCTTTTTCATCGCGGTAATCTTGCAGCTTAAACGTCACTTTTTCAGAAAGACCAGCTTCTTCAATGCGGTTCACAGCATACTTAAACTGCTCTTCGCTAATTGTGAGGCAAGTCACCTGCAAGCCGCGCTCAGCTGCTGCGTATTCCGCAAAACCACCCCAGCCACAGCCGATTTCCAGTACATGGTCACCGGGCTGCACGCCCATCTGGTCAACCATGGATTTGTATTTCTCGGTCTGCGCGGCTTCCATGCTTTGCTGCGGGTCGCGGAAGATCGCGCTGGAATAACTCATCGTCTCATCCAGCCATAGACTGTAAAAATCATTACCTAAATCATAGTGATAGGAGATGTTCTTACGCGCTTGCTTTTTGGAATTACGCTGCAGCCAAAACCGAAGCTGTTCGAACCTGCGGACCAAACCCATGCCAGGAAAGCCGTCATAAAGCTCTTCATTGTCGGCATGAATGAAGTCCATAAAGGCCTGCAAATCGGGTGTGCTCCACCAGCCATCGAGGTAGGCGTCACAAAACCCCAGGTCACCCTCGCGGATCAGTCGGGCAAACAGGTCATCGTTATGCACATGCAATTCGGCAACCGGTCCGGGCTTCGCCCCTTCTGCGCGAAAATGACGGCCGTCGGGGAGTAAAAAATCAATGCGGCCATGACGCAAGCCTGAAGCCATACCAAGCACGCGGGCAAAGTAGCGTGGCAGATCTTTATGGCCTTCGGCGGTGGTCAAAATCATGTCAGGTCCCTGTTTTTCGACTTGTCTATTATAGCCAATTTGCATGTTTCAGCAATTATATTCACTTAAAACCCCCTACTTTCATAAGCATGTAGGGCGCGCTTGCGGCCATCACTTACGTCGACAATCGGCTCCGGATAATCATCGTCTGGCGACATATTCCAATGCTCCGGCATCGCGTCAAAATAGGCCAAAGCGTCCTTGTGCGGTGCATTGCGTCCCTCGGCGATCCAGCGATCAGGATAGGCGTGCTTTTTGTCAAACTTGTCGAGCTGGCTCACCGGATTGAACACCCGGAAATAGGGCGTAGCATCAGGGCCGGAGCCCGCTGACCACTGCCACCCCATCGCGTTGGCGGCCGGATCCCAGTCAATCAGACACTCCTCAAACCATTTTTGGCCTATCTTCCAATGACATAAAAGGTGCTTTGTCAGGTAACTTGCCACGATCATGCGGCCACGATTGTGCATCCGACCCGTTACATACATCTCACGCATCGCTGCATCGACAAAGGGAATTCCGGTGCGCCCCTGTTTCCACGCCTTCACCTCTGCGCGGCGCTCATCTTCATTCCAGTTGAAGCCGGTCCATTCTTCGCGCCAGTTAGAGGTTAAAATGCGCGGCGTATGATGCATCAGATGATAGGCAAACTCGCGCCAGACCAGTTCCTTGAGGAACGTCTCCGCCCCGACCTTGCCTTCATGAAGCGCGCGTTGACCTGCATGCCAGCATTGGTGCGGACTGATCTCTCCTAAAGCGAGGTTTTCGCTCAGGTTAGATGTCCCGTCGACAGAGGGTAGATCGCGGTTGGCATTATAGTCAGCAACTTTATGCGCCAGAAACGCCCCAAGCCGCGATTGGGCGGCTTTCTCACCCAATTGCACGAAAGGTCGCAGTACATCCGCGCCGCGAACCATCGCAGCACCCATCTGCCAGTCTGCCAGATTATCGGAGGCAGGCCAGCTTTCTGGCGTAGAGATATTCGACGGGGCGGACAGCGGCGCGTCAACCGCACGGTCCTTCACCGAGCGCCAGAATGGCGTGTAGACCTTATAGTACCCCCCAGTCTTGGTCTCGACCGTCCACGGCTCAAACATCAAATGCCCGCCGAATGACCGCACGTCGATGCCATCTTCTTTGAGCGTGGCCTTTACTGCGCTGTCACGTTCCAATGCGTCAGGATCATATTGCCGCGTCCAGTAAACCGCGCCTGCTCCCGTCTCGTCGATCAGTTTTTGCAACGCGTCTAACGCACTACCTGACCGACGAAGGATCAATCTGCTGCCCTTTTCGGCCAGCGTTTCACCGAAATGCTCTAACCCAAGGCCCATCCGATACTTCGGCGCAGCACCTAGGGTGTCATAGAGAGGATCAAGAATGAAAACCGGAATGACCGGCCGACCTGTGGCACAGGCGGCATGGAAAGCTGGATGATCGCTCAGCCGCAAATCGCGGCGGAGCCATATCAGGATGGGGGATGTCTCGCTCAACGGTGTTTGCCCTTATCTCGCTTCTGTTAACTACTTAGGCCAACCACGACAGGATCAAGGCAAAGGTTTCACAAAACGTCATCCAAAGCGTTCAAAAGCTGATCTATTTCCGCTTGAGAGGTATAATGTGTGAAACTGAGCCGCAAAACGCCCTTCTCCGCGTCCACGCCCATCGCCTTTAATACGCGCACAGCGTAGAAATCGCCGCCGCCTGTCATGATCCCTTTGTCGGCCAGTTCACGGGCGACATCCAATCCGGGCCGGTTGAGCGCAAGCGCCACGGTCGGTGCACGCTGATGTGCATCCTGAGGTCCGATCAGACGTACTGAATTGCGATCTTTGACAGCATCCAGAAGCTGCTGAAGCAACTGTGTCTCGTGGTTGCGCATCAGATCATGCACCATTGTCCCACGCGCTACGGCATTGGTATTCCCGCCACCGTGATGGGCGTAAAGCGCATTGATATAATCCGCCATACCTGCACAAGCCGCGATCTGGGCATGATCCGGCCCAGCAGGTGTGAAGCGCTTATATAGGGTATCGGCGTTAAAATAGTGCCCCTGATTCGGTAGCAGCTCTCCCAGAGCGCGACGAATGACCATCAACCCCTGATGCGGTCCATAGGTTTTGTATGCAGAGAACAGGTAAATATCCGGCCCTAGCGCACCCACATCAACAAACCCGTGCGGTGCATAGGACACCCCATCCACACAGACAAAGGCACCTGCGGCATGGGCCAGCGCCGTAATTTCAGTGACCGGATTGATTTCTCCCACAACGTTGGAGCAATGGGGAAAACACACTAGCCGCACCTTATCGTCCAGCAAATCCTCAAGGTCTTCCGGATTCAGATGGCCGGTTTCAGGATCAATGCCCCATTCGCGCACCTCGATGCCACGATCGGCCAGCCTGCGCCACGGTCCGGTGTTGGCTTCATGATCCTGATTGGTCACAATAATTGCTTCGCCGGGCTCCATCATCTGCCCGAACGCCTGCGCCAAAACATAGGTGTTCTGAGTGGTGGACGGCCCAAACGACAACTCATCACCGTCAACCCCAAGGATCGCGGCCATACGGCTGCGCGCCTCGTCCATTTCTTCACCACCAAGGGTGCTTGCCGCATAAGGCGCATAGGGCTGCACCTTGCGCTGGGTATAAAAACGGGTGAGCCGGTCAATCACGGCGCCACATGTATAGGAACCACCAGCGTTCTCGAAAAACGCCTGCCCCTGCAACACAGGTTCCGCAAAAGCTGGAAACTGGCTGCGCACAAATTCTGTATCTAGTTTCATGCGGCTAGGATGTTTCAAGCGATCCCAGCCGTCAAACGAAAATCACATGGAGCACGAGATATTTCAGTGCTTTGTACAACGCGAAAGCCGCCGGTGCGCCGCCCTCAACAAGGCTTTTGCATAAATGCGGTGCAGCGGCATAGCCAACCGCGCAACAAACGGCAGCTTCACTCCTTCGGTGGCCATAACAGCTGAACCAAAGCTCAGCCTAGTGCCATCGGTGCTAACCTCTGCGGAAAACCACGACCGAGTGGACCCAGAAAAGTCCCGCATCAGGATCTGGTCTTTGCTCCGCGCCTCCACATTCCACGCAGCAAAGCTATCACGCCCGCCGCTTAGCATCTGCGAAAGCTCACTATCCTTGATCCACCTGCGCAGCAACAGCGTCAGCACTGCACGCTCCGCCCGAAAAAGCGGTGATGTATAAAAGGCCCCGAGATAGTCCTCCAGCGTCACGTCGCGCGAAAGGTCGATCATAAAGCAATCGGTGTAGGTGGCACCCTGCCCCACATAGCGCGCTAGAAACGCGCCATGCGGGACAGGGCATTCCGCAATGGTCACGCGTTAACGTCAACCACAACGCGGCCCTTGACCTGCCCCTTGAGGATATCAGCCGTCAGCTTGGGCAGGTCCGACATCTTGGCCGGCACTGCCATCGCTTCAAGCTTGTCCATGGGCAGATCGGCCGCAACCCGCTTCCAAGCGCGCAAGCGGTTGTCATAGGGCTGCATGACACTGTCGATGCCCAGCAAATTCACGCCGCGCAACAAGAACGGGATCACAGTTGCAGGCAATGCCGCACCGCCAGCCAGACCGACAGACGCCACTGAAGCACCGTATTCCATCTGTCCAAGCACGCGTGCCAGCATGGCGCCGCCCACGGCGTCTACGCAACCGCCCCAAGTTTCGCCCTCCAACGGACGCTTGACCGTCTCGTTGATCTCTTCGCGGGCAACAATCTGCGTCGCCCCCAAAGATGTCAGGTAATCCGCTGTTTCAGGCCGCCCCGTGACTGCCGCGACCTTGTAGCCAAGGTTGGCCAAAATCGCCACCGCGACCGAGCCTACGCCCCCCGCAGCACCGGTAACCAATACCGGACCAGCTTTGATACCGTGATCCTCAAGCGCCATCACGGACAGCATCGACGTCAAGCCCGCAGTACCGACAGCCATGGCCTGACGCGCATCAATGCCATCCGGAAGCGGCACAAGCCAATCCGCCTTCACACGCGCCTTTTGCGCATAGCCGCCCCAGTGGGCCTCGCCGACGCGCCAGCCCGTCAGCACAACTTTGTCACCGGCCTTATAGCGCGGATCGGATGACTCTTCGACCATGCCGGAAAAATCGATGCCCGGTACGTGCGGATAGTTTCGGACAAGACCGCCGCCACCCGGGCTCATGCACAAACCGTCTTTATAATTGACGGTCGTAAACTCGACCGCGACAAGCACCTCGCCATGCGGCAACTGATCCTCGGAAATCTGCGTAATCTGTGCAGATGTATTTCCGTCATCATCCTTGCTGACGATCATTGCATTAAACATATGTCTCTCCTTCCGGGGGCTTTCCCCAATTCGTTCGGCCATTTTCCTTTGGCCATAAATATCCCAGGTCTTCCGAGGGGTTGCCCCCTCCGGTTCCGAATTCTCAACCCGCTCAGGCCCAGAAGGCCTCGCGCACCAGCGCATCGCGCGGCCCGTCAGGTGTCTCCACCCTAAGCGATGTTCCGTCATCCCAATGGGTCATGCGCACCATTCCGATGGCCACATTGGTATTGAAATCCGGCGACCATGCTGCCGAGGTCACCTGCCCAACCCGCTTGGTGCCCGCCATCAGAGGCCAGACGCGGTCACAGGGTCCGACCGGATTCCCTGCAATCTCAATCGCGCGGACCTGCTGAACAGGGCCCTCCTTCGCAACGCGTAGCAAGGCATCACGCCCGATACAACCGATCGCCGTTTGCGTGTCACAGAACCTGCCCAGACCGCATTCATGAGGCGTGTTGTCGTCGGTCATGTCATTGCCATAGCTTAACAATCCGCTCTCGACACGTTCAATACCGTTGGGACATCCCGCGCGCACGTCCAAATCACGGCCCGCCTCCATCAGCGCGTTCCACAGCGGCATCCCGATTTCAGAGCCCTCGACATAAATTTCGAAACCGCCCTGCTTGGAATAGCCCGAGCGCGCCACAGCAAGGGAGTGCCCCTGAAAATCAAACATGCCAAATCGGAAAAACCGAACATCGCGCACCGCATCGCCGAAAACCCGCGCCATCAACTCGTCGGACTTTGGTCCCTGAATTGCCAACGGGCTCACATCCGGCTCGTCCACAAGCACGTCCAGACGGTAGCCGTTGGCGATCCCCTTGACCCACAGCAACAGATCACTGTCAGCGATCGATATCCACCAACGGTCTTCTGCCAGCTTCACACAAACCGGATCGTTCAGCATCCCGCCGGTCTCATCGACGATGGGCACGTAATAGCAACGGCCCGGCAACATCCCGCGCAGATCGCGCGGCGTCAGCATCTGCATCAGGCGCGCAGAATCCGGGCCGCGCAATTCGACCTGCCGCTCACACGCGACATCCCAGACCTGAACGGCGGATTTGAGGTGGTGGTAGTCCGCCTCGACACTCTCGAAGACAGTGGGCAGCAGCATCCGGTTATAGACCGTGTAGGCGCTGACACCCGCCGCTTCGACACCATCCGAGAAAGGCGTCCGGCGCAGCCGCCGTGTTTGAGAAACAGTCGCCATCATGCATCCTCCGGCAAATAGACAAGGTCAGACACCGGCGGGGTCATCCCAGCAGCAGACAGCATCTGGCTAATCTGCCCACGGTGGTGGGTTTGGTGATTGAACATATGCGCCACGCACAACGCCAAGGGTTGAGTGAACGTCATTCCAGCAGCCTGGGAGTGCCACTCAAGATCGCTGCGCAGGTCCATATTGGACAAGGTTTGCGCCCAGTTCCGTATGCGGTCATCCATACGGAACCGCTCTGACTCCCAGACGCCGGTTGTTAACGTAAAGGACGTATGCTCGGCCCCTGCAGCAGGAGGGCAAACATCACTACACCAGCGGCTCATCCAAAGGGTATCGCCCCACAGAATGTGGTTAAGCGTGGCAAAGATGGACCCGAAGAACGCGCCACGGTCAGCCTGAACGTCTGCCTCGTCAATCTGTTGAACAACGCCCCGCAACTGATTGTTTTGCAACGCGTTATAACGCGCCATCTGCAGCACGTAATCTTTCTCAATCATGTAACGCCACCTTTCCAGTCAATTACGCGGACCTTGGGCGTAAGACCAACGAAGGCCAGCCGGATTATCAAAAGAAGAAGATGCGGCATAGCGAAGTCCTGCGAGTCACACGTTGCAAATTTAATGTCAGACAATTACTCTTTTGCCAAATAATAAATGTAAGACATATGAAATTAGACCCACAAAGCCCCGCTGACCTGCCCGCCCAAATCGCCACTGCCATCCGTGATGAAATCATTGCGGGCCGATTGATTGTGGACGCACGATTGCCATCAGAGACCGAGCTGGCCGAGCAGTTCAAAGTGTCACGCCCTACTGTACGCGAGGCGCTGAAAAGGCTTGCGGCTCAGTCGCTTATCCGAACCCAGCGCGGAGCCACCGGCGGCGCTTTTGTCAACCGCATCAGCTTTCCCGAAGCTTACGCCCAGCAGATCACCACCTCTACCCTGCTGCTGTCGATGAACGAGGTGAGCTTTGAGACCGCGTGCGAGGCACGGTTCGCACTGGAGCGTTCGTGCGCGACACTTAGTGCGCAACGCCGTACGGCGGACCACCTTGCCGACATGCGCGCCGAAATCCACCGTCAGGCGCAACCAGGCCTTACGGATGAGGCCTTCTGCGCTTCGGATGTGGCGTTCCACCGTGCACTGGTAGACGGGGCGTGCAACCCCGTTCTGTCCTACCAGCTTGCCGGCGCGGTGGAGGCGATGCAGCCACTGATGAACATGATCACCTTCTCTGCCCGCGACCGCGCGCGTATTGTGGCGCTGCACAAGGCCATCGCCGAAGCGGTAGAGGCGCAGGATCCCGATGCAGTCTTTAGCGGCCTGACTGCACTCGAAGAAGAAACCCAGACGCTGGGCGCCGGTATTTTTGCCGCCCGCGCCGCGCAAGGGTCGGCGGGTTTGGCCAGATAAGCTGGGCTAGTCCTGAATAATCACCTTCATATTGCGCAGCCTACCTGCGGCGTCATGGCGAAAAGCTTGGCCGCCTTGTCAGGGTGTAAACGGATGCAGCCTGATGATGCGGGATGGCCAAGTCGACTGATCTGATTAGTGCAATGGATCGCGAAATTTCCACTGCAAAAGATCGCAAACGGCATCAATGCATTGTTGTAAAAGCCGGATTTATGTTCCTTCGAGAGCCACTTAGCATGCAAAACGCCGCGCGGCGTGATCTTACCTTTGCGCGCAGTTGAGACCTGCCAAGTATGGATTTGCGTACCATCGCGATAGACACGCATCGTCTGCTCGGAGACATCAACTTTAGCAAAAAGTTGCCCCGCCTCAACCACGGCAGGGAACATATGGATCAGAGATGCGATCAACAGAGTGGCGGATAAAAATCTCATTTGGTAACAACTTCCAACTCGAAATGCGCAATGTCATATGAAATCATGCACCTAAGCTCTTATTGTCAAAGGATAGCTGCGGCAACTCGGCCAAAACTACGGATCTGCATACCTCTTTGACCGGCCCTTCGTAGCAACCAATGCACCTCTGTCTGCGTTGAGGCACCAAACGACGCGTGACCCGAGCTGGTGCAGAATAACGGGATCGGAGAGGCAAATGGACTTTGTGACGTTCATCAACTGGGCATTGGCCCTGCTCAGCATCGGTTTTGGCGCGTTGGGCTGGCTGCGGCCCGATCACACGATGCGCACCCTTGATTTGCAAGACACCGGATCGACCATGGGTATGTCAGAGGTCCGCGCGGCCTCTGGTGCGTTGTTCGTGATGGCAGGCATTGGCGCACTACTTTTATCCACACCCGCAGCTTTTGCGATGATCGGGTTCATCTGGGGCGGTGGTACTGTTGGCCGCCTGACGTCGCTGGTTCTGGATGGGACAACACGGCTTAAGTGGATATTCTTTGCCAGTGAAGCCGCAATCGCAGCTATTGCGCTGTCAGTGAACCTCTAGGCCCTTGAATTGCGCGCGCCCCGGCTCTATCTATGAGTTGTCCTTAGGGACTATGGATATAAACGCGCTCGTAATAAGCGGTTCGGACCCGGGGGCGGTACCCGGCGACTCCACCAATCATCCGTCATTTGCGGATCATGGGGTCGAAATAGGATCGACGAACGTCTAAAGGGGTTATGCTTTATCTCGGCTGGGTGCCACCGTATCGGCCCAAAATGTACAATTGCAAATGACAATCGTGCTCCAATGGCGATGGCCGCGTAAGCGACCGGAACTATTGAAATCTAAGTCCTTGCGTTTAGCGACGTAAGGCGGGGCCCGCCGGAGCCTGGCAACAGAATCCGGCACCTTCCCCCCTACCGATCACACCACCAGACATGCACATGGTGTGCCCGGCCGGGCACACCACACGCGTGTGTTTACGCGCAAACGGCCTTATTCGCCTGAAGCGCACCGACATGGCGACTGTCTGCGCTGATGTAGGTATAGGTATATTCAAAACCGTAATCGCTGAGCAACGTGCGTATCGCATCATTGCCACACATGGCATCTTACATCATGGCCTGCTGGTCTGCAAAAAGCGAGACCTTGTCGACCGCTTCATAAGTCTGCCCGACGCGGTAGAAGTAGCGCACTTTCAGTCCTTGCACGGCCATATTGCTGAACTGGACATAGCTGCTCTCGTCAGAGCGATCGGCAGTCTGGTTCATGTCCCGCGCGGCACGCTCGAAAAAGGTGACGATCTCTTGTTGTTCTGGCGTCAGATCTGGGGTCTGCCTCAGACCTTGTGCGGAAATGGCAACGATGCGCTGAAGCTGTTGCGCCGTGCTTTGCCCCAGATGGCTGATATCCGTCCGGCTCACGATCTCTGTTCCTTGATCGATCGGCTGCTGGTCTGCAATGACCGCCACCGCCGCAGGCTCTGACTGATCGTTGGACCCACCAATCTTATCGCCCAAATACATGACACCAATTGCCAGCAGTGCACCAGTCGACATCATGCCGACCATATCTTTGATTTCCATTTCAGTCCCCCCCAGGACAGCTCATTCTCTTGAGCGCTTGTCATTCTGTAGTGGCAGCTTGAAACACTACCACAATATCTGCGGGGATTTCGCAATAAATCGCTATGTAGTTCAACCCTGATCTGAAGCGTTCTTGCAGAAAATCCTCCCATCCATACGCTTAAGTCCGGATTGCAGCCGGTTGACCGAAGCCAAAGCGCGTGGCAAAGATTATTTTAAGGGGAGCGCTGCGAACGCCCCGTGAGGCGCAAGCTGGAGGTTCGCATTTTTCCAAACACGGAAGGATGCATGCTATGGCTGCCCCAAATGAAATAATTGTACCGCAACTGATCCGCCTCATCGGCTCGCCCGATGCCCCTGTGATTGTCGATATCTCGATTGATGAAGACTTTGCAGCGGACCCCTTTCTGATCCCTGGCGCGTTTCGCCACCCTCACACCGATTTGGCCGGCCTCAAAGATCGCACAGCAGGACGCGCCTGTGTGATTGTTTGCCAAAAAGGCATTAAGCTAAGCCAAGGGCTCGATGCGCTGTTGCGCTGTGACGGTATCGTTGCGGAGTATCTTCAGGGCGGCAACCTTGGCTGGGCTGCCCATCCGGATGCCCCACGCTTGCCCGCCGCTGCTTTGCCCCCGCTGATGGATGGCGCAACTCTGTGGGTGACCCGCCACCGTCCCAAGATTGATCGCATCGCCTGCCCGTGGCTCATCCGCCGCTTTGTCGACACGCAGGCCCGCGTGCTTTTTGTCTCACCCAGCGAAGTGGTTGGTGTGGCCGACCGGTATGGCGCGCAACCCTTCGATATAGAGGGGGTGTTCTGGTCCCATCGGGGGGAACGCTGTACCTTCGATACCATGCTTGATGAGTTCGGCCTAAACACAGCCGCGCTGACACGCATGGCAACGGTCATTAGCGCGGCAGACACCAATACTCACGATCTTGCGCCTCAGGCTGCAGGGCTACTTGCGCTCTCTGTCGGCTTGTCGCGGCAATACCGTGATGACAACGCGCAGCTTGAGGCAGGCCTGGCCATCTATGACGCGCTTTATCGCTGGGCACGCGATGGCAGCACGGAAGGCCACGACTGGCCAGCGGGCCAACAGACATGAGCGCGCCCGACTGGCGGGAGATGACCCGCGTCTTTGGCCGGATCGGGTTGCTGTCCTTTGGCGGACCTGCGGCTCAGATCGCGTTGATGCACGAAGAATTGGTGAGCAAACGTGACTGGCTAAGCGAACAGACCTATCTGCGGGCGCTCAGCCTGTGCATGCTCTTGCCCGGACCAGAGGCAATGCAGTTGGCGACTTACGCAGGATGGCGGATGCGGGGCACCGCCGGAGGGCTGTTGGCAGGCCTCCTGTTTGTGATCCCCGGCGCTTTGGTCATCGCTGTGCTTGCTCTGTTTTATGCCGCTTACGGTCAGTTACCACTGGTGCAAGCCGCATTTCTGGGGATCAAAGCCGCTGTCATCGTCGTGGTATTTCAAGCCCTGCGCAAAGTGGCAGGCAAAGCGTTGATTGGCGTGCAAGGATGGGTTCTTGCTGCTTTGTCTTTCGTAGCCCTATTTGTCTTTGGCCTTCCATTTCCTCTGATTATCATCGTTGCAGGGCTTTGGGGGTTGGCGCAGGCCCGCATTGCACCGCAGATGCCGATGCCTGATCCCGTTCAGGCCGCGCCTTTGCGCGTTCTTGCCCTATGGGGGGCGCTTTGGGCGGCACCGCTATTGGCTTTGTGGATGCTCGATCAACAATTCCTTCTTGATCTGGGCCTGTTCTTTTCAAAGCTCGCTGTGGTGGCGTTCGGTGGCGCCTATGCCGTGCTGGGATACATGACACAAACGGTCGTCACGGACCTTGGCTGGATTAGCCCCGAAGCAATGATTGACGCCTTGGGGCTGGCTGAAACAACACCGGGGCCGCTGATACTGGTGACCGAATTTGTGGCGCTTCTGGCCGGATATGCACAATCCGGTCTCACAGGTGCCATCGCCACTGGTCTTCTGGCGCTTTGGGTCACATTCACACCCTGCTTTTTGTGGATTTTCCTTGCCGGTCCCTACCTCGAACGGCTTAGCGCCCAACCGCGCCTTACGGCCGGATTGCAAGCTATCACTGCCGCCGTCGTCGGGGTGATTGCAAATCTCACAGTCTGGTTTGCCATGCACGTTCTGTTCAGCAGTGTTGGCACGGCAGGGAGCTTGCAACTTCCCCTGCCCGTCTGGTCCAGTTTTGAACCGGTTGCCGCTAGCTTAACTGCTCTTGCCGCCGTGCTCATGCTCGGCTTGCGTGTCGGGTTTGTACAAGCAATGGTGGTTCTTGGTCTCTGCGCACTCGGGCTGGGGTTGATCTAAGCACAGGCCCTTTCATCCCGCTCGGAATCGCCTATGATGGGTTTAATTGACACACCTGAGGGACATGACATGAGCCGCACCATCGACTACGGCAACCTCATGCACGATGCCATGCGCAGCCTTATCCGCAATGTCCTGCTGGACGTGGCGGACAACGGTTTGCCAGGCGCGCACCATTTTTTCATCACGTTTGACACGTCCCACCCTGATGCAGAGCTGGCCGACTGGCTGTCAGACCGCTATCCGGATGAAATGACTGTTGTGATGCAACATTGGTATGACAACCTTGAGGTTACAAACGATGGCTTTTCCATCACGCTGAACTTTGGCGATGCACCAGAGCCTTTGTATATCCCCTACGATGCGATCCGCACCTTTGTGGACCCGTCAGTGGAGTTCGGCCTACGGTTCGAACAGCAAGAAGACGGTGAGGCAAAGGCAAAGGCAGCCACCAAGCCAACCGAGCTGCCCCAGACCGACGAATCCGATCTTGAGGTCGAGGAAACGTCGGCAAAGGCTGCTGAAATCGTCTCTCTGGACAGTTTTCGCAAAACATAGGTTTGCGCGGGGCAGCAGCAGCGGCTAAACAGCGCCTGAACATATCAGATCAGGAGCCTCTCCCATGGCCGATACCCGCACAGAAACCGACAGCTTTGGCCCCTTGGAAGTACCGTCCGACAAGTACTGGGGCGCGCAGACGCAACGCTCGATTATCAACTTCCCCATCGGTTGGGAAAAGCAGCCGATCGCCATCGTGCGCGCGTTAGGCGTGATCAAACAAGCCTGTGCCGAAGCAAACATGGCACAAGGCACACTAGACGCAGACCGCGGCAATGCGATTGTGCAGGCGGCCTCCGAAGTGGTTGCGGGCAAGTTCGACGACAACTTCCCGCTGGTTGTGTGGCAGACAGGCTCCGGCACCCAGTCAAACATGAACGCCAACGAAGTCATCGCCAACCGTGCGATTGAAATCATGGGCGGCGTTATCGGCTCCAAAGATCCGGTTCACCCGAACGATCACTGCAACATGGGCCAGTCCTCAAACGACACTTTCCCGACAGCCATGCACATTGCCGCGGCCACTACAGCGCATAACGTGCTGCTACCCGGCCTGAAAAAGCTGCACGCAGCCCTTCAAACAAAGGTCGAAGAGTTCGACGGCATCATCAAGATCGGCCGCACTCACACACAGGACGCAACACCGCTGACCCTGTCGCAGGAATTTTCTGGCTACACCCATCAGGTAGCGATGGGCATCAAACGCGTCGAAGACGGTCTTGGCCGGATCTATGAACTGGCCCAAGGCGGCACAGCCGTTGGTACAGGCCTGAACACCCGCAAAGGCTGGGCCGAGACAGTAGCTGCCAATATGGCGCGAATCTCTGGCCTGCCCTTCATCACGGCCCCCAACAAATTCGAAGCACTGGCCGCGCATGACGCAATGGTCGAGATTTCCGGCCATTTGAAAACAGTTGCTGCCAGCCTGTTCAAAATCGCAAACGACATCCGCCTTCTTGGCTCTGGCCCGCGCTGTGGTTTGGGTGAGTTGATCCTGCCCGAAAACGAACCTGGCAGTTCAATCATGCCGGGCAAAGTGAACCCGACGCAGTGCGAAGCGCTGACACAAGTTTGCGCCCACGTCTTCGGTAACGATGCAGCCGTCGGGTTTGCCGGCTCTCAGGGCCATTTCGAATTGAACGTTTACAAGCCAATGATGGCCTATAACGTCCTGCAATCCATGCAACTTTTAGGCGATTCGGCGTCCGCGTTCACCGACAACCTCGTTGTTGGCCTGAAAGCTGACGCTGACCGGATCGAAAAACTGATGCGCGAGTCGCTGATGCTGGTGACAGCGCTGGCGCCTGAAATCGGGTATGACAACGCGACGAAAGTTGCCAAAACTGCGCATAAGAACGGCACGACCCTCAAAGAAGAAGCTATCGCGCTCGGCTTTGTGGACGCAAAGACATTCGACCGCGTGGTGCGGCCGGAAAATATGATTGGACCGAAATGACCACGCCCCTGAACCTCAACAAAATCCACAAAGAGCGCGGCCGCACGTCCCGTAAGGCCCGTGCGAATGAAAACGCTGTCGCTTTCGGTCAGTCCAAGGCGCAGAAAGAGGCGCTTAAGGCGCGTGCGGAACAGATCGCGCGCAACCTCGAAGGCCATAAGCGAGAGACATGAGCGCGCGGCCCGTCAAACACTCGGTCACGTTACACGGGCACCGCACCTCTATCTCGCTTGAGGCACCGTTTTGGGCTGAATTGCGCGCAATCGCGCAGGATAAATCCATGCCAATCAATGCCTTGGTGGCCGAGATTGATGCAGAACGCGGCATGGACAGCGGATTGGCCTCGGCCATCCGCGTCTATGTCTTAAATGCGTTGAAGGATCGGTTGCCCCGATCAGACTAGGCTGGGCCGATCAACGCCCCATCAACCATTCATTCCGATTGGTACCTGCGCCGCGACGCCTTTGAGCATGTGCTCGTGCGTCGCGGCTACATTTTGTAGATCTCCGTGACTTACGCCACCGAAGCCGCATAAATCTTTTCGATGTTACGGCCAAGCGATGCGTCGAACTCAGCGTCGCTCATTTTGACGTTCAAGCCTTCTGCAAGGGCGCGGCTGAAGCTCGCGATCATTTTGTGGTTCTGGCTGAGAAGCTCACAGGCTTTGTCTGTGGAGTACCCTCCCGACAAAGCGACAACACGCAAGACGCGTGGATGATCTGCAGCGGTATCATACAGCCCCGCCTTGGTCGGAACAGTCAGCTTAAGTATAACATCAATTTCTTCTGGCAAGCTGTTCAGATGTTTCAAAATTTCGGAATTCAACATATCTTCGGCCTGCACTTTGGTTGCACTATCGATATGCACTTCAGGCTCTACAATCGGCACAAGTCCCGCAGCGGCCACCTGCTTGGCAACGTCGAACTGCTGGGCGACAACATCTGCGATCCCTTGCGCATTAGCCTCCAGCACTAGCGAGCGCTCCTTGGTGCCGAAGATGCCCTTTTCATTGGCCTTGGCCAGCAGAGCGTCCAGATCCGGCATCGGCTTGAGCAGCTGAACCCCGTTGGCCTCATCCGCAAGGCCCTTGTCGATCTTCAGAAACGGCACCACGCCGCGCTCTTCCCACAAAAGCTGTGCTGTGGGTTTGCCGTTGATATCGCTGTCCATCGTCCGTTCAAACAAAATGGCGCCCAGAACTTTTTCAGAGGTAAACGGCTCAGACAGAATGATCCGGCTGCGCATGGCGTGAACGGCCGCGTACATTTCGGTGTCACCCGAATAATCCGAAGGCTCGACCCCGTACTGCTGCAATGCCTTCGGCGTTGACCCACCCGACTGGTCCAGCGCGGCGATAAAGCCGGGTGCAGTTGCGATACGGGTGCGTTGTGCGTCTTTTGCGGACATAAAAACTGCCTTTGTAAGCTGGAAACTGATTAGAAGACGTTCTAAAGCGTTCGCCTCTACAGCGCCAGATGCTTTGACACTGTTAACGCTCACGGTGCTTGATTTTGAGGCGAATACCATTTTTCGCACGTACTGTCAGATGTGCCACTGGTACGGGTACTGGCCCTGCCTCTACACGGTAGTCGCGCAAGATACGGCTGAGGATCAGCGGCCCTTCGATCATCGCAAACCCCGCACCTGGACAGACACGTGCACCGGCACTGAATGGAATGAAAGCCTCACGCTTGCAGGTTTTGCCATTCTCGGTCTGCCAGCGGTTCGGATCGAAACCATCGGGGTTGTCCCAAAGGCGTGTATGACGGTGTAGATGCCATGGGCTAATGACCAACTGTGAGCCCACCGGAACCTCTCGGTCTCGAATCTGCTCAGGGCAGCGGTTTTCACGCACCATCATAGGCACCGGCGGATAAAGTCTGAGGGTTTCGCGAAACACATCGCGGCTCAGGCGCAGTTTGCTCATAACACTGAAATCGCAGGTTTCAAGCGCTTTTGCCTCTTCTGCCAGCTTGTCCTGCCAATCAGGATAGAGCGCCATCAGATACAGCGCCCAAGCCAAAGTTGAGGCGCTTGTCTCATGTCCTGCAAGAAAAAAAATCGCCACCTGATCCACCATTTCTTCGGTGGTAAACGTCTCCCCCGTATCAGGATCAGGTGTTGTCATGATCTTGGTCGCAAGATCATCGGGTGCTGTGCCCGCAGCGATCTCATCTGCGCGCTGTTGGGTCAGCTTCGTGATTAACGCGCGGATACGCCCGGCACTGCGCGTCGTATCGCGGCGAAACAGGCGCGGCATCCAGCGCGGAAGCGGTACAAGCGCCGCAAGGTTCAGGATCGGCTGGCTGCGCTGATAGGCACGAAATTCCTCAAACACATCGCGCGCCAGATGGTGTTCGATAGGCAAGGAGAACAGCGTTCGAAAGATCACATCCGCCGCCGCATGGCTTGTCTCTTCCTCGATCTCGATCTCTTGGCCATTGAGGGGGGCAAGCCGCGCAGCCGCAGCCTCCGCCGCATCCCACATTGCCGGAAAAGTCTCACGCAGGCGGCCACCCTCAAAGGCAGGATCAATGATGCGGCGCTGACGCTTCCAAGTCTCACCGTTGGTGACAAACACGGAGTTGCCCAAAAGCGGACGCAGCCCTTCGTTCACGCGAGTGGACTTTGGAAAATCATCTGGCCGCTCTTTCAGAACACACTGCACCAGATCGGGTTGGTTAAGCAGATAGCTGCGAAAGAACGGCGTGCGAAACTCCGCCATCCAGGCACGGTAAAGGCGCGCAGGCTGGGCCGACAGAATGTCAGCCCTAAACAGCTTGGCATAGCGCCAAAGCGAGACCTTGTCGGGTCTGCTTGCGGGTTTGGGCGGTAGGATCATGGTGCAACGCTCGTGAATTTGTTCACCGGAGTCTCGATCCGTGATTTTGATGCGGGCCTATCGGCATAACGTGCCTCAAGGGTCATAGGGCCAGCCGTAATCTGGAAGTAGTCATAATCACGGGGCTGATCGAACGCACACATATACTGGAAATGCAGCCGAAAGAACCGCCAGCGCAGGGCCTTCCAGCGCTTCGGGCTCAATGATTGTGTGAAGGCAGCCGAGAACACTAGCGGCCAACGTTTACCCTCTGGCGCAACTCCTGAGACACTGACCGGATCGCACAGCGCAAAGGCGCAACCATCACCGGGGGCTGTCACATCCACCCACGTGAGTGCGTCCGTCACGCTGAGATACGCCAGATCGGCGCGCAGTCGGTGCGCGTCAGGCAGAAAAGACACCATCGGCACCACCTGCCCCAAGCTTAGAAACCCGAGCGCTGGACCATGCTGAGGCACGCGCCCTGCACGGATCAGATCGGCCAGCACCGACACGCCAAGATGCGCACCAGAGGAATGACCGACGACCAGAACCTCATCCACGTCGTCCGCCAATGCCTCTGCGATGGCGTCGGCGAAATTGCTGATGCGCGCCTCCAGCTCGGGCGTGTTGGCGCCGCGTGTGGAGGCGCCGTAGGCATAGTCATGCATTAGATAGTAGGCGAAGAACTTGCCGTCCTTGGCTTTGAACCAGCGCATCAGCCAGACGAACAGGCCTACTGCTGCCGCCATCGCTGTAATCTGGCCAGCCGATCCCATAAGCGGCTCAAGCAGTTCCTTGGTCATCCAATGGACAAAAACCCCCGCCGCATAGGCGATCAATAGCTGCCCCAGCAGCATCGCCACAGGATAGAGCGCGGCAATCACAGGCCCCTTGCGCAGCCGCATCAGCCGCCACAACGCGCTGGTGCTGATATAGACCCAAGCGGTGCGCAGAAGTTGCCAGTACGTCGCAGAGATTGAGGTCTCCATGCTGTCGCGGACGATGTCGGACCAAACCAGTACATCCACCGAAGCATCCACATGCACACCATCAATCAAACCTTTGACATCCCATCCGTATCGGGCACCACCCTGACGTGCACACAAGCTTATACCATAGCCGGAGACCCCCGCCTGAATGGCGGATTCCTTGCGGTAAAGCTCGCGGTAGCGGCGGGGATGGATCGGGTCGTAACCGGGGATGTAGAACACCCGCCGGCGGGATACGGTAGTACGGGTGGCAGCCATGGGTCTGCTCGGGCCTCACATCTGTTTGGCCCATGCTAACGCGGGTTCTCGGTCAAAGTAAGGCCCTTGACCTCAGCCGAGTTTACCGAGCGCTGGAAAGGTTTCCAACAACCAGAAACTGAAGGTAGAGAAGGCTCCGGTCAGCATCATGATCCCCACGACCAGCAACAGCAGGCCCATCGCGCGCTCGATGGCCTTCATATGCCGCTTGAGACGATTCATCACGCCTACAGCGCGGGTCATGAACATGGCCGCCAGCAAGAACGGAATACCAAGCCCAAGCGCGTAAACACCCAGCAACAACGTGCCGCGCGTCACTGATGCCTCGGAAGCAGCCAGCGACAGGATCGCGCCCAGTTGTGGACCAATGCAAGGTGTCCAGCCAAACGCAAAGGCCAGCCCCAAAAGGTAAGCACCGAAAGATGAGCCGCCCTTGTCACCCGCATCCATTCGCGCCTCGCGGTCAAGGAACGGGATGCGGAACACACCAAGGAAATGGATGCCGAATATGATCACCACAACGCCTGAGATTTGGCTGAAGAGTATCTGGTTTTGCAGGAAAAATGCCCCGAAGGCCGACGCCGTAAAGCCCAGGATCAAAAAGACCGTGCTCAGCCCCATGACAAAGAACAGGGCTGCGACAATAGCGCGGCGCCGCGCAGAGCCAACCGAGCTCATGTCATTCAAGCTCACCCCACTCATATAGGCCAGATAGGGCGGCACAATCGGCAGCACACAGGGCGACAGAAAACTGATCACACCGGCCATAAGGGCCACGGCCATCGCGGGCAAAAGACTTGCGTCAATGATCTCGATTCCAAACATGGATCACAGCTATACGCTGCTGCGCCTGACGTCACCTGTCACATTGTCACAAGGCTGTGGACAGGCTGTAACATGCGGCCTACATCTCGGCGCATGATACATGATCTTGATGCCACAGGGCTGCTTTGCCCCCTGCCCGTGCTAAAAGCACGCAAGCGCCTGCAATCTCTCAACGCGGGCGATAGGCTGCGCATGCGCGCTAATGATCCTGCAGCTATTATCGACGTGCCGCATTTCTGCGCCGAAGCGGGACACACGCTAGTCGAGAGCAGTGAAGATGGCGACACACAAATATATGTGATTGAAAAAGTGGGCTGATACCGCCCCTGCGCAAAGTAAAAGGCAGGCCCGAAAGCCTGCCTTTTTTGCGTTCTAGTTCGTGGGGTGCTTAGCGACCGCCAAGCGACCACCAGCCCTTGCGCCGAGGTTTTGCAAGCTCTTCTTCAACCTTCACCTCTGGCACAGCCACCGGTTCGGGCGCTTGCACCTTCTCGGCAACCAGCTCTGGCGTGGCAACCGGCGCAGGTTCTGCCACAGCAACGGGTGCTTCGACAGGCGCACCTGCCTCGGCTGACTCTTCAGTCTTCTTCGGCGCGGCCTTCTTCGTGGTCGTGCGCGGCTTGCGTGGGGCCCTTAGCTTTGGCTCGGCCTTCGCGACAGGGGCAGCAGGCGCATCCAAAGCAGCAACGGCTTCTGGTGCCGCAGCTTCTTCCGCATCAGCAACCGGAGCGACCTTTGGCTTGCGCGGCGCACGGGTCCGCTTGGGCTTAGGCTTGGGCTTTTCATCCGCTGCGGGTGCTTCCTCGGCGGCTGTTTCTACAAGCGCTTCGGTGGTTTCCGCTGGCGCATCTGCTGCAACAGGCTCAGCCTTGGGCTTGCGGCTGCGTGAACGGCTACGCGTCTTCGGCTTGGGGGCCTCTTCAGCATTAGCTTCTACAGCTTCTGGCTCAGACGGCTCGGCTGCATCCGTCGACTTATCAACGTCAGACTGGCTGTCGTCTGACTGATCCTCGTACGACTGCTGCTCATCAGAAGTTGAGCGGCCACCACGGCTGCGCCTCCGCCGACGACGTTTACGCTTGGGCTTGTCCTCGCCATCCTCTGGGGTCGGCGTGGTTGCAACTGGGCTTGTCTGGTTATCGTCCTCTGCTTCGGCTGCGGCTTCCGCTGCTTCTGCTTCGGCTGCATCCGCTTCGTCAATCTCATCCATGAGGGATGTATCAACAGACACAACATGCGAGATCTGCTGTACAACACGCGTGGCGGTCTTGAATTTCTCCATGGAGAAATCAGGGCTCACCAGATGCGGGTCCCCTTCGATCCGTACGCTCAGACCATAGCGGATCTCAATGTTGGCGATGTGTTCGCGTTTTTGGTTCATCAGGAAGTTGGCAATGCCCACAGGTGCCTTGATCAGCACCTCACGTGAGCGACGGCGAGTGCCTTCCTCTTCGATGGTCCGCAAGATTGCCAAAGCAAGGTTGTCATCGGAGCGGATCAGACCCGTGCCGTGGCAAGCCGAACAAGGCTGTGTCGTCGCCTCGATCATACCGGGGCGCAGACGCTGACGGGACATTTCCATCAAACCAAAGCCCGAGATGCGCCCGATCTGGATGCGCGCACGATCAGTCTTGAGCTTGTCTTTCATCATCTTTTCAACGGCGGCGTTGTTCTTACGCTCATCCATGTCGATGAAGTCAATCACGATCAGACCAGCAAGGTCGCGCAGACGCAGCTGACGCGCCACTTCGGCGGCGGCCTCAAGGTTAGTTTTAAGCGCAGTCTGCTCGATGCTGCCTTCTTTGGTAGCACGTCCAGAGTTCACGTCCACAGCCACCAGCGCTTCGGTCACACCGATCACGATGTAGCCACCGGACGGCAGCTGTACAGTGGGGTTAAACATGCCCGACAGATACGATTCCACCTGATAGCTGGCGAACAGCGGCAAGTTTTTTTCGTAGCGCTTCACGTTTTTCGCGTGGGACGGCATGATCATCTTCATGAAGTCCTTGGCGATGCGGTAGCCGCGCTCACCTTCCACAAACACTTCGTCGATGTCACGGTTATAGAGGTCGCGGATCGACCGTTTGATCAGATCGCCTTCTTCGTAAATCTTAGCAGGTGCTATGGACTTCAGCGTCAGCTCGCGGATTTGCTCCCACATGCGCTGCAAATATTCATAGTCGCGCTTGATTTCCGCTTTGGTGCGCTTGGCGCCTGCAGTGCGCACGATAAGGCCAGCGCCCTGCGGCACTTCGATCTCTTGCGCGATTTCTTTGAGCTTCTTGCGGTCTACGGCATTGGTGATCTTGCGAGAAATACCACCACCGCGCGCAGTGTTTGGCATCAGAACGCAGTAGCGGCCCGCCAGTGACAGGTAAGTGGTGAGAGCAGCGCCTTTGTTGCCACGCTCTTCTTTAACGACCTGAACCAGCAGGATCTGGCGAACTTTGATCACTTCCTGGATTTTGTAGCGGCGCGGACGCGGCTTACGGACCCGACGAATATCTTCGCTGTCATCCTCATCGGCAACAGATTCGATGCTGTCATCTTTATCAGAAGCATCAGCAGAGGCGTCGCCATCTGCGTCGTCTTGATCTTCAGACGTGTCATCATCCTCCGCGTCGCTCTCGGTTGCTTCCGCAGGTGTTTCAACAGGTGTTTCTTTCACCCGTTCCATTGGCGAAGAGGCCTCATCTTCTGAGACTTCAACCTCATCAGCATCCAGATCGACCGTTTCCATGCCCATGATCTCGATTGATGCTTTAGCATCATCCGTTGCCGCATCCGTTGCCTTAGGCTTGCGCGAGCGGCGCTTGGGCTTTTCGTCTTCCTCGTCCTTGGCGTCCTGCGCTTCGGCAAAGGCACGCTCTTCTGCCAGCAGCGCCTCACGGTCTGCGACAGGGATCTGGTAGTAATCGGGATGAATTTCCGAGAACGCGAGGAAGCCGTGGCGATTTCCGCCGTAGTCCACAAAGGCCGCCTGCAGCGACGGCTCTACGCGCGTCACTTTGGCGAGGTAAATATTACCGGCTAGCTGGCGTTTGTTTTCAGATTCGAAATCGAATTCTTCGACCTTGTTTCCGTCCACCACAACAACGCGGGTTTCTTCCGCGTGGGTGGCATCGATAAGCATTTTCTTAGGCATTTTACTCTTTTGCACGGGCGCGCACGCGCAGGCCTCCCTGGGGGAGCTGCACGCTGGGCCAAGTGTCTTGTTAGGGCGATGTTGTACGGCACAGCGGTGCGGCCCAGAGGGCCACTCCCGAAACTGTTATCAGCGTTTGCGCGCGTCATCGCGGTTCTTCTCCGATGCGGGATCACAGCCTCGTTGTCCAAGGCGCGCCGCGTATCCATTAAAAACTGTGTCATTCCAGGCATTTAACCCTCGATGTCCATCAGCGTCTCTTTGCCGTTTCCGGCCAATCGGTCTGCTGCACAAAAGCGGTGTGCCAAAGGCAGCAGCGAAACTCATGATTGGGCTGTAAGTGCTGTGTGTAATCACAGCAGCCCATCCCCCTAGATAAGAGGACGAAGGCAACAAACACAATGGGCAATCACGCCTGAAGCCACCTAAATTGCACATCACGGTGAATTCCGCCAAGAGATTGCCCGTTAAAAGCGTCTTGTGACATGTTGCCGTTCGCGAGTTTTGTCCTTACGGTTTTAAGCAATAATCAGGGTGCATTTGCGCTCACTGCTAACACCTAGGAGACAATATGCGATTTCTTACACGCCCTGCCCTCTTCCTGAGCCTGGCTACCCTGGCCCTTACGGCCTGTGATCCGGCCGAGTTTGACGCAGACCCAGATGTGCGCCGCGATGCGCGCGCTAACCGCAAATGTGTGGCTGTGATCAAAGAGCAAACCGGCGATGCGACAGCCCAGCTCAACACAACTTTGCCAATTGTAGAGATCAACCAGTTCATCGTTGATGCGCCTGCGCTTCAGGAACGTTGGATGTGCCGGACCGATGACGAAGGCAACCCGACCCAGATGTACAAGCTTGGCGTCGGCTGATCTTTCGTACGGAAAATTGCAGACTAAATAGCAAAAGGGGCACCGTTTCGGCGCCCCTTTTCTTTGATGCGTCTAGTGGCTCAAAGATAGTCAGAGCGCTGGAGTTGGTACTTGGCCATCTTCTCGTTCAGCGTGCGACGTGGCAGACACAGCTCATCCATCACAGATGAGATAGACCCCTTGTGACGGCGCATGGTGTTGTCGATCAACATCCGCTCGAAGGCTTCTACGTATTCCTTGAGCGGTTTGCCTTCGGTGGTCATCACCGGCTGCATCTCGTCGTGGTCCGACATCAGGAGCGACGCGATCGTGCCGGAGCCACGGCGTGACTGAAGCACCGCACGTTCGGCCACATTGATCAGTTGACGCACATTGCCCGGCCACGGCGCCTGCAACAATTGCGCGGCTTCCTGAGCGGTCACCTGCGGCGCGTCACACCCGTATTCTTCAGCGAACTGATCGCTCAGACGGGTAAACAGCGTCAGAATGTCCTCGCCGCGTTGGCGCAGCGGTGGCACGGTGATGCGCAATGCGGCCAGACGGTAGAATAGATCCGAGCGCAGCACATCCTCAGAGGTGCGGCCCGCTTCTTGCAGGTTTGAAATCGCCACGATCCGCGTCTCTGCTGGCGTGCCCTGCTCATTGATGACTGACAACAGCCGGGCCTGCAGTGTCTCGCTCAGCGCTTCGACGTCCTCAAGCACCAGCGTGCCGCCGCGCGCCTCTTCAATCGCAGGCAGCTGCGCGTCCTCTGGCTGCATAGGGCCGAACAAACGCTTGCTCAGCGCGTCCTCTTCATAGGCCGATGCGCTGACCAAAACGAATTTCTTACCCGCACGGCTACCGACCGCGTGTAGCGCGTGGGCCACCAGTGTTTTGCCTGTGCCTGTCTCGCCGTCGATGAGCACGTGGCCATCCGCCTGTCCCAGATCAAGGATATCCTCGCGCAAGCGCTCCATCACAGGGCTTTGGCCAATCAGCTTTTTCATCAACTGGCCGCCGTCACTCAACTCACGGCGGAGCAAACGGTTGTCCATCACCAGACGGCGCGTGGCTGTCGCTTTTTTGGCAAGTTCGCTCATCCGGTCCGGGTTGAATGGCTTTTCCAGAAAATCAAACGCACCAACGCGCATCGCCTCAACGGCCATCGGCACATCGCCGTGACCGGTGATCATGATAACCGGCAGCGCAGAGTCACTGCCCATCAGCTTTTTGAGAAACTGCATCCCGTCCATGCCCGGCATCTTGATGTCGGAAATCACAATGCCCGGATAATCGGGGCCCAGCACCTTAAGCGCGTCTTCCGCGCTGGCGAACGTTTCTGTGTCATAGCCCGACAGGGCCAGCCACTGACTGATCGACTGGCGCATATCTTTTTCGTCGTCGACTATCGCAATCTTCATCGCCTGTGCCATATTTTACTCCGCCGCCTTTGTTTCCTGTGTGCCGTCATAGAACGGCAATTGCATCTCGAATACCGCGCCGCCGGCCTGTCCGTTGCGCGCAGTCAACCGCCCGCCCAGATCGCTCACAATCCCGGATGAGATCGCAAGGCCAAGGCCGACGCCATCGCCGGGCTGCTTCGTTGTATAAAACGGCTCGAACAGCGCATCCAAATCCTCAATGCCCGGGCCGTTGTCACGCACTGTAAGCGTAACAGTCTCCCCCGCGCTCAAAATAATCTCCACCTTCGGGTGCCGTTCTGATTTGGTGGCATCAAGGGCATTGCGCAAGAGGTTGACCAAAACCTGCTCGATCCGCATCCGGTCACCCAAGGTATAAACTGGCTCATCCGGCAGTATACGCACGATCTGCACCTGACGCTGGCGTAACTGAGGTTCCATCATCGATAGCGACGAGGCCAGCGCATCGGCCATATTTACGGGTGAAAACACCTCTTGCCCCTTACGGGCATAGGATTTCAGCTGTCTGGTGATCGCTCCCATCCGTTCGATCAAATCATCAATCCGCCCGAAAGAACTGAGCGCTTCATCAGGCCGGTTGCGCTGCAAAAGCAGTCGCGCACCCGCCAGATAGGTCTTCATCGCGGCCAGTGGCTGGTTCAGCTCATGGCTCACTGCGGCTGACATTTCACCCAAAGCGGCGAGTTTGCTGGACTGTTCCAGCGTCTGCTCGGCCACGGCAAGCGTCTCTTGGACGCGCTTACGCTCAGCGATTTCCCGCTGCAGTGCCGCGTTCAATGCGCGAAGCTCTGCCGACTCCCGCTGAAAAATCGCCGCCCGTCCCGCTGTTCGGCGGCTGAGGAAGTAGAAGGTCAGCGCCAGAAGAATCGCAAAGCCCATGACTTCGAGCGCGAGAACACCGTTCACCCGCTCACGCACGCTGGCGTAGGTGGTGTAGCTGACCATCCGCCAACCACGGAAATTCACTCGCGCATCCAACCGCATCACGGCCTCTCCGCGCAGGTAGGCATCGGGCGGCAAAGCTGTCCAATCAGCGGTGGCCTTAATGGCCCGCTCGATCGCGCTTTGCGGTGTCTGGTTTTCCAGCGCCTCTGCTTCTGTCTTGCCGCGCCAGCGCGGCTCGGTCGCAAGCAGGATTTCTTCGTTGCTATCCAGCACGATCACAGCATCTGATATTCCCGCCCAAGCGCGCTCGAACTTCTTGAGATCGACCTCAACCGCGATAACACCCACCGTGGTGCCGCCATTCTGGATACGGCGCGAATAGAAAAAGCCGTAGCCGCCTGTTTCTTCCTTGATCACACTGAAGATGGTCGAATTCGACCGGATCGCGTCCACGAAATACGGCTCCGAGCGGTGTGCGGCACCAATCCGGTTACGGTCTGTCGCCGCCACCGTGCGCCCGTCCATATCAAGCAACATCAGGGACGCTGCGCCGATTTCTTCGACGAAGGAGATAAGACGTTGTGTTGAAAGCGTATAATCCGCACTTTCCAAGGCGGAGATCAACGTCGGGTCACGGCCAAGCAGCTGCGGCACAATCGCGTTCTGGCGCAATTCGGCCAAAAGATTGCCTCCGTAAAGCGCGATGCGCAGTTCGGCACGGTTTCGGGTGCTTTCAGTAAAACGGTCGGTCAACAGACGGTTCGTGACTGAAATAACAACGATGGCAAAAACTAGCATCACCGCCAAAGCAACGCGCACCCGCCAACTGATCGCGGTGGGTTGCCAAGGGGCAGTAGTGTCGGGCGTATCGTTGTTCATCCTGACACACTACCACAGGGCAGCGCGCGCTCAAGTCAGGCTGTTGCCAGCGCCCCTGCCAATGCGCGGAAGAGCGCCACCCCATCGGTGCCGCCGTGACCAGCATCCGCCGCACGCTCAGGGTGTGGCATCATGCCCAGCACCCGGCGGTTGTCTGACAGGATGCCTGCAATGTCTTCCAGCGCGCCGTTGGGGTTATCGGTGTAGGTAAAGGCAATGCGATCTTCACCTTTCAGAGCGGCAATCGTTTCCGCATCAGCGAAATAACTGCCGTCGTGGTGTGCGATTGGAATATCGATCACATCGCCAGCATTATAACCCGCAGTAAAGTCGGAAGCCGAGGTCGCGACCTTCAGGCCAACGGTCTTGCAGATGTATTTCAGACCAGCGTTACGCAGCAGCGCGCCTGGCAATAGGCCCGTCTCTGTCAGAACCTGAAAGCCGTTGCAGATCCCCATAACGTACCCACCGCGCCCCGCGTGGGCCGCCACGGATTTACAAATGGGAGAGTTTGCCGCAATCGCGCCGCAACGCAGGTAATCCCCATAGGAAAACCCGCCAGGGATACCAACAATATCAATGCCCTGCGGCAGTTCTCTGTCCTTGTGCCAAACCATTGTGACATCGGCGCCTGCCTGCTCGAACGCGACGGCAAGGTCGCGATCACAGTTGGAACCGGGAAATACAACTACCGCTGCGCGCATCAGGCCATCTCCACCGTGTAGCTTTCGATGACCGTGTTGGCCAAAAGCTTTTCACACATCTGTTCAACATCCGCTTGCGTGGCGCCCTCGGCCAGATCAAGCTCGATCACTTTGCCCTGACGTACGCCTTGCACGCCATCAAAGCCCATCGCACCCAAAGCATGACGCACGGCCTCACCTTGTGGGTCCAGAACCCCGTTCTTCAACATCACATGCACGCGTGCTTTCATGGCGCGTCCCTCTTCTTTAGTTTGCCAATAAATTCAATCCGACGCTGCTGTCAGTTGATCAATGTAGGCTTTGTTACCGGACCAGATTTTTTGGGCATCACGCCCAAACGCTGCGCAACTTCCGTATACGCATCGGTCAACGAGCCGAGATCGCGGCGGAATACATCCTTGTCGAGCTTGCGACCGGTTTCGATATCCCACAAACGGCAGCTGTCAGGCGAAATCTCGTCTGCGACGATCAGACGCTGGAAATCACCGTCATAGACGCGACCAACTTCAATCTTGAAATCGACCAAGCGGATGCCGACAGCCATCATGACCCCTGACATAAAGTCGTTTACCCGCAGCGCGAGGCTGAGAATATCGTCCATGTCCTGCTGTGTGGCCCAACCGAAAGCGGCGATATGCTCTTCGGTGACCAGCGGATCGCCAAGGGAATCATCTTTATAGCAATATTCGACGATTGGACGCGGCAGCTGCGTGCCCTCTTCGATGCCCAAACGCTTGGACATGCTGCCCGCCGCATAGTTGCGCACAATCACTTCCAGCGGAATAATCTCTACCTGACGGACCAGCTGCTCACGCATGTTGAGACGCTTGATAAAGTGCGTCGGCACGCCGATCTGGTTCAATCCGGTCATAAAATACTCGGACAAACGGTTATTTAGCACACCTTTGCCGTCGATGACGTCTTTCTTCTGCGCATTGAATGCAGTGGCGTCATCTTTGAAGTACTGAACAATCGTACCCGGCTCGGGACCTTCATAGAGAATCTTTGCTTTGCCTTCGTAGATTTTCTTTCGGCGGGCCATGGGCGTCCCCTGTCTGTTTAGGCGCGGGGGAGTCCCGGCGCCCTTTTGCCCCCTCTTAGGGCAGACGAAGGATTGCTGCAAGCACACTGCCTTGCATCTATTTATTGTGCCCAAAAACATGTTCGCGACCTATCTCCGTGAAACGGCCTCATAAACAAGATGAAGAATATGAGCTTGCCATGAATAGCGCTGCGTGAAATGACCCGATACGCTAATTGAAGGATGCCTTAGCATGACCAATCCCCTGTCCGAAATGCTGGCCGAAAAAGGCTATTTGCTGGCTGATGGTGCGACTGGCACCAATTTGTTCAACATGGGGTTGATGTCAGGTGAGCCACCGGAGTTCTGGAATACCGACAAGCCAGAGAACATCCTCACCTTATATCGCGGCGCTGTAAATGCAGGCTCTGATTTGTTTCTGACCAATAGCTTTGGCGCAAATGCCTCCCGTCTCAAACTGCACAACGCGCAGAACCGCGCGCATGAGTTAAGCCGCGTTGCAGCAGAACTTGCACGCGAAGTGGCCGACACGGCCGGACGCAAAGTGATCGTTGCAGGCTCCGTTGGCCCCACAGGTGAGATCATGGAGCCGATCGGCACCTTGAGCCACGCGAATGCGGTCGAGATGTTCCATGAAACAGCAGACGGCCTCAAAGCCGGCGGCGCGGACATCGGATGGCTTGAAACGATTTCCGCCCCCGAAGAATATCGCGCCGCCGCCGAAGGCTTTGCGTTGGCGGGTTTGCCTTGGGTTGGCACCATGAGCTTTGACACTGCCGGCCGGACGATGATGGGCATGACCTCTGCCAGTATGGTCGACATGGTAGAAGAGATAGAGAACGCTCCGCTGGCTTATGGCGCGAACTGCGGCACCGGTGCATCAGACCTACTGCGCACCGTGCTTGGCTTTGCAGCGAAAGACGGCAAGCTGCCCATCGTTGCAAAGGGCAATGCCGGCATCCCAAAATACCACGAAGGTCACATTCACTATGATGGCACGCCAGAGCTGATGGGGACCTACGCTGTGATGGCCCGAAATTGCGGCGCGCAGATCATCGGCGGATGCTGCGGGACTATGCCTGTCCACCTTGAAGCCATGCGCAAAGCACTGGACACACAACCCAAAGGCTCCGCGCCGGATCTGGAAGAAATCACCGCTGCCTTGGGCGCATTTTCGTCCGAGAGTGACGGCACAGATGGTGCAGGCCCTACCCGCGCCCCACGTCGAGGCAGACGCCGCAGCTAGAACGGCACGAACGGTCGCACATTGGACACTGAACCGCCGGGCATGATCCGCGTCAACAGGTCGCGGCTCGCGCCTGTGTGGTCGCAAATGCTTTAGTATTTTTGCCACGGTCTGACACAAGAGATTTATGCAAGGCCCAGCGGCCCGCCAAGAAAAGGGAAAGCCATGTCTGACGAAGACGAAATCATCCTGTCTGAACTCGACGACGAAGAACTTGTCCAACAGATGTTCGACGATCTCTATGACGGTCTAAGAGAAGAGATCGAAGAAGCGGTCAACATCCTCATCGCCCGCGGCTGGGTGCCTTATGATGTCCTGACCAAGGCGCTTGTTGGTGGTATGACCATCGTTGGCGCCGACTTCCGGGACGGCATCCTGTTTGTGCCCGAAGTGCTGCTGGCCGCAAATGCGATGAAGGGCGGCATGGCCATCCTCAAGCCGCTGCTGGCCGAAACCGGCGCTCCGCGCGTTGGTAAAATGGTCATCGGCACCGTGAAAGGCGACATTCACGACATCGGCAAGAACCTTGTTGGCATGATGATGGAAGGCGCCGGTTTTGAGGTTGTAGATCTCGGAATCAACAACTCGGTTGAGGCCTATCTGGAAGCGATGGAAGCAGAAGGCCCTGATATCTTGGGCATGTCTGCCCTGCTCACCACCACGATGCCCTATATGAAGGTCGTGATCGACACGATGGTCGAGCAAGGCATTCGCGACGACTACATCGTGCTGGTAGGTGGCGCACCGCTGAACGAAGAGTTCGGCAAAGCAATCGGTGCAGACGCATACTGCCGTGACGCCGCCGTCGCGGTAGAAACCGCAAAAGAATGGGTCGGCCGCAAGCACAACCGCCAGAACGCATGACCCTGAATTAGTACTACACAAAGGCCCTGCATGTGCGGGGCCTTTTTTCATGGCCGCCGACACCCTATCTTGGCTGTAGAATGGAGAAACCGATGCCCCTAATGCATTTTCTCGTGATGCTACTTGGCGTGATAGCCGCCGCCGGTTTAACTGTGTGGCTCCTGACGCTTGGCGGCCCCGCTGCCTTAGCAGTCGCCCTACCCGTCTGTCTCATTGCAGCATTCTGCGTCCGAAAGTTTGGCAAATGACACTCAGCGATACCCAGCTAACCGAAAATGGTTTGCCGCTTGATACGCCGCGCGGCCAGATTTTGATTATCGCCTGCGGGGCGCTGGCGCGGGAAATCATCGACCTCAAAAATGCGAACGGATGGACCCATCTGGACCTCACCTGCTTACCAGCGAACTACCACCTCTATCCGGATAAGATCACAGACGCTGTGAGGGCAAGCGTTGCCAAGCACCGCTACCATTACGATGATATTTTCATCGCTTACGCCGATTGCGGCACTGGTGGGCTATTGCAAGCAGCCTGCAAAGAGCTGGACGTGCAGATGATCGCGGGCCCGCATTGCTATAGCTTTTTTGAGGGCAATGACCACTTCGCGAAAACCAGCGAAGACGAGATACGGACCTTTTATCTAACGGACTTTCTCGTTCGGCAATTCGACGCTTTTGTCATTAAGCCCATGGGGTTGGACCGACATCCTCAACTACGTGATATGTATTTTGGCAACTATGAGAAGTTGGTATACCAAGCTCAAACAGACGATCCCTCACTTACCCAAAAGGCCCAAGCCTGCGCCGAACGTCTCGGCTTGAAATTTGAGCGGCGCTTCACCGGTTATGGCGATTTACACACAGCTCTAAAGACACTCTAAAGCGTGTTTCTTTTGCTCAACAATAGCCTGTGGTAACTGACCTCAGCGCCAAGGGATATAGCGCCCTTTTTAGACTGAACGCGCTGCCGTCTCGCGGACACGCTCGATCATGGCCGTCAATCCGTTAGAGCGTTGCGCCGACAGGTGCTCGTTCAGCCCAAGCCGCCCCAATTCGCTGCGCGCATCTACCGCCAGCACTTCATCAGGCGTGAGGCCGTTATACAGCGTGCGCAGTACCGCAATCAGGCCTGACACGATCATCGCATCCGACGCGCCGTCAAAATGCAGCTTGCCGTCGTTCATTTCTGCGTGCAGCCAAACCTGGCTTGCACAGCCATTTACCTTGGTCGCAGGCACACATAGCGCTTCTGGCAAGGCATCCATCGCCTTGCCTTGGTCAATCACATGGCGATACCGGTCTTCCCAATCCTCCAGAAACTCGAAGTCTTCGACCAGTTCTTCAAATTGCGCGGTAGCCATCATGCGCTCCTGTCATTTGCATTTGCGCATGAGGTAGGGCTTACTTGGGCAAACGTCCAGCCCTGCCTCTTCCCATGCGTGCAGGGATGGGTTAGTTCACTAAACAACGGCAGTATCACACGGCAGGTCCTATGCGTATTTCCCTTTCGGTTCTTTTGGTTGCATCCCTGACTTTGGGGGCATGCGGATTTGTGCGCGACAGTGCGATCAATCCGGCCAACTGGTTCGGTCGCAGCACGTCCGAAGCTTTGGCGCCCACGGATGACAAGCCAGTCAATCCGCTCATTCCGCAGAAAAGCGGCCTGTTTGCAAAACGTGCTGGCAAAGAATACACATATGCGGGCACGCCATTTGACGAGATCACCAGCCTAACAGTTGAGCGCATCCCGGGCGGTGCACTTATCCGCGCCAGCGGACTTGCTGCGCGTCAAGGCATCTATTCAGTCCGCCTGACACCCGAAAACGCTGAAGAGATTCCCGTAGATGGCGTACTCACCTACCAGCTTGAAGGAGTGGAACCTGGTCGTGCAACCCCGATTGGCACGCCTCCCACACGCGAAGTCACTGCTGCGCGCAAAGTCACCAATCAAAATCTGGTCGGCGTACGGACGATCCGCGTCGAAGGTCTGCGCAACGCGCAGGTGGCGCGCCGCTAAACCGGCACGACCTTCACTTCATTGCCAACAGCAGTCAGGGCAATCTTGCCCTCGCACAATGCCATCGCATCGGTGCCAAAGACTTCCAGCCGCCAGCCGCCCAGCGCCTGGACATCACGCTCGCCCGCAGCGATTGCGTCCAGATCAGATGCCGTTGCAATCAACTTGGCCGCAACGCCTGAGCTTTCTGTTTTGGCTTTCAGCAGAACCCGCAGAAGATCGGCAAGTGCGGGATTAACCTGCATCTTTTCGCGGCTACGGTCAGGTTGCGGCAGATCATCATTGGGGCAAGCGATACCAGCCGCCACGGCCTTAAGGATACCTTCAGCAATCTCACCCTTGCGCGCATCGCGTAGCAACAGCCGTGCACGGCCCAACTCTTCGTGATTCTTGGGTTTGTTCGATGCAAGCTCAACCAGCGCATCATCCTTATAGACACGGCTGCGGGGAACATTGCGTGTCTGGGCGTATTCCTCACGGAACGCCGCCAGCTCACGCACAATGCCCAGAAACCGTCCGGAGTTCGTGCGGGTTTTCACGCGTTTCCACGCATCGCGGGGCGCGGTGATATAGGTGCCGGGGTTGGTCAATACTTCGAGCTCTTCTGCGACCCACTTGTGCCGATCCGATTCTTCCAGTTTTGCGGCCAGAAATTCGTAGATTTGGCGCAGGTGCGTCACATCCGCCAGCGCATAGGTCTTTTGCGCTTCGGTCAGGGGACGGCGCGACCAATCAGTAAAGCGCGAGGTTTTGTCCACGCCTTCCTTGGCAATCTTGCGCACCAAAGTCTCATAACCCACCTGTTCGCCAAACCCGCAAACCATCGCAGCGACCTGCGTGTCAAACAGAGGTTCGGGAAAGACTTCGGCATCTATATAGAAGATTTCTAAATCTTGCCGTGCAGCGTGGAACACCTTTACCACAGAGGTATCGCGAAACAGCTCATACAGCGGCTCAAGCGACAGACCATCAGATAGCGGGTCAACCAGTACAGCGCCGCTGTCATCGGTCCCCGGCATGGCCAGTTGAAGAAGACACAATTTGGAGTAGTAAGTCCGCTCGCGCAGAAACTCCGTATCGACGGTAACAAAGGGATGTTGGGCGGCTTCCTGACAATAAGAGGCCAATCCTTCGGTGGTGGTAATCGTGCGCATAAACGAAAAAATCCTTCAACTACCCTAGCGGTACAGAATACGCAGCGGTTTGACCAGTCAGCTTTGCAAAATCAATGGGCTACGGTCGCCGGCAACAAAGCGGCGTAGCACTGCGGGATAAAGACGGTGTTCTTGTTTCAGCACCCTCGCGGCCAGTGCCTCAGGTGTGTCTCCGGCCAGCACAGGCACCTGCGCCTCCCCCAGAATCGGACCATCATCGAGCGCAGCCGTTACTTCGTGCACGGTGCATCCATGGACAGCGTCGCCCGCCTCTAGCGCGCGAGCATGGGTATGTAGGCCTTTATACTTCGGCAGTAAGGACGGATGGATGTTCAACATCTTGCCCGCCCATTGATCCATAAACCCTTTGGTCAGGACACGCATAAAACCGGCAAGACAAATCAGATCGGGTGCAAAGGGTTCCAAGGCTTCGTTGATCGCAGCCTCAAACGCGGTGCGGTCCCCTTTGAACGGTCGATGATCGACCACAACAGTCGGCACCCCGCGTTCTGCTGCACGGGCCAGCCCGCCAGCATCGGCACTATTGGCTAGCACCACACATGGCGTGCCTTCGTGCCCTTCTCGCGCCATATCCTCAAGTAGCGACACCATGTTGGAGCCGCCACCCGAGATAAAAACCGCAACGCGGACCATCAGACGAGGTTGCCCTCATAGGCCACGCCTTCACCCTCGACCACTGTGCCAAGGGTATAGACAGTCTCGCCTGCGTCGCGCAGCAGCTTGGCTGCTTCATCCGCTTTGTCAGCAGGCACCACAACAATCATGCCGATCCCTGCGTTGAACGTCTTGAGCAGCTCTGGCTCATCCATGCCGCCATGCGCGGTAAGCCAGCGGAACACCGGTGGCAGCTCCCATGCGTTCAGGTTGATTTCGGCGCCCAAGCCTTCCGGCAAGACGCGAGGCAGATTTTCTGTCAGACCACCGCCAGTGATATGGGCCAGCGCATGCACCACACCTGCGCGCGCTGCAGCAAGGGCGGACTTTACATAAAGCCGCGTGGGTTTGAGCAAAACCTCACCCAAAGTGCCACCATCCCACGGGCATGGGTCATCCCACTGAAGACCCGAATGCTCAACAATTACGCGCACGAGGCTGTAGCCATTTGAGTGCACGCCATCGCTTGCCAAACCCAGCAACACATCGCCTGCCGCCACATCCTGCGGCAGCCCCCCCCCCCGCTCCATCGCGCCGACGCTAAAGCCGGCAAGGTCGAAATCGCCTTCGGGATACATGCCCGGCATCTCTGCCGTCTCACCGCCGATCAGCGCACAACCAGAAAGTTCACAGCCTTTGGCGATGCCTTCGATGATGCGGGTTGCTGTGTCCAACTCCAGTTTGCCGGTGGCAAAGTAGTCAAGGAAGAACAGAGGCTCTGCGCCTTGGCACACCAGATCGTTCACGCACATCGCAACCAAATCAATGCCCACACCGTCGACATTGCCTGTATCAATCGCAATCCGCAGCTTGGTTCCGACACCGTCAGTCGCCGCCACAAGGACCGGATCATTATAGCCTGCGGCCTTAAGGTCAAACAGCGCACCAAAGCCGCCCAAGCCTGACATCACCCCCGGACGTGTCGTCCGCTTTGCTGCCGGCTTGATCCGCTCCACCAACGCATTGCCCGCATCAATATCCACACCCGCGTCTGCGTAGGTGATTCCATTCTGTCGCTCGTTCATTCTCAAAAGCCTCTGGCTGAAAACCCCGTTGCCTTGCGACCTAAATCATTCAAGCAAAAGTCGCAACGCCAACCCTTGACGAAACCGTCCGTGCACAATACCCAAGCCCTTGGCGGGCCTGTAGCTCAACTGGTTAGAGCAGAGCGCTCATAACGCTTTGGTTGCGGGTTCAAGTCCTGCCGGGCCTACCAAATATCATATTTAATCCTTACATTTCTGAGGGTTACGAGATTACTTGACGAACCTTTTTGGATGGTTCGTCAAGTTTTGTTCGTTTTTTGTGCCATCCAGTCGAGAAAAAGCCGTGTCAGCCATTTCGCGGCGGCCAAAGGTTTCGCAGTACTTCTGCGCCATTGACAGCGTGACATGGCCACTCACAGCCATGATTTCGTAAGGTGTTCCACCAGCCTCGGCAATCCGACGGCAAATGGCTTTGCGCAGTCCATGTGATGAACACAACGGCAGGCCAGCGGCATCACACCACTTACGCATCGACGTTCCTAAACCCTTGCGGGACCGTGCTTTATTCTGTCCCGTCTCCAAATAAGTAAATGTAACTGGCCGTGCCGCCAGTGCAGTCGCCAATGCCGGATGAATCGGCAAGCTGACCAAAATGCCGCTTGGGTTCTTCTGCGTCTTCTGGCGGCGATACTCGATCCGTCCGTCCTTAACATTCGCTGGCCCTAGCTTCACGGCATCAACTTTCGCCGCCCCAGTGTAGAGCATTAGTGTCATGCAAATGTGCGCGGGCGACCCCAGTGGATGCACTTCATAAAAGCGGGAAATTTCACCTTCATCCCAAGAATGGAAGCCTTCTGTCGCAGACGAAAACCTATCGACGGCCTTGACCGGATTGTCTGTCCGCCATTGCAGCTTCACCGCCAAGTCCAACATCTGCGAAAGCCTCTTGAGCGTTTTGTTGGCCTGTTGTGGGGTTGCGGCCATAGCGGCTTTGATCTCCATGACATGCGGCACCTTCATGTGCGCTACGCGTTTGAAGCCATGCTTTTTCCGGAGTGGTTCTATAACTGAAGTGGTCCGGCAAAATTGGACAGCGTGCTAAGATGTATCCAACCCGAA
>NZ_JBALVJ010000021.1:0-56594 GCF_036961165.1 Sulfitobacter sp. | reverse complement strand
GCAAGGACATCTGTGCCCGCAGACCTCTCGATATCTCTTCTCGGTCGATCAAGGTCAGAGAAAGCCGTGACCTAATGCGGTCCCGCGGACGGATGCCGCCAGTGCGCCCTAACAGCGGTAAAATTGATGATGACCCCCGATCAAACACCCGACCAATCGAGCTCATCGACTCTCCGCGTTGCCATCTGTCCCAGATCTCTGACTTCTGTTTGTCCGTAAAAAATATGTGGCGGCGATACTTCACGTTCATCACTCCATCTTTGACTAAAGATTAAAGTGTTGCGTCGACCAGTTGAAATCGCCGGACAAAGCAGACGAAGCACACCATCGTATTTATCGCAAATCCGTTGGTCTGTGTTAATCTTGGCATAAAAGTTAAGAGAGACGCACAATTCGGGAGATTTCGGTTGGGAAAAAGGAAATTCGTACTGGAAAGTTTCTGGCAGGACCGGCGGCGATGACGCGGCCGTCTACGGAACTGCTTGCCGTTTCGCGCCGCTGGATCGACGCAATCCAGCACAAGCGGAAAAACCAGATGCGCAACCTTTTGTCTGAACATCAACACCTGCGCTTCGTCGGCACCGGCGAAGACGAACTGTGGGCGGGTGAAGCCGTGCGTGAGGGGATTGGAGAGTTTTTTGGCGTAATTCCCCAATTCCTCAAACACGAAGAAACTTTTGCCGAAGCCTTTGAGAATGGTGACTCCGGATGGGCGTGCCTCACTCATGACATTGTTTTTGCCGATCAGCCCGATCGGACATTTCATGTGCGGAACACCCTGATCTTCGCTCTCGAAGAAGGCGTTTGGAAAATCGTGCTGCGCCATGGTTCGCTTCCAATCCCGAATATCGATTTCACGGGAATCGAACAAAACGCCATCGCCGATCTTGTCGTTGCTGCGCGGAAAGGCTTTTCACTCGATCAACGAGACGGCTTTGCCTCGATCATGTTCACCGATATCGTCAATTCTTCGCGCCTTGCTTCACTGATGGGCGACCGCCTTTGGTCTACTGAGATGGCTCGGCACTTTGCCTCGCTGCGCGAAATCATCGAAGATGCAGACGGTCAGTTTGTGAAGTCATTGGGCGACGGAACCATGTCGAGCTTTCCGGAACCTGCTCAGGCATTGCACGCCGCGAGGGCAATCCTGCAAGTAACCGAGCAATCCGACGGACCTGCCATCGCCCTGCGCATTGGTATTCATACCGGCAACATCGTCCAGACGAGCGATGATTTCTTTGGGTCTGTCGTCAACAAGGCAGCTCGGATCGCTGCCCTCGCCGCATCGGGCGAAATCCAAGTCTCTGATACCACGCGCCGAATGGTCGGTGAAACGCAGGATTACCGCTTCACCAAAACGACTTCGGTGCAGCTACAGGGGTTTGAGGGCGAGCACCTCATTCACCGGCTGGACTAAAGGAATGAGTTGGGAACGCTTAGAACATTTTTCGTTTCTCAACGGCAACTTTGTCCGCGAAGCTACCATGGCGCCAAGCGCAGCGAATGTCTCCAATCCGCCCTTAGTGTCGGTTCGTGACACGCTGGCACTTCTGGCCCTGAGCAGACATTGACTGCTCTGAGGAGTCCTGCGGTGCCGCTTACCCAAAGCGGCAATAGGTGAAGTTTGAAAAAGCCCTGCGACTGCAAATTGAATCAAACATCCGCCAAGATTTCTCCTTTCATTTCTCCCGTTATTCGCGACATATCCTCTCTGTGGACCGATCTACGAACCTCGTCGATTTTCAACTCCGCTGCGTCTCTGGTGGCCTTGTCTGGCCATTCTGTAATCGCAGCACTCGTCCGATCACTGGTGCGTATGACGGTCACACGGTTTGCCCCAAATCCCTTAAGCGCAGGAATTCTTTTTTCTTCGATCGCACGCAATGAAACATTGAAGTCGGCTCCGTCTGCGAGTTCCCATGTGGTTATTGTGATATAGCGCATTTTCTCCTCCTTTGTTTAGCCCTTGGTGATAGCATAAAGCGGATCGGATAGATTGATCGAAATCATGCAAGAGTAGACCAACTGAAGGATTGAAAATCCAAATAGGGACATCTTGGAAGTGCGCAAAATATTTGACGCCCTGGGCAGCTTGCGGCCCTAACCGGCCATTAACCAGCCTTCCAATGCCGCAGCGCGGCTTCCCCAGACCGGCCGTTCGTGCATCGCGCAGCATTTTCGGCGGCTGATAGACCGCAGCGCCGGACAAAGCGCCAATTTCCTTCAGCCGCACCAATGACCGCTTTATTCACTTCGAGGTGGCGTGACTTGATCGAAAAGTCTTGCCACTCTACTCGATTATTTCGAATGAATAGTGAAGAACGGTCGCGATTGTGGCGTTATCGACCCCTTCTTTTTGCATCCGCATCGCTCCACCGTTTTGAGCGTCGAAGTACAGCGCCGCAGCATCGGTTGGGATTTTTGCTCCGCACTCCCCTTTTGATTTGGCGGTCTCAATCCAAACCATATAGGCATCCAATACCTCTTGGCGAAGCTGATCCACGCATTCACCTGTGGCTGACCCGAGGCTATCGCGCTGCGCACGCATGGCGACGAACAGGCAACCCAAGGGCAACCCAACTGCTTCGCGGTCTTGCGTTGTGAACGAGACCAAGGCGGCCTTTGCAGCCGCAAAACTCTGATCTCGTTTTAGAATGTCGAACAACGGCAATAGAGCTAAGCTGCGGTAGCTCTCAAGCGCAGCACGTTTCAAACCATCATCGCTCCCAAATTCGCGGTAGATCCCGGGTTTTGAAGCACCTGTCAGTTTGCAGATCTCGCCGATGGAGACATCGGTTGGGTTGACATCCCAATATTGCATCAGCGCGGTCTGTAGAACGTGCTCTCGGTCCAGAGTCTTTGGTCGACCTCGTTTTTCAGTCTTTTCCATTTCGGACCTAAGGGTATTTTATAATTGACACGCACGTACCGAAGCCATAATACGAAATAAATACAGAAAGCGCCAGACGTCCTACAGGAGCCTAAATAAGATGCCCAAAGACCCAATTGGAATACTGGGCCGCATGAACGCGGCAAGCTTGATGATGATTACGCCTGAGTTCTTCAAAGTGCGGCGTCTGCGTACGAAAGGGGCCGCAAAAATAAGCGAGACCCCAGCGCGTTTCGTAATGAAACCGGAACGCATGACCTTGGACGGTGTGGATATCCGCTTTGCGAGGGCTGGCAATCCGAACGGTCCAACCGTGCTTTTTCTGAGCCCACTACCGCAAAGTATCCTATGCTATGATAAGGTTTGGGACGCTCTTGCGGCTGACGCTAATTTGGTCGCCCTCGATCTGCCGGGCTTTGGCCGCAGCGCAGGTGACATGAGCTTTATGACTTTCGAGGCGCAAAGCGCGTTTCTGGAAAAATTTGTCTCGAAAATGGGTCTGACGGACATTCATGTTGTTGCCCCTGATATCGCGATGCCGGTGGCGCTGCATTATGTCATTCACCGCAATCACAAGGCGGCAAGCATTTTGGTCGGGGATGGACCGGGCATTCTGCCTTCGGACAACGGCAGCCTTGTCACCAAGATCATTCTTTCTGGGTTCTGGCGATCGATGGTGAATATGACCGGCCCGCGTGCGTTTATTGCAGGCGCCATCCAGCTTGGGTACTTGCACTACAGCCCATCAGCAGAGGAGGTCGCGGACTATGTTGCTTCTTATAGCGGGCGGATCAGTCAGGTTTCTGCATGGTTCAAGCATTATCCGATAGGCTCTAAAACCATTGATCCCCATCTGAATTCTCTCGAAGTCCCAGTTCATGTTTTTTGGGGTGATCAAGACGCTTTCCTGACAACCGACAATGCAGAACGATTGCACAAGCGGCTTCCTAAGAGTGCCTTGACCATTTTTGAAAACTGCGGCCATTTCTGTTACCAGGATAAGGGCCAGGAATTCACCCACATGGTCCAAAACTGGATCACGGGTGGGTATCACTTTGGTGATACGCATGGCTGACGTCTTCTACGTCTCGATCACTGGATTGCAGCTGAAAAGAGTATGGCATGCGCCGAAGTTCTGGCGTCATGCAGCCGCATCGATGTCGCAAGCAAGGTCTGCGGATGGATGCCTCTCGGCAGATGCACGCACAATCGATGGCGTTCATCACACTTTAACTGTTTGGACTTCTCGCAAGGCAATGCTGGCCTACCTTTCAGAGGGTGCGCACCTCAAGGCAATGAAGGCGTTCAAATCGTTTGCGACTGGTAAAGTGTATGGCTTTGAAACGGCAAAAATTCCCGAATGGCCAATAGCACATGCCCTCTGGCTCGACAAAGGTCGGCAGCTCTGACGAGACGTCTCAGCGCTCAAGAAGCATGATGCGTAACGAGCAAAGCTGACCTTTGCATACTACGCAACATCTGTCACATTGGGCTCTTAGCTGCATTGAGCAGCAAGGTCAGCAGGGCGGACTTTTCAGTCATCCAACATTGCGAAATTAGTGTCCGCTTTCCTGCCTAATCGTCAGTAGAATATCGAGGATGGACAGGTCCCTCATGTCCTCCTTCTTTAATTGTCCAGCCGTGGCCAGTTGTGGGTAGCCAAGCACGAGGCTCCACAGTGCAACCTGACCTTTTCCATTTCTGACGTCGACGTTTCCCTTGTGCCAGAAAATGCCCGCTGAGATATCGGCAAGATTAGCAACACAGGCCCCGACCTCGCTCATCAGGCCGGGATCATCTGGATCGGTCACGATCAGGCGACGCTTTTCGGGACTGGCAGCAGGTTTGATGGCTACCAGTATTTCAACCAGCTCACAGAAGCTTTGTTGAAATTCCTGTCAGACAACACGAGCTAAATTTACTTAGATCCCGTCTATAGTGGGGCTGGTTCCAAAATTAAGTTTCAGCGCTTTGGTCATACTTGTGCCGTGCAGCATCGATCGTGGCGAGATTTTCCAGCGCCCAATAGCCCAAGGCACTAACGGGCTCTCGAAATGACTGACCCATTTTGGTGAGGTTGTATTCAACTTTCGGCGGGATCGTCGTGTGATAGGTTCGGTTTACAAGGCCGTCGCGTTCCAACTCTTTTAGGGTCAGGCTGAGCATCCGTTGCGAGATACCAAGGTTGCGCTTGAGTTCATTGAACCGCAGCGTCCCGTATTGGGCCAATGAGATCACGACAAGCACGCTCCACCGGTCACCAACACGCGACAGCACCTCATTGATGCGTTTGCAGTCGGGGCATTGTTTATCATCCAGCATGGCGGTTCCCTTTGTGTAACCAAGGTTCAGGAATGTGCCTTCTTGCGGCGCACCTAAGTACACCTTAGGTAGTCGGTTACAAATATATACCGCCGAATTGAGGCGCTGACAATAGGATGAAATACATGACTGCAAAGCCACTGAATGATCTTCTGAAATGGCGCTACGCCACCAAGAAAATGAACCCTTCCAAAGCTGTTCCACAGGACAAGGTTGATGCGATTATTGAGGCGATCCGGATGTCACCGACATCCAGTGGCACGCAACCGTTTAGCGTCCTCTTCGGCGCTACGATTGATCACAAAACGCCCGAATTTGTGCAGGTTTTGCAGCGTCAGGTTTTCGCGCATGCCGTGGGCCAGTAACAAACCGCGCAGCTTGCGATCTTCGGTGAGGTAGCAAAGACCCTGCACCAAAGCATCCGACGGGTTGCGGACCTGAATGGTCTTTCCAAACAGCGCAACGCTGTCCGTCTTAGCAGACCTAAGACCAACCAGACCTTCCATCGTTTCGGTCCGGAGAGAGCCGATCAACCCGCCGATCCCTAGAATTTCACCTGCCCCAAGGTCCAGATCGATCCCTTCGGAATATCCCTTAACCGACAGCCCGCGTACACTTAGAACAGTTGGCCTGTCCACCACGGCCACGGGCTTTTCGGGAAATAGGTCAGAGACATCGCGACCGACCATCGCCGTTCCCATGTTGTCTTCGGTGTAATGGTGGCCGGGCCCGTGTTGGACAACCGCGCCATCGCGCATGATCGTCACGCGATCGGCAAGCTGTGATACTTCGTCGAGCTTATGGGAGGTGAACAGGATTGCGGTGCCGGATGCACACAGTTCGTTGATCTGTTCGAACAGAACCTCGGTTTCTGATTTTGTCAGAACGGCGGTCGGCTCATCCATGGCCAGAATGCGGGCCTGCCGCGACAGGGCCTTTGCGATCTCGACCATCTGTTCATCAGAATTAGAGAGTTGCGAGACCAACGCATCCGGCGATACGCGACACTTCACGTGATCCAGATACTGCCGTGTGAGCGCGCGCATCTTGGGTTTATCCAGCAGCAAACCGGATTTCAGCTCACGCCCCAGAAAGAAATTCTGCTCAACCGTCAGCTGTTCGGCGAGGTTGAATTCCTGATGGATCATAACGATCCCGGCCTTCTCTCATTCGTGCAGGCTGGAAAACAGGAGGGGGTGACCATCAAGGATGATCTGACCGTGGCTTGCAGGCTGATATCCTGCAAGGCTTTTCATCGTGGTAGATTTACCCGCCCCATTCTCACCTATCAGCGCATGAACCTCACCTGCATACAGCGCCAGATCGACGCTATGCAGCACCTCAATCGGTCAGAAGTTTTTACTCACCCCTTTCAGAGCAAGCACTGCCGCATTGTTGGCAGCGGACTGAACGCAGGCGTTGATGAATGACATCCCTTCAAGCCCCTCGACTATCCCCGGAAGAAGACCCATCGCGTTGGCGCGCGGAGTGCCGGATTGCACAGCGCGGATGGCGTCAGCTGCTTCGGTATAGATCGTCGCAAAACCCCCCAGATAACCTTCGGGATGGCCCGCGGGGATGCGGCTGACGGCAGCAGCGGCGGGGTTTGCCGCCGGACTACCGCGCGTTATCAGCCGCTTTGCCACGCCGTGCGGCGTAAACCAGAGATAGTTTAGATCTTCTTGCGCCCATTCAAGTCCGCCTTTTGATCCGTAGATGCGCAGCTTTAGCCCGTTCTCATTGCCCAGCGCCACCTGACTGGACCACAGCATACCGAGCCCCTCCATCAAAGCGCAATATCACATGCGCGTTGTCATCCAACTGCCTGCCTGCGACAAAGCTTTGCAGATCACCGGCAAGACTTTCACAACGCAGCCCTGACACAAAGCAGGCCCGATTATAGGCGTGCGTTCCAATATCCCCGACAGATCCGCCTGCCCCGGACCGCGCTGGATCGGTGCGCCATTCGGCCTGCTTCAGCCCTTCGTTCTCCAGCGGAGAGGTCAACCAATCCTGAGGGTATTCGGCCTGCACGATGCGGATGTCGCCCAAATCGCCCGCCTCACTCATCGACTTGGCCTGGCGGACCATCGGGTAGCCGGTGTAATTGTGGGTCAATACGAATAGGGCGTCAGAGACTTCGACCGCAGCTTGCATTGCATGGGCGTCTGCCATCGTTGCAGTGATAGGTTTGTCGCAGATGACATGGATGTCGCGTTCCAAAAAGGCGCGGGCTGCGGGATAGTGCACATGGTTCGGCGTGACGATGGCAACGGCTTCAATCCCGTCGTCACAGGCAGCCTCTACCGTAGCCATTTCGTCAAAATCACCATAGCAGCGGTCAGCTGCCAATCCGAGAGTTTTGCCAGACGCCTTTGATTTTTCGGGTGTGGAGGACAATGCGCCTGCAACCAGTTCATATCGATCGTCGATCCGTGAAGCGATGCGGTGAACGCCGCCAATAAACGCGTCATTTCCACCGCCAACCATGCCAAGCCTGATAAGTGCCATCTTAGCCAATCCCCATCATTTTAGAGTTTGCAGCATCATCCGTTCCGCCATCGGCGAAATCGTCAAACGCTCTTTCAGTCACGCGGATGATATGGTCAGAGACAAATTGCACGCCTTCGCGTGCGCCGTCCTCAGGGTCTTTGAGGCAGCATTCCCATTCCACCACAGCCCAGCCGTCAAAGTCATTCGCCGCCATTTTGGAAAACACCGCCCCGAAATCGACCTGACCATCACCCAAGGACCGGAAACGCCCTGCCCGATCAACCCAGCTTTGATACCCCGAATAAACGCCTTGCCGCCCCGTTGGATTGAACTCGTCATCTTTGACGTGGAACATCCGAATGCGGTCTTTGTAGATATCGATGTTGTCCAGATAATCCATGCATTGCAGCACGTAGTGACTGGGATCATGGAGCATGCAGGCAAGGCCGTGTTTGCCCACGCGCTCCAAGAACACCTCGTAGGTGATGCCGTCGTGCAGGTCCTCACCGGGATGGATTTCATAGCAAACGTAGACGCCGCAGTCTTCCGCATGATTCAGGATGAGCAGCCAGCGTTTTGCCAGCTCATCAAATGCCGTCTCGATCAGACCAGGGCGCTGTGCCCACGGATGCAAGAACGGCCAAGCCAGAGAGCCAGAGAAGGCCGCGTGCGCGCCGATTTCCATATTATGCGACGCGCTGAGCGCCTTCATGACCTGATCCACAGCCCATTCCTGACGTGCCTTTGGATTCCCGCGCACTTCTGGCGCTGCAAGACCGTCAAACGCGTCATCATAGGCGGGGTGAACCGCGACAAGCTGACCCTGTAGGTGGGTCGACAGCTCTGTCACCTCCACACCATTCTCAGCTGCTTTTCCGCGGAATTCGTCGCAATAGTCACGGCTGCTGGTGGCTTTGTCCAAGTCGATTAAGCGGGCGTCCCAGCTGGGCACCTGAACGCCCTTTTAGCCGCAATCAGCCGCCCATTTTGTGAGGCTGGCCCATGAATTAAACGGGGGTTCGTCGCTTGCAAATTGCGCCAGAAATAGCGCCGGTCCTTTGATCGTTTTCATATCTCTGTTCTCCTCCCATTGCGGTTCAAACGAACCGGTTCACGTTGTTTTCATGAATTTTTTGCCGACCAGATTTTGGTTTGGGGTTGATACTGTCTGCTTCGACTTGTGCGGCGATGGTCTCCAGATCACTGATCAACATTGACTGTGCGCGGTAGTCTTCCCATCCGGCGTAGCGGGCTATGCGCATTTCCTCTAGCGTGCCATCCTCAAGCATCGCAGCGGCCGCCTTCAGGCCGCGCGCGCAGACGTCCACGGCACCGGCGTGCGCTGCGATCAGGTCGTCAGGCTCAAGCGATTGGCGGCGCAGCTTTGCATCAAAGTTCGTGCCGCCGGTTTGAAATCCTCCAGCTTTCAGGGTTTCGTAATAGGCTAGTGCCACTTCGGGAGCGTTGTTGGGGAATTAATCCGTATCCCAGCCCGATTGATAGTCATTGCGGTTCATATCAATAGACCCGAAAATCCCCAGCGCGTTGGCCAAAGCAATTTCATGCTCAAACGAATGGCCTGCCAAAATTGCGTGCCCTTGTTCAATGTTGACCTGCACTTCTTATTCATGCCCAAATCGCTGCAACAGCCCGTAAACCGTTGAAACATAGTAGTCATATTGGTGTTTTCTTGGCTCTTTCGGCTTGGGCTCGACATGGATTGCGCCCTTGAAACCGATCTTGTGTTTGTAATCAACGACCATGCTCAAAAAGCGGCCCAGATGATCCAGATCTTGACCAAGGTTGGTGTTCAACAGCGTCTCGTACCCCTAACGCCCGCCCCAAAGCACATAGTTCTCACCGCCCAAACGGTGGGTGGCATTCATGCACTGCTTGACCGAGGCCGCGGACCACGCAAAGACCTCTAGATCTGGGTTCGTTGAGGCGCCTGACGTGAACCGGCTGTGCGAAAACAGGTTCGCTGTGCCCCGCAGCAGTTTGGTTTTGCGACCTTCCATCTTCGCCTCAAAGATGTCGATGATTTCTTCAAAGTTGCGTTTGCTTTCCGCAAAACTTTGCCCTTCGGGACGAATATCGGCGTCATGGAAACATGAAATACGGCGCGCCGAGAATATCAAAAAAGCTCAAAGGCGACATCGGCTTTCATCTTAGCCAACTCCAGCGTGTCGCCAAACCACGGCCGCTCAAATGTCTGTCCGCCGAAGGGGTCTCCTCCGAGACATGCAAACGAATGCCAAAAGGCAACCGCGAACCGCAGATGGTCCTCCATGCGCTTACCCAAAAGGAATTCGTCAGGGTTGTAGTGGCGGAAAGCCAGATCCGTCGCATTTGGATTGAATTCTAGCGGCGCTTGCTCTGCGAAAAACGTGGTCATTGTCAGCCTCTGTCAGTAATTTTGGTTTTCACGGGCGGGAGATCGTCGGAAGAATGGGATCGCGGGGCGGCACAGGACGGCCATCTGCCAGCAGCCGAAGCGGATTCAGCGCCGCCGAAACCTCTTCCTCGGGTCGCTGGTCAATCACGATGTCAAAGGTCCTGTCCAGCAACGCCGAACGCGAATGGTCAACAAGTTTGTGCGCCACGCAAAAGGGACTTGCTGAACACGATTCCAAGGCACGCGCCAAGCCGCGATTTCCAGCGCCGACATTATATACAGCTGAAATAACAGTGTTATTTCTCAGAGCGGTCTGGATTTCTGCTTCAACTATTTCTGCGTTATCTTGTCCATGGAGGACCGGGCAAATGGACAGGTCGGGGAAATCCTCGTTCAGGACTTCTTGAAAACCGGTCAGGCGTTCGTTGTGGTCACGTGCATTCAACGCACCGACGATGAACTGAACACAGCCCTTCCGCCCCCATGCGCCATACCGACCAGTCGTGCGGCAGTACGTCCGGCCACGACGTTGTGGATACCGATGTAAGTGCTTTCTTCCAGCGAGGGCAGCGCAGACACCAGCGACACGACAGGTATCCTATTCTTCTTCAGCGCCAGCAACGGTGCGAGCAACGCATCGCCCTCAAGACCCACGACCGCCAGACCGTCCAGTTCACTTTTTGCAAGCTCGCCCAAATGCTCCGCAAGACGTTTGGCATCAAAGGCGGGAACATCTTGTATTTCAATGGAAATCGAGGACAAGGACGCCGCTTCAACCTTGTGGTTGATGATCGCGCGCACGTGTTGAAAGAAAGTATTCGCCCCTGCCGGAATGACAAAACGAAGCGATAGGTTTTCTGGCGCGACAGGTTTGCAGCCTAGACATTGCGCACATAACCAAGCTCGGCCACCGCCGCGCGCACCTTCTCGACCGACTTGGTCGAGACACGCGCACGCCTGTTCAATACGCGAACAGCTGTTGCATATGACACGCCTGCTTTCGCGGCGACATCATGTAATGTAGGTTTTTTTTCACAGGCCCCTCCCGTTTCATCATCCGTGGATGATTCTGGTCTGCCAAGCCATCTTGGCAGACAGCTAACGGACTGTGCCGAAAGGTATTTCCATCGTTAAAAGAAGACCACTAAAGCTGAAGAACAGGCTGGAGCAACATTTCGCAAGCCAAAATCATACCCTACGCGCAGCATGACAGGTGCAACTTTTGAGCGCCCTTCACCCTAAGTGAACAGGAGCTACAAACGGCTTTTGAAGTAAAGAGAATTCATCAGCCGACAGATACGCATCCAACGACCAGCCAGGCTGTGGGGGCGCGCTCACAGCTATAGCAAGCGCGCCAGATTTTCAGACCGATATTATCCGCCGACCTTTTCGTCGACCTCAGCGGCAAGCGCTTCGGCGCGGGCGGCAATTTCGGCGAGCGTATCCGTGACGGACTGCGGCACAACAGGAACTTCGATGCGCTCTGGCTCTATGACCACATTGCGCAGGCCCGCCAGCTCTGCTTCACGCTCCGCCAGTTCAGCGCGGACCTCTGCGATTTTGTCTTCGACGCTTGCGGTTTTGTCAGCAAGCATCAGGCCCGCCATCAGCAGCATCCGTGCTTCGGGCATGCGGCCCACGGCATCGGCCAGGATTTGTGCTTCGTCATCCAGCATCTTGGCAGCCGAGTGCAGATAGCTTTCCTCCCCCTCCTGACAGGCAACATCAAAGTAGCGGCCGCCGATGGCAATCTTGACCTCTGGCATTATGCGTCTCCTCGCGTGCTGGGGCTGGTCGTGGCGGCATCCATCAGGGGCTGCAGGCTGGCAAGGATCACCGAGGCTTCGGCGACATCGGCCGCGCGGGCAGCGCGCAGGGCCTCAAGCTCTGCCAGCATGGCTTTGTTAATCAGATGGGCATCTCCCACCCCTTCGGCATTGGCTTCGCGCAACGCAGCGCAAGCATCGCTTAGCTGGGCGTTGGCACGACGCACGCGCTGCAGTTCGATATCAAGCTGGGCCATGCGGGCCTCGCCTTCTTCGACCTTGGCGCGCAAGGAGGCGGTCTCGGTTTCCGATTTGGCACGCAGGCCGCGCACGCGCTCTTGAAGCTGCGCGTTTGCTGTACGCTCTTCTTCCAAAAGCTTTACGGTCTCTGCGTCTGGCCCTGCGGGCGTGGCCGGTCCCAGCTTTTCCAGACCGAATGCGACCTGATCCATCGCTGCGGTAATCCGCCGCTGAAGTTCTTCGATATCGCTCATATGCCTCTCTCACTCAATCTGTAGCACTCCGACCCTGCCGTATGACGAATCGGTTTACGCCCAATATTGGTGCAATCCTATCCAAAGCCGCAATAAAATGCTGCCCCCCTTTCAGAACAGGACCTTGAGCCGAATTCTTCACGCCCAGCCTTAACAAACGCCGTGTGTCGCATGCTTGATCTTTCCCGCTGCCCTGATATGGAGCCTGCAACGCCTTTTAGCTTGTATAAGGAGTCCCTGCCGTGGATCTCAAAGCCCTTCAAACTGCCAATCCCGATCACTGGTCCAAGGCCGCCGCCATTCGCGCGCTGACACTGGACGCTGTTGCTGCTGCAAATTCCGGCCACTCAGGCATGCCCATCGGCATGGCGGACGTCGCCACGGTGCTTTACCAGAACCACCTGAAATTTGACGCGGCCCAGCCCAACTGGCCTGACCGTGACCGTTTCATCCTGTCTGCAGGCCACGGCTCGATGCTGCTCTATTCCCTGCTCCATTTGGTAGGTGACGTGCAATTCCTGATCGAGGAGATCAAGAATTTTCGCCAGATGGGCGCGCGCACTGCCGGCCACCCAGAGAACTTCCTTGCCGATGCGATTGAGACCACCACAGGCCCGCTGGGTCAGGGCATAGCGAACTCTGTCGGGTTTGCCATGGCCGAAGAAATCCAGCGCGCCACTTACGGCGCCAAGGTTGTGGACCACTATACATACGTCATCGCAGGAGACGGCTGCCTGATGGAAGGCATCAGCCAGGAGGCCATCGCGCTTGCGGGCCGCCACAAGCTGAGTAAGCTCATCTTGATGTGGGACAACAACAACATCACCATAGACGGTCCGGTCACGCTGTCCGACACCACCGATCAGGTCGCGCGCTTCCGTGCCGCAGGCTGGGACGTCCAAGAGATCGACGGCCACAACCCCGATGAGATTGACGCCGCGCTGACGGCTGCCAAAAAGACCGACACGCCCAGCATGATTGCTTGCAAGACGCATATCGCCCTGGGCCACGCCGCGCAGGACACCTCCAAGGGCCACGGCGCGCTGACCGATCCCGCACAGATGGTTGCCGCAAAAGAGGCTTGGGGCTGGACCTCTGCCCCCTTCGACATTCCTGCCGACATCAAATCCGCATGGGAGGCCATTGGCAGCCGCGGCGCAGAAGTACGCAAAGCGTGGGAAGAGCGGTTTGACAGCATGCCACGCGGCAAGCGCGAGACGTTCAACCGCGCGCTGGCGGGCGAGGCTCCGCAAAAACTGACTGCGGTGATCAAGGCATTCAAGAAACAGATGTCAGAATCCGCGCCGAAGCTTGCCACGCGCTCTTCTTCCGAAAAAGTGCTGGAAGTGATCAACCCGATCATGACGGAAACTGTGGGTGGATCTGCCGACCTTACAGGTTCCAACAACACCAAGACCGCAGATCTTGGCGTGTTCGATCTGGATAACCGCGGGGGTCGCTACATCTATTGGGGCATCCGCGAGCATGGCATGGCTTCAGCGATGAACGGTATGGCGCTGCATGGCGGCGTGCGTCCGTACTCCGGTACATTCATGTGCTTCACCGATTACGCGCGCCCTGCGATGCGCCTGTCAGCGTTGATGCAGGTTCCAGTTGTCTATGTAATGACCCACGATAGCATCGGTCTGGGCGAAGACGGCCCGACCCACCAACCGGTTGAGCATCTGGCCATCAGCCGCGCGACCCCTAACACGCTGGTCTTCCGCCCCGCCGATACGATTGAAACGGCAGAAGCTTGGGAAATCGCACTAACGCAAACCGGCACACCTTCTGTGCTGTCGCTGACACGTCAGGGCCTGCCCACTGTGCGGACCGAGCATAAGAACAACAACATGACAGCGCGCGGCGCCTACACGCTTGTCGATGCCGAAGGCAAACGCCAGGTGATCTTGATTGCCAGCGGCTCTGAAGTTTCGGTCGCACTAGAAGCGCGCGATCTGTTGCAGGCCGAAGGCGTCGGTGTGCGGGTTGTGTCCATGCCATGCATGGAGTTGTTTGCCCAGCAGGACGACGCCTACCGCAAACGCACCCTGCCGGGTGGCGCTGTGCGCGTCGGCATCGAAGCTGGTGTGCGTCAGGGCTGGGACCAGTGGTTGCTAGGCGAGCGCGGCAAATTCGGTAAAGCCGATTTTGTCGGCATGGACAGCTTTGGCGCCTCTGCTCCGGCTGAAGAACTGTTCGTCAAATTCGGCATCACGGCCGCCAATGTGGCCGAGAAGGCAAAAGCACTTCTCTAGTATAGGTAGAATCACTTTCTAGCACAGGTGGTTTTATGTGCGTGCGGCGGAGCCTTTTCAAAGGTTCCGCCGCCTTTGTTTCCAAATTGTGGATAGTCTGGTGCTGTATATCGGCCAATTTGTGCCAGTTCTGCCACATTTCCGGCGATCTTTAGCCACATCATACCCCTAAATAGGGGGGGTCTTGATTGGCGTTAAGAATTCCCTAACGATTAAGGCGCAAGTTAGAAGACGGTGATACAAACGCGGAGTGTGAAACTATGGCTTACATCCTGACAGCGATCATGAGCGGTGGCATTGCGGCGATCCTTGCGCTTTTCGCAGGCGAAACTTGGGGCCAGATTTTCTTTAGCTACGTCATTTACGGACATCTTGGCATTGCCACTCTGGCCGTTGCACAGATGGCAGCGAACCTCTTTGACCGCCGCGGCGACCCGCAAGACTAAACCCAAATCGACAATATATCAGACGTGGTGCAGCCTGATCTGCATACTGTCTAGCGCATGCATTGCGTTCCCTGGCCGCCAGACAGGCTCCCTCTTCAGTTCGATCCGAGATACCTTCTGCGCCAGCACCGTCAGAACTGCGTCCATCTCAGCGCGTGCCACGTTTTGCCCGACACATCCATGCACCCCGACACCGAAGGCCAGATGACCCTGCGGCTTGCGGTCAACTCTGAAATTTTCAGGATCACCCCATTTGTCAGGGTCCATGTTCGCTGAACCCAATACACAAAGCACTTTGCTGCTCTCTTTGATCGCAATGCCGGAAACCTGAGTATCCAGATTGGCCGTGCGACAAAAGGAATGCACCGGAGAAGTGTAGCGGAGCACCTCTTCAAAACAGGCGCGGGCCAGCGACGGACCGGCGCGCAATTTGTCGTATTCCTGCGGATTGCGACCCAGACAGTACAACGCGTTGCCAATGGCCGTCACCGTGGTGTCTACACCCGCGGATAGAAATGAGCGGACCAGAAACCCCGCCTCTTCTTGCGTGATCTCGCCTGCGTCGGCAGCCTTATACAGCATCTCGCCCATGCCACCTTTCAACAGACGGTCGCGCGCGCAGGCTTTTGTGATCCATGCAATGATCTGTGGCGCGCGGCCAAGCGATGCCTGCCGGATCGGGTTATCCGGCCCAAGGCTGTTGAAAACCATTGCACCATAGTCGACCAGATGGCGCGGATTGCCGTCTTTCATGCCGACGGCCTTAGGGAATACGGTGGTGGGAAAGCTTTCAGCAAACTCGGCAACCGCGTCGAAACTATCGCGGGTGAGCAGATCGTCGATCATGGTTTCGGCTGTTTGCATGAACATGTCACGCTGGGATGCGGCCACCCGCGGCGACATCGCCTTGATCATCACCTTGCGGGTGCGGGTATGCTCTGGCGGGTCCACCTCAAGAATGATCGAGGGCGGACGCCACGCGCGGGTGTGTTTGAAATCATCAAGCCCGACACCGCGCGATGAGACAAAGCGCGAGTAGTCCGAGAATACTTCCTTGGTCTCCGCAAAGCGGCCCACGGCCAGAATGCCATACTTTGGGATGAACACCACAGGGCCCTTGGCGCGCAATTCGGCGTAGTAGGCTTCCGGCTTTGCAAGGATCTCTGGTGCGTAGGGATCAATGTCCCAGATCGCGGCGCCCTTGGGCGGTGCGATGGCTTTGTGTCCTTCGATCATCTCCACGCGGCACATCCTCCACTACCCCTGTCAGACCAGTGTGACGTGTCATGCGCCCATTCCCAAATGTTATTTTGAGAAAACCTTACGCCACAGCGGAGTCACGATCTTTTCGCCAAGCGGGATAAGGATCATACCAAGGATCAGACCAAGCACACCGTCGATGGCCGCTTTGACGAACCATTCGACCGCCCCTGTCCAGCCCTCGGGAACAGTATGTCCCACGGCAGCGGCTACGTCATGGATGATATGCGCAGGCGCGGCAAAGCCCAGTTCTTCCAGCCCGTGCACAATGATCGAACCGCCAACCCATAGCATGGCCGCCGTCCCTACAACTGTCAGCAGACGCAAGAACCCTGGCATCGCCTTGACCAATCCACCGCCCAGGTTTCGGGTGAGCGACAGCCGCCCGTGGTTTGCCATGGCAAGGCCAAGATCATCCATTTTTACGATCAGCGCGACAGAGCCGTAAACCGCGACAGTGATCATTACAGCCACAGCCGCCAATGTCGCCGCTTCCATCCAGAAGTTGCTCACAGGGATTGCCGCAAGCGAGATGGTCATGATTTCGGCCGAGAGGATAAAATCGGTCTTGATGGCGCCGACGGCCTTTTCTTCTTCAAGCGCGGCGGGATCGGAGATCGTTGTCTCTTTGTGCGGATGGTCCTCGTGGCCTTGGCTCCAGCCCAACACATAGGCAACCTTCTCGGCCCCTTCAAAGCACAGATAGGCCCCGCCCAGCATTAGCAAAGGCGCGATGGCCCATGGTGCAAAGTTTGACAGGAGCAGTCCGGCCGGCAGCAAAAACAACAGCTTGTTACGCAGTGATCCTTTGGTTATGCGCCAGATGATCGGCAGCTCTCGCTTGGCCTCGAACCCGTGCACATATTTCGGCGTAACAGCGGCATCATCAATCACAGCACCCGCCGCTTTCGCGGAGGCTTTGGTCGCCTGCCCGATCACGTCATCCACAGATGCTGCTGCAACCTTCGCAATGGCTGCAACATCATCCAGCAAGGCAATCAATCCACTCATCACAACGCTCCGTTTTTCCTGACCTACCGATGTAGAGCAGCCCAGCAGGATTGCCAATGCGGTATGGCACAAGGATGTTACCGCTAACCTGAACTTTTAACGCTAACATGTGATTTTCAAGGGGCTTTGGCTCTGGCCCCTGCCTGCAACAGGCGTCTATAGCAGGCGCAACCTGATCACCCAAGGAGCCTCCCATGACCATCAAAGTAGGTATTAACGGTTTTGGCCGCATCGGCCGCTGTACCCTGTCCCACATCGCCCAATCAGCGCGCGAAGACATTCAGGTGATCAAGCTGAACGCCACTGGCCCGATTGAAACAGCAGCCCATCTGCTGAAGTACGATTCCGTGCATGGCCGCTTTTGCAACGAGATCACCATTGATGACGGCTACCTCAATTTGGGCCAGAACGACATCGAAGTAATGTCCACATACAATATAGAAGAGCTGGACTGGTCCGGCTGTGACGTGGTGTTGGAATGCACGGGCCAGTTCAACGATGGCAACAAGGCGCGCACGCACATCGAACAAGGCGCGAAGAAGGTTCTGCTCTCGGCACCGGGCAAGAACGTGGATCGCACTATTGTCTTCGGTGTGAATGATGACCAGCTTCTGGCCTCTGACACCATGATCTCTAACGGGTCGTGCACCACGAACTGCCTCGCGCCGCTTGCACGCGTTATGCACGAGGCAGTGGGTATTGAGAGCGGTTTGATGACTACCATCCACAGCTACACCGGCGACCAGCCGACGCTGGACCGCCGCCACAAGGACCTTTACCGCGCCCGCGCCGCCGCCATGGCGATCATCCCCACCTCTACCGGAGCGGCCAAGGCGCTGGGTGAAGTCATGCCAGAGCTTAAAGGCAAGCTTGATGGTACCGCTATGCGCGTACCAACGCCGAACGTCAGCGCCGTTGACCTCACCTTTACCGCCTCACGCGATGTGACCGTGGAAGAGATCAACCTCGCCGCCAAGAAAGCCGCCGAAGGCTATATGTCTCGCGTCTTTGCCTATGACCCCGAGCAAAAAGTGTCGATCGACTTTAACCACACCGAGCACAGCTCAATCTTTGCGCCGGACCAGACCATTGTTGTAGCTGGCCGCACGGTGCGTGTCTTGTCGTGGTATGACAATGAGTGGGCGTTCTCCGTGCGCATGGCCGATGTGGCTGTTGCCATGGGCAAGCTTGGCTAGGACTTGCTGCAACGCCCTGCCTGCCCTAGAACGGGCAGGCAACTGAAAGGGCTCACGCCATGACCAACAGGATCGCATTTGTGCTGGGCCTTCTGATCGTGGGCACCATTGTGGTAGATTATATCTTCTACGGGACTGAACATTCAGTGTTCCTCGGCAAAAAGCTCACCGATCTCATTGAATGGCTGGCCTTCTGGCGCTAGGCCGCCTGCTCTGAACACTTCTATGAGAGGGCTTTCAGCTTCGGCTTGACCTTCGCGGTCAACTGAATATGTTAGCGCAAACATACATTCAAACGGGTAGAATTATGACAATCAAACTTGGCATCAACGGATTTGGCCGCATTGGCCGTAACGTCCTGCGCGCGCTTGTCGAAAGTGGCCACGATGATATCGAAGTGGTGGCGATCAACGATCTGGCCCCGCTTGAAACCAACGCACATCTGTTTGAATTCGACAGCGTGCATGGCCGCTTTGGCCGTGAAGTCACTTGGGGTGATGGGGTGATGGACATTGGTCGCGGCCCGATCCGTGTCACGTCCGAGCGTGCGCCAGAGGATCTGCCATGGCAGGACGTGGACATTGTGCTGGAATGCACAGGTATTTTCCGCAGTGTCGAGACAGCTGGCCGCCACCTCAAGAACGGATCGAAGAAGGTGCTGATTTCAGCCCCAGGTCAGGGTGATATGAAAACCATCGTCTATGGCGTGAACCATGACATCCTGACGGCGGATGACACGGTGGTCTCCAACGCGTCCTGCACCACGAACTGCCTTGCCCCACTCGCCCATGCGCTGCACGGCGCCTTTGGCCTCAAACGCGGCTATATGACGACTGTGCACAGCTATACCGGCGACCAGCCTGTGCATGACACGGCCCACAGCGACCTCTACCGCGCCCGCGCGGCAGCTCTGTCGATGATCCCGACCACCACGGGTGCCGCAGAGGCCGTTGGCCTTGTCCTGCCCGAGCTTGCAGGCCGCATTGCTGGCACCGCGATCCGCGTACCAACCCCGAATGTGTCCTGTGTCGATCTGGTTGTTGAACTGGACCGCGACGCAACGCCCGAAGAGATCAACAGCGCCCTGAGCAAGGCCGCCGAAGGCATGGAGGGTGTGATGGGCGTCACCAGCCGCAAGCTGGTATCAATGGACTTTAACCATGATGCGCGAAGCAGCATCATCGCGCTGGACCAGACTACGGTTCAGCAGGGAAATATGGCGCGCGTTCTGGCATGGTATGACAACGAATGGGGTTTTTCCAATCGTATGCTCGACACCGCGACCACCATGGCGCGCGCCTAAGGCCTATTTGGCAAAGCGCGCTTTCAGCTCTGCGTTGACGCGGGGCGTGACAAACTTGCTCACGTCCCCGTCAAGACGGGCGATTTCCTTGACCAGCTTGCTGGCAATCGCCTGATGCTGGGCTTCGGCCATCAAGAACACGGTCTCGATCTCTTTGTTGAGCAGCCGGTTCATGCCAACCATCTGATATTCGTATTCGAAATCCGCCACAGCGCGCAAACCGCGGATGATCAGGCTTGCGCCAACGTCCTGCGCACAGTTGATCAGTAGATTCTCGAATGGATGGGCGACAATCTCGATGCCGGTTTCCTTTGCGAGGGCCTCACATTCTTCTTCGATCAGGTCCACCCGCTCTTCCAGCGTGAACAATGGCCCTTTGTCGCGGTTGATGGCCACACCAATCACCAGCTTATCGACCAACGAGGCCGCGCGCCGGATGATATCAATGTGCCCCAGTGTGATGGGATCGAATGTGCCGGGATATAGGCCAACGCGCATGGGCGGCGCTCCTTGGGTCAGAGTTTTACGAACTTCAAGCAAACACGCGGGGCCCGCAGATGCAAGAGCGGCTAGTGCCCCCTGATCATCCCTTCGAGCGCGTCTTTTTCCATCGCCAGCTCCATCAGACGCGCCTTGACCACGTCACCCAGCGAAATAAGGCCAATGAGCGCGCCATCTTCGATAACCGGCATGTGGCGGAATCGCCCCTCGGTCATCTTTTCCAGCACGGCATCCGCCCGCATATCGCGGTGACAGGTCACCAGCTTCGAGGTCATGATCGAACTTACCGGCTCCGACATACAGTCTCCTCCCGCACGTCCAAGCTGTCGCACGATGTCACGCTCCGAGACGATACCGTCCAGCGTGCGCTCATCGCGCGTAATGATCAGCGTGCCGATCCGCCGCTCTGCCAATATCTGAGCCGCCTGTGCAATCGTGATCGACGGCAAAGCCGTCACCACACTGTCGTCCGCCTTGGATTTCAGGATTTGAGACACCAACATTAATCGTCCTCCCATGGTCGCGTGTTGAAGTCCCTGTATCGTCGCGCGCGCATGGTTGATCTGTCAAGGGCGCAGCTCGGCCTCACACAGCATTTCGAGCCGGGTCACTTCTGCGCGCAGCCCTGCTGCCATCAGGCTGGCGAACCGCGCAAGCCGTTCATTACGCGCATCATCTGCGTGCCGGATAAGGTAAAACGCCCGTGTCAGGCTGACCGCATCGGTCAAGATCCGCTGTACGCCCGGAGCAAACGGCAAGCTGAAATCATGCACCACGCCCACGCCCGCGCCCTGCCGCAACATATTCACCTGAACCGAAACAGAGTTAGACGCCAGGGCCACCCGCCCTGCCCCCAGATCAGCCAGATAGTCCAGCTCCCGATCAAAGATCATGTCGGGGATATAGCCAACCATGCGGTGATCTTTCAGCGCAGCAAGATCGGTGATAGGGTAATGGGCAGCCAGATATTCCTGCGAGGCCGCAAGATGCAGGCGGTATTCGGTCACTTGCCGCACCACTAGCCGCCCCGCTGTGGGCGCGCTGACCCCGATAGCCATGTCCGCCTCACGCCGCGTCAGGTTGAACACCCGAGGCAATGCCACGATCTGGATATCCAGACCAGGATTATCCCGCCCAATTGCAGCACACACCTGCGGCAGCAGAAAGTTCGCACAGCCGTCCGGTGCGCCCAACCGGATTTGGCCCGTCAACGTCTCGCTCTGCGCAATCGATCCGACAGCGGCACCCCGCATTGCCTGCTCCACCACGCCGGCCCGCTCCAACAGCTGCACCCCTGCTTGGGTCAGAGCATATCCCTGCGGGGATTTTACGAACAAAGGTACCTGCAACGTTTTTTCAAGCCGTGCCATCCTGCGCCCCAGTGTGGCGGGGTCCAGCCTTAGCACCTTACCCGCCGCCGACAGGCTCTGCTCCCGCGCGACAGCTAGAAACAGCCGCATGTCATCCCAATTTTGCACAGCACTTCCTTTTCAATCAGCGTCTTGCGTGTCACCGCACACATATCGACAAAAATGCAAGACGATTTTGAAAACTTACCTCTACCCCCGACCTTTTTGCAAGACTACACTGTGCGAAACGCAATAGGAGATCCCCATGCAAGAGCTCACTCACTATATCAACGGCGCCCACGTCAAAGGCACATCCGGTCGCTTTGCCGATGTTATGAACCCGGCTACCGGCGAAGTGCAGGCAAAATGCCCGCTCGCCAGCAAGGAAGAGCTGGAACAGGCCGTGGCCTTTGCTGCCGCAGCCCAGCCTAAATGGGCCGCGACCAACCCGCAGCGCCGCGCCCGCGTGCTGATGAAGCTGGTCGATCTGCTGAACCGCGACATGGAAAAGCTGGCCGAAGCGCTGAGCCGCGAGCATGGCAAAACCTTGCCGGATGCCGCAGGCGACGTGCAGCGCGGCCTTGAGGTTGTGGAATATTGCATCGGCGCGCCACAGTTGTTGAAGGGTGAGTTCACCGATTCTGCCGGCCCCGGCATTGATATGTATTCCATGCGTCAGGCGCTGGGTGTGACAGCAGGCATCACGCCATTCAACTTCCCCGCTATGATCCCGATGTGGATGTTCGCCCCTGCCATCGCTTGCGGCAACGCGTTTATCCTTAAACCATCCGAGCGTGATCCGTCCGTGCCGCTGATGCTGGCCGAGCTGGCCGAAGAAGCAGGCCTGCCCAAGGGCATATTGCAGGTCGTTAACGGCGATAAGGAAGCCGTGGATGCGATCCTGTATAACGATGTGATCCAGTCGGTGGGCTTTGTCGGCTCGACCCCAATTGCGGAATACATCTACAGCACCGGCTGTGCGCAGGGCAAACGCGTCCAGTGCTTTGGCGGCGCAAAGAACCACATGATCATCATGCCCGACGCGGATATGGATCAGGCCGCAGACGCGCTGATTGGTGCAGGCTACGGCGCTGCGGGCGAACGTTGCATGGCGATCTCTGTTGCTGTGCCAGTGGGTGACGATACAGCCGACCGTCTGATCGCAAAGCTGGTGCCACGCATCGAAAAGCTGAAAGTCGGGCCGTATACCTCCGGCAATGATGTGGACTACGGCCCCGTTGTGACAGCCGCTGCCAAAGCCAACATCGAACGTCTGGTACAGACCGGTATTGATCAAGGCGCCGAACTGGTTGTCGATGGCCGTGATTTCAAACTGCAGGGATACGAGAACGGCTTTTTCGTTGGCCCTCACCTGTTTGACCGCGCGACTAAAGATATGGACATCTACAAGCAGGAAATCTTCGGCCCCGTACTGACCTGTGTGCGTGCACAAACCTATGAAGAGGCCATCGGCCTTGCCATGGACCACGAGTACGGCAACGGCACCGCGATCTTTACCCGTGACGGTGACGCGGCGCGTGATTTTGCCAACCGGATCAACGTAGGCATGATCGGCATCAACGTGCCAATCCCTGTGCCGCTGGCCTATCACACCTTTGGCGGCTGGAAAAAATCTGTCTTTGGTGACCTTAACCAGCACGGACCAGATGCGTTTAAATTCTACACACGCACCAAAACAGTGACCGCACGCTGGCCGTCAGGCATCAAAGAAGGCGGCGAGTTCTCTATCCCAGTGATGGAATAAGACAGCCTTTGCGCACCCACTCTCCCCCGCACGGGGGGGAGACGTAATAGACAAAACGAACAGGAGTGGGCGGTGCGATATCAGCGCCGCCCGTCTCGCAGCACGAGGAGAAAGGCTGCGTTGACAAACTCCTGAAAGATTTGGGCCTTACCCACGTCTCAAACCATCGGGAGAACGACATGGATTTTGCACTCAGCGAAGAACAGAACGCCATTTTTGATATGGCCTATGCCTTTGGGCAGGAGCACATTGCCCCTCATGCGCAGGCTTGGGAAAAGGCAGAAAGCATTCCAAAAGAACTTTGGCCGCAGATTTCAGAGCTGGGATTTGGCGGTCTTTACGTCTCTGAAGAAGGTGGCGGCGCGGGGTTGTCGCGGTTGGACGCGACGCTGGTGTTCGAAGCCCTGTCGATGGCCTGCCCTTCGGTGGCGGCCTTTCTATCCATCCACAACATGTGCGCCAAGATGCTGGACAGCTTCGCTTCCGATGAGATGAAGTCCCGGATTATGCCCGACGTGCTGTCGATGAACACAGTTCTCAGCTATTGCTTGACCGAACCCGGCTCTGGCTCTGACGCGGCGGCCTTGCGCACCCGCGCTGAACGCACCAACGAAGGTTATACCCTGAACGGAACCAAGGCGTTCATTTCTGGCGGCGGATACTCGGATGCCTATGTCTGCATGGTACGCACCGGCGATGACGGCGCTGCAGGTGTTTCAACCGTCTATGTCGAAGACGGGACAGAGGGCCTGAGTTTCGGCGGTTTGGAAGATAAAATGGGCTGGCGCAGCCAACCCACGGCCCAAGTGCAATTCGATAATTGCAATATTTCCGCCGACAATTTGGTAGGCGAAGAGGGTCAAGGTTTCAAATATGCGATGAAGGGGCTGGATGGCGGCCGCTTGAACATTTCGGCTTGCTCGCTTGGTGCAGCACAGACAGCGCTGACCAAAACGCTGGACTATATGGGCGAACGCAAAGCCTTCGGCAAACCCATCGACCAGTTCCAAGGCCTACAATTCCGCCTCGCGGATATGGAGATCGAGCTTCAGGCCGCGCGGGTATTCCTGCGTCAAGCGGCGTGGAAGCTGGACAACGGCGCGCCAGACGCAACCAAGTTCTGCGCGATGGCCAAGAAGTTCGTAACCGAGGCAGGCAGCCGAGTTGTTGACCAGTGCCTGCAACTGCACGGCGGCTATGGCTATCTGGCAGATTACGGCATCGAAAAGCTGGTGCGCGATCTGCGTGTTCACCAGATTTTGGAAGGCACGAACGAGATTATGCGCGTGATCGTCTCTCGTGACTTGCTGAAAAACCGCTGAGGAGTCGGGGGATGAGCGATATTGAAATCCGCGTAACCGGACGCGCCGGTCGCATCACTCTAAACCGCCCTAAGGCCTTGAATGCTATGACATATCAGATGTGTCTGGCGATCGAGGATGCTCTGGATCGGTGGCAAGACGATGACGCTGTCGTCTTGGTGTTGATTGATGCCGAAGGCGAGCGCGCCTTTTGCTCAGGTGGGGATATTGCCGAGTTGTATGACACCGGCACGCGGGGCGACTATGCGTACGGCCAGAAATTTTGGGCCGACGAATACCGGCTGAATAATAAGATTTTCAACTACCCAAAGCCGGTTGTGTCGCTGCTTCAGGGCTTTACCATGGGCGGTGGCGTTGGCATCGGCTGTCACGGGTCGCACCGGGTGGTCGGTGAGACCAGCCAGATTGCGATGCCAGAAGTTGGCATCGGTTTGGTACCAGATGTTGGCGGCTCTTTGATGCTTGCCCTCGCGCCTGGTCGGCTGGGCGAATACTTGGGTATTACAGCAACACGTATGAATGCAGATGATGCGATATTTGCAGGTTTTTCAGACGCTTACATACCACAGCTTAAGTGGCCTGAATTATCCGCAGAGCTGGAAAAATCAGGTGACCCAAGCTGTATCGCAACTTATGCCACCACGCCGCCCGAGGGTGCCCTTCGCGGTCAGCAAGAGCAGATCAATGCCCTGTTCGCTGGTGAGGCGCTGGGGGATATCCAACGCACGCTAGACACCGATGGCGGTGAATTCGCAGCCTCCGCGCTCAAGATGATGGGGTGGAATGCCCCCCTCTCGATGGCTTGCGCCGTTGAGATCATCCACCGCTTGCGTGGCCCTTCGCTGACGATGGAAAAAGCGCTGGACCTTGAGTACCGCTTTACCGCCCGCGCGATGGAACACGGTGATTTCCTTGAGGGAATCCGCGCCGCGATCATTGACAAGGACCGCCAGCCGAAATGGCAATATGCACAAGGTGATGTGCCTGCGGTTGCTGTTTCCAAGATGTTGGCCCCCTTGGGGAAAAATGCACTTACCTTCACACGGGAGACTGACATGAGCAGCTATAAAATTGGATTTATCGGCCTTGGAAACATGGGGGCGCCGATGGCCGCCAATCTGGCCGCAGCTGGCCATAGCGTGACGGGCTTTGACACCGCAGGCACCACGGCAGCCGGTGTCGCGGCGGCCCAAACCGCCGAAGCCGCCTGTGATGGCGCAGATTTTGTCATCACGATGCTGCCCAACGGCGCGATTCTGCGTGCTGTTGCGGCTACCGTTCTGCCCGCAATGAAGAAAGGCGCCACGCTGATTGATTGTTCGACCGTTGATGTGGATAGCGCACGGGACGTCGGCACGCAGGCAGCAGGCGCAGGCATCGGCTTTGTTGATGCGCCGGTTTCGGGTGGCATTGGCGGCGCGGCTGCTGGCACGCTCACCTTCATGGCAGGCGGGACCGATGAATCATTCGCCGCCGCCGCCGATATGTTTGATATTATGGGTCAAAAGGCCGTCCATTGTGGTGAGGCAGGCGCGGGTCAGGCAGCCAAAATCTGTAACAACATGATCCTTGGGGCGACAATGGTTGCCACCTGTGAGGCCTTCGCGCTGGCAGACAAGCTCGGTCTTGATCGCCAAAAGATGTTTGATGTGGTCAGCACCTCCTCAGGCTCAAGCTGGTCGATGAACACCTATTGCCCCGCCCCCGGCGTGGGGCCCAAAACCCCTGCGGATAATGACTATACCCCCGGATTTGCAGCTGAATTGATGCTCAAGGACCTTGGCCTTAGCCAGCAGGCCGCCGAAGCGGTGAACGCCGATACCCCTATGGGTGCGTTGGCAAGGACACTCTATGCGCAGTTTGTTGAGGAAGAAGGCGGTAGGGGCAAGGACTTCTCTGCCATGTTGCCCCGTTTCGAGGCGCGCGGACGAGACAGCTGATGTCGCATTCTGGCATTTCTGCTAGGCGATAGGCCTTAGGCTGGTAAACACACCAGCCTAAGGAACCAGCTATGCCTTTGCCGTTTGAGACCTTCGCCGCCACGCTGCGCTACGATGACTTGCCTGAAGCGCTTTTGTGGACGTTGCGCCGATCCTTCACTGATACGATGGGGACCGCAGCTGTCGCTTCGACCACCGAGATGGCTGATATTGCCCGGCGCGGGGCGTTAGCGCTGTTCGGGGCGGGCAGCGCAGGGGCAGCACGCATCCTTTTACACGGTGGATCAGTCAGCCCAGTCGGCGCTGCGATGGCGGGCGCCTTCACCGTGGATGCAATTGACGCCCATGACACCACATCGCCCTGCAAAGGGCACGCAGGATCAGCCGTGTTCCCCGCGCTGCTGGCGGTTTCCGATACGCTGGATCGCTCCGTTACCGGCGCCGAATTCGCGGTCTGGCTCGCTATCGCCTATGAAGTGAGCTACCGCGCCGGACTGGCGCAGCACGCCACCTGCCCCGATTACCACACTTCAGGTTCTTGGACGTCTACTGGCGTGGCGACGGCGATCGCACGAGCCTTGGGGCTGTCGGAAACTCAAATCCGCCACGCTGCGGGTATTGGAGAGTTCCACGGCCCCCGTAGCCAGATGATGCGCTGCATTGACCACCCTAGCATGCTGCGTGATGGCGTTGGCTGGGGCGCGCCATCGGGCCTCACGGCGGCCTATCTGGCGCGCGAAGGGTTCACCGGCGCGCCTGCGCTTACCTGTGAAGAAGCAACGGAGTTCTGGGAAGACTTGGGCACCGGCTGGCGCACGGTTGAAGACACCAGTTACAAGCCGTACCCGTGCTGCCGCTGGGCGCACCCGTCAATTGATGCGGCCGCCGAGTTAATGGTCGCCCATGGTCTGACCCACACCGACATTGTAGGTGTTGATATCCGCACCTTCCATAATGCGACGCGGCTGGCAGGCCATCGCCCCAAAACATTGGATGAGTTCAGCTATTCCATCGCCTTTCCCGTCGCTTGCATGATTGTGCGCGGGCAGATCGGCGTGGACGAGCTATCTCCGGACACGTTGAACGATCCTGACATCCTGAGGGTCAGCACCGCGACGAACCTGATCGACGATGACCACTATACCAAAATCTCGGTCGGAAAACGTTGGGCCGAGGTGACGCTGCGGACCACCGATGGCCGCGAATTCACCTCAGAACCTCGAAGCCCGCGTGGCGATACCGACCAACCGCTGAGCGACGCCGAGATTTCAGATAAGTTCCACCGCTTTTCCGACCCCGTGCTGGGGCGCGCAAAAGCGGACGAAATCGAAGATCTATCGAGTCGGTTTGATACGCTGGACGCGGTGCAGTTTAGCCGCCTTCTGGACCTGTGCTTGAGCGCGACCTGAGGTAGCTGACTACATGAACGCCAGATATCATCGCGGGTCACACACCGGTCACGCTTGTGTGCACTCCCCTTTATGACCGGAACCATTATGCTGTGAGGCCGTTTACGATCCAACAACGGAAAGGAAACGTACAATGCGTATCGTTCAAATCATTACGGCCGCAAGCATCGCCTTCGGTTCCGCTACGGCTGCTTTTGCTGCGTCGCCGCTTGCTGCCCCCCGCCTATAAGGCGCAGTTTATCCAAAGCGGTGCGGGCGCTGCGGAAATCGTTCAGGTGTCCGAGCGGCACCACAAATATAAAAAACATAAAAACAAACATCGCGCTGATCACAGAGCCCACGAGCGCAACGAAAACCGCGAAGCCCGCCGCGAGCGGCAGCATGGTTATGATCACAGCCGCCATGGTCGTGACCGTGATGATATCGATCTGGACAAAGTGCTTGGCGTATTGGGCGCGGCTGCGATCATCTCGAACCTCGGCTAAAAGCTGCAGCAATCCAGTTGGAACCAGTGGCCGCTATTCAGCGGCCACTTTTGTTTTATTCTGCAGCATCGGCTTGAGGTACTTACCGGTATAGCTTTCCGCGACTTCTGCCACCTCTTCAGGTGTGCCAGTGGCGACAACCATACCGCCGCCGTCACCGCCTTCGGGACCAATATCAATGATGTGGTCGGCGGTTTTTACGACGTCCAAGTTGTGCTCAATCACAATGACCGAGTTCCCCTGATCGACCAGTTCATGCAGCACCTCCAACAACTTGCGCACGTCTTCAAAGTGCAGGCCTGTTGTTGGCTCGTCCAGAATATACAGCGTGCGTCCTGTTGACCGCTTGCTCAGTTCTTTAGACAGCTTAACGCGCTGCGCCTCGCCGCCTGACAAGGTCGTCGCCTGCTGGCCGACCTTGATATAGCCAAGCCCGACGCGCATCAGTGCATCCATCTTTTCGCGGATGGATGGCACAGCGGTGAAGAAGCTTTGCGCATCCTCAACAGTCATATCCAACACGTCGGCGATGCTCTTGCCTTTGAACTTCACCTCCAACGTCTCGCGGTTATAGCGTTTGCCTTTGCAGGTCTCACACTCGACGTAGACGTCTGGCAGGAAGTGCATTTCGATCTTGATCACCCCGTCGCCCTGACACGCCTCACAGCGACCACCCTTGACGTTAAAGCTGAAGCGACCGGGTTTGTAGCCGCGCGCCTTGGATTCGGGCAGGCCGGCAAACCAGTCGCGGATAGGGGTGAAGGCGCCGGTATAGGTGGCCGGGTTCGAACGCGGTGTTCGTCCAATCGGGCGTTGGTCAATGTCGATGACCTTATCCAGATGCTCCAAACCTTTGATCGTCTCACAAGGTGCTGGTGTTTGCCGCGCGCCGTTAAGGTTCATGGAGGCAGTTTTGAACAGGGTCTCAATGGTTAACGTGGATTTACCGCCACCCGACACACCCGTTACGCAGACAAATTTCGCCAACGGGAAATCGACGGTGATGTTGTGCAGGTTGTTTCCGCTTGCCTTCACCACCTTGATCTTCTTCTTGTTGCCCTTGCGCCGCTTGGCAGGCACCTCGATAGAGCGGACACCGGTGAGGTATTGGCCAGTGATCGAGTTCGGATCGGCAGCAACCTGTTCGGGCGTGCCGTGGCTTACCACTTGGCCGCCATGCACACCTGCCCCCGGCCCGATGTCAAAGACATAGTCGGCCTCGCGGATTGCTTCCTCGTCATGCTCGACCACGATCACGGTATTGCCTTGATCACGCAGGTTCTTCAGCGTCAGCAATAGGCGGTCATTATCGCGCTGGTGCAGACCGATGGAAGGCTCGTCCAACACATAAAGAACGCCTGTCAGACCAGAGCCGATCTGGCTGGCCAAGCGGATGCGCTGGCTTTCGCCACCACTTAACGTACCACTTGAACGTGCAAGCGTAAGGTATTCTAACCCAACGTTATTCAAGAAACCCAGGCGCTCCCGAATTTCCTTCAGGATTGCTTTGGCGATCTCGTTCTTCTGCGGGCTTAGGGCGTCTGGAACGCTGCTGCACCAATCGAATGCCTCGCGGATGGACATCTGCACAACTTGCCCTGCATGCAGCAGGTCGCCAGGCTTGCCGATTTTCACTGCCAGTGCTTCGGGACGCAAGCGGTAGCCTTCGCACGTGCCGCAGGGACGGTTGTTCTGGTAGCGCTCGAACTCTTCGCGGATCCAGTTGCTGTCGGTCTCACGGTAGCGGCGTTCCATGTTGGGGATCACGCCTTCGAAGACGCGGCTGACCTCATAGACGCGCCCGCCCTCGTCATAGCGGAACTTGATTTCTTCCTTGCCAGAGCCGTAGAGGAAGACCTTTTGGATTTTCTCATCCAGATTCTTCCATTCGGCGTTTTGGCTAAAGCCGTAATGCTTCGCGATGGCCTCAATCGTTTGCTTGAAGTAAGGGCTCTTGCCCTTGCGCCATGGGGCCAGCGCGCCGTCATAGATTTTCAAAGTCTGGTCGGGCACCACAAGACGCTCGTCAAAGAACAGCTCTTTGCCCAAGCCGTCACAGGACGGGCACGCCCCGAAGGGCGCGTTGAACGAGAACAGGCGGGGCTCGATCTCAGGGATGGTGAAGCCGCTGACAGGACAGGCGAATTTCTCGGAGAAAGTAAAACGCTCGGTCTCGCCCTCGCTTGGAGCAGTCTCAAGAATGGCAATGCCGTCGGCAAGGTCCAGCGCCGTTCGCAAACTATCAGCTAACCGCGTCTCAAGCCCCTCACGCACCACGATCCGGTCAACGACCACGTCGATGTCGTGGCGGAATTTTTTATCCAAAGTGGGTGGCTCATCCAGCTCATAGAACTCACCGTTGACCTTCACGCGCTGGAAGCCGCTTTTGCGCAGCTCAAGGAATTCTTTGCGGTACTCGCCCTTGCGGTCACGGATGATCGGGGCCAGCAGATAGGCGCGGGTCCCCTCTTCCATCGTCATGATCCGGTCGACCATATCCTGCACCTGCTGCGCCTCAATGGGTTTGCCGGTGGCGGGGCTGTAGGGTGTACCAACGCGTGCAAAAAGCAGACGCATGTAGTCGTAAATCTCGGTCACTGTGCCCACGGTCGAGCGGGGATTTTTCGACGTGGTCTTCTGCTCAATCGAGATGGCCGGGCTGAGGCCAGAGATATGATCCACATCAGGTTTCTGCATCATATCAAGGAATTGGCGCGCATAAGCGCTTAGGCTTTCGACATAGCGGCGCTGGCCTTCGGCGTAGATAGTATCAAACGCAAGACTGGATTTACCCGAGCCGGACAGCCCCGTAATCACGACCAGCTTGTCGCGCGGAATATCCACGTCGATGTTTTTGAGATTGTGCTCGCGCGCGCCGCGCACTTCGATATTCTTCAACTCGACCATTCAGACACCCCCAAGGTTATTATGCGATATAGGTGGGGTTGCGGGATTCTCCAATGGATAACTGTGAACAAAGCGTAAACATTACATCTTTCTGCGCATTGCAGCAAAGAATATATGCAGGATCAAGCCGCAAGCAAAGGCAACGCCTGCCAGCAACGGCAGGCTCAGATAGCCCCATCCGGCCAGCTCCAGCACCATCACTGGTGTACCAAGCGTGTTGCCGAGGTTGCCCATTTGGGCCATCGCCCCATTGGCCTGCGTCTGCGCGACGGCCGTGTCATTGAGCTGTGGAACAGCTGCAAAACTCGCTCCCTGAATAAGCCCCATCGCCCCCGCGAGCGCCAGACACGCCAGCGGCAAGGCAGGCATCACCCAAAGCCAGACCATGCAAAGCATCGACAGCCCAAACCCAAGGATTACCACCTGCACAGCCGCGATATAGCATAGCAGGACAACACCAAGGGTCATCGACACGACGATGCTCACCAAAGGCATGGTCCCCATGATCACAGTGCGCACAGCAGGGTCCAGATAGGGTGGCAGCACCGTCAGGATCGAGACGAAGCAGAATGTGTAGAACAGCCAGCCCAATCCAGGGGCGGAAATCCGCGCCGAGCTATAAATCGCGCGGTGGGTTGCCAAAATAGAAGCCATTGAAAACGCGGGCATCTCCCCCTCTTGTGGCAAGGTCCGCAAGCGCGGGCTAAGATACAGCGCAAAACCGGCCATATAGAAAGCATGCACAGCGAACAGCGCAGGAATCCCCGCATGAATGGCAAGCGGCCGACCCGCCCATGCCATCAACGCAAAGGCCACACCAAAAAAAGTTCCCCAAAGCGACAACGCCAGCCCGCGCTGCGCGTTTGTGGCGATCTGCGCAATCAGCGTGGGCGCGGCAACGACGATGGCAAGGTGGGATATCCCCTCAACCAACCGCAGGGCCAGCATGACGGGCAGTGGTGGCAACATCGCCTGCCCCAGCGACACAGCCGCGCCCAGCCACAAGGCACCCAACAGCGCACGGCGGTACCGCACCCGCGCCACCAGCATGGCAGCCACTACGCCAAGCACGATGCCGATCCCGCCGACAACCGACACAAGCCAGCCAAGGGCAATGCCGCCGTCGGGATAGATATTACCCAGCAGGTCGTAAATCACCGAGATTTTGGCATATTGCATGGCCGCGCCCAGCCCCGCGCCCCAGAGCGCCAATATCAATGGCCAAGATCCGCGCATCAGCTACGCTCGGCCATCGCCCATGCGCAGATCGGCATCATAGGATCGTTTTCGATGTCATCGGTCGCTTCGTCATATTCCGGCGGCCAGACCTCTTCGAGGTTGCGCTTTGCCACGTGGCGATTGCCCCACTGGAACGACTGAATCAAATGCTCTTCAAAGCCGCATTCGACTAAAAAGTTCTTGAGCCCGCGCGCGGACCAGCGCGAGTTGTCCATCGGCGCGGCATGAAAGGGCACATAGAACGGCACGGCGACCCAGAACTTACCGCCTTTTTTTAGCATCTGGCGCACGTGTTTGGTCGCCACGTAGGGACGGTCCAGATGCTCCCATACCTGATTGGCCAGGATCAGGTCAAACTTGCGCGGCTTACCTGTTTCAGGGTCCAAATAAGGACCGGCGCAGATGTCATATTCAGGGTAACAGAATTGCTCATAGCTTTTGAAATCAAACTGTTGGCCGTAATGGCCCGAGATTTCAGCCACCTGCAAACGGTGCGGCTTGAGTTCTTGTATCATCCGGCGGGATGCGGGGCCCATGACGACGCGATTGAGACTAACCATAAGGCGGTTATGTCAGCGCATCAGGGTGTGGTCCAGTGCAAAGGACAGGACCTGCGGGCGAATGCCAAAGCACTGCCCGCAGGTGCAAAACATTACATGTGGATGACGCGACCGTAGGCGTCCAGCACGGATTCATGCATCATTTCCGACAGGGTCGGGTGCGGGAAGACAGTGTTCATCAGGTCTTCTTCGGTGGTCTCAAGCTGGCGGCCAACGACATAGCCTTGGATCAGTTCGGTCACTTCGGCACCAATCATATGCGCACCCAAAAGCTCTCCGGTCTTGGCGTCAAAAACGGTTTTGACCATGCCACTCTCTTCACCCAAAGCGATGGCCTTGCCGTTGCCGATGAACGGAAAGCGGCCCACTTTGATATCATAGCCCAGCTCTTTGGCCTTGGTTTCGGTATAACCGACAGAGGCGACCTGCGGGTAGCAATAGGTACAGCCCGCGATGCTTTCCGGTTTGACCGGATGGGCGTGCAGTCCCGCCATCAGTTCGGCCACCATAACCCCTTCATGGGAGGCTTTGTGAGCCAACCACGGCGCGCCAGCGATGTCACCAATCGCATACAGACCGTCGACACCGGTGCGGCAGTACTCATCCGTAACCACATGGGTGCGGTCGATTTTGACGCCAAGCTCTTCAAGGCCAAGGTTTTCAACATTACCCACGATACCAACAGCGCTGATCACCGTGTCAAATTCGTGCGTCTCAACCTTGCCGCCAACTTCGATATGGGCGGTGACAGTAGCCCCGGCACGGTCGAGCTTTTTGACCATCGCCTTTTGCATGATCTTCATGCCCTGTTTCTGGAATGCCTTTTTGGCGAAGGCCGAGATTTCTTCGTCTTCTACAGGCAGCACGCGGTCCATCACTTCGACCACAGTCGTGTCGGCGCCCAGCGTGTTGTAGAAGCTGGCGAATTCAATGCCGATGGCGCCGGAGCCAATGACCAACAGCTTTTTCGGCATGTGCGGCGGTTGCAGGGCGTGGCGGTATGTCCAGACCAGTTTGCCGTCCGCCTCAAGCCCGGGCAGTTCGCGCGCGCGCGCGCCAGTGGCCAGCACGATATTCTTGGCTGTCAGGTTCTCGGTGCCCTTTTCGGTTTTGACGGTAACCTTGCCTTTGGCGGGCAGCGTCGCATCCCCCATGACCACAGTGATCTTGTTCTTTTTCATCAGGTGACCGATGCCGCCTGAAAGCTGACCGGCGACCTTGCGCGAGCGTTTGACCACGGCATCCAGATCATAGCCGATCCCGTCAGCCTTGAGCCCGAATTCCTTGGCGCGTTGCATCAGGTGGAACACTTCGGAGGAACGCAACAGCGCCTTCGTTGGAATACAGCCCCAGTTGAGGCAGATACCGCCAAGGTTTTCTCGCTCGACGATACAGACCTTCATACCCAGTTGCGCGCCGCGAATGGCAGCAACATAGCCACCCGGCCCTGCGCCGATCACGATAAGATCAAAGGATGTATCGGCCATTTTGCACCTCATATACAGCTGGAATAATATAGTTCACCGTTAAACTATACCATCTTATCCAGCAATGGCGAGGGGGGAATGGCTGGCATGCGCGTAACGCATCCGGCCCTGCCGCGTGCGCTGCTTTTGCGCGGACGAACCGGGCCGATGATGTGAAAAGAGGGCCATCCGGCCCCCTGTTCTTTGTGGCTTTAAGCCGCTTCTTTTGTCTGTAGCTGCCGCAGCGTGTGACCATAGCCACCCTTGTCCACATAGGCAATTTCGCTACGGGTATTGGTGCGGGACAGTGCGTTGTTTCGATAAGGGAAGCGGCCAAATTCGCGAATGACTTCGCGGTGGGCCTGAGCGTGCACAATGCTGCCTTCGCCGGCGTTTGGCATACGCTCTACCAGCAGGCGGACGCAGCGATCCTGATCACACAGGTTCTCGGAATGCATAAGCGGCAGATAGAAGAACTGGCGCGCGGGCGCGTCGATTTTTGCATCCCATTCCTTGCAGATGGCACGTTTGGCCACCGCAAGAGCGATAGGATCAAGCGAAAACGCAGCCGCCTCACCACGGAACATGTTGCGCGCAAACTGGTCAGTGACGATAAGATAAGCCAATGCGCCAGATGGATAGGTGAGCCAAAGGCTCAGCCCGCCATCACGTGCGGCTTCCCATACGGGCATGAAACGTCTGCGGATTTCTGCATCAAGTGCATCGTCGACAGCGTACCAGCCTTTCGGGCCCACTTCATCGAGCCAGAACTCCAGTACCTCATCAGGACCAACCATCGCTGCATACCTCCTTGCGCGCAGGTAAATGACACATGCAGTAAATGTTATTTGAAACAATATTCATACACACGAATTGCAACAAAACGGTTACATTAGCGCAATCACCTCTCCAATCAGGGGTAAAGTTTCCGATGGGCGACGGAAACCTGCCCGATTAATCAGCGTTTTTCGCGGCTTCCTCGTCTTCCAGTTCAGTTTCGATCGCGTATTCCTGAGCGATTTCAAGTGCCACAGCCGTGGCTGTTGGTGCCATTGGAACATAAGAACCGGTGTCCTCGGATGCAGGTGCTGCACGCACCGTGGCTCGGTAAGACGCGTAGATGATCATCGCGGCGAACAAAACTGCCGTAAACAGGTAGAACCCTGCCGGGCCCAGCGAGGTGCCCATTATCCAACCTGTAATCACTGGCCCCAAAATCGCGCCCAATCCGTTGATGAACAACAATCCGCCCGAAGCTGCGGCCATGTCGTCATGCTCAAGAAAGTCATTGGTGTGCGCGATCAGCAGGGAATAAAGTGGGTTGGCCATACCGCCAATAATGAACGCGGATGCCAGCAACAGGGTGAAAACATCTCCGTACATCATCCCCATGATCGAGCCTGCCCCGCCGACAATCGAAACCGCAATGATCAGATAACGCCGATCCATCCGGTCAGACACCCAGCCGATAGGGTATTGCAGGATCACCGCGCCGATAAAGAACGTCGCCACAAATGTTGAGATTTGCGGCACGCTCAGGCCTGCTTCGGCACCATAGACCGAAGACATGCCGAACTGCGCGGAAAAGATGCCGCCAAGGATAAACATGCCGACACAGCCTAGTGGTGAGAACCCCATCAGCTCTTTTAGGCTCATCGGTTTGGTGCGTTCAAAGGCCGGCGTCGGGCTGATGGACAGCAAGATCGGCGTCACCGCGAGGCTCACCAATACTGAAGGGATAACAAACAGTACAAAGCCGCTTGGATCAGCGGTCAGCAGCAGTGCCTGCGCCGCCACGATGCCCAGCGTCTGCACAATCATGTAAAGCGACAGCGCCTGTCCCCGGTTAGAGTTGTCAGCCGCGTTGTTCAGCCAGCTTTCCGCCGTCACATAAACGGCAGAGAAGCAAAAACCGATCAGCACACGGCCGATGGTCCAAACCGCAACATTGGGAAAGGTTGGATACAGGATCATCACCGCAGAGATGGCCGATGCCAGTGCCGCAAACACACGTACGTGGCCCACGCGCTGGATCATACGCGGCGCAAGGCGCGAGCCGCCCAAAAATCCAACAAAATAGGCCGACATGACGATCGACATCTTGAACGTATCAAAACCTTCAAGCTCACCACGGATACCCAGCAACGTCCCCTGCATGCCGTTGCCCAGCATCAAAAGGAACATGCCGAAAAGGAGCGCCCATGCGCTTGAGAGGACCTGTATCACTGTGTGGTTCCTTTATCTGCACGACACCCCTATCGGTCCAGTGCGCGCCGTGTCGGGTTTAAATACGACCGGTTTCGTCGCTTTTGCGAGCCGGTATCAGGAGAGACGCATCTCCGTAAGAGAAGAAACGATAGTTTTCGTTAATGGCATGTGAATATATGGTGCGGATTGTCTCTTGTCCCATAAGGGCAGAGACAAGCATCATAAGTGTTGAACGCGGCAGGTGGAAATTCGTCATCAACGCGTCAGCCACGTTGAACTGAAACCCCGGCGTGATAAAGATATCCGTGTCGCCTTCCCACGGCTTGATGGCGCCACCCTGCCCTGCTGTTTCGATCAGGCGCAGTGCTGTTGTGCCCACAGGAATCACCCGCCCGCCAACGGCTTTGGTCTGGGCGATCTCGGCAGCTGCTTGGGCGCTGACTTGCCCCCATTCCGAGTGCATCTTGTGCTCTGATATGTCGTCGGTCTTGACAGGCAGAAACGTGCCCGCGCCCACATGCAGGGTCACGTAGGTGAATTCAACACCCATCTCGCGCAGCGCCTCAAGCAGCTCTGCATCGAAATGCAGCGACGCCGTAGGGGCGGCAACCGCACCTGAGTTCTTGGCCCAGACAGTTTGGTAGTCTATGTTGTCCTGCGCGTCAGCTACGCGTTTGGCGGCGATATAGGGCGGCAGCGGCATGGCACCAGCTGTGTTCAGCGCGGCGTCGAAATCATCGCCCGACAGGTTGAACCGCAGATAGGCCAACCCATCGGTGATCTCTTCCAAAGTAGCGCGCAGATCATCCGAAAAGACAATCTCCTCGCCCATCCGCAACTTTTTGAGCGGTTTGACAAGGGCCGACCACACGCCTGCATCTGCCTGCGGCTCAAGCAACGTCGCTTCGATCTTGGCAGCAACAGGGCCTTGGGTGCTGTCGCGGTGGCGCAGGCCGGACAGGCGCGCAGGGATCACGCGGGTATCATTTAGCACCAGCCGGTCACCAGCGCGGAGCCAATTCACCAGATCAGAGACTTGGGCATCATGTATGTCGCCCCCCTGCGCCACCAGCAGCCGCGCAGAAGAGCGCGGCGTCGCCGGACGCACGGCGATCAGTTCGTCGGGGAGGTCAAAGTTAAAATCGCTAAGTTTCATGCTGCTGCCTCTAGCGACCTTCGTAGGTGCGTTCAACGGGCCTTTTTGGTTCGGCGTCTTTCTGCAGTTGCGGCGCCCCTTCAACAGTGGGCAATTCCGTTTGCGGCGCCCGCAGAATGTTGCGTAAGCCCCCCGGAGCCAGCACCGACAGCGGATTAACCGAGACTTTGGGTGATTTAGCCTGCCCGCTGAGCGTATAGTTGAAGCCAAGCAACCCTTCACCCTTGCGCGTCAGTAGCGATCCGATGCCGTTTAGCAGATACACTGGCGTGATCACCCCTTGCATGGATATTTGACCTGTGTCGGTGGCAAAAACGCCGTCTGCCGACAACCCCAGCGACGCGCCAACGGCGCTACCGCGGCTGAGTGTGATGCGGCCAGGCGTCATGCGAAACTCTGCCTCGACCTCTTCAAAATAAATGCCGTCGCCGTTCATCTCGTTCACAAGACCCACCACAGAGACCGCGTTGACCAGTGCTGCCATCGCCGGCGCATCCTTGATCGAGACGCCAGTCACCTTGAGGCGTCCGTCAAACGCCCCGCCGCTGCCTACAGGCAACAAAGACAGCTCCATGTTGCCGCCAACCACCTGCTTCAGCAAGCCCGCCGAACGCAGTACGCCGCCCGCATCCGCACTGCTCAGGCGCACTGCGGTGCGGCCATTCTGCGGCACGATGCGGCCGTAAACACCCGTGCCGCCATTCACCCGCGCCTCGAACGGACCATCTAAGCCGCCCGTTTTTTTGAACGTACCGGCAAGACCCTGAAGCCACATGGTATCCGTGATCTGCAACCGATCGAGCGCCACGCGCATGGGCGGCGCGGGCGGACCGGACGCGCCGCCACCACTGCTGCTTCCGCTGCCGAATTGTGCAGTGCGCATGTCTAGCGTACCGCCGCGCACCACCACCTGTGGCGTGCGTCCTGCGCCTTGACCCACAAGGGCCGCGCGCACGTTGAGCCAGTTGCCTACGCGCAGATTATCCAGCTCCAGCACGTCCAGCCCGCCGCTTTTGGCCAAGCTGATGTTGCCCTTGGCCAACAGCCCTGCGCCGCTCAGGCTCATTGCGGTGACAGCGGGATTTGCACCCAGACGAATGCTCATATCTAGTGCACCGGTTGTGCCGCTGCCCTTGCGCCAGCCAAGCTGCGGGATCTGAAGGGTCGCGCCGCGCAGGTCGGAGCGCAGGCTCATGCGTGGTGACTGGCCACGCTCAAAATCGATGCCGATGTCGGCGCGCGCTGTACCCGTCAGTGTGTTGGACGGCAGCGCAATACCGAATGCAGAAAGCGCCTGTGGCGTTATTTGTGCCGTGCCGCGCAGCGCGCTTTTGGCGGAGCCTGCACCGATTGGCTGCTGCCAGCGTCCGTCAAATGCGACACCGTCCAGCGTCCCCTTGCCTTCGATCCGGACACTATCACTACTGGCAATCAAGGCCATTCGATCGGACCTGAGCGTGCGCCCCTTGATCAGCCGGGTGCTGGCGAGGTTCAGCAAATCTCCGGTGACGTCGAACTTCACATTCTTCGCACCGCTACCCTTTTTTAGCGGAAAGGATATTGTCCCGGTCGCGAAGACATCTCCCGTGGCCAACTCAACCGGCAAACCGGTGCGCTGCATCACACCCATCGGCGGCTGGTCCAGCGTCCAAAGCGCCGCAGTGACAGGCCCACGCGCATTCAGACGCACCACGGCAGGGGCACCGTCCTTGACGGTAGTGTCAGGGATAATGAAAGACGACCGCGCTATCCGCAGCGCGCCGCCAATTCCCGCCTCCATCTCACCATCATCAAGAGAGACCACAAAGCGCGTACCGTCCAGACTGGCGTGTCCGCGCGCGCCTGTGATCGGCGGCAGATCTTTCAGAAAGCGAACCGAGGCGTCCTCATAATCAAACGCCATATAGGTGCGGGGGCGCTCATCCGGGTCGATGCGCAGCGCGAAATCGGCGTTCTTCATACGCGCCGAGATCAGGTTCTGTGTCAGCCAGTTGCGCGTTTTGGTCTTCAGCGGCTCCGGCCAGAGTGCGATGATCCGCGCCGGATCAATCTCGTCCGCGCGTGCATCCATCGCCACGCGCCAGCCCTCCAGCTCGGCGGTGAGCGTGCCGAACGCATGACGTGTTTCGCCCTGATCGAACAAATCGAGCCGACCGATATCCAACTTGAACGGCGCCGTTTGCAGACGGAAATCAAGCTCGGCCCCTTCCAGCTCTACCGGTTCGGGATAAAGACCCATCGGGTTGGCACTTAGCTGGGTCATGCTGAACTGCCCCACCATCGCCTCCAGCGTGCCTTCGCGCAGGCCAGTCATTGTGGCGGTGCCTTCCGCACGCGCGGTCACCCATTTGCTGCTTACCGAAAGCTCGTCAAAATGCAGCAAACCAAGGGCTGAATCGTAAGAGAAATAGCTGCGCGCGGCCTCAAACGGGATGGGCCGCGTGCCGGCGTTGGGTTGCACAACGCCTGCCCCTATCTGCAACGTCGCGTTCAGTGGCGCCAAGGTCCCGTCACTGCGCACGCCGGACCGGACCGCGCCCGATATAGGCGCACGCAACGCCCCCATCCACGCGAAGGCAGGGCTTTGTGTGGCAATGTCGGCGGCAGAGGCATCATCAATTCGTACACCAAACTGCGCCTCGGGCGCGCCAATGGGACTGGTGTAGTTGGCCGACAGCGTTGTGACGCCTGCATCGCCGCCCAACAGCGCCAGATCGGCATTAACCACCAGCGCACCGTCTTTGCGCTGCGCAATCAACCGCCCTCCATCAAGGGTAAACGCACGCTCGGCGCGGCGGTCTACATATTGCAGGGTCATGCCGCGGATTTCGGCATTCTCAAGTGCTGCCAGTCCGGGTTGTTGTAGCACCGCGTCGATCTGTGCCACCAAAGCGCCCAGATTTTGGGTGCGACCCGTTCCGCGTCTAGTGCCTAACACAGTCTGAAGCGCCAGAGTACCATCCTTGTCACGCACCAACGTCATGAAAACGCCGTGCAAGGCGACCTCGGCCGGTTGTACCTTTCCTTTGCGGAGCGCAGGCATAGACAGTCGCAGACGCGCTTCGGAAAAGCGGACCAGTTCATTCCCATCCGGCGTGCGCACGGCCACATCGCGCAAGCGGACACGGGGCCGCCAGCCCTCTTCCATCAGCAGGCGCAACTCACCGAACGATATTTTGACCTCAGGGAATTCCTCTTCCAGTCGCTGCTCAATCCGGGTTTCAACCCAACCAGGCATCACCACAGGACGATCATAGAAAAAGTAGACTGCTCCGACAGCCAGAACAATCAGCAACACCAGCAAGGACCACAGCGCATTGAAAAACCCCAAGAACAGCAAGAACCAGCCGCGTTTACGGCGGGCTGGCTTGGCAGGTGGGGGGGCTGGCGGTATGGTTTCGGCCATCAGGTTCCGGTCACTGGCAAAGAAGGCTACATCTTGCGCGGTTCGGGTTGGACTTTACCGCCGCTGAGCTACTATGACAGACGCGCGCGCTGCGTCCAAGGCCGCGCCAATCATTGACCGGAGTTTTGACATGCCAGACGTATCCCAGCCCGCCCCCGATTTCACCCTGCCCGTCACCGGTGGCGGCGACGTGACCCTGAGCGCGCTCAAAGGTGCGCCGGTTGTGCTGTTCTTTTATCCCCGCGACGACACACCCGGTTGCACCAAGGAAAGCATCGGCTTTTCCGAGCATCTGGAGGCATTTAACGCTGTTGGTGCCAAGGTTTTCGGCCTGTCGCGTGACACAATGGCCAAGCACGACAAATTCGCCGCCAAGCACGGGTTGAGCGTTCCGCTGCTGTCGGATGTCGACGGCAAAGTGACCGAGGATTACGGCGTCTGGGTTGAGAAAAACATGTACGGCAAAACCTCAATGGGGATTGAACGTGCAACCTATCTGATTGATGCGACAGGAAATATTGCGAATATCTGGCGGAAAGTTAAAGTACCGGGCCATGTGGAAGAAGTACTGGAAGCGGTACGCGCGCTATGATGCCGCTGGCTGAAATGGCCGAAGCCGTGCTGCGCACCGCTGATGGCCGTGAAAAGACAGCCCTGTCCCACAGCTTTGCCGCTGAGTGGCGTGCGGCGCGTGCCGATGGCACGGTGCCCGAGATCGGCAGCGCAAATCCGCCGCTCCACCCTGCGCGCCCCGCCAAGCCAGAGCTTCTAAGCCCACGTGATGTGCCGCGTCGCAAGCTTGGCACGCCGGAAGGCCGGATCGCACTTACGCATGCTGTCGCCCACATTGAGCTGAACGCCGTTGATCTGCACTGGGACATTATTGCGCGGTTTTGTGACGTAAAAATGCCCATCGGATATTACGACGACTGGGTGAAGGCCGCTGATGAAGAATCAAAGCATTTCAATCTGATGTGCGATTGCCTTGAAGCCGAAGGCAGCTTTTACGGCGCGCTTCCTGCCCACGCAGGGATGTGGCGTGCAGCCGAGGATACCGTGGATGATTTCATGGGCCGCCTTGCAGTGGTGCCCATGGTGCTTGAAGCACGCGGGCTGGATGTGACCCCCGGCATGATCAAGATATTCAAACAGGCCAAGGCGGATCAGGCTGTGGCAGCGCTTGAGATCATCTATGCCGAGGAAGTGCACCACGTCGCCTATGGCTCCAAGTGGTTCCATTTTCTGTGCGGCCGCCATGACATCGACCCCACGCAGAAGTTCCATGCGCTTGTCCGGAAGTATTTCCACGGCCAACTCAAACCGCCGTTCAACGAGGAAAAGAGGGCAGAAGCCGGCATACCGCCAGATTTTTACTGGCCATTGGCGGAAAGTAGTTAAGCCGCGCAGCACAAGCCGCTGAAATAGGCGGATTTCCGCCCATATGTCACAGAAAGCGGCGACTCTACGTCACGAGCGCCCTCAAGGGTTGCCCGATGCCTTCCCGAAAGTTATTGCAATTTTGTTAACGGATTTGTGAGGGACACGCCGATCCGTAAGGGGACCTAAGGGAAATAATAAACGTGCGCACAAAAATCGCGATTAAGGCTCATGCTCTGTTAGAAAAACATTTTCCAGAGCGCCGAGTATTCTTGAAATCAGATAATGACACACGGTTCATCCGTTTGCGCCCCGTAACCCAGCTGATTGCGCTGGCCGGATCGTCAGCCTTGGTCGCTTGGGCCATTGTGGCAACAGCGATTATCCTCATGGACAGCATCGGCTCTGGCAACTTTCGCGAGCAGGCCAAACGGGATCAACGCACGTACCAAGCGCGCCTGAATGATCTAAGTTCACAGCGCGACACCCGTGCAGAAGAAGCCCTTGCCGCACAAGAACGCTTTAACGCAGCCCTTACCCAGATTTCCGTCATGCAGTCAGAGCTGCTGTCATCCGAGACACGCCGCCGCGAGCTTGAGACCGGCATTGACGTGATCCAGTCCACCCTACGCGACACGATGCAAGACCGCGAAGCGGCGCGCAGCCAGGTCGCACAGCTGCAAACCGAAAACGGCGATTCCATTCAAGTTGCGGCCAGCACCGCGCCGATGGATTTTCTCGCTGATGCGCTGGCCCGTACCGCGCTAGAGCGTGACAAGGTGATCGAGGACTCTGAAGAGGCGCTGTTGATTGCCGACGAGCTGCACCAGAAAATTGCGACCATGCAGGAGCAGAACGACACGATTTTCCGCCAGCTTGAAGAGGCCATGACCGTTTCGGTTGCGCCGCTGGACCGTATGTTTCGCGCAGCAGGCATGCCGACCGAGCGTATCCTTGAGACAGTGCGTCGCGGATACTCCGGTCAGGGTGGCCCACTCACCCCCCTTAGCTTTACCACCCGCGGCGAAAAGCCCACCGCAGATACGCTGCGCGCTAACCGCCTGATCAACCAGATGGACAGGTTGAACCTTTACCGACTCGCCGCCTCCAAGGCACCATTTGCGAATCCTGTAAAAGACGCTTTCCGCTTTACGTCGCATTTCGGCTTCCGCCGCGATCCTAAAACCGGCGGCCGCCGTATGCACTCCGGTGTTGATTTCGCAGCAGGCACAGGCACACCACTCTATGCCACGGCGGACGGTGTTGTGACTCACGCTGGCTGGAGCTCTGGATATGGACGTCTGGTGAAAATTCAACACGAATTCGGCATTGAGACGAGGTATGCGCATCAATCGAAAATCCGCGTGAAGGTCGGTCAAAGAGTATCGCGCGGCGATCGTATCGGTGATATGGGTGCTACAGGACGGGTAACCGGCGTGCACCTACACTACGAAGTGCGCGTGGGTGGGAAAGCCGTCAATCCAATGATCTATATCAAGGCAGCAAACGATGTTTTCTAAGAGCAAAATCAACGATCCGGCCCCAAGCGGTACTGAACCACAAAAACCCGCAATGCCGACTTCTTCGGCTGCCCCATCAGTGCCGCCGCAAAAGCCGAACGAGTTTAAGGCAAGCGCCCCAAAGGCAAAGCCGCCCGCCTCTGTCCTGTCTGCCGATCTGCACGTGACCGGTAACATGAAGACAACTGGCGATATTCAGGTTGAAGGCACGGTTGAGGGCGACATCCGCGCACACCTGCTGACCATCGGCGAGACAGCAACAATCAAAGGCGAGGTGGTTGCCGACGATGTTGTGATCAACGGCCGAATCGTTGGCCGTGTGCGTGGTCTGAAAGTACGCCTGACCTCCACAGCGCGGGTCGAGGGTGACATCATCCACAAGACCATCGCCATCGAGAGCGGTGCGCACTTTGAAGGTTCCGTACAGCGTCAGGACGACCCACTGAACCCCGGCGCCAAAGCGGCCCCTGCCCAGAAAGCAAACCCTGCTTCCTAAGGGATTTGACAACTGCAAAAATTCTAAACGCCGTGAGCGGCGCTCGCGGCGTTTTACTTTGCCGCCATGATCGTGGTGGCTGAAAAGACATTGGCGTAGCGCAGCGCCGGTTAAGAACCGGATCTCAATATTCTGTACAGAGTGGGCAGAACTGAAGAATGCGGGGTATGTGCTGTAGCACCTTTGGTCAGCCCAAAACTATTATTTTGGATACATGGATAGACCAATGCATACCGATCAATCCTTATTTGGTCCTGACGCGGCGTCACAAAACTCTGCAAAGTGATTTCAGGACATCAAAACCTGGAGAGACCAAATGACACTTGTAGAAAAAGCCCGCACCGGTCGCCGCTTCGCTCTTGAAGCTTTGGCCGAAGCCAGAGACAACAAAACAACAGCCGTCAGCTTTTGCAGTTCAAAAGCGTTCGCCTGCTCGTTCTCCGCCACCATATCGAAAACATCTTCAACTTCACCGAAATCGCTTCAGATCGCCGCCAAGCGATGCCGCTCCAGATCGCTTCATAAGCTTACTTCCCGGGCATCGGGCTATCGCCGTGCCCGCTATGATGGCCAGAAATCATACGCCACGTACCTAAGTTCTGTTCCTACCTTACCGCGTAGTTGAATGATTGCCTGAGACGGGTAAACATCGTCGGCACCTGAACAATTTTCGCGATCTAGCGCTGATGAAATAGGTCGCACATATGGCCTAGACCCCCAAGAGCGTCAGGTTCTTCCTTGCTACAGCTCTGACCTGAAAGAACGAAAAAATGCGCCTCCTACGAGACGCCTTCAATCTGGAAACCAGTTCGGACAGGTTAGTCCGTGACGGTGACCGTCTTCATCATATCAGGCTCGCCAACAACGGCGCCGTTGCCGCCTGTGCCGCGTTTGATGGCATCAACCACATCCTGACCATCCGTCACACGGCCAACAACCGTGTATTGACCGTTCAAGAAGGGTGCTTCGTCAAACATGATAAAGAACTGACTGTTGGCGCTGTCAGGGCTTTGTGACCGCGCCATGCCAACCACGCCTTTTTCAAACGCAACGTCCGAGAACTCGGCTGGCAGATCGGGCAGATCGGAGCCGCCTGTGCCTGCGCTACGCATGTCGCTGCCCATTTTGCCATGTTCCACATCGCCGGTCTGGGCCATAAAGCCGTCGATCACGCGGTGGAACACAACACCGTCATAGGCACCATCTGCCGCCAAAGCGGTGATCTGTGCCACGTGGCGGGGGGCCACATCTTCGAGCAGGTCAATCGTGACCGTCCCGTTGGCCTGCCCTGCCACTTCGATCATCAGACCGGAGGCAGCGACAGGGCCAGCAATGAGCGCTGCGAACAGCCCGCTTGCAAGCAGCTTACGCATCTGCAGCTACCTTGACGCTGATCATGCGGTCGGGGTTGGCCGGTGGCTCGCCCTTTGCGAGGGCGTCTACATGCTCCATGCCAGAGATAACCTGACCGTAAACAGTGTACTGGCCGTTCAGGAAATCATTATCTTTAAAGTTGATAAAGAACTGGCTGTTGGCCGAGTTCGGGTTAGCAGAGCGCGCAGCACCAAGCGAACCGCGTGCGTGCGGAACCTTTGAGAATTCGGCTGGCACATCAGGATGCTCGGAACTGCCGGTGCCTGCGGCGCGCGGGTTATAGTCTTTTTCCATGTTGGCGTGCTGTACATCGCCGGTCTGGGCCATAAAGCCGTCGATGACGCGGTGGAAAGCCACGTTGTCATATGCACCTGCGCGCGCCAGCGTTTTCATACGCTCGACGTGCTGGGGCGCTACGTCCGGCAGCAGCTGGATGGTGACGGTGCCACCTTTGATTTCCATCAGGATTGTGTTTTCGGGGTCTTTGATCTCGGCCATGGGGCACTCCTTCATAAATCTTTCACGTTACCTAAGGCGCAGAGGCACAATTGCCAAGGCAGTGCATTGACCCTCGGCAAGATAACGGCAAAACAACACTAACTTTGAGCGCAGACAACAAAGGATCGGTACACATGGGCTGGAAAACACTGGACGACATGGACCTTCACGGCAAACGGGTTCTGGTTCGCGTCGATATCAACGTTCCCGTTGAGCAAGGCAAAGTAACCGATGCCACGCGCATTGAACGGATTGTGCCCACCGTGCAAGACATTCTGGCCAAAGGTGGCACCCCGATCCTTCTGGCGCATTTCGGACGGCCCAAGGGCAAGGTCAATCTGGAAATGAGCCTGCGGCAGGTCCTCCCTGCCCTGCGCCACGCGCTGATGCGCTCTGTCGCGTTTGTCGAAACACTGGATGCCGCCGAGAAACTAACCGCGGAGGCAGCAGTGGCAGACGTGGTGCTGATCGAAAACATTCGTTTCCACAAAGGCGAAGAAGCCAACGACCCCGAGTTTGCCGCGCGTCTTGCGCGTCTGGGCGATATCTATTGCAACGATGCTTTCTCTGCCGCGCACCGTGCTCATGCCTCGACCGAGGGGGTTGCCCATCACCTGCCCTCGTGTGCAGGTCGTCTAATGCAGGCCGAGCTTTCTGCGCTGGAAGCCGCATTGTCCAAGCCGAAGCGTCCGGTGGGCGCAGTTGTGGGCGGGGCCAAGGTTTCGACCAAGATCGCGCTGCTGGAAAATCTGGTGAACCGCCTTGATTTGCTGGTTATCGGCGGCGGGATGGCCAACACGTTTCTGGCTGCACAGGGCGCGCAACTGGGCGCGTCGCTGAGCGAGCCTGACTATTTCGACACTGCGCGCGATATCATGGCGCAAGCAGCCAAGGCTGGCTGCCGTGTTCTGCTGCCCGTGGACGGTTTGGTCGCGCGGGAGTTCAAGGCAGGAGCCGCGCATGAAGTGACCCCGCTTGGCCCCGATACGGTTCTTGCGGCTGACCAGATGGTTCTGGATGCGGGCCCCGAGACAATCGCGCAGGTCCGTCTGGCATTCAAGGGACTGAAAACGCTGATCTGGAATGGCCCCATGGGCGCGTTCGAGATTGCTCCGTTCGACACTGCTACGGTCGCTGCAGCGCAGATGGCGGCAGAGCAGACCCGCGCTGGCACGCTGGTCTCAGTCGCGGGGGGCGGTGATACGGTTGCCGCGCTCAATCAGGCGGGTGTGGCGAATGATTTCACCTATATCTCTACGGCAGGCGGCGCCTTTCTGGAGTGGATGGAAGGCAAAACCCTGCCCGGTGTCGCGGCATTGGGCGGCTAACTAATCGGCCAACTGCACTGCTGCCGTATTGGTAGGCAAAGCGGCCACAGTTCGGCGGAATGTAGCAAACATATGTCGCTGGAGGGAATCCGGGGATTCCCTTTGCGAATTACCTATGGCATAGTCCTAAGACCGCCCGATAAGAGGCGGCAAAGATCGGCAGCAACCCACAGGCATCCTCTTATGAGCAAACCATCGTTTGGCCCTATTCTGTTCTTCGCGATCGCCTTCGCGCTGAGCCTGTATTTCATGTTTGCCGCTGTGCAGGGTGATTTCGGCCTGTTTCGCCGTGCCGAAATTCTGGCCGAGGCCGATACCATGCGCACCCAGCTTGTACAGGTCCGCACCGATGTTGCGCAGATGGAGAACCTGACGCTGCGGCTGTCGGATGATTACCTTGATCTTGACCTGCTGGACGAGCGCGCGCGCACGGTCCTTGGCATGGTGCGTTCCGATGAGATCGTGATCCGCTAAACAGCCCTGCCCCTACAACATGGCTCCGTTGCGCAAAGCCCTCTCGCCAAGCACGTTCGAATCCTTTATGATATAGTTTAACGTTAAACTATATTCGGCGATTTCGATTTACGCCGACGGGAGGACTGCCATATGGCTGCCAAGAAGCCGAGTTCCAAAGCGACCCAATCCAATGTTTCACCGGAAGAGCTGAAAGCGTATTACCGCGACATGCTTTTGATCCGTCGCTTTGAAGAAAAAGCGGGCCAGCTGTACGGCATGGGTCTGATCGGTGGCTTCTGTCACCTCTACATCGGACAAGAAGCGGTTGTTGTGGGCCTTGAGGCCGCAGCCAAAGAAGGCGACAAACGCATCACCTCTTACCGCGACCACGGGCACATGCTGGCCTGCGGCATGGACCCCAAGGGTGTGATGGCCGAATTGACCGGCCGCGAAGGTGGCTACTCCAAGGGTAAAGGCGGCTCCATGCACATGTTCTCGAAAGAGAAGCATTTCTATGGTGGCCACGGGATCGTTGCGGCGCAGGTGCCACTTGGTGCGGGCCTTGCCTTCTCTGACAAATACAAAGGCAACGACAACGTGACCTTCACCTACTTCGGTGATGGTGCGGCGAACCAGGGTCAGGTTTATGAAGCCTACAACATGGCCGAAATCTGGAACCTGCCGGTCGTTTTCGTGATAGAGAACAACCAATACGCTATGGGCACGTCCACCAAACGCTCCACCCACTCGCCCTCCTACTGGGAACGCGGCGCTGCCTACGGAATCAAGGGTGAAGAAGTGGACGGCATGGATGTGCTGGCCGTGAAAGAAGCCGGCGAGAAGGCTGTCGAAGTCTGTCGCGCAGGCAAAGGCCCCTATATCCTTGAGATCAAAACGTATCGCTACCGCGGCCACTCTATGTCGGACCCGGCCAAGTACCGGACCCGCGAAGAAGTGCAGAAGATGCGCGACGAGCGTGATCCGATCGAGGCAGTGCGCAGCCTGCTGCTGACCGGCAAACACGCCACCGAAGATGACCTCAAAGCGATCGACAAAGAAATCAAAGCCGTCGTGAACGAAAGCGCCGAGTTCGCCAAGGACAGCCCGGAGCCGCATCTTGATGAGCTTTGGACAGATATTTACGCAGAGCTGGAGGCTTAAAACATGGCAACCGAAATTCTGATGCCCGCCCTGAGCCCCACCATGGAAGAAGGCACGCTGGCCAAATGGCTGGTGAAGGAGGGCGATACTGTCTCCTCCGGTGACATCATGGCCGAGATCGAAACCGACAAAGCCACGATGGAATTCGAAGCCGTGGACGAAGGTGTGATCGGCAAAATCCTGATCGAAGAAGGCACCGAAGGCGTGAAGGTCAACATGGCCATCGCGATCCTGTTGGAAGAAGGCGAAGACGCCTCTGCCATGGACAGCGCCAAATCCGAACGTGCCTCTGCCCCCGTCCCTGCGGACAAAGAACAATCGTCCGAAACAGCGCCTGCCGCTGCCAAGTCCCACCCCGAGCCTGTCGTAGACACGTCTCCCGACTGGCCGGAAGGCACGACGCTGAAGAAACAAACCGTGCGCGAAGCGTTGCGCGACGGCATGGCCGAAGAAATGCGCCGCGACGAGACAGTATTCATTATGGGCGAAGAAGTGGCCGAGTATCAGGGCGCTTACAAAATCACCCAAGGGATGCTGGATGAATTCGGCTCCAAACGTGTGATCGACACGCCGATCACCGAACACGGATTTGCCGGTATCGGTGTCGGGGCTGCCTTTGGCGGCTTGAAACCGATTGTCGAGTTCATGACCTTTAACTTCGCCATGCAGGCGATGGACCAGATAATTAACTCTGCGGCCAAGACGCTGTATATGTCTGGTGGCCAGATGGGTGCGCCTATGGTGTTCCGTGGGCCAAACGGTGCGGCTGCGCGTGTGGGTGCCCAGCACTCGCAGGACTATGCCGCATGGTTTATGCAGGTTCCCGGCCTTAAGGTCGCTATTCCCTATGCCGCGTCTGACTATAAAGGTCTGATGAAAACGGCGATCCGCGATCCGAACCCGGTGATCTTCCTTGAGAATGAGATTCTCTATGGTCGCTCATTCGATGTGCCTGATCTGGATGACTACACCGTGCCGTTCGGCAAGGCCCGCATCTGGCGCGAAGGCGACGATGTGACCATCGTGAGCTTTGGCATCGGCATGACCTACGCACTCGAAGCCGCCGACAAACTGGCCGAAGAAGGCATTATGGCCGAGGTCATCGACCTGCGCACCCTGCGCCCGATGGACACGCTCGCGATCATCAAATCCGTGATGAAGACCAACCGTCTTGTCACGGTTGAAGAAGGCTGGCCGCAAGGCTCTGTCGGGAGCTACATCAGCTCTGTTGTGATGCAGGATGCGTTTGACTATCTGGACGCGCCGGTGATCAACTGCACAGGCAAGGACGTACCGATGCCCTACGCAGCGAACCTTGAAAAACACGCGCTAGTCACCACCGCCGAGGTGATCGAAGCCGTGAAAAAAGTAACATACAAATAAGGAGCGGACACGATGCCAATAGAAATCCTGATGCCCGCCCTCTCGCCCACCATGGAAGAAGGCACGCTGGCCAAATGGCTGGTCAAGGAGGGTGACAAAGTCTCCTCCGGTGATGTGATGTGTGAAATCGAAACCGACAAGGCGACGATGGAGTTCGAAGCTGTAGACGAAGGCGTGATCGGCAAGATCCTCGTCGGCGAAGGCTCCGAAGGGGTTAAGGTCAACACCGCTATCGCCGTCCTTCTAGAAGATGGTGAAACCGCCGACGACATCGCTGATACACCAGCGCCAAAGGCCGAAGCATCCAGCAATGCCGCTCCGGCAGAAGCCTCTGACGCCACGGCCCCAGCCAAAGGCCACGGGCGCGGCGCAACAGATGCGACACCAGCGCCCGCCGCTGGTGCGAAATCCGATGGAAGCCGCATCTTCGCCTCCCCCCTTGCGCGCCGCATTGCTGCGCAAAAGGGTCTTGATCTGGCTGCGGTCAAAGGCTCCGGCCCCCACGGCCGAATTGTAAAAGCCGATGTTGAAGGCCTTTCGAAAACGGATGCTCCAAAGGCAGCCGCAACTGCCGCGCCGGACAAGGCTGTAGCTCCTGCCGCAGCGATGCCAACAGGCCCATCCAGCGACGCGATCGCCAAGATGTATGAAGGCCGCGAGTACGAGGAAATCACCCTCAACGGCATGCGCAAAACCATCGCAACGCGCCTCACCGAGGCCAAGCAAACCGTGCCGCACTTCTATCTGCGTCGCGATATCCAGCTTGATGCGCTGCTGGCCTTCCGTGCCCAGCTCAACAAACAGCTTGAGCCGCGCGGTGTGAAACTGTCGGTCAACGATTTCATCATCAAAGCCTGCGCGCTGGCCTTGCAACAGGTGCCAGATGCGAATGCGGTCTGGGCCGGTGACAAGGTATTCAAGCTAAAACCATCGGACGTAGCCGTTGCTGTCGCCATCGAAGGCGGGCTCTTCACGCCTGTGCTTAAAGACGCAGAGATGAAGTCCCTCTCCGCGCTAAGCGCCGAGATGAAAGACCTTGCCGGACGTGCACGTGACCGCAAACTCGCGCCGCATGAATATCAGGGCGGCAGCTTTGCCATCTCCAACCTCGGCATGTTCGGCATCGACAATTTTGACGCGGTCATCAACCCGCCACACGGTGCAATCCTTGCCGTTGGTGCTGGTGTGAAAAAACCAGTTGTCGACGCGGACGGAGAGTTGGGCATCGCTACGGTGATGTCTGTCACCCTGTCTGTCGACCACCGTGTCATTGACGGAGCGTTGGGCGCGCAACTGCTCTCTGCAATCAAGGACAACCTAGAAGCGCCGATGACGATGCTCGCCTGATAATTATTTTGGCGATAGATATCCTGTGACGTTTGAGGCGCTAAACCTAAGGAGCGACACAAAAGATCAACAAAAAAGGCCGGAGCAACCGCTCCGGCCTTTTCCATTTGTGCGTTTAGCCCTGCGCTATTCGCTCCAGGGGCCCAGCATATGATTCATCGAAATCGACGGCTGATCACAGCCGGCCTCTCCGACAATGCGCGCAGGAATACCTGCTACGGTCTTACACGGCGGCACTTCTTCAAGCACGACCGAACCTGCAGCGATGCGGCTGCAATGGCCAATCTTGATATTGCCCAAGACCTTGGCTCCTGCTCCGATTAGAACACCATCACCGATTTTGGGGTGACGATCCTCTTCTTCTTTGCCGGTGCCGCCAAGCGTTACCGAATGCAACATCGATACGTTGTCACCCACAACAGCCGTCTCACCGATAACAATCGAATGGGCATGGTCAATCATGATGCCCTTGCCCATGCGGGCGCCGGGGTGGATATCCACTCCAAAAATTTCAGAGACACGCATTTGGAAGAAATACGCCAGATCACGCTGGCCGCGCGCCCACAAATAATGGCTCACGCGGTAAGCTTGCACCGCCTGGTAGCCTTTGAAATAGAGGATCGGCTGCAATAGGCGGTGGCACGCCGGATCACGTTCATATATTGCCACAAGATCCGCGCGTGCAGCTTCAACCAAACCCGGCTCATCTGCATATGCCTGATCTACGATCTCGCGCACAACCATCATCGACATCTCGTTCGAGGATAGTTTGGCCGCAATCCGGTAGGACAAAGCCTTTTCTATGGAGGTGTGATGCAGGATCGTCGCATGAACGAATCCGCCGATCAGCGGCTCGTCTGCTGCGGCTTTTTGAGCGTCATGCTTGATCTGGTCCCAGACAGGATCGACAGAGGCGATTTTACTACGAGGACTAGCCATGTGGCGGCTCCTTTATCTCGGCTTTTTTCTCTATTTAGCACAAATCGGTCCGCTGCAAAGACGTTACCTTGTACAAGTACCGCATCTATCATCCCCGCGGCGCGCCAATACGTTCAGAACAAGGGCCATCGCAAGATAGTAATCCGGCACGGCATTGACCATAGAATACCCCTTCAGATGCGCCAACGTCGCGGCACGCAGGCTGCCGTCCCCCCACTGCGGATGCAGCCTGCGCAGGCGTTTGACGTGTTTATCAGCAACGTGAGCCTGCCAGAACAACCTTTGACAAAATGCAACGCGTGCGCCCACCGGAACTGTCTGCACCGCGCCGGCAGCGTGGTGCAGATCGCTCAAGCCAACCCGTCTCACAATCCGGTGATCTCCGTCCGTGCAAACAACCCCGGTCCATAGGTCGAAGAGACCTGTGCCACTTCAACAGTAAAAGAGGCCTCCACCGCGTCCGCCGCTTGCGCGGCCGCAATGCAATCGAACAATGGTGCCGACACTATTTCCTCCCGCACAACGACCCCGTCTTTTGCGATCCGCAGCAGATAGGATTCTGTCTCTTCCCCCAAGGGCACTTCAAGAGGCTCCCATGCGTCGCCGTCAATTCGCGTTCGACGCACCCAACTGACTGCCAGCGCACCGTTTGACTGCGCGAGGACGCGCAGGTGGGCGGGCGCATAGGGGCGTAAGCCATTGCCGTCAAACATCACCCCGTCAAAGGCCTTGCGCAAACCGCGGCTCAATCCTTTTTCAAAGGTGGCTACATCCTTGCCCATCGCTGACAGTGAGGTGCTCATCCGGCGCAACTCGCTGTCAAAGCCCGATACCAGAATACTGGTCTGGCCCAGCGTCTGGTTGAGCTATTGTGCATCTGTTGCCAGATCGTCAAAACTTTCATCATTCATTATCTCGATCCTTTGTCTTGTCAGGATAGGCCGCCATCAGAGCGGCCAATCCGGCACTTAGCATCGGTGCATCACCCGCCTTGCTACCCAGCATCATCTGCAACTCTGCAGGCGTCAGCGCCCAGAAGGCATCAGGGGTCAGCCGCAAACCGTGCAGCCCTGCGCGCATCAAAGCGGGCCAATCAAAGCCAGCGCTCATGGCTGAACCGTAAAAGCCCGCGCCAACAGCTCAGCGGCGGCTTGTGCTGCGCGCATTGGGCCACCCCCGATCTCGGCCTGTGCCAGCGTGTCGGGGTTCATTTCGACCCCACCGCCGCGCAGACCCGCACATAGCAGCGCCAGCACGTCCCGCGTGCTGAACCCGCCCGTCTCGAACCGCTGCACCAGCGCCATCAGCGATGGTTAAGCCAGCTCTTCCTCCAGCTCGGCTAAAGCCCCCAGCGTAAGCCGCATCCGATGGTGCTGATTGTTCACAACCAGCGCCACCTCTCCCCTCCACCGATTTTCCATGCTTACTCAACCGGATCGACGTAAGGGATGAATTGCAGCTGCCCCGCAGAGGCAAGCGACAACTCGTAAGTCGCCTCCCCATTAAGCTGGCCTGCATACTCCAGCGAGGTCACCTGAAACGGGCCCTCCACGATCCCGAACTGGGGAATGACCACCTGAAAATTTGGCGTCAGCCCATCAAAGAGCAATTGGCGCGCACGCTCGTCTGTGGCTTCATCACGGAACACGCCAGAGCCGCTGATCGCAGCTGACCGCACGCCTGCACCTGCCAGTAACTCACGCCACCCGCCCTCACTATCGAGCGCGGTAACGTCAACTGCTTCGGCATTGAAACTGATGCGCGTGGCGCGCAAGCCCGCGATGGTCTCAAAGTTGCCATCGGTGCTCATATCTACTTTGACCAAAAGGTCCTTGCCTGCTTGTACAGCCATTTCGTCGTACTCCTATAGTGTGCCGTTTGGCGTTGAGAATTAGTTGCCCTCTATTGGGGCGCTTTTGATCAGTCGTCCTGCACCCGCGCGCGAAAGCGCAGATCGATTTGGCGGGCACTTGCAGCATCAATGCGCCGTGCAGTCGCCCTCTCGAACCGCAGGGAAATCAACCTGCCGCGTGACAGCTCCAGCTCTACATCTTGCAGGGCGTCACTGACCGCCGTTGCAGCTGCTTTGGCTGTGGCGAAACCAGGGCTCGTCGTGATCACCGAAACCGTCAGAAAGTGGACCGCCCCCGCACCACTGCCGTCAGATGCCTCGCGCACCGTCTCGGAGCCAAGTCGCACGTAAATATCTGGCACGCTGCCCGCAGGCACAGCATCATAGATCCCCGTCCCAACAAGGGCACTCAGCGCAGCATCTTGGCTCAAAGCGGCAAATACCGCAGCCTGAAGAGCGCCTGAAACTGCATAGCTCATACGACCTGCTTCTCTTGGGCAAAGCAGGCCAGGTAGCGCCCCTCGGGGTCATGCTCGGCCACTGCTTCGATGGTAAAATCCGCTCTTCTTGCCGAAAGCGTTGCTGCGCGGTCGGACGCTCAGGGCTACCCACGGCTGCACCGCGCACGATGATGCGGTAGGCCATGCGGCTGATCGGCGCGCCGCTCTGCGCGGTCTCGCGTCCGCTGCGTGGTGTCACTTCGGCCCAAAGCGTGCCAACCGGCACCCAGCCCTGCACATAGCCGCCTGCGCCATCTCTCAGCTCGGCTGGCGTCTCAAGGACCAGCGCACGGTTCAGACGTGGCGCGCTCATGCCTGCGCCCCGCTGCGGCCAAGACGCATGGTGCGGTAGCGCTCGATGAGCGACGTCACACCAAACGGCATGCACCCATCGCTCAGCACGGTGTCATGGCGGTACTCTTAATAGTGTGCAGCCAGCATTAACACAGCCTGCTGCATGTCCGCAGGCACATCCTCCCATTCGGGACCGTATCCCGCCAGAAACCGCACGCGCAGTTCGCCGCCGGTCTCGGGCGCTGGAAGGCAGGCGCCGGTAGCGCGCAGTCGCGGCGTATGACCGTCCCGCTCCCACCAATAGAGGCCAGCATTCACTAACTGCTCGATCCCGCTGCGAGTCACGCGCTGCACATTGGCAATCACGGTGACCGGTGCCACAGTCAACGGCAAGGCATCAGCAGCACCGAGCGACGACATAACCAGCGTGAACTCCCGCTCGATCAATACCTTGCCTGTCCGCGCCTCGATTGAAGTGGTCCTGCTTTTTAGGACAGTTTTGCGGCTTGGCTAAGATGCATC
>NZ_JBALVJ010000020.1:0-56880 GCF_036961165.1 Sulfitobacter sp. | reverse complement strand
TTCGGGTTGGATACATCTTAGCACGCTGTCCAATTTTGCCGGACCACTTCAGACAGGAATGGAGAAGCAAAGCCAGGCTTTAGATAGTTTGCAAGAAGCTGATTGGATGGGACAAAGATTCAACTCTTTTCATGCAATTGAAACAGTTGAGACTGAGCAAAGCCTCTCTGATGGACGCGTGATAAAAGCGTCGGATCACCGTTTGGAGGATGGCAGCTATGTCGGTCTCCGGGTGGATGTGACTGAATTGAGCCAAGCAAAGGACGCAGCGGAAGCTGCAAACCAAGCTAAGACCGATTTCATGGGATTGCTAAGCCACGAGCTGAGAACGCCGTTAACGGTAATTTTAGGCGTAGCGAAGATTTCAAAAAATGCGAGGTTGTTAAGCTCTTCGAAGACTTTGCTTGCCGCTTATGAGGATGGCAGCGCTACACCCGAAGAAGCCAAGCGGATATTGGACGAAGTCTACATTCAGATCGAGGGCCTGATGGAGCGGATGATTCAGTCAGGTGAGCATCTTTTGCATCTGATCAATGAAATGCTGGATATCGCAAAGATCGAATCCGGAAGCTTGGTGATTGAACCTGCGCTTTGCGACGTGAAAGATCTCGTCGACCCTGTCATCCACCTGCTCGGCACACTTTCACGCAATAAGGCGCTGCAGTTCGAGGTCGTTCAAGAGGCCGAGACGGTGTTTGCAGACAAAGTGAGGGGGCGTCAGATTCTGTTCAAGTTGATTGGAAATGCGATCAAGTTTACCGAGACCGGATTTGTACGCCTTATCATTAAGGCCGAAGCCGACAAGGTAAACTTCATGGTTCAAGACAGCGGAGCAGGCATACCAGAAGCTGAACTCGAAAGTATCTTCGACGCTTTTTATCAAGTTTATTCAACGGCCACGCGGCGTGCAGGCGGCACCGGCATGGGATTGGCGATCTCGCGAAGCTTGGCCGGGCTGCAAAACGGGAGCCTTACTGTCAGTAGCGTCCTTTGTGAGGGCAGTTGTTTTGTTCTGAGCCTACCAATCAATCAAGACGCGGCTCATCAGCCTCAGCCTGCGTTGGTCGCAGATAACGCCACCACCTGAGACATCCATAGCTACAACACGTCTTGAGAAATTACGCCAACATGAAGGGCTGGAACGGAAATTCGCAGTTTTTGGCGTCTATGCCAGCTCTGGCCAGAGGGTTCGGCACCTCGTCGTTAGGCTTTTTGGTTCTACAGCATGACGCACAAATTTGCTCGATTTCCGAAACGAATAGGGCCACCCGAAGGTGGCCCTAAACGATGATCTATTGAAACAAGTCAGCGGCGGTCAATTCACGGCCTTTTGGTCGTTCGCATCAGATCCGGTCACATCCTCGATAATCTCCGCGTCTTCAATTTTCACATCCTCGGCCACCTGAGGAACGCCAGCGGCGCCTGATTTGTCGTCCAACGCACCAACAATCAATGGCAGCATTTGAACGCCGGCAGGCATGGCCACTTCGGAAACAGGTGGGCGCTTCCATTCTAATGTATCGAAGCTAGAGCAGTTTTCGCAGATCGGCTTCCATTCGGCGTGGATGTGCTGGCAGTTCTCGCAGATCCACTGGGGACCACGCGGAACTGCAATCGCACGGGCGAGCCAGCCTTTGACTACCGTATCAGATGCGCCTTCGCCCCGTTCAATCGCAGCCATGAGCGTGACCGAACGTGCATCAGGATCTTTTTCCACCAGATCGCCCAGCGCACGACGCGCAGCGGGGAAATCCTCGTTCGCGATATGCAACTCAGCAAGAAGCATTTTGGCCTCAGGGTGGTTTGGCGTGATTTTCGTCAGGGTTGCAAAACGCTTGATCCGCGCGGCAGGTGTTTCATCCGGCACGATAGCCGCAAATGTCGCTGCAAGATCGGGATGCGGGCGCGCCTCCCATGCTTTCTTAAGCAGGCGGGCCGCATAGCGCGGTTTGCTCTGCTCGATATAGCTTTTCGCAGCCATGACTGCAGCTGGGATCAGATCGGGGGAAAGGCGGTTCGCCTCAATCGCCGCTTCACGTTTCTCAATAGGGCTTTCGTCAGACATGATGTCTTTGGCCTCTGACAGAGCCAACACCGCATCGCGGCGTTTATGAACATCCCGCGGCAACTGTCCGTTGCGCAGCTTCGCGCTCAACGTCTTGCGGGCGCCGCTCCAATCTTCCTTTTCCGCCTGAAGGCGCAGCAAGATATCACCGGTTTCTTCGTGCTTGGGTTTGAGAGCAAAGGCTTTCTCGGCCAACACGAGTGCCGTCTCATTATCACCAGCAGCCAGCTTTTGCTTCATGATGCCGCGCACACCAACAAAACGTGTCTGCTCATTTTCAACAAGCTTTCGATACGTTTCTTCGGCCTTCTTGGTGTCACCGGCCAGTTCAGCCGCCTGAGCGATCAGCAGGTTGGTCAGCTCCGGCTTGTTGAGGTATCTGTCGGCTTTCGCAGCCTTGGTCATGGCAACGCGACCTTCACCGCTTGCCAGCGCCATCAAGCCCTCGGAAAGCGCCTCAAAGCCCTTACGCTCGCGGTTGCGATCAAAATAGCGCGATAGCGCGGTCTCATCCCCGTTGATGAATTTCCACACTGCGAACAGCAACGCCATCACCTTCAGCAGCACCCAGAGTGCGAAAACCAGCACTACCAGCAGCAACACTGATTCAAGCGGTCCGGGGTTCAACTCATAACCCAAGGCGCGGATTTGCAGGCCACCATCCGCTTCCAGCAGGAAACCCGCACCCCAAGCTAGTGCGCCAACAACGGCGATGAAAAAGATGATTTTAATCAGGGACCAGAGCATAAATTCTTCCTTAGTCAGCCGTGAGGCGTTGTGACAAAGCATCAGCCGCCATACGAGCAGCAACACGGGCATCGGCAGCGGAACGCCAGTCTGCAATAGCAGCCTGTGCTTGTTCGGGCAGGGCATCAAGTTCTGTCAGAGTAGCTGGCAGGTCGCCTGATTTTATAGCAGCTTCGGCACGAGACAACACGGCGTCCGGATCATTCCCTTCGCGCGGCGCGACCGACCGCGCCCCAAGCGAACGTATAAGGAAACCACCCAATCCCTGCTGGCCACCCTCTTCGGCCCCGCTTGCGCGCGCGGCCGAAAGCGCTGAGCGCGCTTGGTCAGGAAAGTCGGCCTGCAAGGCACTGAGCGTTGGAACACCTTCGGCAGCGGACGAAACAAGGGCGGGGTCAATCTCACCCATATCAAGTGACCAAAGCTCAGAAACCTCATCGGCAAACGGGCGGCCTGCATCAATCGCCGATACGATCTCCGCGATGGCTGACTGCGCTCGGGCGGTGACGGCAGCTTCTGCTGTCGCTTGTTCCACGGTTCTTGCATTGTTGATCAACGCTTCAATTTCACTGCGCTGGGTTTCGACCGACGACTGCAACGCCTGTAGCTCTGCGGCGTAGGCCTGAGCATCAACACCTTCCGGAATTGCTACGGCTGGACGCTCTTCAAGGGCGGTGATCCGCTCCTCTATCTTGCCAAGCTGAGCTTCGATCGGGGACAGATCAACGGCGGGAGTATCCACAGGGGCCGTCTCAAGCGCGGAAATACGGTCCTGTTGTGCGGCCAAATCACTGCGGAGTTCTACGGTTGGGTCCGACACGGGCTTCGTGAAGTAGTCGCTTTGTGCTGCGAAAAAGCCAATGCCGCCAGCAATGATGCCGCCCAAGACCAATGGAAGAAAACTGCTGCCCTTTTCCGGTTCTGGTGCCATGGCGGGAACCGGGTGCACCATTTCCGCCGTGGTAGTGGTTGGCTTCTCTTCAACCGGCTCTTCAGAGGTTTCTTCAATTATCTCTTCGGAGGGTGTCGTGTCCACGACAGGTGAATCGACTACGTCAGCTTCGGCAGAAGTTACCGCATCATCCGCCGGTGTCACCTCTGCAGTGCTAGCGTCTTCTGATGTATCTTTAATCGGAGCAGAAGCCTTATTTTCTTCGACAATCACTACATCTTCGATCTTTGAGGCAGCCGGCTTACTGCTCGTTGATTTACGTTTCGAGGGGCCGGTTTTCTTGGATGACGCCACAACACATACCTTTTCGATTCTTACCCATTAGTTGGGCCAGCTTTTCAACCTTATCCGGCATCCTCACGCCCCTCAAGGCAAGCTGAGGTTGAGACAAAGGTTTTCAAGTGCTTCACGCATGATAACAGCCTGAGGCGCAGGCAATACGGTCAAATTGCGAGTCTTTTCCCCTGCAAGCGGCAGCGCGACTGCATCGCTGAGGGCGATGATGTACGCTTGACCAAGGTTACCGTGGGCTTCCTTTGCCAATTGCGCGGCGCTACGGGGTGAAAAAACTGGAATAATACAAGGGCTTTCGAGCACCCGATGCGCGGCAGCATTCAAGCCTAATAGTCTTTGTTCATAAATAGTCACACGTTCGGTGTCGACGCCTGCGCTTTTGAGCGTCTGCGCGATGTCGCCCCGCGTATGGCGCCCCGATAGGTGAAGCAGCGGGCATTTGGGCGGATCAGCGCACAACGCTGCGATCAGCTCTTGCGCGGTATCTCCCATCTGCTGGGCGGCCCAGCCGTGCGCCGTGGCTTCAGCGGTTGTTTGCGCCCCTACGCAGTAGGCAGGGCGATCTTCGCCCTTGGGCGCATGGAGAACGCCATTGGCAGAGGTGAAGATGACACCGCCAACCTGCGTAAGGGAAGGGATGATGCCCATGCCTGAGATTTCCAACAGCGGAGAGATCACCAACCGCACACGCGACAGCACGGAAGTGTTCAGGCTGTCGGCAAACGCCTTCGCGCTGGCAGCAGGTCGGGTCAGTAAAAGGGTGGGCAGGACCATGGGCCGTGACGCTCTCAGGATTGTTTGCCAGACGTTAGAGTGTTACCTGCGGAGGGTCTACTTCGCAACGGAAACAACCCTTTTATGACCAGCATGACCATCCTCGGCATCGAGAGCAGCTGCGACGACACAGCCGCTGCAGTGCTACGCGGACACCCCGGTGCGGCCGAGATTCTGTCCTCGATCGTGATGGGGCAAACCGCGCTGCATGCGGATTTCGGCGGTGTCGTTCCCGAAATTGCGGCCCGCGCCCATGCCGAAAAGCTTGATCTCTGCGTCGCTCAGGCATTGGACGAAGCGGGACTGGGGCTTGACCAAATTGACGCGGTTGCGGTGACAGCAGGGCCGGGGTTAATCGGCGGCGTTGTTTCGGGCGTGATGTGTGCCAAGGGTATCGCACTGGCGCGCGGCCTGCCGCTATACGGTGTCAACCATTTGGCGGGCCACGCCCTTACCCCAAGGCTCACAGACGGGGTGAAATTTCCCTATCTGATGCTGTTGGTATCAGGTGGCCATTGCCAGTTCCTGATTGTTTCTGGGCCGGATGAATTTCAGCGCCTTGGCGGCACAATAGACGATGCTCCGGGCGAAGCGTTCGACAAGGTCGCGCGCCTGATTGCCCTGCCGCAACCAGGCGGCCCGTCTATTGAACAACGTGCAAAAGAGGGCGACCCAAAGCGTTTCCAGTTGCCGCGCCCACTGCTCGACCGTGAAGGATGCGATATGTCCTTTTCCGGTCTCAAAACTGCGGTACTGCGGCAGCGCGATAGTTTGTTGGTCGATGGCACGTTGGGCATGCAGGATCAGGCCGACCTTGCTGCGGGATTTCAGGCCGCCGTCGTGGATGTGCTGGCCGAGAAAGCCCGCCGCGCCCTTGCGATTTATGCCCCCCTGACGACAAACCGCAGCATTTGCGTGGCAGGTGGCGTGGCCGCGAACATGGCTACTCGCGCCGCACTAAAAACCGTTGCGGACGGGTTTGATGCCGACTTTGTGGCGCCACCATTGGCCTTGTGCACTGATAACGCCGCGATGATCGCTTATGCCGCGATGGAGCAAATGGGCACCCGCGCGCCCGACGGAATGAGGCTCTCAGCAAGGCCGCGCTGGCCGCTGGACCAAACCGCGCCCGCTATGCTGGGCAGCGGCAAAAAGGGAGCGAAAGCATGAGCGTCTGCGTCTTGGGCGGCGGTGCCTTCGGAACCGCTTTGGCGATATCCTTGGCTGGCAAGGGGCATGTGACACTCTGGGCACGAGATGCCGGAGATATGCGAACCGCCCGCGAAAACACCAAGCGCCTGCCAGGCTGCCGTTTTCCCGAAACGCTGGAAGTCACGCAGGACCTAGTGCAGGCATTGCATGCCGAGACGGTGCTGTTGGCGCTACCCATGCAAAAGATGCGTGGATTCCTTCAGGAACACGCCAACGCTCTGGCTAGCAAAACGCTGGTCGCCTGCTGCAAGGGGATCGAACTGAGCTCAGGCGCGGGGCCTGTCCAGATAATCACCGAAGAAGTGCCCAGCGCTCAGCCAGCGATCCTTACCGGTCCCAGCTTTGCCGATGATATTGCGCGTGGGCTGCCAACTGCGCTTACAATCGCGGCGCGCGATGATCTGGTTGCACAACAACTGCAGCAGGAACTGACCACAAGCACGCTGCGGCTTTACCGGACGACTGACACCATCGGGGCCGAACTGGGCGGAGCACTTAAGAACGTGGTGGCGATTGCCTGTGGCACCGCCATCGGCGCCGGCATGGGCGAAAGCGCGCGCGCGGCCCTGATGACACGCGGTTATGCAGAAATGCAGCGGATGGCAGCCTCTCGTGGTGCTGATCCCGACACGCTTGCCGGTCTGTCCGGCTTTGGCGATCTAACGCTGACCTGCACTTCGGAGGGGTCGCGCAATTACCGGCTTGGCCTTAGCTTGGGACGGGGTGAGGCGTTTGACGCTGGCACGACAGTCGAAGGCGCAGCCACTGCACGGGCAATGGCCCGTGTCGCCGCGCAGGAAGATCTGGACATGCCGATAACGATGGCCATTGCCGGACTGCTTGATAAAACGCTAGATGTCAGAGAGGCTGTGCACAGCCTGCTGACCCGACCCTTAAAGGAAGAATGACATGCTTGTATGCCTGATGGCCCACGACAAAGCCGGCGCACTGAATGTGCGGATGGAAAACCGTCCCGCACACGTGGACTATCTCAAAAGCACCGACCATGTGCATCTGGCTGGTCCACTGGTAGACAAAGAAGGCGGCATGTGCGGCTCTATGATCGTGCTTGATGTGCCTGACATGGCAGCGGCAGAGAACTGGGCTGCGAATGATCCCTACGCCAAGGCGGGCCTGTTCGAGAGCGTTACCTTGACCGAATGGAAAAAGGTGATCGGCTGATGGCCTACTGGCTTTTCAAATCCGAACCCTTTACTTGGGGCTGGGATGATCAGGTCGCCAAAGGCGAAGTGGGCGAAGAGTGGGATGGCGTGCGCAACTATCAGGCGCGCAATTTCATGCGTGAGATGGCCGTGGGTGATCTGGGCTTTTTCTATCATTCTCAGAAAGAAAAAGCCGTTGTCGGCATAGTCGAAGTGTGCGCCTCCGCCCATCCTGATACCTCCACTGACGATCCACGCTGGGAATGCGTGGACATCCGCGCGGTCCGCCCCTTTGCACAGCCCGTAACACTGGAGATGGTCAAGGCGGATGAGCGATTGGCTAAAATGGCGCTGGTCCGCAGTTCGCGGCTGTCAGTACAGCCGGTCACGCAGGCCGAATGGAAGCTGATCTGTGAGATGGGCAAAACCCAACCGTAGAAATCTAGTCGGTTTTCGCGCATGCTTACTCCACAGTGAGTTTCGGGAGGATTGACATGGGATTTCTGGCAGTGATTGCCGCCGCAGCGGCAGGGTTTGTGGTGGGTGCAGTTTGGTACATGACCCTTGCTGAGCCATGGATGACCGCGGCAGGTATCAAAAGAAGGCCAGATGGAAAGCCTGAGAGCAACTCACCCTTGCCATTTGTTCTGGCGGGCATCGCAATGGTGCTGGTTGCAGGCATGATGCGCCACACGTTTGCCCTGTCAGGAATTGACAGCGCGGGTGCGGGCCTTGTGTCTGGGTTGGGGATCGGGCTGTTTTTTATCAGCCCATGGATCATGATTAACAATGCTTATGCGGGGCGACCCTTCCGCCTGACGTTGATTGATGGCGGATACGCAACGATCGGCTGCGCTGTTATCGGGCTTGTGCTGACGCTATTTTAGAAAATCGGTGCGGCGGACACGAAAAAAGGGTTCTGGCACCCCGCCAGAACCCTTCCTCACCCCGTGCGCTCCCTTACCCCGGCACACGTATTCGAAATGTGTTCTGGCCTTACTAGCCGATGAGATATTGATACGCCCGCTTGAACTTTCACACAAGAAATCAATGTATTGAAATGGCTCTAAAAACGAAACGCCCGCTTAACCAAGCGGGCGTTTCATCCTCAAAATCAGTACTTTGATTTAATTGTATACGGCTTCTTTGCCGAAGTGCTTTGTCAGCATGTAATAGATCACAGCCCGGTATTTGTTACGCTCGGACTTGCCATAAACTTCGATCACGGAATTGATCGCTTCCATCAGGTTTGGACCATCCGGCAGGCCCAGCTTCTTCATCAGGAAGTTGTTTTTGACGGTCTCAAGCTCGGCGGGCTGGCTACCTGCAACGGTTGACGCGTCAGCATTATAGATTGAAGGACCGCAACCGATGGTCACTTTGGTCAGCAGAGCCATGTCAGGCTCCATGCCGCATTTGTTTTTCAGATCTTCCGCGTACTTCGCGATCCATTCATCCCGCTTGCCCAATGTCGTCTCCCAGTTAGTTATTTGCCGCCCAAATGGCGATTTCCTTCCGAACCCTAGTCCGAAACCATCCAAGCGCAAAAGGAATTTTTTCCAGCGATTTTCCCCCATGACCGTAGCTGTCTGACGGGCATTGTGTGTCAGAGTCTCGAATCTACGTCCGTCCCGGCCAAGGCTGCATTGCGTAAGCTTTGGTTGATAGTGCCTTAAATACGAAAAAACCGCGCAGAAGCACCCGCGCGGTTTGAAAAATTTGTTTAGTTACCGCCTGTGATTAATAACGGTAATGCTCTGGCTTGAATGGGCCTTCCGGAGACACGCCGATATAGGCCGCCTGCTCCGGGTTCAGTTTGGACAGTTTCACCCCGATCCGGTCGAGATGCAGACGCGCTACTTTCTCGTCCAGATGCTTGGGCAGGATGTAGACATCGTTTTTGTACTGGTCGCCGCGGAGCCACAGCTCCATCTGCGCCAGCACCTGATTGGTGAACGAAGCGGACATCACGAAAGACGGGTGGCCAGTGGCATTGCCAAGGTTCAACAAACGACCTTCGGAAAGGAGGATCAGACGGCTGCCGGATGGCATCTCGATCATGTCTACCTGTTCTTTAATGTTGGTCCATTTGTGGTTTTTGAGGGCCGCGACCTGAATTTCGTTGTCGAAGTGGCCGATGTTTCCAACAATCGCCATGTCCTTCATCTCGCGCATATGCTCGATGCGGATCACGTCCTTGTTGCCTGTTGTGGTGATGAAGATGTCAGCGGTGGAAACTACGTCTTCCAACAGAACAACTTCAAAACCGTCCATCGCGGCCTGCAACGCGCAGATCGGATCAACTTCGGTGACCTTCACGCGGGCACCAGCGCCACTAAGGGACGCGGCAGAGCCTTTGCCAACGTCGCCGTAACCCAGAACAACAGCGACCTTACCAGCCATCATTGTATCCGTGGCGCGACGAATGCCATCTACAAGGCTCTCTTTGCAGCCGTATTTATTGTCGAACTTCGACTTAGTCACAGAGTCGTTCACGTTGATCGCAGGGAAAGGCAACTGACCCTTCTTGACCAGATCATAGAGGCGGTGAACACCTGTTGTGGTTTCCTCGGAGACGCCAACAATCTGGCTGCGCATTTTTGTGAACCAGCCTGGGCTTTGCGCCATGCGCTTTTTGATCTGCGCGAACACGGCGACTTCTTCCTCAGAAGTCGGCACTTCGATCAGGTCAGTCTCGCCGTTCTCGACGCGCGCACCTAGAAGGATGTAAAGCGTGGCATCGCCGCCATCATCAAGGATCAGGTTCGGGCCCTCGGGGAACTGGAAGGATTTATCCAGATAGTCCCAATGCTCCTCAAGTGACTGACCTTTGATCGCAAAAACCGGCGTGCCACCGGCAGCAATAGCGGCGGCAGCATGATCTTGGGTCGAAAAGATGTTGCAGGATGCCCAGCGCACATCGGCGCCCAGCACCACAAGTGTTTCGATAAGAACCGCGGTTTGGATTGTCATGTGAAGAGAGCCAACGATCCGCGACCCTTTAAGCGGTTGGGCTTCGCCATATTCGTCACGCAGTGCCATAAGGCCCGGCATCTCAGTCTCTGCAATGTCCAACTCCTTGCGGCCGAACGCAGCAAGGTTGATGTCTTTTACGATATAGTCATTGGCCATGAGGGCGCTCCTTCATATCTTGTTGAAGCGCGCATAGCATCGCCGTGGTGTTTTCGCAATCTGCTCTGCAGCCACCAGACAGGCGAATTGTCTCAACCCTCAGTGCGGGCTTGAATGGCTGTCAGCATCTGCTCAGCGTCCTTGCATGCGGTCCAGTTCCCACCTTGGGCCTGAACGCAAGCGTTGCCGTCAGAAAGATTCCGTACAAGGGTCCATGACCCTGTAGAATCAGATACCCAAAGGCGGGTGTTATCTTGCGTGGGACCCGCCACCGGGCGCTCCCCATACCAGTCGATCAGCGAAGATTGCATTTCTGCCGTGCTCATACACACTTCCTGAGCTGTGGCTGCTGTGGCCATCACGCTGAATGCTGCGATTGTCATCAATGCGGTTTTCATTGTTCTCTCCTTGTTACAGAAAGAACAACAAAGCTATCACTCGGTTCCAGTTTTTATTTTCGGAACCAAAAGCGATTTGGTGAAAAGAGGAGGCATATATGGCGCAGCAACCCCGCGCGTGGCAACGAATGCTGTCGGGCCGCAGGCTCGATCTTCTAGATCCAACGCCTGTTGATATCGAGATAGAGGACATTGCCCACGGTCTCGCCTTTGTTGCGCGATGGAATGGCCAGACCAAAGGTGACTTTGCCTATTCGGTAGCAGAGCATTCGCTGTTGGTTGAAACCATATTCGGGCGCATCGTCCCTATGGCGCCAGTAAAATGGCGGCTTGCCGCGCTGCTGCACGACGCGCCTGAATATGTGATCGGGGACATGATTTCACCCGTGAAAGCCGCTGTTGGGCCAAGCTACACCGCGCTAGATGAGCGGCTGGAGACGGCTGTGCACATCCGATTTGGCCTGCCCGCGAAGGTCCCTGTCGCGGTGAAGAAGCAGATCAAGAAGGCAGACCGCGTCAGCGCTTGGATGGAGGCGGTGCAGATCGCTGGGTTTTCCGTTGAAGAGGCGGACAAGTTGTTTGGCAAACAAGATCCCACCCTGAAGGAAGGTCTGAAAATTGCGCTGCGGCCTCCGATCGAGGTACGCGCAGATTTTACTGCGCGCCATGCGCAACTAATGGAGGATATGCCATGATCCGCGTACGTCCAGCTATGCCGCTTCATACAAACTCAATGGCGCAGTTGCTCAACGAGATCATCAAAATCGGTGGAACTACAGCGCTGATACGTCCCGTCACAGGGCAGGACATGGCGGAGTGGATGACTTTCGCGCCCAACCGCGCAGCGTGGCATGTGGCGTTGGATAGTGACGAACGTGTCGTTGGCTTCCAATGGATTGAACCAAGCGAAAAGCTACCGCCGGACGCTGCCGAAATCGCCACCTTTGTACAGGTGGGACAAACCGGACTTGGTATTGGCTCTGCCCTGTTTTCCGCCACCGCCGAAGCGGCAAAAGAGCTATGCTATGTGTGGATCAGAGCCAATATCCGCGCTGACAACGACGGCGGGCTGACTTACTACCAAAGCCGCGGTTTCCGCGACTACGGCGTGATTGAGGACTATGTCCTTGCTGACGGGACAAGGGTGAACAAAAGACTAAAACGCTACGACGTTTAGCGCGGGCTGCGCTTTGCCAATATCCGTTGAAGTGTGCGGCGATGCATATTCAGACGGCGTGCTGTTTCTGACACGTTGCGATCACACAGTTCATACACCCTCTGGATGTGCTCCCACCGCACGCGGTCCGCGCTCATCGGGTTTTCCGGAGGTGGCGGCAGGTTATCGCCGTTTGCCAACAACGCATTGGTGATGTCGGTGGCATCAGCCGGTTTTGAAAGGTAGTCGATCGCGCCGATCTTCACCGCAGCGACCGCAGTTGCAATCGCACCGTACCCCGTCAGGACGACAACCCGCGCGTCGGGTCGTTTGTCCCGCAGGATTTCAACCACGTCTAGGCCATTTCCATCCTCAAGACGCAGATCACAGACCGCATAGGCCGGTGGGCGGGCCAAAGCGATTGCGCTGCCCTCTGCGACCGACCCTGCCATCTCAACCTCAAATCCGCGCTTTTCCATCGCCTTTGCGAGGCGGCGTAGAAAAGGTTCGTCATCGTCAAGCAACAGCAAGCTCTTGTCAGGACCAATGTCGTTCAGGTGCTCTTGTGGCATTGTTGGTGTGCCTTATTCAAAACCGTTTGGGTATCTATGTCACAGATATGGGTCGCAGGGACCTTTGGTCAAATCTGATCTACAAAGCAACCGATCTTGTCGGCCATCTGCTCTGGCGTCAACTCACGGCGGAAGAACTCAAGGAACCCATTTTCCGGTGTGACCAGATAGCTGAAGGTGGAGTGATCCACGAGGTATTCACCGTCCACGGGCGGATGCGCCTTGTAGTAAGTACGGTAGGCTTTGCTGGCCTCTGCAACCTGCGCGTCACTGCCCGTCAGGCCGATCATACGCGGGTGCATCGCCTCGGAAAAGTCGCGGACAACTTCGGGCGTATCGCGCGCCGGATCAACCGTAATGAACACTGGCGTGACCATCTTGCCGCGCTCTTCGAGTATTTCAATCGCCGCGGCATTACGGTCCACGTCCAGCGGGCACACATCAGGGCAATAGGTATAGCCGAAGTAAATCAGTGTCGGTCCGGTGATGACCTGCTCACTTGTGACAGTCTCCCCTTCGCCATTTACCAACGTGAATGGCCCGCCCAAATCGCCCGCAACAGCACCGGCGCCGCATTGGGCGAATTGGTCCCCGCCTCCTTTGCCTGCGAAAAAGAACATAGACAGCAGGCCCACACCTGCGACAACGATTGCAGCGATCCGGATCATCTTGAACTCCTTTGCGTGCAATCTATTGCGCGCCCTTGATGGTGATTTACGTCAGACCTACGCTAGGTCCCATGCAATGCAAGTCACAAATGAGTGGAGCGCCCAGATGACGCAGCCAACGATACGCACTCTGGGAGAGCGAAAAAGAGCCAACTGGATTCGTTTAAGGACGATGATTCTGCTGCGCTGGGTGGCGATTGCGGGGCAGTTTATTGCGGTGACTGTCACGCCGATGCTCTTTGGTATGCAGCTGGAACTGGGTTGGTGCTATTTCACCATTGGAGTTTCTGTGATCGGCAACCTCGTTGCCGGATTTGTCTTTCCCGAAAACAAGCGTCTGTCAGAACGACAGAACATGGCGATGATCCTTTTCGATCTGCTACAGTTGAGCATTCTGCTGTTCCTTACGGGCGGGCTGAACAACCCTTTCACCTTGTTGCTACTGGGGCCGGTCACGATCTCCGCTACGGCCCTTAGCATGCGCTCTACGATCGTGCTGTGTGCTGTTGCGATCATTACTGTGACGGTGCTGGCGTTCTATCACCTGCCCTTGCAAACGCGTGAGGGTGCCATTTTGCAGATTCCGCAGCTTTTCATCTTTGGCCAATGGATCGCGCTGATCATTGCCGTGATATTTACCTCTGCCTACTCGCGCCGGGTAACGTCGGAAATCCATTTGATGTCCGATGCGCTGTCAGCAACGCAAATGGCGCTTGCTCGTGAACAGAAACTGACAGATCTGGGCGGGGTCGTCGCCGCCGCCGCACATGAATTGGGCACGCCTTTGGCCACCATCAAACTAGCCAGTGCAGAACTGGTGCATGAACTACGGGACCAACCCGACCTGCAGGAAGACGCAGAGTTGATCGTACAGCAGACCAACCGATGTCGCGATATCCTGCGTGACATGGGCCGCGAAGGCAAAGATGACCTTCACATGCGCCAAGCACCGCTGGTCACGGTCATAGAAAGCGCAGCAGAACCGCATATGAACCGCGGCAAGAAGGTGTTTATCAACCTCGAAAGCGGTGACGCTGATGACAGTGCCCAGCCCTCCATCTTGCGGATGCCAGAGATCATTCACGGCCTTCGCAACCTTGTCCAGAACGCCGTCGATTTCGCTGATGACACAGTCTGGATCGAAGCACGCTGGACAGATAAGTATATCACCGTGCGCATTCTGGATGATGGCACGGGTTTCCCCCCCCAGGTTCTTGGGCGGTTAGGTGATCCGTTTGTTGCGCGGCGTCGCCCACGTAAGACGGATACCACAAGGCCGGAATACGAAGGAATGGGGCTAGGCCTGTTTATCGCCAAAACTTTGCTAGAGAGATCAGGTGCAGTTCTACGATTTGCAAACGGATCCGATGAGGCCGGCAATCACAGCAAGCAGATAGGCGCGGTAATCGAAGTGCGCTGGCCCCGTCGCGAAATCGACGCGCGTGAAGGAGATAATGCGCTGGCAGTAGGGCAAAATACTCGCTTCTCGGAAACATAAATCGACCTTGGTTTTAACACTTTATTAACGCTAAATGTCCCAGAGTGAAGGCTTGCCCGACTTATTGGCGGAGTGATTTTTTGGACAACCTCATAGTGATCTCAGCAGTCGTAGTGCCCACCGTTGCTCTTAGTCTGTTTTGGATATTGCGATCCGGCACGCCCGCGCCGAAAGCCTCGGTTGAAGAAGTGCCAGTGATCTTTTTTAAGGATGGCGTTCTGGAATACGCCAATGAGGTGGCCCTCGCCAGATTTCCAATCGTAACAGGTTCGCAAAACTGGCAAGATATTCACGATATATTGCAGCCCTTTTATCCCGAATTTCCTTTCACTTTTCAATCAGGGACAACCAGCCAAACCAACATCGTCAGCACCGCGTGCGAGCCGGAGCAACGATCAAATCTCCAGATCGATTGGCGCAATAACGCCGCATCACTAACATTTCATGATGCCTGTGACACCGCACCGCAAACGGCGGACATCAAAGAACTTGAATTACTCCGTCAGATCAAGACGAGCCTGCCCCACGCCGCATGGAAGACCGACACAAACGGTGCTGTCGTTTGGCATAATGATGCCTACCTTGCCCTCTATGACCGCGCGCCAAAGGGCAGCACGGCAGAACCTCTGTTCATGCTACCCGTAAAAACTGACGAACAGAGCACATGCCGCATGGAATTTAAGTCAGACGGCGCGGCGGGGCCAGAATGGTTTGACGTAAACAGCTTTGCGGTGGACGGCGGCATAATGCACCACGCAACATCACGCACGGCCTTGATCAGGGCGGAAGAAGCGCAGCGGGACTTTGTTCAGACGCTGGCGAAAACGTTTGCACATCTGTCTATCGGCTTGGCCATTTTCAACCGCGATCGGCAATTGGCACTGTTCAATCCGGCGCTCACCGATTTAACGGGGCTGTCGATTTCATTTCTAAGTCCAAGGCCGACACTCGATTCCTTCTTCGACGCGTTGCGCGAAAACCGCCGCATGCCGGAACCGAAGAACTATAAAACGTGGCGCCAACGCATGGCCGATTTGGTCAGCGCCGCCGAGATCGGCAGTTTTGAAGAGAGTTGGACGCTGGAAACAGGTCAAACGTACCGCGTGAAAGGCCGCCCTCACCCAGATGGTGCTATTGCTTTTCTGATTGAAGACATCAGCGCCGAAGTTTCGCTGACCCGTAATTTCCGTGCGGAGCTTGAGTTGGGGCAGAACCTTGTGGATACGTTTGAGGATGCGCTGGCCGTGTTCTCTCAGTCAGGTGTGCTTACCTTTTCGAACAAGGCCTATGACCTTTTGTGGGGATTTGAGGGCGAAAGCAGCTTTGCTAACGTAACAATCACCGACGCTGTCCGCCTATGGAAAGAAAAATCCGCGCCAAATCCCTTGTGGCAGGATCTGCAGGACGCTGTAATGACACTTCAGGACCGGACAGAATGGACGATGCCCGTCTGCCTCAAAGGTCAAACCCCAATGCAGTGCAAGATTGTTCCCATCGCCTCAGGCGCAACTGTGGTCCGTTTCTCACGTCAGGCAGCGGTGCACCCTGCGGCAGCGAAGCAACTCAAAAATAACCGCAGTTAACGCTCTTTCATGCACCGCGCTGGACGGCTAGTTTGGCGGCATGCAAATCACCGTCTCTCTCCATTCCCCTGATGAAACTGCCGACCTTGCGCGCAGACTGGGTGCAAAACTGTCAGCAGGTGATACCCTCCTGCTGAGCGGGGATGTCGGGGCAGGCAAAACCCATTTTGCCCGTGCGCTGATCCAATCGCTTCTCCCACAACCGGAAGATGTTCCCTCCCCCACGTTCACATTGGTCCAGACCTATGATGCAGCATCCGGAACCGAAATTTGGCATACCGACCTCTACCGCCTTAACGATCCCTCCGAATGCGAAGAGCTGGGCCTAACGAACGCAATGGAGCACGCGATCTGCCTGGTTGAATGGCCGGATCTCTTGGCCGATCTGCGCCCGCAGGACGCGCTGGACATTACACTCACCGCAACAGATGCTGAAGACCACCGCACCCTGACCGCCTCATGGTCAGACCCGCGCTGGGACCTCAAATTGACTGAATTGACTGACTGGATTCCATGACTAACCGCGAATCACTACTGATTAAGTTCGTTCATGACGCGGGTTGGGATGATGCCACGCGTATCACCGTGGCTGGCGATGCCTCCAACCGCCGGTATGAGCGGCTCAGCCGCGCTGATGGCGGCACGGTCATTCTGATGGATGCGCCTGCCGACAAAGGCGAAGACGTGCGCCCCTTCATTGCCATCGCAGAACATTTGCGCAGCATCGGCCTGAGTGCACCGGAAATACTCCAGCGAGACACCGCAAACGGGTTTCTATTGATTGAGGATTTGGGCGACGATCTGTTCAAGCAGGTCATCGCCCGCGACCCTAGCCTTGAGCTACCGCTTTATGAAGCATCGGTGGATGTGCTGACCGTACTGCATGCCGCCCCCCTGCCTGACTTGGCGCCCTACGACATGGCGACGATGACCAATTTCGCTGCGCGCGCTTACGATTGGTATCTCTTTGGCTTGACCGGGCTTCGCAACACCCCGGAGCAAGCAACATTCGAACAACTCATGGCGGACTTGTTGACCCCCGTCGACGCCGCCCCGTCTGTCCTGATCCAGCGTGATTATCACGCCGAGAACCTGCTGTGGCTGCCGAGCCGTGAGGGAGCCGCACGCGTAGGTCTACTTGATTTTCAGGACGCAATGCGCGGCCATCCGGCCTATGATCTGGTCTCGTCCCTGCAAGACGCGCGGCGCGATGTGACCCCCTCAATCGAGGCGGCGATGATAGACCGCTATCTGGTCCAGAACCCCCAGGATGAGGATGTCTTTAGAGCCGCCTATGCGATCCTTGGCTTGCAGCGAAACCTGCGTATTGTCGGCGCATTCGCGCGGCTTTGCATTGATCTGGGCAAGCCACGCTACATTGATCTGATCCCCCGCGTTTGGGAGTTCGTCGAGCGTAACCTTGCGCATCCCGCTCTAGCGCCAATAGCCGATCATATCCGCTCGACCCTGCCCGCGCCGACCGCAGATCGTCTGGACCTGCTTAGATCGAAATGCGCGTCATGAGCTTTCCGGTCATGCTTTTCGCGGCGGGCTTTGGCACGCGTATGAAACATCTGACTGCTGATCGCCCCAAACCCATGGTTGAGGTAGCAGGCAGACCGCTGATTGATCACGCCCTTGGGTTGGCGCAAGATATCACACCGTCGGCGATTGTCGCGAACCTACACTTCCGGCCTGAACTGTTGTTAGACCATCTCACCCCGCTTGGCGTCCAAACGATCGTCGAAAGCCCGCTTATCCTTGAGACGGGGGGCGGTTTGCGCAATGCGCTGCCGCTGCTGGGCAATGGGCCGGTTATCACCATGAACACCGACGCCATCTGGAGCGGTGCAAACCCCTTGCAGCTATTGTTGGATGCTTGGGATCCCACACGTATGGACGCACTCTTGATGGGTGTCTCGCCTGAGCGGGCGCTGGAACATAGCGGAACTGGAGATTTCACCGTGGCTCCGAACGGGCAACTGACACGTGGCGCCGGCGTAGTTTATGGCGGCGTTCAAATCATCAAGACCGAACTGTTGGCCGAGATTGAGGATCAGGCTTTTTCCCTCAATGTGGTGTGGGATCGCATGCTAGCGGGGGGTACTCTGCATGGTCTCATCTATCCAGGAACGTGGTGCGATGTGGGTCACCCCAGCGGCGTGAGAACTGCCGAAATCCTGATGGCATCAGATGTTTAAACCGCAAGATACACCGCGCGTCTTTGGCCTACCAACCGGCGTAGATTTCCCTCAGCTTCTGGTCGCTGGCCTCTTAGATCGGTTCAAAGGACAACCGCCCGAAGCACTGGCGCGTGTCGAGTTGATCGTGAACACCCAGCGCATGGCGCGCCGCCTAAGGTCCATCTTTGAGGATGGCCGCGCGATGTTGCTGCCACGCATCCGGCTCATCACTGATCTTGAGACTTTGGCCCCGAGCGTCATTATTCCCGAAGGGGTCCCTGCCCTGCGGCGGCGATTGGAACTGATCGGGCTTATCTCTGCCTTGTTAGAAAAGTCCCCCGATCTGGCTTCCCGCGCATCGCTATATGATCTCGCCGACAGCCTTGCTGCGCTGATCGACGAAATGCAGGGCGAAGGAGTGACGCCCGACAAAATCGCCGAGCTGGACGTAACCGATCAATCAGGTCACTGGGAGCGGGCAAAGGTATTTCTGGGAATCGTGCAGAACTATCTTTCCCTGACCGAAGCCATGCCAGACAAAGAAGCCCGCCAGCGCGCGCGGGTTGCGGCCATTGCCACCCTTTGGGCAGAGAAGCCGCCACAGCACCCCATCATCATTGCAGGCTCCACAGGCTCGCGCGGGACCACGATGATGTTGATGCAGGCCGTGGCGCGTCTGCCGCAAGGGGCACTGGTCCTCCCCGGGTTTGACTTTGACCTGCCGCCAGAGGTTTGGGCCACGCTAGACGACCCTATGATCTCGGAAGACCATCCACAGTTCCGGTTCTATCATCTGATGTCCAACTTGGGCAGCACGCCAAATGCTGTCGAGTGCTGGTATAAGAATGCAACGCCATACGCACAGGACCGCAACAAACTGATATCACTATCCCTGCGCCCCGCCCCTGTCACTGATGCTTGGCGGATTGAGGGTCCTCGGCTTGAAAACCTCGATGAGGCAACCCGCGATATGACCCTGCTGCTGGCCGAGACACCCCGCGCCGAAGCGTTGGCGATTGCGATGAGGTTACGTCAGGCCGCACAAGACGGGCAGACAGCCGCGCTTATTACACCGGACCGGATGCTGGGCCGCCGTGTGACCGCCGCACTGGATCGCTGGAATATACTGCCCGATGACAGCGCCGGTACACCACTGCACCTGTCGCCTCCAGGCCGGTTTTTGCGCCATGTTGCCGCGCTTTTGTCACGACGTCTGGATGCCGAGGCGCTTTTGACGCTGCTCAAACACCCGCTAACCCACAGTGGTGATGGCCGCAACATGCACCGCCTTTATACCCAAAGGTGTGAGCTTGCCATCCGGCGGCACGGCCTGCCTTATCCAGAACCTGAAGCGTTCATAGCGCTATGCGAAAAGGCTGTCCCAGATGATGAGGGCATGCAGCGCTGGTCTGAATGGGTGGCGAAGGCGACGATGGGGCATCTTGATTACGCCACTCATCCGCTGGGCCATTGGACCGCACTTCACATCCAGTTGGCCGAAGCGTTAGCCGCTGGGCCGACAACAAGCGAAGCGCATGAGCTTTGGCAGCAAAAGGCCGGGATCGAAGCACGGCGCATCATGCAAGAACTGGAGGACGAAGCGGGCCACGGCACTGATCTAAATGCTGCCGACTACGCTGATCTGGCAGGCGCACTCTTGGCGGCAGGAGAGGTGCGCGACCGCGACGCCCCATATCCTGACATCATGATCTGGGGCACGTTGGAGGCGCGGGTACAGGGCGCTGATCTGGTCATTCTTGGCGGTCTCAACGACGGCACTTGGCCCGCAACTCCGCCGCCCGATCCGTGGTTAAACCGGAAAATGCGCCATGATGCTGGGCTGTTGCTACCAGAGCGGCGCGTGGGTCTGGCCGCGCATGACTATCAGCAGGCGGTCAGTGCTCGCGAGGTTTGGATCACCCGCTCTATCCGCTCCGAAGATGCCGAAACCGTGCCCTCGCGTTGGGTGAACCGTTTGGGCAACCTGATGGGCGGTCTGCCAAATCAAGGCGGCGTCGAGGCGTGGAAAGCCATGATAGCACGCGGCGACCACTGGCTGGGGCAAGCGCGCGCGCTTGAGACCGTTGAACCTGTGCCGTCCGCGCCGCGCCCTTCCCCACGGCCGCCATTGGCCGCACGTCCGCGCAGCCTGTCAGTGACCGAGATCAAAACCCTGATCCGCGACCCCTATGCCATCTATGCCCGCCACAGCCTGCGCCTGCGCGCGCTTTATCCGTTGGTGCAATCGCCCGATGCACCGCTACGCGGCATCGTCGTGCATGCTGTGATGGAGGACTTCGTGAAGTCTGTCATGGAGAACCCCGCCCTGCTGTCACGCGCGCATCTGCTGGATATCGCCGGTCAACAGCTGGAAGAGCTGGTACCTTGGCCCGCCGCGCGCACCATTTGGTTGGCGCGTTTGGCGCGAGTTGCCGACTGGTTCATCGAAGGAGAGCAGGCGCGCCTAACCCAATCAAAACCTGTCGCGTTTGAAGATGACGCGCGCGGTCTTCTGGAATTGCCGGATCTTGGCTTTACCCTGCGCGGGGTTGCCGACCGGATAGACCGCAACCTCAGCGGGGAAATCCAGATTTATGACTATAAGACAGGCAACCCTCCGACCGACAAACAGCAAAAAAACTTCGATAAACAACTTCTGATCGAAGCCGCGATGGTTGAAGAAGGCGCGTTCAAGAAGATTGGTGCTGCTCCTGTGTCCCGCGCCACCTTCATTGGCCTTGGCAATAAGCCGGTCGAGATTGACGCACCGCTAGAAGAAGAACCCCCACAGGTGGTCCTAGAGAACTTGCGCACACTGATCGCTGCCTATCTTGATCCCGCTCAGGGCTTCACTTCCCGTAGGGTGATGGAAAAAGAGATTTTTGCAGGCGAATTCGACCACCTTGCACGGTTTGGAGAGTGGAACAGCTCGGACGCTGCGCAGCCAGAGGACCTGACGTGAACGACATACCCGACTGGAATGATGCAACCCGCGCTCAGATCACCGCCGCGCAGCCCAACACCTCGACATGGCTCAGCGCGAATGCGGGATCGGGCAAGACACGTGTGCTAACCGACCGTGTCGCGCGGCTGTTGCTCGATAAGGAAGAGCCGCAGCACATCCTTTGTCTGACCTATACCAAAGCCGCCGCTTCCGAGATGCAGAACCGCCTATTCAAGCGCTTGGGTGAGTGGGCGATGATGGAAGATGACGCCCTGCAATCCGCCCTGCGTGATCTAGGCGTGCTCAAGGATATTCCAGCCGAGCAACTACGCGAGGCGCGTACCTTATTTGCCCAAGCGATCGAGACACCGGGTGGTTTGAAAATCCAGACGATCCACTCATTCTGCGCCTCATTGCTGCGGCGCTTTCCGCTGGAGGCAGGCGTCAGCCCCCAGTTCAAAGAGATAGAAGACCGTGCCGCGGAACTTCTGCGCGCTGATATTCTTGATGCGATGGCTGATGGACCGCAGGCGCATCTAGTGGCCGATCTGGCGGCGCATTACACTGGCGATAGCTTTGGATCGCTTACGCAGGCGATTACAGGCAAGCGGGAGCTGTTCGACACGCTCCCCGATGATCTTAAACTGGTATTTGATGTGCCAGAGGATTTCGACCTCAGTGCGCTCCCACGTGAGATCATGGACGAAGCTGTTGCGCGCTGGATGCCTGATGCGATTGCAGTGTTCGCCGCACAGAAGACCAAGACCATGCCGGTTTTGGCGGACGGTTTGCGAAAGATTGATTTCAACGAACCTACTTTTGCCGATCTAGAAAAGCTCAAGACGCAACTGCTAACCCAGAAGATGGAGCCGCGAAAAAGCTTCCCGACCAAAGATGCTAAAGCTGATCTTGGCCCCCTGCTCACCCCGTTCGAAGATCTGGCCCAGCGCGTATATGAAAGCCACGATCTGCAAATGCGCGCACGCAGCGTTTCACGCACCGGCGCGCTGCACCGCTTTGCAAAGGTCTTTATTGCGCAATACGAGGCGGAGAAACAGCGCCGCGGCTGGCTGGACTTTGACGATCTCATCTTGCGCGCCCGCGCCCTGCTTAATGATCCCAAAGTCGCTGCTTGGGTGCTGTACCGCATTGACGGCGGCATAGATCATATTCTGGTGGATGAGGCGCAAGACACCTCTCCGCGGCAATGGGATGTGATCGAAAAGCTCGCTGATGAGTTTGCATCCGGTGCGGGTGCGCGGGGCGATCAGACGGCGCGCACGCTGTTTGTGGTGGGCGATAAGAAGCAGTCGATCTACTCGTTTCAGGGCGCCGATCCCCGTGAATTCGATCTTAAGCGGGCCACCTTCCAGCAAAGCCTTGAAGAAGCGCAACTAAGCTTCCAGAACCAAAGCCTTGATTATTCGTTCCGCAGTTCTCCTGCGATTTTGCGTGCGGTCGACCAAACTTTCAACACGCTGCCCGAACCACGCATGGATGCACCAATGACGCACCTTGCCTTTAAAGACGCCCTGCCCGGCCGCGTTGACCTTTGGCCCGTTGTCCAGGCCAACAAGGGCGACGAAGACGAAGCCGACTGGACCGATCCCGTTGATCGCAAAAGCCCGCAGCATCACACCGTTATTCTGGCTGAGCAGATCACCGCGCAGATCAAGCATCTGGTAGAGGGAGAGCATTACATCCCAGACGAGGCGGATGACCGCAGCATGATCCGCCGGCGAATCACCGCCGGAGATTTTTTGATCCTTGTGCGGGGGCGTAAAACCGGCCTCTTCTCGGAGATTATCCGCGCTTGTAAGGCTGCGAAGCTGCCGATCGCCGGTGCTGATAGGCTTAAGGTTGGGGCCGAGCTTGCGGTGCGGGACATCGGGGTGCTGCTATCGTTCCTTTCAACGCCTGATGATGCGCTTTCGTTAGCTACCGCGCTGCGCTCCCCGTTGTTCGGCTGGAGCGAACAGGAACTATTTACCCTCGCCAATGGTCGGCCGCCAAAGCTCGACCTGTGGCAAAGCCTACGGACACAAGAAGACCGTTACCCCGACACGTTAGCGGCGCTGCATGATCTGCGGAGTCAGGTGGACTTTTTGCGCCCCTACGATCTGATCGAACGCATCCTGACCCGCCACCACGGCCGTTACAATCTGCTGGCGCGCATGGGAACCGAGGCGGAAGACGGGATTGATGCGCTTTTGGGTCAGGCATTGGCCTATGAGCGGACCGAAGTGCCCAGCCTCACCGGCTTTCTGGAATGGATGCAGGCCGACGATCTAGAGATTAAACGCCAGATCGACAGCGCGTCTGACCAGATTCGCGTGATGACGGTGCATGGAGCCAAAGGTTTGGAAGCCCCGATTGTGATCCTGCCCGATACCGGTCGTAAGGATGTCAGCGTCAAAAGCGAAATTATCACGCTCGACGGTGTGCCCATCTGGAAACCAAACGCGCCTGACATGACCAAAGGCATCGCCGCCCGCATTGACGAGCTGAAAACAGAGCAAACCGAAGAAGGCTTGCGGCTGCTGTATGTGGCGATGACCCGTGCTGAAAAGTGGCTGATCGTAGCGGCGGCGGGCGATCTACCAAAGGAAAACACCAGTTGGTACCAGATGACTGAAGAGGCGCTTGGCCATCTGAACGCGGTGCCGTTTCAGGACGGCCCTGCAAACGGCATACGGCATGAGGAGCCGGGCTGGAATGAGTTACCTATGGTATCTGTCGCTCCAAAGGTCACTAAAACACCTGTGTTAGAGCCAGTTTCCAACACAGATCCACCCGCACCACCAAAGCGGCGCGAAGTTATTACACCCTCGGAATTAGGCGGCGCCAAGGCGTTGGGTGGTGAAGAAGGCATGGATGAAGATGACGCGAAATCCTATGGCTCGGTCGTCCATATGTTGTTGGAGCATCTTTCGCCGCTTGAACCGGACCAGCGCGCGGATGCAGCCGGACAACTGCTCCGCAATACCAATCCCGTTTTTGCCGAAACCGCGTTGGCCGAAACTCTTGCAGTACTGAATGCGCCTGCGCTGGCTAAGGTTTTCGCGCCACAGACCTTTGCCGAAGTGCCGATAACTGCTGATTTGGGCAGTGAGCGGCTATACGGCATTATTGATCGGCTGATCGTCACGCCCGATCACATATTGGCGATTGATTTCAAAACCAACCGGACTGTGCCCGATATGCCTGCCGCCTGCCCCGAAGGATTTCTGCGTCAGATGGGGGCCTATTCCCATGCACTTAAGGCTGTTTATCCCGATAAGAACGTCGCAACAGCGATCCTCTGGACGTACACTGGAGGCCTGATGTCTCTGCCTGACGATGTGGTGATGGCGGCGCTTGCGCGCACAGGTTGCCTTGACGCCGGCATCGCGCCTTCTTAGTTATCTACCAACCCCGAACCAATGGAGAGCTCTATGGCCACCGTTTCAGTTACCGATGCTACCTTCGACGCCGAAGTAAAAAATTCCGATATCCCCGTTGTTGTGGATTTCTGGGCAGAATGGTGTGGCCCTTGTAAGCAGATCGGCCCGTCACTTGAGGAATTGTCTGCCGAGATGGAAGGCAAAGTCAAAATCGTCAAAGTAAACGTTGACGAAAACCCAAACTCTCCTGCCCAAATGGGTGTGCGCGGCATCCCTGCCTTGTTCATCTTCAAAGGCGGCGAAGTCGTCTCCAACATGGCAGGCGCGCGCCCGAAGGCAGCACTGCAAAGCTGGATCGAAGAGTCCATCTAAGGCCTCTACGAACTATAAATTTGAAAAGGCGCCCCACATCGGGCGCCTTTTTTCTTGGGTTAAACCTTCCAGCCAAACCGTCTGAGGCGCTGTGCGATCTTTTCTTCTGCTTCCGGTCTGCCGGCGTTGATGCTGTTTTTCTGCCAGTACCAGTGAATGTAGGCCGAATAGTTTGGCGTTGAGCGTCGCACCGCTTCAAAACCCGCAGCAAGATCATCCAGTTCGGCCTGAACAGCGATGTGATGAAAATCCCCCTTGCGAAACAAGAGCGCGGGTTTGCCGAAAAAATATCCGTTGAACGCCACGCTGGAATTCTGCGTCACCACGTAGTCGCAGTGCACCAGCAGATCCGCCATGCCACCCGCCTGCACAGTCAGCCGCTTGTGCGCGCGCTCAAGTGCTGTCAGCGCCGCAACCTCTGCCTTGCCATACCGCTCACCCGGATGAAGAGTGGCTATGACGGTGCCACTGGTATGGGACAGACAGTGCTCCACCATCTCGATCGGGCTGCAAATCTGGAACGGGCGATGATCCAACAGCTTGCCCTGTAGCGGGACGTAGACCATGCCATCACGGGTTCCTTGCTGTGGAGCATCACCGAACAGGCGAATTTTCCAAAATGAATAGAACCGCGCTGCTTCGGTTGCCTCCGCCGGATCGGGTATAAACGGGGCTTGGGCCACATCCCACGCCCAGCGCTCGGCGCTTTTTTCGATCTGCCAGAACGGGTAGTGATAGGCGCGGCGAAAGCATAATCCACGCGCGTCAGGCGGCGTCTTAATATGGCTCATCGACCAGCCCTGCACTTCAGGCGCACCGCGCGGACCAAACAGCGCATACTGCACATCCATCCCTGCGCGGGTCATAACGTCGGCAAGTTTTCCGATGAAATTATGCTTACCCGCCTGCGCACTCTGGCACAGCTCAGGCTCCATGTAGAATGTCACGGTCTCAGGGTTACTCATGCTCCTGACGCTATCGCCGCCGTGCGCCCGCAACAAGGGCTGCCCTTGTTCCCTCGGCATGTGCACGCCATATAGAACCCAAGAAACGGAGGCATTATGGCACAGAGCGATTTTCCAGGTTGGCACGGTACAACCATAATTGGTGTGAAAAAGGGCGGCGAAGTCGTGATTGCAGGGGACGGTCAAGTAAGCCTTGGCCAGACTGTGATCAAAGGCACCGCGCGAAAGGTGCGCAGGCTTTCGCCGGGCGGATATGATGTGGTTGTCGGATTTGCCGGGTCTACTGCTGATGCTTTTACCCTACTTGAGAGGCTGGAAGCCAAGCTTGAGGCGACGCCCGGTCAATTGCAGCGCGCAAGTGTCGAGCTAGCCAAAGACTGGCGCACAGACAAATACCTGCAAAAGCTTGAAGCGATGCTGATTGTCACGGATGGCACGGAGCTGTTGATCATCACCGGTGCCGGCGACGTATTGGAGCCAGAGCATGGCATCGCCGCAATCGGGTCTGGCGGTAACTTTGCATTGGCCGCCGCGCGCGGGTTGATCGACAGCGACCGTGACGCCGAAGCTGTGGCTCGCGACGCGATGAAAATCGCCTCTGACATTTGCGTTTATACCAACGGCAACCTGACCGTGGAGAGAATCAAAACATGACTGATCTGACCCCCCGCGAAATCGTCTCGGAACTTGATCGCTATATCATCGGCCAGAACGACGCAAAGCGCGCTGTGGCTGTGGCCTTGCGCAACCGCTGGCGTCGCAAGCAACTGGCCGATGATCTGCGCGATGAAGTCTATCCCAAGAACATTCTGATGATCGGGCCCACCGGCGTCGGCAAGACGGAGATCAGCCGCCGATTGGCCAAGCTGGCGCGCGCGCCATTCCTCAAGGTGGAAGCGACGAAGTTTACCGAAGTGGGCTATGTTGGCCGCGATGTAGAGCAGATCATCCGTGATCTGCTAAACGCCGCAATTGCGATGACGCGCGAACACATGCGCGAGGACGTAAAGGCCAACGCCCAGAAAGCCGCCGAAGAGCGTGTGATTGATGCCATCGCTGGACCGGACGCCCGCGAAGGCACACGCGACATGTTCCGCAAAAAGCTGCATGATGGGCAACTGGACGGTACCATGATCGAGCTTGAAGTAGCCGATACCTCCAATCCGTTCTCTGCCATGGAAATCCCCGGTCAGCCCGGCGGAGGCATGGGCATGATGAACATCGGCGATCTGTTCGGTAAGGCGATGGGTGGGCGCACCAGCAAAAAGCGGCTCAGCGTGGCAGAAAGCTATGACGTGCTGCTAGGTGAGGAAGCAGACAAGCTGCTGGACGATGAGACGGTCACCCGCGCCGCTATCGAAGCGGTGGAACAGAACGGCATCGTGTTTCTGGATGAGATCGACAAGGTCTGCACCCGCGCCGATGCCCGCGGCGGTGATGTGAGCCGTGAAGGCGTTCAGCGCGATCTGCTGCCGTTGATCGAAGGCACCACGGTGAGCACAAAGCACGGCCCTGTTAAGACTGACCATATACTGTTCATCGCCTCTGGCGCGTTCCACATCGCCAAGCCGTCCGATCTGTTGCCCGAACTTCAGGGCCGCCTGCCCATTCGTGTGGAATTGCGCGCGCTGACCGAAGCCGATTTTGTCCGTATTCTAACCGAGACAGACAATGCGCTGACGCTGCAATACACGGCGCTGATGGGCACCGAAGAGGTCGAGGTGAGCTTTACCGAGGACGGCATCGCTGCACTGGCCAAAATCGCAGCGGACGTGAACCAATCGATTGAAAACATCGGTGCGCGCAGGCTTTATACCGTGATGGAACGCGTGTTCGAAGAACTCAGCTTTACCGCGCCGGACCGTGGCGGGGAGAAGATCGTGGTGGATGCCGGATTTGTGGACACCAATCTGGGTGAGCTTGTGAAATCCACCGATCTCAGCCGCTACGTGCTTTAAAGTCTTCCCATTCTCCCATGCGCCGGCGATCAATGGCGCATGGGCTATTTACGCTTCCTCATAGATAACCGTTTGTTTCTGTTGGCAGGCTTCCTGCTGACGTTCACATCGTCTTTCGGGCAGACCTATTTCATCTCGCTGTTCGCGGGTGAGATTAAGGGGGCTTTTGGCCTGAGCGATGGGGGTTGGGGTGGGATATATACCATTGGCACCACGCTATCGGCTGTAACGATGATCTGGGCCGGCGCGCTGACGGATCGGTTCCGCGTGCGGCATTTGTCGTTTTGGGTGATGGTATTACTGGCACTGGCCTGTGTGGCCATGGCGATGGTGCAGAAAGGGTTCCTACTGATCTTCGTAATCTATGCGCTGCGATTGATGGGGCAGGGAATGCTGTCCCAACTGGGCGCGGTGGCCATGTCACGCTGGTTCATCGCTACACGAGGGCGTGCGCTATCACTCTCCTCTATGGGGTTTGCGGTGGGACAGGCTATGTTGCCTGTGATGTTTGTGGCGCTGCTGGCGACATGGCATTGGCAAAGCCTTTGGCTGCTGGCGGCGGGCTGCATTGTCGTATTGATCCCTGTGATGCAAATCCTGTTGAAGCAAGAGCGTACGCCACAGTCGATGGCAAGCGGCACACAAAGCCTTGGCATGGACGCTCAGCATTGGACGCGAGGACAGATGCTGCGCCACCCGTTGTTCTATATCCTTATTCCGCTGGTTCTTGGCCCTTCGGCATGGGGTACGGCGCTGTTCTTCCAACAGGTGCACCTGACCGAGGTAAAAGGTTGGAGCCTTGTGTCTTATGTAGCCTTGATGCCCATCTATATGGTGGCAAGCATTACCTTCACCTTCATCACGGGTTCGGCGATCGACCGCTTTGGTGTGAAATGGATTGTGCCGTTCCAGATGGTGCCCTTTGGCATCTCTTTTCTAGTGCTCGCCTATGCCGATACCATCTTTATGGCGGGTGTAGGTCTGGTGATTTTCGGTGTCGGACAGGGGATGCAGGGCACGGCGACTTCGGCCTTTTGGGCAGTGTTCTATGGAACCCGGAACTTGGGCGCGATCAAAGCGGCGGCGGCGGCGCTGATGGTGTTCGGCTCGGCCATCGGGCCGGGGATCACAGGCGCGTTGATTGATTTCGGCATAGATTTTCCCGATCAGATGATCCCGATCGCGTTTTTCTACTTTGGCGGCGCGTTAATGGCGGGCTTCGGCATCCTGCGCTACCAGCGCGATCTACCTGTGACGGCGTAAGTACACGTAGTACGCACCGCCACCGCCGTGACTCACATGAGCCTGCGCCACCTGAAGCACGACAGACTTCATCGGCTGTATGGACAGCCACTGCGGCACCTGATGCCTCAACACGCCGTGGCGCACGGGGATGGGGCCACCTTCATCGCGCTGCTTTCCCTTGCCAGTGACAACAAGGATCAGGCGTTTGCCATGCGCGTGGGCGTTCATCACGAAGCCAGTCAAAATGGGATGCGCACGCTCCAGCGTCATCCCGTGCAAATCGATCTTGCCCTCTGGCCGCAACTTGCCCCGCTTGAGTTTGCCAAAGGATTTCTGATCCATCTGCAAAGGGGCCTGTCGGACTTGATCGTGAATGGCTGGTGCCAGATTATGTGTAGGCGCACGAGATGGCGGGCCTGGCTTGCCCAGAATGACCGCTTTCGCCTTACGTAGGTTACGCGGGGCAGGGGCCGACAGGCTTACATCGGGGTCAAACCGCTGCACTTCTAAATTGCTGCGCTCAATCCTTTCGGTATTGGCGCGCACACGGTCCCACAGCTCCTGATCTTCTGCGCTCAGCCTGCGGCGGGTCATATCGCGCTTTCTGGCAATAGGGCATAGGCGCGCTGGATCGGCATCAGGATTAACAGGCGGCCCGGATCGCGCAGAGTGCCGGCCAGCCGCCCGGCATTGTCTCCGGTACCAAAGAACACGTCAGCGCGCTGGGCGCCCTTGATGGCAGAGCCGGTATCCTGCGCGATCATCAATCGCCGCAGCGGTGATTCGCCGTCTTTTTCAATCCAGACAGGCGCACCCAGCGAGATAAATTTTGGATCAACCGCAACCGTGCGCATAGTGGTGATCGATCGGTTCATAGCCCCTAAGGGACCCTTGTCTGCAGGAACCTGGCTCACCTCGCGGAAGAACACATAGGACGGGTTATGATATAGTAAATCTTGCCCGTCCTCAGGATTACGCCGCACCCAATTCTTAATGACCTGCGCGCTCACCTGATGTGGTTCATAGACGCCACGGCGCACCAGTTCTTTCCCGATAGAACGGTAGTTATGCCCGTTAGAGCCACGATACCCCACGCGAACAGCAGTGCCGTCACCTAACCGAATGCGGCCAGAACCTTGAATTTGCAGAAAGAACAGCTCAACCGGATCGTCGACATAGGCGATCACCAGATCACGCCCATCCATCACGCCACTTTCCAGAATATCGCGACGGGTGAGCCAAGGCCGGTTTTGCCGTGCCTCTTGTGGCATCTTGTACACTGGATACCTGTAGCGCGGTGTCGGGCTGAGTGATCCGTCAAGCTCGGGCTCGAAATATCCGGTGAATAGCGCCTCTTGGCCGTCTTCGATCAAAACAGGGCGGAACAAAAGCTCGAAAAACTCGCGTGGATCAGGGCCAGAGCGAGCAAAAGTGCAGATCGATCGCCAATCTGGGTCTTTCATATCCTGACACGTATTCAGAAACGTCTCAAACGCCGCAGCGTGATCATCCTGCGCCCAACCATCCAACTGGTCAAAGGACAGGATGCTATATTTTACCTCAGACGCCAAAGGCCCCGCCAGCAGCGAGGCCCCGAGTATGGCGGTGATGCGAATCGCGCATGCTACCCATCTGTAGAAACCAAGAACCAATTTGGATCATCCGAGCCCATGATGCGGGCAAAAACCCACGTGTCTTTTTGCTTTTTAGCATCAGTGATGCTGCCTTCGACAATCTCGCCGTCCGAATTGCGCACTGCCTGTGTCAACTGGGCCACAAATCGCAGAGTCATTTCAGCTTCTTTTGTTTCGGGATCAAGCGTCACATTATCAAGCGACATCTCGCGAACGCCGATGAAATTCGCCTCGATCGTGAGGCCCTGGTCCTCACGGATAGCCACGCCATCAACGAAGCTTTCGTAAATTTCATCGGTCAGGAACGGCTTTATTTCGTCAAGCTCACCCCGCTCGAATCCCATGACAATCATTTCATAAGCGCCGCGGGCACCTGCCAAAAACTCGGTCACGTTGAAGGATGGCTGTATGCGCTTCATCTCCGCCAAAGCGCGCGCCTGTGGAGACCCGTCTTCAAAATGGTCCGTAATATCAAGGTCAGGCCCACCTTCGATAACTTCGAATGCTGGACCCTTACGTGGGACAGGCGGCACGTTCGTGGCCGGCTCTTCAAAACCTTCCCGTGTGCCCAGTACATTTTTCAGCCTCAAGATGAGAAAAACCGCAATCGCGGCAAGAACCAGAAGCTGGATAAGCGGTGAATTCATGTTGACCTCTTGGGGACTAGGCGTGGAAATAATCGTCTAAGCACCTTATGTAGGTGCCAAGGGGGCTCAAGTCCACTGTAGCCCCCGTGAAAGGAAGCAAATACATGTGGCTTTTAATCGCATTCATCGCCATTCCGGTGATTGAAATCGCCTTGTTCATACAGGTTGGCGGGTTTATCGGGCTTTGGCCGACGCTGCTGATCGTTATTCTGACCGCTATTGCGGGCACATATCTGGTGCGCAGTCAGGGGCGTTTGGCACTGGCTCAGTTGCAAAGTTCGTTCAATGACCTGCGCGACCCGACAGAGCCGTTGGTCCATGGCGCGATGATCCTGTTTTCAGGTGCGCTGCTGCTAACACCAGGTTTTTTCACCGACGCGGTAGGTTTTGCGCTGTTGATCCCCGCTGTTCGCCAAGCCGCATTCAAAGCCATTCGCGCACGCGTTAAAGTGCAGACCTTTGGCACACCCGGTGCTGGACGCCCGCCGCAGCACCCTGAGCGGACCGGTGGCGGCGATGTGATTGACGGTGAATTCATTGAATTGCCCGATGACGAAGCGCCTAAGAGCTCCTCGGGCTGGACAAAGCACTAAGCGATTGAGCGCTCTGACCTGACCTGATAAACGTGCCACATCAGATTTTAACCTCCAAGTAGGAGAGCCGATTATGGCCGAAGCCGAAGCACAACCACCAAAAGCACCACAACTGCGTGTTCTGGGTCAGTTCATCCGTGACATGTCTTTTGAAAACATCATGGCACAAAAGGGCGCACCAAGCGACGTACAGCCCGATGTGCAAGTTCAGGTAAACCTGGATGCGAAGAAGCGGTCTGCTGAAAACCAGTACGAATCTTCAATCAAGCTGAACGTGACCTCCAAAGCCAAGGGCGCAGATACCACGCTGTTCGCGCTTGAAATCGACTATGTTGGTATCTTTGATATTCAGGACGTGCCGGAAGACCAGCTGCACCCGTTCCTGCTGATCGAATGCCCACGCATGATTTTCCCGTTCTTGCGCCGCATCGTAAGCGACGTGACACGCGACGGCGGCTTCCCGCCGCTGAACCTTGAGAATATCGATTTTGTGGCCCTATACCGCAATGAAATCGCGCGCCGTCAGGCTACCGAAGATGTGAAAGCAGACGCCTAAAAGCTTAGGTTTTCAACCAAAGCACATCGCCGCCCAACTTGCTGACAAACTCAGCGTGGGCGGCGTTTTCTTTTTCAGTAAGCCTTGGTGGCAGTGGGGTAGGGCGCGAACGCGGTGTCCACTCATTTTGGTTCTCGCCGTCTTTCGGCTCCACACGGGTGGAAAGGCCGAAGTCAGGCTGTTTGCCCCCGATCAGCTCCAGATAGACTTCGGCCAGAATTTCACTGTCGAGCAGAGCGCCGTGCAATGTACGTGACGAGTTATCGATACCAAAGCGTCGGCAGAGCGCGTCCAGCGAAGACGGCGAGCCGGGGAATTTTTTTCGCGCGATGGCGAGCGTATCGATCGCTTGTTCCCACGGAATCTGACGCAAGCTCATTTTTGACAGCTCGAAGTTCAGGAATTTGATATCAAAAGCCGCGTTGTGAATGATCAGCTTGCTATCACCGATGAAATCCACAAACGCTTGGCCAATATGCGCAAACTTCGGCTTGTCGCGCAGAAAATCATCGCCCAAACCGTGCACTTCGAATGCCTCGTGCGGCATACCGCGTTCGGGATTGATATACTGGTGATAGGTGTTGCCAGTGGCGACATGCCTCATCAATTCGACCGCGCCAATCTCAACGATACGGTCGCCGGTATGCGGGTCAAAACCTGTGGTTTCCGTATCTAGGACGATCTCACGCATGAAGTTGGCTCCAGATTTCTTTCACGATGTCTTGCACCTGTGTCGCTGCGTGTTCAAGGGTATCGGTCTCGATCACATAGGTGGCACGGGCGCATTTCTCGGCTGCGGGCATTTGTTTGGCCTTTATGGACAGGAACTGCTCACGCGTCATGGCGCCGCGCGCCATGACGCGAGCCTCTTGAGTGGCCTCATCCGTCACCACACAGGCGGTTGCATCCAAACGGGCGTCTCCGCCTGTCTCGAACAGTAGTGGGATATCCAAGACGACAATATCCGCCTGCGTTTGCGACAGAAATATCGCGCGGTCCTGTCCAACCAGCGGATGCACGATCGACTCAATCTGTTTGAGCGTAGACAGATCGTGGCCGATGATTTCTTTTAGGGCAGGGCGCGATACTGCACCGTCTATAACTGCTTCAGGGAAGGCTGCGGCAAAGGGTGCAACAGCGGCCCCGCCTTTAGAATAGAGCCGGTGTACCGCAGCATCTGCATCCCAAACTGCGCACCCTTGATCGGCAAACATCTGCGCCGTGGTAGATTTCCCCATTCCGATAGACCCTGTAAGACCAAGCAAAAACATCAGCGTAACGCCGCTGCACGGGTGGCGTGGTCCACATCGGGTCGGCGTCCAAACCACCGCTCAAAGGCCGGTACGGCCTGATGCAGCAACATGCCAAGGCCATCGACCGTCACACATCCATATTCCTCGGCAGCTTCCAACATCTTGGTTTTAAGCGGGGCATAGACCAGATCCGTCACAACAGTCTGGGGGCGCAAACCATCCAACGGGACGCGCAACTCTCCCTTGCCGATCATGCCCAACGACGTGGTGTTGACTAGCAAAGCGGCGTCATCAACCATGTTACCAGCCTGAACCCAGTCATAAACATGCACACGATTGCCAAAATCCTGTTGAATCTTATCTGCGCGTACTCTTGTGCGGTTGGAGAGCAAAATCTCAGGCACGCCGGCATCCAGAAGCGACGCAATAACCGCACGGGAAGCACCACCAGCACCCAGAATAGCAGCAGGGCCAGAGCGCGGATCCCACTGTGAGGCGCCCGCCTTCAGATTTTCGATAAAACCATAACCATCTGTATTATCTGCGTGAATTTTTCCGTCTTTGCGGAATATCAGGGTATTGGCAGCACCGATCAGCGTCGCTCGGTCTGTGATCAGATCAGCGATCTCCATCACCTTTTCTTTATGCGGAATTGTAATATTCACACCGACAAAGCCCATCTTCGGCAACGTTCGGAGCACAGTTTCCAGATTGTCCGAAGACACATCCATCGGGATATAGTGTCCAGGAATGCCATAAATCTTGAGCCAGTGGTGGTGAAGCTGCGGAGATTTCGAATGCGCGATTGACGAGCCGATGACACCGGCCAATGGGATGCGGGGCAGTTCGGTCATTGGGCGATGTCTCCGCGAAGGGCAAGATAGTTGAGGATTTCGAGCAAGGGCATGCCAAGGACATTAAAGTAATCGCCCTCAATGTGCGAGAATAGTCGCACGCCTTCTTCTTCAAGCTTATAAGCGCCAACTGCGTGGCGGATGCTCTCCCAGTTACGGTCGACGTAATCTTCCAGATATCCATCGCTTGCATCGCGCATCCGCAAACGAACTTGGCCTATATGACGCCACAGAGGCTTGCTGTTTTCATAGATCACGGCAGCAGACAAAAGCGTATGACGCTCGCCCCGCAGGCTTTTCAGTTGAGCAAGAGCATCATCAGAAGTTTCGGGTTTGTTAAGCAGCACACCTTTGTGATCCAGAACTTGATCGCAGCCGATCACCAGCGCGCCGGGGTTCTTATCACTGACCTTTGACGCTTTGAGTTCAGCAAGCGCGTCAGCTATATCGCGGGGCGGGGCACCTTCAGCGATAAGGGATGATTTGATCATCTCTTCGTCGACACGTGCAACCTGCACCTCATGCGGAACTGCCGCTTGGCGTAGCATTTGGCTACGGATCGCAGAACCTGACGCAAGGATGATCTGTATAGTCATGTGGATAACTCATGCATAATCTTAAGATATTCTTAAGTATAACTTGTCCGCAATTCGCGGCTTGGGTTCAAGAGGGGGATAAGCCACACCTCTCATCCGGTTTGACCGCATTTCACCCACGGTGGAAAAGAACAAGTTAATGTTTCGGTAACTTGAGTTATAGCGGTGATGCTCACAGAGTTTTCCACAGTCTACTGGCCATGTAGTCAGTCTTAATCATTTGAATTATAAAATAAAATTTATAATTTCATACCTTATTAACATTTTTTTCACCCAAGTCTCAGCCCGTGTATGAAACTGAGGATAAGTATTTGATCCACAGATTTTGGCTTCCCTACTTAAATCAACAATCTTTCTTTCTATCTCTATTATTATAAAGAGTAGGCCAAGCATGGAGAGATAAAGATGAATAATATCCTGATCGCGGCCTATCCTTGGATCAAAGGGCTTCACATCATTTCTGTGATTTCATGGATGGCAGCGCTGTTCTATCTGCCCCGCCTCATGGTCCATCACACCGAACAAGTGGGCCTTAGCGGGGAGACGCACAAAATCTTTGCCATGATGGAATTCAAGCTCGCCAAAGTAATCATGAACCCGGCGATGATGGCCACATGGATTTTCGGCCTGTTGTTGGTGATGACGCCCGGGATCGTGAATTGGGACCTTGTCTGGCCTTGGCTTAAAGGGGCGTCCGTCATTGCGATGACCGTCTTCCACATTTGGCTGATGCGGCGCATGATGGGCTTCCAGCGTGGTGAAAATACCGTGACCGGAAAACAATACCGCCTAATGAACGAAGTGCCGACCCTGCTGATGATTCTGATTGTCTTTTCCGTGATGGTTAAGTTCTAGACCCATCATTGATTGACAGAACAGCCTTTAGCAGGCTAAGAGCATCCAGCGCCCCATTCGGGGAACGCATAACCCGATTATTTTTCCAAGATAGGCCAGCTGGCGCATCTGCGTGAGGCCAAGGATATCTCCATGACTGTTGAAACTCTCAATCTTGCCGACCTGAAGGCGAAATCCCCAAAAAGCCTGATCGATATGGCCGAAGAGCTGGAGATTGAAAACGCTTCCACGATGCGCAAGGGCGAGATGATGTTCCAAATTCTGCGCGAACGTGCGGATGAAGGTTGGGAAATCTCTGGCGATGGTGTGCTGGAAGTTCTGCAGGACGGCTTTGGCTTCTTGCGTTCACCCGAGGCAAATTATCTGCCCGGTCCGGATGACATCTATGTTTCGCCTGACATGATCCGCCAGCACTCCCTTCGGACGGGTGATACGATCGACGGGCTTATTAAGGCTCCTGACGACACTGAACGTTATTTTGCGATGACCGAGGTAACAACGATCAACTTTGAAGACCCTGAGAAGGCGCGTCACAAAGTTGCATTTGAAAACCTGACGCCGCTCTATCCAAACGAGCGCCTCAAGATGGAAGTCGAAGATCCAACAGTCAAAGACCGATCTGCGCGTATCATTGATTTGGTCTCTCCGATCGGTAAAGGTCAGCGTTGCTTGATCGTGGCGCCTCCGCGGACTGGTAAGACTGTTCTGCTGCAGAACATTGCCAATTCGATCGAAAAGAATCACCCAGAGTGCTATCTGATTGTTCTGCTTATCGATGAACGCCCCGAAGAAGTTACTGACATGCAGCGGTCCGTGAAGGGCGAGGTTGTGTCATCCACCTTTGATGAACCAGCAACGCGTCACGTCGCTGTGTCTGAAATGGTCATCGAAAAAGCGAAACGTCTGGTTGAGCATAAGCGCGACGTTGTGATTTTGCTCGACTCCGTGACGCGCCTTGGTCGTGCGTTTAACACGGTTGTGCCGTCCTCTGGTAAGGTTCTTACAGGTGGTGTGGATGCGAACGCCCTGCAGCGCCCTAAGCGCTTCTTTGGTGCGGCACGTAACATCGAAGAAGGTGGCTCACTCACGATCATCGCAACAGCGCTGATTGATACCGGTAGCCGCATGGACGAAGTCATCTTCGAAGAATTCAAAGGGACAGGTAACTCCGAGATTGTTCTGGATCGTAAGATCGCTGACAAGCGGGTATACCCTGCAATCGACATCCTGAAATCCGGTACGCGGAAAGAGGAACTGTTGGTTGATAAGATCGACCTCCAGAAGACGTTCGTTCTGCGCCGTATCCTTAATCCGATGGGTACGACGGATGCGATTGAATTCCTGATCTCAAAATTGAAGCAGACCAAGACAAATTCTGACTTCTTCGACTCGATGAATACTTAAAACTTCACATAAATTCAAAGGCTTAGGTCTATGGATACTATTTTTGCCCAGGCAACAGCGATGGGCCGTTCCGGTGTGTCCGTTGTGCGGATTTCTGGCCCGTTGGCGCATGAAGTCGGTGTAAAAATGGTGGGTTCGCTACCTACCCACCGTGCGACCGCACTTAGAATGGTCAAGGACAGTGAGGGTGGTTTCATAGATCAGGCCTTAGTCCTGTCTTTTGAGGCACCGCACAGCTTTACTGGTGAAGATGTAGTAGAACTACACCTACACGGCAGTATCGCGATTATGCGGCGAGTAATTGCTGAACTAGGATCTTTCGATAATGTCCGTCTTGCTGAACCAGGTGAGTTTACGCGCCGAGCGCTTGAGAACGGTCGCCTTGATCTGGTGCAGGTTGAGGGGCTTGGTGATCTGATTGAGGCCGAGACCGAGGCGCAGCGAAAGCAGGCCCTTCGCGTCTTATCAGGAGCATTAGGATCAAAAATTGAGGCATGGCGTAGCGCGCTGATCCGAGCAGCCGCTCTTCTTGAAGCGACGATAGATTTCGCGGATGAAGATGTGCCTGTTGATGTCAGTGATGAGGTTCGTGACCTACTGATAGGCGTCGATGAAGCCTTGAAGCTTGAGATTGAAGGTACAAAAGCTGCCGAAAGGATTAGAACGGGCTTTGAAGTCGCAATTGTTGGTGCACCAAACGTGGGTAAGTCTACGCTGTTGAATAGATTGGCCGGTCGAGAGGCTGCGATTACATCTAATATGGCCGGAACTACCCGCGACGTCATCGAAGTGCGAATGGATTTAGGTGGCTTGCCAGTAACTTTTCTCGATACAGCAGGTATTCGGGAAAGCGTAGATGAGATTGAGGCACTCGGGGTAGAGCTCGCTCTGAAGCGAGCAGCCGATGCAGATTTACGCGTATTTCTATTAGATCAAGGTGATACACCGCCATTCGTTCCGGTGGACGGCGATATTATCCTGATCTCAAAGGCTGATCTCACCGGTGATTCTTTCCCATCTGTTTCAGGCAAGACTGGTGCGGGGATTAATCAACTTCTTAAGAAAATTGAAGAACTGTTGGTCACGATGGCGTCGGGGGCTGGGTTGGCAACACACGCTCGCCACGCCATAGCAATGCAAACGGCGAGAGGGGGGTTACAGGCGGCCCAGAGAATTCTTGATGCTGGACCTGATCAGTACGATATTGCGGCGGCGGAACTCCGCCTTGGAATCAACGCGCTCGAAGCACTGGTAGGTCGCATTGATGCAGAGAATCTGCTAGATGAGATATTCGCAAGTTTTTGTCTTGGTAAATGAGGATTGTTTCACGTGAAACATTTTGATGTCATTGTAATCGGTGGTGGCCATGCGGGCGCGGATGCGGCGCATGCTGCGGCGCGTATGGGTGCAAGTACTGCACTCCTAACGATGTCCCGCGATACAATCGGCGTCATGTCCTGCAACCCAGCGATTGGTGGATTGGGCAAGGGGCACTTAGTTCGAGAAATAGATGCGCTTGACGGTGTTATGGGTCGCGTTGCTGACGCCGCTGGTATTCAGTTTCGGTTGCTTAACCGGCGTAAGGGCCCAGCCGTACAGGGACCACGCGCACAGGCGGATCGCAAAATCTACCGTACGACGATGCTCGCTGAAATTGAAGCCCACCCTCAGATCACCATCCTTGAAGGCGAGGCTGTTGATTTCATTATGGATGGAGAGCGGGTCGCTGGTATTGTTACAGCTGAAGGCATCAGCCTTCGTGCAGGGGCTGTGATTTTGACCACTGGAACCTTCCTGCGTGGTATCATTCACATAGGTGACGTTCAGAAACCCGGTGGACGTATGGGGGATAACCCTTCTCAAAAACTTGCTGAACGTATTGACCATTTTGAACTCAAGCTTGGTCGTTTAAAAACGGGAACGCCACCGCGGCTTGATGGTCGGACAATAAATTGGGAAGGGCTGGTCATGCAGCCAGCGGATGATGTCCCAACGCTCTTCTCATTTATGTCGAAACAGGCGGGCGCGCGTCAAATTTCCTGCGGTATTACACATACCAATGAGAAAACGCATGAAATAATTCGGAATAATCTGGATCGCTCCGCGATGTACGGCGGACATATTGACGGTATTGGTCCACGGTATTGCCCCTCAATTGAGGATAAGGTGGTTCGTTTCGCTGAAAAATCCTCCCATCAGGTCTTTTTGGAGCCTGAGGGGTTAGACGATCCGACGATATACCCAAACGGGATATCGACCTCCTTACCCGTTTCCGTTCAGGAAGATTATGTTCGTTCAATTGCAGGGCTTGAAGCAGTCGAAATCATGCAACCTGGTTATGCAATTGAGTATGATTATGTTGATCCTCGCGCTCTCAAGCAAACGCTAGAATTGAAAAATGTTCCAGGATTATACCTCGCTGGGCAGATCAACGGTACCACAGGATATGAAGAAGCGGCTGCGCAAGGGCTAGTTGCTGGTCTGAATGCTGCTTTAGCTGTCCAAGATCGCGATCCTGTGCTGTTTAGCAGGACAAATAGCTATATCGGGGTGATGATTGATGATCTAACGGCCCGCGGCGTGTCCGAACCATATCGGATGTTCACATCCAGAGCTGAGTTCCGCCTTTCATTGAGGGCGGATAATGCCGATCAGCGTTTGACGGGGCGGGGCATAGAGATTGGGTGTGTTTCTGAAAAGCGGAAGGCTGCGTACACGCAAAAGATGGATGCACTAGATGCGTGCCGCGCAATGCTAGAATCCAAGACATTCACGCCGAAAGAGGCCTCTGTTGCTGGAGTGAGTATGACCCAAGACGGGCAGCGGCGGACAGGTTTCCAACTCTTATCGTTCCCGGATGTGATATTTTCAGATATTTGCCAGCTTAATCCAGACCTAGTAAAAGTGGATAAGGACATAGCTGATCAGGTATCGAAAGATGCTCTCTACGCCAATTACCTTAAGCGGCAGGAAAATGATGTTGCTCTCCTTCGAAAAGACGAGGGTGAGCGTATACCTGTATCTTTCAGCTACACTGGGATTGATGGGCTCTCAAATGAACTGAAGTCAAAACTCATCGCTTCTAAACCGGAGAATCTTGCTCAAGCTGCCCGAATTGAGGGTATGACACCTGCTGCTCTGACTCTTTTGCTTGCTTTGATCCGTAAGGGTCAAAGAAAGAAGTCCGCGTGATGACAGATGATGTATTGAGAAATGTTTCACGTGAAACAATGGACCGCCTCCACCAGTTCGAAGCGTTGGTCCTGAAGTGGACTAAAAAGATAAACCTAATTTCCAAAGGTGACGCATCACATGTTTGGGAGCGGCACATCGTTGATTCCGTACAGGTATTCAATGCAGCACCTGAGGCTGGAGACTGGGTTGATATTGGCAGTGGCGGGGGATTCCCCGGTATAGTTGCTGCAATTCTTGCTAAGGATATCACACCTGAGCGGAAATTCATCCTTGTTGACAGCGATCAACGCAAGTGTGCCTTCCTAAGGACGGCAGTACGAGAACTCAATTTGAATGTTGAAGTGTACGCAAACCGCGTAGATCAATTGGTATCATTTAGTGCAGCGGTCCTCTCAGCTCGTGCTATGGATGATTTAAATTCATTACTGGAGTACGCGGATCGGCATTTAGCATCTGATGGAACAGCGCTTTTTCCAAAGGGCGCGAGTTGGGCAAAAGAACATCAGGCTGCACAGAAACATTGGTCATACAACTTGGACGTGATTAAGAGTAAAACGAATGCTGACGCCACCATCCTGAAGATCAAGGAGCTTACGCGTGTCTGACTTGTTGCGCCCGAATGGGCCAAAGATTATCGCTATCGCAAATCAAAAAGGTGGGGTGGGTAAAACTACGACGACCATCAACCTTGCGGCTGCTCTGGCCGAGAAGGGTCAGAGAGTGTTGGTTATTGATCTCGATCCGCAGGGTAACGCTTCAACTGGGTTGGGTATCGCACTGGATGATCGGGAATTCACAACTTATGAGCTTTTGCTCGAAGATGTTGATCTGAATGAAGTGATACTTAAGACTGAAACGGAAAATCTCTACATCATACCTGCAACGGTTGACCTTAGTTCGGCCGATCTTGAGTTGCTCTCTAATGAAAAGCGTAGCTTTTTGTTGCACGACGCGCTGCGCCAGACGAAGATGGACGCATTTGGTTTCAACTACATATTGATTGATTGCCCGCCATCACTCAACTTGTTGACGGTGAACGCTATGATTGGTGCTCATTCAGTCTTGGTCCCATTGCAGAGCGAATTCTTCGCATTGGAGGGTCTTTCACAGTTGATGCTTACGATCCGTGAAGTGCGCCAGAGTGGTAATAAGAACCTGCGGATCGAAGGTGTCGTCCTTACAATGTATGATCGTCGGAATAACCTCTCGCAGCAGGTAGAGCAGGATGCGCGGGATAATCTGGGTGATTTGGTGTTCAAAACTATGGTGCCACGTAACGTGCGGGTCAGCGAGGCGCCAAGCTTTGCAATGCCTGTATTGGCGTACGATACCCTTTCCAAAGGCGCGAAAGCATACCGTGATCTTGCAGATGAACTGATGAGCAACAATCAAATACAGGCCAAAGAGGTGCACCATGTCGAATAATCACGAGCGTAAGCGAGGTCTTGGGCGGGGATTGTCTGCACTCATGGCGGATGTAAGTGAAACCGAAAGCGTAGCCGCCAAGGGGCCGTCAGCCGCTGATCAAATGGTCCCGATTGAACGCATTTCGCCGAATCCGGACCAGCCGCGCAAGCAGTTCAAGCAAGACGATCTTGATGATCTGGCGGCGTCGATCCGTAAGAAAGGTGTGCTGCAACCTTTGATCGTGCGTGCGTTGGATGGCGGAAAGTATGAAATCGTTGCAGGGGAGCGCCGCTGGCGTGCTGCCCAGATGGCGCAGCTACATCAGCTTCCGGTCATTGTTCGTGAATTCAGCGACATCGAGGTTCTCGAAGTAGCGATTATCGAAAACATCCAGCGGGCCGACCTGAATGCTGCAGAAGAAGCGGCGGGTTATAAGCAGCTGATGGACAAATTTGGCCACACTCAAGAGAAGATGGCCGAAGCGCTTGGTAAAAGCCGTAGCCACATCGCGAACCTGCTTAGATTGCTGAATTTGCCGTTACCCGTGCTTGAACTTTTGCGGGATGGAAGCCTTAGCGCAGGTCACGCCCGTGCGCTGATCCCCGCGCAGAATCCAATGAAGCTTGCGCAGCAAGTGATAAAGGGCGGTCTTTCGGTCCGCGCCACCGAAGCTTTGGTAAAGCGCGAATTGGCTGGCGAAGCAAAGCCGAAGCCAACCGGTTCTATAGACGACGATGATAAAGATGCGGATACCAAGGCGCTTGAAGGTGATCTTTCAGCAAACCTTGGCATGCGGGTATCGCTTTCGCACAAGCCTGGGCAGGAAAGCGGCCAGATGACTGTGCAGTATAAGTCTCTGGATGAGTTGGATGAGCTATGCAGATTGCTCAGCGCAACTTAATCGTTGAGTAGGGTGGCGATAACCGAATTCAGAACTCTGAAGCCCTGATCTGTGACGGTTAATCGTGAATTCGTTGAGGAAATCATGCCAATATCGGTCAGGTGGTTTAGCGTCGCCTGTTTCAGAGGTTTTTGCGCCAGTGCGTTGAATCGTTCAAGATCCACGCCTTCGCGTAGGCGTAGACCCATCAGTAGAAACTCGGTTGCTTCGTCATCTTTTGTCAGGGCTTCACGGGTTTGTTCTGCTGCGTTTTGCGCAACTTCATCAAGCCAGCGTTTCGGGTTGCTGTAACAGACAGTGGCGTGGCGTTGTCCGGAAAGCGTCAGGCGCCCATGCGCACCGGGACCGATCCCTAGATAATCACCGTACCGCCAATAGATGAGGTTATGCCGCGACTGTGCCCCGTCCGCAGCGTGATTTGAAACTTCGTAAGCTGGCATTCCTGCGGCGCCACACACATCTTGGGTGAGGTCGAACATATCGGCCCCAAGGTCTTCGTCTGGGAGGCCGCGCAGTTTTCCAATTGCATACCGATCCCCAAATGCAGTGCCATCTTCGATCGTCAATTGGTATAATGAAAGATGGTCTATAGATAAGGCTAGAGCCTGTTTCAGCTCCGTTCCCCAATCTTTCAGGGATTGGTTCTGGCGTGCATAAATCAGATCAAAACTGACGCGTTCAAACGTATTCCGTGCGATGTCGAAGGCAGACAGGGCCTCAGCAACTGAATGGATGCGTCCAAGCCGTTTTAGGTCCGTATCATTCAGCGCCTGTATGCCCATTGAGATGCGGGATACGCCGCCGTCACGGTAGGCAATGAACCGTCCAGCCTCAACCGATCCAGGATTGGCTTCGAGCGTGATTTCGAGATCATTGGCAACGGGCCAAAGCCGTCTGATTTCAGCAATGACCGCCGCAACGGTATCGGGATTCATCAGACTGGGCGTTCCGCCACCAAAAAATACGGAAGTAACCGTTCTTCCCTTTGTTAGAGCCGCAGATCGCTTCAACTCTAAAAGATAGGCCTGCTTCCAAGCGGCCTGATCAATGTTGCGAGAGACATGGCTGTTGAAGTCGCAATAGGGGCATTTCGCTTCACAGAACGGCCAATGGATATATATTCCAAAGCCGCCCTGTTGCCAGTCATCAGTCAAAACAGCGTTCCAGAAGTTTGGCGAAAGCATCAGCGCGGTGGCTGATCGTATTTTTCTCGTCGTGGGTCATTTCCGCAAAAGTACGGGCTTCACCGATTGGCTGGAAAATCGGATCATATCCGTGTCCTGTTTCGCCGCGCATGGGCCAAACGAATGTGCCATCCACAAACCCCTCGACGACTTCGTCGTGTCCATCAGGCCACGCCAGCACAAGCGTTGCGCAGAACCGCGCGGCGCGAGGGTGTGGGGCGTTTGCTTGCTCTAGCAGATCATGGGTTTTGTGCATTGCCATGATAAAATCGCGACCATTCGGCGTTTCTCCCCAATCAGCAGTGTAAACGCCGGGCGCGTTATCCAACGCAGCTACCTGAATACCGCTGTCGTCGGCCAATGCTGGTAATCCGGTTGCTTTCACAGCCGCATGCGCCTTGATCCGCGCATTGCCGATGAAGGTATCGTCGGTTTCTTCTGGTTCTCCGAGATTCAATTCCTTGGCACCGACAACGGTGATGCCAAGGGGGGCGAAAAGCTCCAGCATTTCTTCCAGTTTGCCCGCGTTGTGCGTGGCAATCAGGATGCGGTCGCCTACGAACTTACGGCTCATGCGCAGGCAGCTTTCTGGATCGCCGTCAGTTCAGCAATGCCCTTTTCGGCGAGGTCCAGCAACTGGTTCATCTGGTCACGGGTATAAGTGGATCCTTCGGCGCTCATCTGTGTTTCAATCATGCGACCGCTTTCAGTCATGATGAAGTTGCCATCAACGCCTGCTTCGGAATCTTCGGGGTAGTCGAGATCGAGCACGGGTTGACCTGCATAGATGCCGCAGCTGATAGCCGCGACCGGATCAACCAGTGGATCAGAGATCACGTCGCCCGCCTTCATCAATTTGTTCACCGCCAGCCGCAGCGCGATCCAGCCGCCAGTGATCGATGCGCAACGCGTGCCACCATCGGCCTGGAGCACGTCACAGTCGATGGTGATTTGACGTTCACCCAAGGCAACGCGGTCAACACCGGCGCGCAGGGCGCGACCGATCAGACGCTGGATTTCCACTGTCCGTCCGCCTTGTTTACCCACGGCAGCCTCACGGCGCATGCGGGTGTTGGTGGCGCGGGGCAACATGCCGTATTCTGCCGTCACCCAACCAAGACCGGAGCCTTTGATGAATGGTGGCACCCGCTCTTCGATAGTGGCAGTACACAGCACATGGGTGTCGCCCATCTTAATCAGCGCCGAGCCTTCGGCGTGTTTTGTGAAACCAACTTCGACAGATACACTGCGCATTTCGTCAAGTTTCCGGCCAGATGGGCGCATGGGACATTCCTTTTGTTTGATTTACCTGTCGGGATACCTCTGGGTCCCTTGCAGATGCAACCCCCGCACCCTTAATGTGACAGCATGACAGACACATCAGGCATTTTACAGGAAATGAACGAGCGTTCGCGCGAAGTGTTTCGCCGTGTGGTCGAAGGATATCTCGCGAACGGTGATCCCGTCGGCTCACGCACGCTGACCCGCGAGTTTTCAGAAAAGGTGAGTGCGGCGACAATTCGCAATGTGATGCAGGATCTTGAGTTTCTGGGCCTTCTCGACAGTCCACACGTAAGCGCCGGTCGCATACCGACTCAGTTGGGTCTGCGCATGTTTGTGGACGGTTTGCTGGAAGTCGGAAATCCCAACGACGGCGATCGCGCCCAGATTGATGCGACAATGGGGCGAAACGGGGACGACGTAACCGGCATGCTGGATCGCCTCGGAACTGCCTTGTCTGGTGTGACGCATGGTGCATCGCTGGTCCTGGCGCCAAAACACGAAGCGCCAATTAAACATATCGAGTTTGTCTCGCTCTCGCATGATCGCGCGCTGGCGGTTCTGGTGTTCTCGGACGGTCACGTCGAAAACCGATTGTTCGCGCCACCCTCGGGCCAAACGCCCAGCTCTATGCGAGAGGCGGCGAATTTTCTCAACTCGTTAGTCGAAGGCAAAACTCTCAGCGAACTGACCCGCACGATCAAAATCGAAATGCAGCGGCGGCGTCAGGAGATTGATGTGCTCGCGGCTGAACTGGTCGAAAGCGGTCTGGTCATTTGGGAAAGTGGTGAAGATCATCCCGAACGCCTGATCGTGCGTGGGCGTGCGAATCTTCTTACCGATAGCGGTGAAGCGCAGGATCTTGAGCGTGTGCGCAGGCTTTTTGACGATCTTGAGCGTAAGCGCGACATTGCAGATTTCCTTGAACTGGCCGAGGAAGGCGACGGTGTGCGCATTTTTATTGGTTCAGAGAACAAACTTTTCTCACTTTCGGGTTCCTCTTTGGTGGTTTCCCCATATATGAACTCTGATCGTAAGATTATTGGCGCGGTGGGTGTGATAGGTCCAACGCGTCTAAACTATGGACGTATCGTGCCGATTGTGAATTACACGGCGCAACTGGTTGGAAAGTTGATTTCTGACCGGAGTTAGAGGTGGAATATGGCTGACCCGAACGACAACAATTTTCTTGATGATCCCGAAGCGGCGGAAGCGGAAGCTTACGCAAGCGAGATGGAAGAAATTGACGAGGGCGAATTGGCCCTTGAAGAAATTATGGCTGAGCGCGACAGCTACAAGGAGCGATTTATGCGTGCGTTGGCTGATGCCGAGAACGCGCGTAAGCGATCAGATAAAGATCGTCGCGAAGCCGAAAATTACGGTGGATCGAAGCTGGCGAGGGATATGTTGTCTGTGCACGACAACATGAAGCGTGCTCTTGAAGCGGCGACCGAAGATCAGCGTGCGGTCTCTGGCCCGCTGTTGGAAGGAATTGAACTGACTATGCGTGAGTTGCTGTCAGTTTTCAAAAAGCACGGCATCACGCCGATCACTCCTGAAGTGGGTGAGAAGTTTGATCCAAAGCTGCACCAGGCGATGTTCGAAGCACCTGTACCAGACACGAAAGCTGGCGACATCATTCAGGTCGCTGCTGAAGGTTTCATGCTGTACGACCGTCTGCTGCGCCCAGCTCAGGTTGGCGTCTCATCGATGACCGGCTAACGTCGTAATAACCAGATTTCTAGAGAGAGGCGGTCAATTTTTGGCCGCCTCTTTCAATTTATAGATCAACTCCAAGGCTTCTCGCGGTGAAAGCTCATCGGGCAGAATATCATCCATCAACTTGTCGAGCGCGGAATCCTTTTTGGGTGCGGGTGGTGGTGTAGGTGTCATCGTAAAAAGCGGCAGATCGTCGATTAACGTCTTTTGAGTCGCACCACCTTCACGCTCGCCCTTCTCCAGCGCTTCGAGCACGACACGTGCACGTGAGATCACAGCGGGCGGCAAACCGGCAAGTTGCGCCACTTGAACACCGTACGATCGATCCGCCGCGCCCTTTTTGACTTCGTGCAAAAAGATAACCTCGCCTTCCCACTCTTTTACTGTGACCGTGGCGTTATCAACGCCGTCCAGTTTCCCCGCGAGGGCGGTCATTTCGTGGTAGTGAGTCGCGAAAAGCGCACGGGCGCGGTTCACATCATGCAAATGTTCCAGCGTGGCCCAAGCGATTGACAGCCCGTCATAGGTAGCCGTGCCGCGACCGATTTCATCAAGGATCACCAATGCGCGATCGTCTGCTTGGTTCAAAATCGCAGCGGTTTCCACCATTTCAACCATAAAGGTCGATCGCCCACGCGCCAGATCATCCGACGCACCAACGCGGCTGAATAGTTGGCTCACCAATCCGATATGCGCAGAGCTAGCCGGCACGTAGCTGCCCATTTGCGCGATCAATGCAATAAGCGCGTTCTGCCGCAGATAGGTTGATTTGCCGGCCATGTTAGGACCTGTCAGCAACCAGATTGCGGCACTTGTATCGGCACTTAGATCGCAATCGTTTGCAACAAACGGTGTACCCGACTGCCGAGCAAGCGCGCGCTCGACTACCGGATGACGACCGCCGTGAATATTGAAGGCGCGCGAATTGTCGACCTGCGGCTTTACCCAGTTTTCTGCCTTCGCCAGATCGGCAAGCGCACAGGCAAGATCAAGTTCGGCAAGAGCTGCAGACGTCGCGCCAATTTCACCAGCCTTTTTCAATATGGCTTCTCTAAGCGAGGAATAGAGCTGCTTTTCCAGCTCAATCGCACGGTTGCCAGCATTCAGGATCTTGGTCTCAAGCTCGGACAGTTCGATGGTGGTAAAGCGCACCTGATTAGCAGTGGTCTGTCGATGAATGAATGTTTCGGACAGCGGTGCGGATAGCATCTTTTCTGCGTGGGTCGCGGTGGTCTCGATGAAGTAGCCCAGCACGTTGTTATGTTTGATTTTCAGAGACGAAATACCTGTATCAGAGACGAATTTCGCCTGCATCGTAGCGATCACGCCGCGCCCCTCATCACGCAATTTTCGTACTTCGTCTAAATCCACGCGATAGCCTCGTGCGATAAACCCACCATCGCGGACCAGCAGTGGAGGCTCGGCAGTCAGCGCTTCATCCAGCAAGGCGACCAAATCGTCATGACCGGCTAAGTTCCGCACAGCAGTCTGGAGTAACTCAGGCAATTCAATCGGTTCCAGTGTTTGGTTTAAGTACGCCGCTTCTGACAGACCGTTGCGGATTGCGGCAAGGTCACGTGGGCCGCCGCGATCAAGCGATAGGCGGGACAAGGCGCGCTCAAGGTCTGGCACCGCGCGAAGGCGATCACGGATGTCTTGGGCAACACGCGAGTTCTCAACAGCGAAATCTACAGCGCCGAGCCGGGCCTGAATCGTCTCTAACACTCGTGAAGGACTGGAAATGCGACGTTCAAGCAAACGGGCACCGCTGGCTGTCACGGTCCGGTCCATAACCGCCAGCAACGATCCTGTGCGTCCACCGGATAATGCGTGCGTCAGTTCCAGATTGCGGCGGGTTGCGGCGTCGATCTGAACTGTGCGCGCTTCGGTCTCTTTTACCGGTTTGCGCAGCAGTGGCAGGTTACCTTTCTGCGTCATGTCCAAGTATTCGATCAACGCACCCATTGCAGAAATCTCTGCCCGATCGAAGTTGCCGAAAGCATCTAGGGATTTTACGCCGAACAAGGCGCAGATGCGCTCCTCTGCGCCAGTGCTGTCAAAGCTTGAACGGGCCAAAGTGGTCAGTGAGAGATTGAATTCAGTCTCTAACTCTCGGTGTTCAGTATCTTTCCCTTCAGCAACCAAAAGTTCAGATGGCGCGAGCCTTGCTAATTCTGGTCCTAAACGAACCAATGGCAAACCCATCACGTGAAACGCGCCCGTTGAGATATCGACCCACGCAAGCGCATGCGCATCACGGACCTCGGCAAAGGCGGCAAGGTAGTTGTGCCGCCGCGCTTCAAGCAAGGATTCTTCGGTGAGAGTTCCGGGCGTGACAAGGCGCACGACATCGCGGTTGACCACAGACTTGTGGCCGCGCTTTTTTGCCTCGGCAGGAGTTTCGAGCTGTTCACCTACGGCGACGCGAAATCCTTTGCGGATCAGAGTCAGCAAGTACCCTTCAGCGGCGTGAACGGGGACACCGCACATCGGAATATCCTCGCCGTCGTGCTTGCCGCGTTTGGTCAGCGCGATGTCCAGCGCCTCGGATGCCGCTACCGCGTCGTCAAAGAACAGCTCATAGAAATCGCCCATGCGATAAAATAGCAACGCATCTGGATAGCCGGACTTGATCTTCAGATACTGGGTCATCATCGGTGTGACTGTGCCTGCGCTCATCTGCTTCCCCCTTGTTTCCCCTGTCTGTACAAAACCACAGGACCCGAGGGAAGGGGGCCATGGATGTGGACGATGCCCGCTATTGTGGTAGACATTATTCAAAATCTTCCAACGAATGATCGAGCCATTGAGAAACAAAGTCGACCTCTCGTCTGACCCTGATGCGCTTTTCCTCAATCCATGGAGGGAGGAGGGGCTGAAGCTGCTTGGGGAACCCGAATTCTATTGGCGGGAAATGACCGGAGCGGTCATTGACGGTTTTGCAGTTAGCGCCCATCCAGAGATAAATTCAAAAATCCGGTCCTTTGTTGCGCACAGCAAACGTCACAAAAAATTCAAGACCGTGATCGAGACGAACGCACTTCCCGTGGTCCTGGATAACGCCAAGTTTCGAAAGTCTCATGTGATGGTCGGTGACAAACTGGTCCTTTCGGGTGCTTCTGCAACGCGGCTGTTCAATACCTTCCGATGGGAAAATGAGGCTGGTGGGGCAAATCCGGTTGAGACGTTAAATAGTTATTTGCATGCCTGCCGAACAGTGAACGAGGGAAAGGAGCTTCCTGTTGAGAAGATATTTCTGGAATCCGATCTCGATTTCGCGATCGAATGCCGAAACACCTTCAACTACTTTCACTTCATCACTGAATCGCTCAGCCAGCTTTGTGTGTTGGATGCGGTAGGATTTCAGGGAAATGTCTATTTCCACTTTCCCAATCAGGAAGAGAAGCAAGGCGGGTTTGCGACCTCGTTTGTCGAGGCGCTGTTCCCTGAATTCGCAGGCCGCGTTTTTTTTGAACGCGCACCGAAGGAGTATGATCTGGTTTTGACGGCCTTTGATGTCGTCGGTGCAATTGGGCAGATGCCGCAGGATATGTTGACCGGGCTTGGTCGGATCATTCCGGATGACAATGTTGTTGGCAGCATCGAATTCCAACCAGTTCTGGCAATGAATTCGGTCAGTAGTGCGCTGCTGGCGCTGCGTAGTCGTGCGCATAAAGCGATTGAGGGGAAGGATTTCAGCCATCTGCCAAAGCGGGTGTTTATTGGCCGTAGCGACAATCAGAGTCGTAGCCGACCCTTGGCCGGTGAAGATCTGCTGATGAAACATCTCGGCCACTTCGGGTTTAAGTATGTCGTGTTCGAGAACCTCGCTCCGTTGGAGCAGATTGCGCTGATGGCGCAGGCGGAGGTGATGATTTCGCAGCATGGGGCAGGTTTCACCAACATGCTTTTTGCCAACTCTGATGCCTACCTGATTGAACTAGGGACGCTGCAAACCGCGCAATTCCGCTGGGCAGACTTCTGGCCGTTGGCGCATGCGGCGCAATGCACCTACCTGAGTTTTTATGGCGACTTTAACAGCGAAGACCAGCTTCATGAACCGACCTTTAGTGCGGATGGCATCGTCCCTCCTGCCTTGTCGGAAAAGGCTGTCGCGCAAGTTGTTGCGTTTGTTGTGACCTTGTTGGGCCACGCGCCCACTATGCCGGATGCTGCCAACCTTACCACGCTTGCGCGGCGTGTGCTGCGTGCGGGCGCTGCGGCGCGGACCGTTGCGTTGTTGGAAAAGCATTTCAGAATTGTGGCCAAAGATGCTGGTTTGTGTTTGCTGCGTGCAGATTGCCATAAGGCGCTGGATGAGCCGAAAACGGAATTGGTGGCGTTGGAGCAAGCTCATGCCGCTGATCCTTCGCGCTGGCAAACATTGGTGCGGATCATCTGGTGCGCAAACCGGTGCGAACAGCCTGCGGTTATTCGCTGGGCATTGTCGCGCCTTGCAGCGGAATTCCCCGACCGCCACGCGGCATTTATCAGCAATCATGACTGGGTACGCTTCGTCGCATGATTGTGCGAAAGGCTGCGTGGCGTTATGACGGGTGAAATAAAACTGAAAGTGCCCAGCCTGTGACCAAAAACAAAGTAACTTCCGAAGAGGCGCTTGCCTTCCATCTTGAGCCAACACCGGGCAAGTTTGAAATCACCGCGACCGTCCCTATGACGACGCAGCGTGACCTGTCGCTTGCCTATTCCCCCGGTGTTGCTGTTCCTTGTGAGGCAATCGCAGCCAATCCCCAACTAGCTTATGATTACACCAACAAGGGCAACCTCGTTGCAGTGATCTCGAACGGGACGGCGGTTCTGGGTCTTGGGAACCTTGGTGCGCTGGCCTCCAAGCCAGTGATGGAGGGTAAGGCGGTTTTGTTTAAACGCTTTGCCGATGTGAATTCGATCGATATCGAGCTCGATACCGAAGACACCGAAGCCTTCATCAACGCGGTCAAGCTGATGGGCCCGACATTTGGCGGGATCAACCTTGAAGATATCAAAGCGCCCGAGTGTTTCATCATTGAGCAGCGCTTGAAGGAGGAGATGGATATCCCCGTCTTCCACGATGACCAGCACGGCACTGCTGTGATCTGCGCAGCGGGCCTTCTGAACGCGCTCAAAATCTCAGGTAAAAAGATCGAAGACGTGCGCATTGTTCTGAACGGCGCAGGGGCGGCGGGCATTGCTTGTCTTGAGTTGTTGAAGGCGATGGGTGCGCAGCACAACAACTGCATTATGTGTGACACCAAAGGTGTGATTTATCAGGGCCGTACCGAAGGTATGAACCAGTGGAAATCGGCACATGCCGCTACCACCGAGGCACGCAGTTTGGCCGACGCGATGAAGGGGGCCGATGTATTCTTGGGTGTTTCGGTCAAGGGCGCTGTGACCACCGATATGGTTGCCAGTATGGCCGATGATCCGGTGATTTTTGCTATGGCAAACCCCGATCCTGAAATCACACCGGAAGAGGCGCACGCGGTGCGTGCCGATGCCATCGTCGCCACTGGGCGCAGCGATTATCCTAATCAGGTGAACAACGTCCTGGGCTTTCCTTACCTGTTCCGTGGGGCGCTCGACATCAACGCGCGTGCCATCAATGACGAGATGAAGATCGCTTGCGCCCATGCGCTGGCAAACCTCGCGCGCGAGGATGTACCGGACGAGGTGGCGCTGGCGTATGGCAAAAATCTGAGCTTTGGCCGTGATTATATCATCCCGACACCTTTTGATCCGCGTCTGATCCACCGCATTCCGCCAGCCGTGGCGCGTGCTGGTATGGATACTGGTGCCGCACGTCGTCCGATCATTGATATGGATGCCTACGAGCAAAGCCTGAAATCCCGTCTGGACCCGACGGCCAATATCATGCGCGGCATCAACGCCCGCGCGCGTGCCAATCAGGCACGTATGATCTTTGCTGAGGGCGATGATCCCAAGGTGCTGCGCGCTGCGGTCATGTACCAGCGTCAGGGTTTGGGCAAAGCGCTTGTTGTTGGGCGGGCTGACGATGTGAAGGCTAAGCTGATAGCGGCAGGGCTTGAAGATGCCACGCGTGAGCTTGAAGTCTTCAACGCGGCCAACAGCCATCATTTGGATATGTATAAGTCGTTCCTCTACGAACGGTTGCAGCGGCGCGGCTTCGATAAGAAAGACATTCATCGTCTTGCTGCACGGGACCGTCATGTGTTTGCGGCATTGATGCTTGCGCACGGACACGGCGACGGACTGGTAACAGGTGCTACACGCAAATCTGCCCATGTTCTGGAGCGGATCAATCACGTTTTTGACGCCACAGCCGAAGCTGGCGCTGCTGGCATCACTGCATTGCTGCACAAAGGCCGGATTGTTCTAATCGGCGATACGCTGGTGCATGAATGGCCCAACGCAGAGGATCTGGCGAACATAGCAGAAAGCGGCGCTCGCGTAGCGCGGCATCTGGGGATGGAGCCGCGCGTGGCCTTCGTCAGCTTCTCCACGTTCGGATATCCTGTGTCGGAGCGGGCAGAGAAGATGCACGTTGCGCCTGATGTGCTCGACGCGCGCGGGGTTGATTTCGAATATGAAGGCGAGATGACCGTTGATGTGGCAATGAACGCCGAAAGCCAGAAGAACTATCCATTCTCGCGGCTCACTGGTCCCGCCAACATTCTTGTGGTGCCGGCGCGCCATTCGGCCAGTATTTCTGTCAAACTTATGCAAGAAATGGCGGGTGCTACGGTGATTGGCCCGATCCTGACAGGGTTGGATCAGTCCATCCAGATTGCGTCGTCGACCTCTACGACGAATGACATTCTGAACATGGCGATCCTTGCTGCCAGCAAGGTGGGCGGATGATCTGGAACCTCGGCTCGATCAACATCGACAATTTTTACGAGGTATCACATCTGCCCGCAGCGGGTGAAACTTTGGCAGCGCTCAGCTATGGTCTCGGCTTGGGCGGAAAGGGCGCGAATATGTCGGTCGCAGCGGCGCGGGGTGCTGCGCATGTTTCCCATATTGGTGCGATTGGAAAAGATGGCCGCTGGACCCGTGAGCGGTTGATGGAATATGGCGTCGATACACCCCACATCGCCCAGATCAGCGAACCTACGGGCCACGCGATTATTGTGGTCGATGCAGAGGGTGAGAATAACATCGTGCTATTTCAGGGTGCGAATGTTCAACTTACCGAAGCGATCATTGGCGCAGCCCTTACCGAAGCATCGCCGGGCGACCTCCTGTTAATGCAGAACGAAACCAATGGTCAGGAATATGCCGCCACCACTGCAAAGTCGCTTGGACTCCGGGTCGTATATGCGGCAGCGCCTTTCGATGCATCAGCGGTTGCGCAGCTTTTGGGGAAGATTGACCTGTTGCTCATGAACGAAGTCGAGGCGGCGCAACTGGCGCAGGCAACTGGAAAGACTCCGGCGGCGCTAGGCTTGCCCGATGTGGTTATCACGTTGGGCGCGCAAGGGTGCAAATGGGTCTCTAACAAAGGCGAAAAGAGCTTTGATGCTTATCCCGCGCAGGCGGTGGATACCACGGGCGCGGGGGATACCTTCACAGGTTATCTTGTTGCAGGGCTGGATCGCGGTTTGGGGATGGAGGCGTCTATTGATCTGGCGCTCAAAGCTGGGGCGCTGATGGTGATGCGCCGTGGAACTGCTGATGTGATCCCGGACCTCAAAGAGATTCAGGACCACTTTGGTCTTTAGCTGGCAAAGGTTGCGGCTGATCCCCACAACTCCTTGACGCGCTGATCTCGGCCACAGGCGTTACGATACGCTTTGTAGGCTTTGGCCTGACTCTTAGGACCAAATCGCGTGAGGACGATCTTGCTACCTTTGGCATAATCCTGATGGTAGGCGTCTGCCGGATAGAATTTGGACGCGCCCAAAATTGGTGTCACAACGGCCTTCCCAAGATCGGCTTGCGCTTTGGCTTTCGCCTTTTCTGCGGCTGCTTTTTGCGCACCTGTGGCGAAAATTGCAGTGCGATAGCTGGGACCACGGTCACAAAACTGGCCGCCAGCATCAGTAGGATCAACAGACCGGAAAAACACATCTAGCAATGTCGAGGCGCTGACCACTGCAGGATCAAAAGTGATCTGCACGGCCTCATAGTGACCTGTCCCGCCTGCTGTCACCTGCTTGTAGGTTGGGTTCGCAGTCTTGCCGCCGGCAAAGCCGGATACGGCTTCTTTCACGCCTTTGACCTTCTCGAAATCGGCTTCTACGCACCAGAAGCAACCGCCAGCTACGGTCAATATTTCAGTGCCTGCTGCCTTTGATGGTGTCGCCTGAACCATCAGGCCGACGGCAATGAGACCTGCAAGTGCGATTGCTTTGAGATTGCTCAGCTTGGTCATTGTGCTCTCCTTTTGCGAATGATCGTTACGCCGAAGAGAGCTGCGCGCAACGGCAGACAGGGCTTCTCACGCAGTGGTGATTTTAGTTTACCGAAGCGTGCGGGCTGGTATCACTGCGATAACTTCACAAGGATTTAGTTATGCGCTTCGCTATGTGGTCAGGGCCTCGTAATTTAAGTACGGTGATGATGTACGCTTTTGGGGCGCGGAATGACTTTGCCGTGATGGATGAACCGTTTTATGCGCCCTATCTTGCTGAGTCCGGTATCACCCACCCGATGATCGATGAAGTTTTGGCTGCTCATGAGACTGATCCGGCGCGTGTGGCCGACAGTTGTCGTAGTGGCGGAAATCCGCATCTATATATGAAGCATATGCCGCATCACATGCTGCCGAGCTTTCCTATGGATTGGGCGGGGGACTGCGTGAATGTGCATCTGATCCGCCATCCTGCGCGGGTGATCGCAAGCTATGCTGCTAAACGCGAAGCCCCCACGCTGGAAGATATCGGTTTTGTGCAGCAAACGCAGGTGTACAACCAGTTGGGTGGTATCGTCATCGACAGTACCGATGTCCGCGCACGACCAGAAGTGATGCTGCGGGCGTTGTGCGCGGCGATTGATCTGTCATTTGATCCTGCCATGCTTCAATGGGCTTCTGGTCCGCGCGCTGAAGACGGTATTTGGGCGCAGCATTGGTACGGCGCGGTTCATCAAAGTACTGGCTTTTCCGGTGCCGAAGGGCCTCTGCCGGACGTTCCACCCGCGCTTCAATCGCTGCTCGAAGCTGCGCTCCCGCATTATTCGGGGTTACATGAGCGCCGCCTTTCCCCGTGAACGAAACTTGATCGCTGTTAAATGTTCAGTGTTCGTAAATGGTATCACTTTACATCGTAAAGCGTAGACTGGTTTCCGGTTAGGTTAACGAGTAGGCGGCCCGGGCGGTTATCCGTCTGGGCCGTTCGTGTTTTTCAAGATGTTTTCATTCGGCTGAAACTCTCAACGGCGATGTTTCGTGACTGCATTTGTAACATGAAATCCTAAGGAGATTTTTGATGAAACGGATGGCAACAACTGCACTCGCTTTGATGATGACCGCCGGTATGGCCATGGCCGATGGACATGCGACTGAAGTGGTCCTGCTTTTTAGGACAGTTTTGCGGCTTGGCTAAGATGCAT
>NZ_JBALVJ010000135.1:0-5525 GCF_036961165.1 Sulfitobacter sp. | reverse complement strand
ATGCATCTTAGCCAAGCCGCAAAACTGTCCTAAAAAGCAGGACCACTTCACTGGACACTTCCTGTAACCTCCCTGATTTGGGATGGAGGAAGTATTCATGACGAACGACGAACGCGACATTCAGCGCAAACTTAGAGTGCTCCAGCACGCCGAGAAGATCGGCAATGCTCGCAAAGCCTGCTGGTATTTTGGGATCGGCAGGTCCAGCTTTTATAGATGGCGCGATGCATATCAAAAGCATGGTGAAGCTGGGTTGAAGAATGCCAAATCAATCCGCAAAAATCCTGCCAATCAAACGCCAACTGAGATCGTGGAGAAGGTTCTGTATCTACGCCGCAAATACCACCTCGGACCTATCAGGATTGTCTGGTATTTGGAGCGCTATCACAGCATCAAAATCTCAGATGCTGGTGTCTACCGCATTCTCAAGCGTAACGGACTCAACCGATTGCCCAGAGGCACCCGGATGCGCAAACTGCACACCAAGCGCTATCAGAAGCAAGTGCCGGGCCATCACATTCTGGTGGATGTTCAGTTTCTGACCTTCAAAGGAAAAAGCGGCGAAAAGGTCCGCCGATTCCAATACACAGCGATCAACGATGCAACAAGAGTTCGCGCCCTCAAGGTCCACGAGAAACATACGCAGGCAAACGCGATCGACTTCATTGACCACATCATCGAAAAGTTCCCATGCCGTATTCGCGAGGTGCGCACGGATAATGGTCATGAATTCCAGGCCAAGTTCCATTGGCATGTTGAAGATCTCGGGATCAGGCACGCATATATAAAACGCGGCACGCCGCAATTGAACGGGAAGGTCGAGCGTTCACATCGATCCGATCAGCAGGAATTCTATCAGCTCCTAAGTTACAAAGGCGACGTCGACCTCGAGGCCAAACTCGACGAATGGGAGCGCTTCTACAACTTCGCCAGACCGCACGGCGCTCATAACGGCCAGACCCCTTACGAAGCTCTCAGAGAAAAGCTACAATAGCGTCCCGAAGGTCTGTCCAGCTTACAGTGGCTAGGTTGTTTGAAAGCAGACACCCGGAACGTTTGTCAAATTTGCCTCGTCAAAATCACTCGGACCGCATTATCTATTGAGCAAATCGATCACTGCATCAGCACCGGCAGGGCTTGAAATTGCTAATGCCATTGGTACAGCGCCTCCGAAATCCTCGCTTGGCTTCTCAAAGAAGCGCATCACCAGCGTAACGTTGCCATGGTGAACTCTGTCTGCAACCACATATGCGCGGGCAAAATCATAAAGTTTCTGACTATTAGCGGTGCTTATCGGGCGCTTTTCACTTTTTGCCCGGCGAAAGGCTCGGTCTGGAATAATGTTTAAGGTAGGTTTGGACCCCATAATTTTCAGAACTTTCTCTACGGATTCCGCCGGGAAACCCTTTGCAATTTCGGTGTTTAGAGAAGCTGAATCATTAATTTCTTCGGGCAGTCCCAAGAGTTCCGAAACCCGATCAATCTCTGTCGCACGTGTGAGTTTGCCATTCATTGTCGATCTCCCTTTACATGAACCGCTGTCATCAATGTTACGAAACCACAACCGGAAAAATTTCATTGGATGGCGGGACTGCTGCCGCCTGAGCTGCGTTCAAGCCCGCCATAGGGTAAATGGCCGTCGAATAAAGGTCCGAGAAGCACTAGAGCGGTATCGGTGTCTTCCGTAGTTCTTACTGAACCTGCAGGCCGATCTGTGATAATAGGGCAGATGTCTGCCATTTGAAAATCACTGCGTATTTGAACCATTTTGCGTCGCCCCGCCAAGGTTAGGTCACCGAAAGTCGCTCTCCCGACATCGGCGCTGGTAGAAGAGAAAGTCGCCTTGTAAACAAAAAATTGCAGTGGACGTTAAGTTACCGCCAATAATTATGCGGTTGCATTTCACCTCCAGTAGGATACCCCCAAGCATGAAAGCGACATTATCCGTCGCAAATCGACATTCCCCTGTTTCTTGAAAAAGAGTGAGCAGTTCGACTGCTTGAATGGCGATTGCGACGTTGATGGGCTTTGCGTGGGGCCGCCAGAAGTCTGGCTGTGACCCGCCTCAATACGAAAATCAAAGGAGATACGCCCTATGAAGAGCCTAATATTTGGCGCTGCATTTGCAGCACTTGCGGCCCCCACAGCGGCCCTCGCACAAGAACAATGCGGCGAAGTTACGATCACACAGATGAACTGGGATTCAGCCGCCATCGTGACGTCCGTTTCCAAGTTTCTGATGGAGCAAGGCTATGGTTGCGACGTGACGGCCGTGCCGTCTGACACCACACCGGCGATGACATCTCTGTCCGAGAACAACGAGCCAGACATCGTGACCGAACTCTGGATCAACTCTGCCGGTGATGCGTACAAAAAGCTGAAAGCGGACGGCAAGATCGAAGAGCTTGGCAGCGTGCTTGAGCCCGGCGGTGTCGAAGGCTGGTGGCTGCCGACCTATCTTGTCGAAGCGCATCCACAGCTTTCAACAATCGAAGGCGTGATGGCCAACCCCGAGCTTGTCGGCGGCATGTTCAACAACTGCCCTGATGGCTGGGGCTGCCGCATTGTGAATGACAACCTGATCCGCGCGTTCAACCTTGAAGACAGCGGTATCAAAGTCTTCAATCACGGGTCCGGCGAGACGCTGGCGACGTCAATGGCAGCGGCTTACGAAAGCGAAGAGCCTTGGTTTGGCTACTACTGGGGTCCGACGACGCCGCTTGGCATGTTCGACATGACAAGTATTGATCTGGGCGAATATGACGCGGAGGCGTTTGCGTCCATGCAGAACGCCGATGCGCCTAATCCCAAGGCATCATCCTTTCCGGCAGCACCTGTGCTGACGATTGTCACCAAGGACTTTATGAAATCGCATCCTGACATTGCGGAGCTGATGGGGAACGTGACCTTTAAGACGGACACGATGAGCCAACTGTTGGCCTGGAAGCAAGACAACAACGCCTCGAACGAGGAAGCAGCTGTCTATTTCCTGAAAAACAACCCTGATGAGTGGAGCGGCTGGATCAACGAGGCCGCAGCAGAAAAGCTGGCACCACTGCTGAAATAAGAACTTCAGGGCGGCGCTTTTGGTGCCGCCCTTTGCCTGTTTTGTGATGCCCGCACATAATTTCGGACATCACAGGAGTACCAACCGACGGGGCCGGGATCACATGATCCGGTCCTTTCGGTGATGACACATATCAATAGGAAAAGGGCCGCGATTTAAGCCCGGGTGAGGGATGAATGGCAACGTATGATTTCGTATTCGACGGGCTTGGCCTGCGCAACTGGTGCGGCAGCAGCGGAGATGACGGCGACGGCATGATGTCCATGGCCCAACTGCTTGCTCAAACATCCGGTGACGACGTTGAAGTATCGCCGTGGGAAACGCCGTTCCCGTCAATGGATGCGCTCCACGAAGCCTGCACATCCTTTCCGCAATCGCGCGAGCTGACCAGTGGACTTGAACAAGGGTTCCTGGCCATAAAAGACAGCCTGAAAGTGGTCGTCGACCCACTGACACAACCGCTGAGCTGGGCGCTGAACGAAGCGCTTTGGGTGATGCAGGCAGTGCCATGGTTCATCATGATCCCTCTGTTGATGCTGGTCGCTTGGGTGGTGAGCCGAGAGATAAAATTGGTTGGGCTGGTCGTGATCTGCTTCGGCTTTTTGGGCTTTGTCGACTATTATACCTACACGATGCAGACGCTCGCGATCATCTTTGTCTGCGCGGTGACCTGTGTGTTGCTTGGCGTGCCGATTGGCATTGCCATGTCGCGTAGCGACCGGGTGCAGCGCATCATGATCCCCATTCTTGACATGCTCCAGACGCTACCACCATTCGTCTATCTGATCCCGCTGATCTTCCTGTTCTCGGTAACCGAGCCAAAGCTATACGGGATTGCAATCATCCTTTACGCCATTGTGCCGGTGGTCCGCCTGACAGATCTGGGGATCCGCCTCGTTGACCCCGACGTGATCGAAGCGGCAGATGCCTTTGGCATGACCAAGCGGCAAAAGCTATTCAGTGTGCAAATCCCGCTGGCGCTGCCCAACATCATGGCGGGCGTGAACCAAACCATCATGATGAGCCTAGCGATGGTTGTCATCGCATCGCTCGTATCGGCCCCCGGCCTGGGTGTGCTGGTGCTGCGCGGTATCCGATCGCTCGAGCTGGGCGTTGGCCTGCTTTCGGGACTGGGTATCGTCCTTCTCGCGATCATTCTGGATCGCGTGACCAAGGCGGCACTTGCCCGCATCAACGTCAGCCAGTCGCGATAGAGGATAACGGATATGACCGATACAGAAATCAAGATCTCGATCCGCAGCCTATATAAGATCTTTGGCGACGATCCGTTACCCGCCTTGCAACATGTCAAAGACGGTTTGAGCAAGTCGGACCTGCTGGAGCGGCACAATAACGTGCTTGGCCTGAACGACATCAATGTCGATGTGCCTGCGGGGGAAACCACAGTGATCATGGGGCTGTCAGGGTCGGGTAAATCGACGCTGATCCGGCACCTGAACCGTCTGATCGAACCGACGGCGGGCGAGGTTTGGGTCAACGGCGACAATATCCTCGATTACAACGAAGCCCAGCTGCGAGAGCTGCGTAAACACACGATGTCTATGGTGTTTCAAAAGTTCGCGCTTTTGCCGCACCGGACCGTTTTGCAGAATGCGGGTCTTGCTCCGTCGGTCGAGGGGCAAAGCGAGCGGCAATACGCAGACGAGGCTCGCAAATGGCTGGACCGCGTCGGTCTGCAAGGCCAAGCAGAGCAGTACCCGCATCAGATGTCAGGCGGAATGCAGCAGCGCGTTGGGATCGCACGAGCGCTGACCAGCAACTCCGATATCATGCTCATGGACGAGGCATTCTCAGCCCTTGATCCGCTGATCCGAACAGACATGCAGGGCCTGCTGGTCGAGTTGCAGGCAGAATTGAAAAAGACCATTGTGTTCATCACGCATGACTTGGACGAAGCGCTGAAATTGGCAGACCATCTGGTGATCCTCAAGGATGGCTCCGTCGTGCAACAGGGTGAACCGCAGCATATCCTGCTTAACCCAGCCGCCCCCTATATCGAAGACTTCGTCAGCGACATCAATCGGGCACGGGTGCTAAGGGTCCGGTCTGTCATGACCAAAACACCGGACACGGCAGGCGAACGGGCGGGCGAAATTGATCACGATGATACACTGGAAACTGTGATTGCGCTGTCTGAAGGCGACACATCTCTTAGCTACCGTGTGATGAAGGACGGTAAACCTGTTGGCGTGCTGGATATGCGGAAATTGGTCCGCGCTCTGGTTCCAACGGAACAATCCGACGACACGGAAAGTGCCCATCTAAGCAACTGATATGGCTGCTGCTATCGGTTTTTACCCAGCAGTAGCCCGGATCCTCATTGAGGGCTGGCCCACCCTTAAGCTATGTTTCGCGGGGCAGGCTTTGGTCAATGGATCACTACTGAAGTGGTCCTGCTTTTCTGGACAGGTTTGCGGCTTAGCTAAGATGCATCTGG
>NZ_JBALVJ010000134.1:0-5548 GCF_036961165.1 Sulfitobacter sp. | reverse complement strand
ACTCCATCTTTGGCTAAAGATTAAAGTGTTGCGTCGACCCGTTGAAATCGCCGCCGGAAGCGGGCTTTGCAAAACTCTGGTCGCAACATCGGCACGGAGGGCGCAACCAGTCGCAATCTGACCTTCGTGGACAGCGCAGCAGCACAAGGCAGCAAGGGATGGCCCGCCACGGTGGTGACGAGCCTGTGATTGATCAGCCCGTGTGATGAACCTCTTGCAAGCCATACAATGGAATCTCAAGCCCCTCCATGCGGGCCTTGAGCTGCAGGGCAAGGTAAAGCGAGTAATGGCGTGATTGGTGCAGATTGCCTCCGTGGAACCACAGATTGTCCTGCTGCGTCGGTTTCCACATATTGCGCTGCTCGCCCTCCCACGGGCCGGGGTCTTTGGTCGTGTCCGATCCTAAGCCCCAGACCTTACCAACCTTGTCCGCAACCTCTTGGCTGATCAGGTCGGCAGCCCAGCCGTTCATCGACCCATAGCCCGTGGCAAGCACAACAAGATCCGCTTCAAGTTTTGTACCATCCGCCAGAATAACGCCGTCTTCGACGTATTCCTTCATCTGGCCCTGCATGAGTTTCACACGGCCGTCAATGATCAGCTGGCTGGCACCAACATCAATGTAATAGCCCGATCCGCGGCGCAGGTATTTCATGAACAGACCTGACTCGTCATCGCCGAAGTCGAGTTTAAACCCGGCATCCTCAAGCCCTTTGTAGAAATCTGCGTCCCGTTCGCGCATCTGGTTATAAAGTGGGATCTGAAATTCGTGCATGATCCGGTAGGGTAGCGATGCAAAGACCATATCGGCCTTTTCCGTGGTCATGCCGCTGTTCACCGCCTCTTCACTGTAAAGCCCCCCCAGACCGATATCCATTAGCGTGTCGGATTTTACGATATGGGTCGACGACCTTTGCACCATAGTGACATCAGCCCCATTTTCCCAAAGTGCTGCACAGATGTCATGGGCTGAATTGTTCGATCCAATAATGACGCATTTTTTGCCTTTCCATGCATCGGCACCTGAGTGCTGTGACGAATGCTGGATCGTGCCCTTGAAGCTGTCCTGTCCTGGAAAAACGGGCATGTGTTTTTTGCCGGACATGCCCGTGGCCAGCACCAGTTGTGTGGGTTTCAGCGTAATACTCTCGCCATCGCGATTTACTTTGACGTTCCAGGTGCCACTGGCCTCATCATAGCTGGCTGATGTGACTTCGGACTTTGTCCAGTAGTTCAACTCCATCACCTTGGTATACATTTCCAACCAATCGCCAAGCTTGTCCTTTGGCGTGAAAACTGGCCACGTGTCGGGGAACTTGATGTAGGGCAGGTGGTCGTACCAGACCGGGTCGTGCAAGCAGAGCGACTTGTAGCGGTTCCGCCAGCTATCGCCGGGACGGTCATTCTTTTCGATGATGATTGTCGGCACGCCCAGCTGACGCAGCCGTGCACCAAGTGCGATACCACCCTGACCACCCCCAACGATGACAGTGTAGGGCTGATCTTCAGAACCCAGCGTTTTCAGTTCGTGATCGCGGCGTTCTTGCCAGCTTCTGCTGTTCTTGTCAGCCCCATGTTCTGCGCCCATAGGGCGATCGCGGCCACTGGGTTCCTCAAATCCTTTCAGCTCCTGCAGGGCCGTCAGCAAGGTCCAGATTTTTTCCTCCCTGAGCCGTATCAAACCCCAGCCCCGCCCTTGCGCCGTTTCGAACGTGATCCAAGCGGTGGTTACACCGTCTTCCTCTGTTGGAATCTCCCCCTCCTGTAGCTTAAAGTTAGAGGGTGCTACTTGTGATAGCTGACTTTGAAGCATGTCACGCACGTGCTCAGGGCCTTCGACCGTTTTCAGGTTCCAAGTAAAGGCCACCAGATCACGCCAGTAGCAGTCATCCAAGAACATCCCAGTCGCACGTTCCACATCGTTAGCGGAAAGGGCCGCGCTAAAATCATCCAGAAACCGCTGCGTCTGGTCTGCAATGGTCGTATCAAGCATATTTCTTCCTCCCAAGAATACGTATTCTACACTGAGAGGCTTTGGCTCACCTGTAAAGCCCATGCCATAAAGATCGGTGCGCAAGCGTCAGTTGCAGGCTAAAACTACGGTTCTCAGATTTCGTATTACGCACACCCAAAGCAATCGTGCTGCACCTGCAGCGAATTCATACGCTCTTTCTGTTTGTGGAGGTGGCACCGATGAAGTCAGGCAGTGACACGAACGGCAGCAAGGGCGGATAGCGCTCGTTCGCTCCGGATGAGAAGTTAGTGTATCAACGGCAGGAGTCATCATTCAATCAGCCACGGATTGAGGGTTCTTTCTGCGATGCGGAAGGCGGCTGTGAGTCCTCTTCTACCGATGCTGCGTTTAGCATGAATGTCAGCAAACCGCGCAAGCTTGGAGAGCGATCATAAATCCACAGATTGAGCTGGGATCAAGACGAAGTTGCCAAAATGCGCTTTCTCCATAAATTCTTGCTGGGCTTGCGCAATCTGCTGAAGCGGGAAAACCTTTGCGACAAGTGGGCGAATTTCATTACTTTCGATGTAGGATACCAAGTTTGGAAACACAGGAGCATCCCATGCCGTACACCCAATCAGGGAAATGTCTTTGAGATACATATCGCGCATGTCCAAGCTTACAACGGGACCAGCAATTGCACCCGACGAAACGTAACGCCCTCCGCGTCTTAACACCTTAAGCATTTGCGCAAACTTCGGACCAGCAACGTTGTCGACAACAACGTCAATGCTGCTTTCTCCAAGTCGCATCACAAGATCTTCGTCGCGTTCAATGACAACGTCTGCACCCAATTCACGTAACTGATCCATTTTTCCACGACTGGTTATTGCCACAACTTTAGCGCCGCGCCGCTTTGCCAGTTGAACGGCAGCGGAACCGACCCCACCGGATGCGCCTGTCACCAATACAAGGTCACCCACGGCAACCCCAGCACGGTGCAGCATATTTTCTGCAGTGCCATAAGCGCACGGAACCGTGGCGAGCTCTTCGTCTGACCAGTCACAGGAAACTGGGAAAATTTCGGTTGCAGGAACTTTCACATATTCTGCGAATGCCCCGTCAAAGTTGGACGCCATCCAAACCATGTCCATCACATCATACCCGTTGGGCCGCATGCAGGCGCGAACGAGAACACGTTGATTCATCAAATCTTGCGTCACGTTATCGCCGACTTGCACAACCATACCGCAGCAATCTGTCCCTTGAATTAGCGGGAATGGCGTTGCTCCATTCCATCCGCCATCTGCTTTTTGTTGGGCTTGGACTTCTTGCGTATTTGCTGTTGCGCTTGTGTCTGTAGTCACGCTTGACGAGTACCAACCAAGACGGGTGTTGATGTCCGTATTGTTAACACCTGCCGCCAGGACCCGTAGCAAAACCTCGTTTGGGCCAGGTACTGGCTTGGGAACTGAGCTGTAAACAAGTTTTTCATATCCGCCGTTGCCGGTTGTCACGACGGCCATCATTCTATCTTCGCTATCGGACATTTTTTGCTTCTTTCAGGTATTTATCACACCAAACAAGCCTATCTGGGCCAAGCACTAAAAGACATCAATAATCGAGTACGGTTAGCTGTCAGTATTCTCAAAGCGGTCATTGCTCATCTCAAAACGTACGGGAGTTTTGTCCGGTGACCGACGTTTCAGCCGATAAAATGCTGCGCGATGCACGAATGACTGGTTCGACGGGCCGCACCGCAGCATCCAGATGGTAGGTTCAATGGCTGCTCTGGGCCGCAAGCTGCCGGAACGCAGGAGACATCGATCTTTGCAATGTGGCGCGCAAAATTATCCGCTCAGCTGGCGCAATATTATGTGCTCAGTAAGTCGTCTAAGTCATTGATATATTTAAAGTGAAGCGTAACATTACGCGCTTCACTACAATTTGGCCAATATCCCTCCGGAAACTATTGCGGAGATGCCTATGCGACACCACGATTTTCGTCGGTTCCTTGATCGGATTTCACACCTGAGCCCCGCGCAGATAGCGGTAGCAGGCACCGCCTTTCAGAATGTTCGTAGAAAGTCCGAAGCGCTTGCCGAAATCGAAACACGAACAGAGCAAGAACACAAGTGCCCCTTCTGCGACTGCGAAGCGCGCCAGAAATGGGGCATCACAAAGACGAATGTTCAGCGATATCGCTGCTCGGGCTGCCTCAAAACTTACTCAGGGCGAACTACCTCGATCATCCGTTACATTCACCGCCCTGATCTTTTCTTGGAAGTTCTGCGCGATATGATGGGGGATGCACCACCTTCGCCGGTGCGGCGCCTCGCCAACGCCTTGGGCTTGAACAAATACACTGTCTGGCGTTGGCGAATGATCATTCTGGACGGACTGTCTGGATCATCTTCCGAAGCCTTCGCGGGCATCATGGAGGCTGATGAAACCTTCCAGCGGGAATCGCGGAAGGGATCGCGTGAATGGGTCAAGCATCTGCGCGATCCGGCACACCACGCCGCGCCGCCGCGTTTGCGATGGTATGAATATGAGAAGAAGGGTGTTCCGATGATGCGAGGGCTGTCTCGCTGGCAACTCCCCATTTTGACTCTGGTAGATCGCAATGGCGCGCGTCGGGCCGAGCGCATTCCAAACCGGAGGGACAAGACGATTGAGGCCGCACTTGCGCCATTTGTGGCGCCCGATGTCGTCCTCTGCTCTGATAAATTTTCAGGCTATAGAAATTTTGCCGCGAGTAGGCAGATAACACATTTCGAGATAAAATCGAAAACGGCATCGAGCGGCAACCCGTCAGCCTACCACATCCAGAATACCAACTCGCTCCACCAACTCTACAAGACCTTCATCCGGCCTTTCCGCGGCCCGGCAACCAAGTATCTTGACCGCTATATTTGCTGGTTCATTGCACGGTCATTGAAGCGCGATCCCATCGAGGTGTTTCGAGCGATATGAGAGCTCATCACAAAGCAAAGCCCAAATATGCAGACTTGCCTCGTTTGGAGGATTTCGTCGAATACTCTATATCCCGAAAAGGGAGATTGGCCAAACTCCGTGTTCCCAAAGCTACTTCACCCAACACGATTTGCGGACACGGCATTTCTTTTCTCTTGTATGGAAAATATATGTCTTTCCATTTTGGCATCACAATGAAAAGACTCATATCTTGTATACGAAAGGGGTCGTTCCCTAACGAACTCGTATGTCGCAACTGCTAGCTTCATGGAATGAGACCAAATCGTCATTTGCACGCTCTCCCTGGTGATTGGACGATTAATTGAACGAAGAAGGAACTCTGCAAGTTACTTCGTGCATATTTACCAGGGCGCACCGTAGGTGGAAGCCGTCACGGCGTAACAGTGACACCGGTTGTTGGGACACCGGACAGAGTCGATTCTCTGATGACTGCCCAGGCAGTAAGATACTAAATGGCGTGACGATAAATCCAATAATAAGCAAGAGATTATGAAAACTGTTAAAACGATAAGTGTCCCACATCTTGGTGGCTCTAAGATCGGCTATTGAAGTGGTCCTGCTTTTTAGGACAGTTTTGCGGCTTGGCTAAGATGCATC
>NZ_JBALVJ010000133.1:0-5630 GCF_036961165.1 Sulfitobacter sp. | reverse complement strand
AAACTCCCGCAGAGCGTTTCAATGCATGTGTTGCATCGACCAGTTGAGACCGCCGCGCATAGCGGACATCGATGCCCAACGCAGCGAAGGTCAACTCTCCGCCCTTCCCGTACGTGTTTCCCAACAACGCGAACGGCCCTAACCGGCTATTGAACCAGCCTTCCAATGCCACAGCGCGGCTTCCCCAGACCGGCCGTTCGTGCATCGCGCAGCATGTTCGGCGGCTGATAGACCGCAGTGCCGGACCTACAAAACATTTGCCGCACGTGCGAAATCTGAATCTTTTTTTGATGCCCCGTCGGCACCTCAGGAGGGAAGCAGCCCTTCGTTGTGCCCCGCGAATGCCCGGTTTATGTCAGAATATCCCGTTTCGTTTTTATGCATTAGTGCCGCGATGAATTGTCGCTTGCAGAAGATCTCAGGCTGTCGCGAGCTTTTTCATATTTGCAAACGCAGGCATCGACACCTCTTTTATCCGATTGAATACCGACTGCACCTCTGGGTCATTTCGATCAACCTCGCGGGCAGCACGACCAAAGCCATCAAGGCGACAGGACGCAATCCAGGCTTTGATTTCAGGATGTTGGGACCAAACGAATTGGTTCGTCGTGTTTGCAATTTGCGACACTAACCAGGTCTGCACCGTGTCCGTCATTGGTACCGGTATTGCGAGTGCATTTTTTGCCTTGTCACTGTCCAAGCTCGTTTCGATCTTAGCGATCAAAGCGGCGCTAAACGTGGGCTGGTAGAGACGGATCATTTGCAGCGCGATCTGATCATCGTTGAAAATTGGCCATGTGTTAGTGTGACCAAGTGCCCGTGCGGTACAGTCAACATACAGAGTGCCGGGCTTTGCAGAACAAGCCCCGCCAGCAAGCCTAAGTTTATCGGGTTCGATGGTTTCCACATGGCCCATACGAACAATATCTTGGATTTCCCGAAGTCGCTCAAGTTCCGCAATTGAAACCGTTGGTCCGTGTATCATGACAGGGCGCACTGATGGGTCGAGACGCATCCACAAGTTTGCGGCCTCCATCCTATCAGCGAGATCGTCTATTGAGTTAGCCTCCTTCATGGCTTCCATCTGGCGCATCGTTCCGCCGTAATTTTCATTATAAAATGCGCCACTTGGCTGGGTGAAAGCGCGATTGATCATCCACGGATCACGCGGCACGACCCAGCGTATCTGCGTGGCATCCGCACCATTTTCAAGCAGCCAAAGAACGCTATCCATGGCTGTCTTACCTGCGCCCAGTATCGTAAAATAGCCATGTAAATGCGCCTTTTGAGATAAGAAGTTCGGAGGGATGCAGGCAACATCTGCAGCAACATGGAACTTTCTTTGATGTGTCAATGGAATGCCATTTTCTAGCAATCGTGCGTCAACGAACCGTCGACGCACGTCAATTTGGGTAATTTTGTTGGAGAGCAATTGCCGAACTTCACCGTTACCCAAATGTTCGGACATCGGTAAAAAGCGCACGCGGCCAGATTGCAGCAATCGATCCCGCATCACGGTGTGAAAATAATTAGCCACCTCTTGGCCCGATGCAAGCTCTTCGAAGCCTTTATTTAGGCCGGATTGATCTATGCTCCCACGGCCTAAACTAAGAGATGATACACCATAATATGAAGAGGGTTGGTGAAGGCGCACAAACGGATAGGCATCGTTCCAATGACCGCCCGCTTTGTCCCGCCGATCCACCATTGTGATATGCGCGTCCGTTTCTTCAAGTAGCGTATCGGCAAAAGCAAGCCCCGAAGCCCCCGCACCAATTATCAAGTAGTCAGTTTCAAAGCGGTCCATACCAAATTCCTCAATGTGCTTGGACAACGCTACACACCGATATGATTCAAACATAGCTAAAAGGGAGTGAAAATGCCCCCTGACACTTTTCGTGGACTCATACTTGCCGTTAACTGCACGAGAAACCAACGGCGGTTTTGGGCTGCCTCTGACACATCTAAATTTCTGCAGGTGCAATATGCTGCAGTTGCAGCTCTGGTAAGTAAGGGCTCACAGCCGCCTTCTGCATCGCAGAAAATACCCTCGATCCATGGCTGATTGAATGTCGGCTCTCGCCGTTGACACAAGGCCACTTCGCACTTGCAGAAAAGTCCGCAATCCGCCCTTCGTGCATATCCGACACTCATAAGGTGCAGGGGTATCAGTGCGACCGTCCGCAAATAATTATGCGCGCTCTTTAGGTTTATTTTGCATGAACGGCCAGTTTGAAATGGAAAAGTTACCAAGAGTTCAGTAATCGCCCCTTGTCCGCAATAAGCGGCTCGGATGCTCGAAGTCGCGCGGTTTAGCTCGCATCATCCCATCACGCGATGCGCTCTTCTTCGCCCCATTTTCCGCAATTTCCGAACCTTGTTAAATTCGGGAGTTATTCACCCCCACGGGATGCTTGCGACCCGTATTCAACATTCTTTACTCTTCGCCGCAACTTCCGTTAACCGCTGACCACTTCACAAGCTCAGTCCAACAATATCTAACCGAGCGCGTCCGCGAGATCATCGAATACAGTCGAGGTTTTCTAAGCCCCCCCCTGTCAGCAGCAAATTGGAAAACAAACTGCGCATGCAAGGTCGTGCAAGACGTTAAGACTACTTGTTGGGGTGGGGTTTCTGACCGGCCAAGATCCAACCTGCAGCTTTTTCGGCAATCATGATTGTAGGGGAATTCGTATTTCCGCTGGTGATTTCGGGCATGATCGAGGCATCAACTACACGCAGCCCCGCCACACCTTTGACCCGCAAATGCGGATCCAGAACCGCGGTATCATCCTCTATCGCACCCATTTTCACGGTGCCAACGGGGTGGAAAATTGTGCTGGCGATATGGCCAGCGAGGCGCGCCAGTTCTTCATCCGTTTGATACTGCACACCTGGCTTAAATTCTTCAACCGCGTAGGGCTGCATTGCCGGTAGCGCCATGATTTCACGCACCTGACGCAAGCTATCTGCGGCGACTTTACGGTCGTCTTCTGTGTCGAGATAATTCGGCGTAATCTTGGGCGCATCGCGAAAATCGCCCGAAGCAATCCGCACATGCCCACGGCTGGTCGGGTTCAGGTTGCACACACTGACAGTCATGGCGGGAAAATCGTGCAGATCCTCACCGAAGGCCTCAAGGCTGAGAGGTTGCACATGGTATTGTAGGTTGGGATGGTTACGGCTGGGGTCCGATCGCGTAAAGGCGCCCAACTGGCTGGGGGCCATGCTCATCGGGCCAGAACGTTTCAGTAGGTATTCCAGACCGATCTTGGCCTTGCCAACCATTGAATTGGCCAGCGAGTTCATCGTGCTCGTGCCCGCTACCTCGAACACCGCGCGGATCTGCAAATGGTCTTGCAGGTTCTCCCCGACAACGGGCTGATCCAAAACCACATCGATACCGTGTTGCTTCAACAGACCCGCAGGACCGATACCTGACAATTGTAAAATCTGTGGTGAGTTGACCGCACCGGCAGAGAGAACCACTTCACGGCCCGCCTTTACGGTAGTTGACCTGCCCTCGCGCTGCACCTTTGCACCAACACAGCGCAAAGTACCGTCACATGCGCGATCAAAGATGAGCTTTTCTACCTGCGCCTCGGTCCAGATGGTCAGGTTATCGCGTTTCTTCGCGGGGCGCAGAAAGGCCTTTGATGTGTTCCAACGCCAGCCAGACCGCTGGTTCACGTCAAAGTACCCTACCCCCGCATTATCGCCGCTATTGAAATCATCTGTTTTCTGGATGCCCGTTTGCGCTGCCGCATCGGAAAAACTGTCCAGCACATCCCACCGAAGACGTTGTTTTTCAATCCGCCATTCGCCGCCATGCCCATGCATATCTGAAAAGCGGGAGTTATCGCCCGTGGCGTGATCGGCACCATTATCCAGCTTGTAATGGTCCTCGTGAGCCTTGAAATCTGAAAGGGCGCTTTCCCAATTCCATTCAGCTTCACCCGTTAACGCGGCCCAATTGTCATAGTCACGCGCCTGCCCGCGCATGTAGATCATACCGTTGATCGACGAACATCCCCCCAGCGTTTTGCCGCGTGGGTAAAGCAAACTGCGTCCGTTCAGCCCCTTAACGGCTTCGGTTTTGTACATCCAGTCGGCACGGGGATTACCAATACAATAGAGGTATCCGACAGGGATGTGAAACCACGGGTATGTGTCGGGCTTATCCGCCTCCAACAACAGGACGCGGTTTGCCGAATCCGCACTCAACCTATTGGCCATCAGACATCCAGCAGAGCCACCGCCGATGACAAAAAAGTCGAACTCGTTTGCGCCGTCACTCATAGCTTTCTACCCACCTCGTTGCTTCGTTTTGCGATGAGAGAGGGCTAAGGTAGCCAGCAATGGAGGAATAGCACGCCCCCACATCAAAACCTCGCCGTTATAGCCCCTCCCCGATCGCCGTCTTTGTATGTTTGCGTGGTCAAGCGGCAAAAAGCTAATGACATTTCACACCGCTGGATACTAATTATTATAGTATGGGGAGATTTTCGAACACAAACAAAATCTTGGCCTTTGTGACCATTGCGCGCGAAGGGAGCGTATCACGCGCCGCAGATGTATCGAACCTGCCCCAGCCCGCAGTCAGTCAGCGAATACAGCGACTGAGAAAAGAGATTAGCGTGACTCTTTTCGACCGCACAGCCGAAGGATTCCAGATCAGTCACGACGGTACGCCTATACTTGCCAAGACAGAGCGCGTGCTTGAGGCAATCGATGACTTCCAACTCAGCGCCCGCCAGCAGTCAGCCCAGCTTCACGGCAAGTTTAAATTCGGAACTATCGTTGACCCAGAATCTATTCGCCTTGGCCGTAACCGAAACTGTGCTGCGATGCATGATCTGACCTCGCTTGTTTCGTTGTCAGTAGCCCCGCTTTGAACCAATGCAAAGCGACCTTCTCGCCTCCACAGCATCGCCGCGCAAATTTCAACAACGCGCCGTCACTCACGGCCCTTAGCTGCCGTTCGTGATGAGGGCTGGCGCTGCGGTGCGGCTCCCCCAAAGCGGCCATTCGTCGAGGACACAGAAATCTTGGACGAGTATCGCTCCGCCGATTACACGCTTTACGGGCTTCGTCCCGCATCATCAGGCAACCGCTATGCTTTGATAGATGGCCAACCCGTTTTGCTGACCAACGAAGATTACACATCACTTCTGCGGATTAATGATCTGGCGCGGGTTGAAAACCTTCCTGCAGGGCTGCGTGTCGCGCCGACGGCTGCACTTACGCAAAGCGAATTGCGTCAAGCCTACAAGCTGCCGGAGCTTGAGCCGAGTTATAACTATGCCGTCGTGAATGGTGAACTGGTGACCTTGCAGGACAACGCATTTGAAACTTTGCAGTTGATCCGCATCGCACGCGCTATCTCCTGATTTGATGATAGTACTATCAGAAAAAAGGGGGGGGATGCTCCCCCTCCATTAAATAAATATTTGGCGTTACGGCGAACCTTCGCTCTATCTGCGCTCTCCACCCGAAAAGCACATTTGAAGCGCCACGCTCGAAAGCAGACTTTGGCGCAAGTGCAACGCATCGACGCTTTGTCCCGCATTGCTCTGGTAATCCCCCCCGAAACTAAGGGGATGCGGAAGTAGAATTTTCTCGGCAAGATA
>NZ_JBALVJ010000132.1:0-5696 GCF_036961165.1 Sulfitobacter sp. | reverse complement strand
AGATGCATCTTAGCCAAGCCGCAAAACTGTCCTAAAAAGCAGGACCACTTCAAATAGCTCCACGGGGAGCTGACGGCCGCCGTGCGGGAGTATGCTGCCGGTCGTAATTCTAACGGTAATGATTGCTCGAAATCCTTTACCGACAATCGCTTCCCCCAGTTCGTGCTCCATGCCTACCACCGGTTAGGCCATGCTCAAAGGGCTGGAGCACTTTGGTTTTTGCCCCAGCCGTTCCAAGCCAGCATGTGGTGAAGTCGCGACACATGCCGGCTCAATGATGTGAGTTCGATCACAATGTGCTGTCTGTTACGTCAGTCTAAAAGCTACGGGCGTTTCTGACCGTTGCCAAAGACGAGATACTTGAAGCTCGTCAATTGCTCTGCCCCGACCGGACCACGGGCATGCATTTTACCTGTCGCGATACCGATTTCAGCCCCCATGCCAAACTCACCCCCGTCTGAAAACTGGGTAGAGGCATTGTGCATGACTACAGCAGAGTCGATGGCGGCCATAAAGCGTTTTGCGGCCTCCGTATCCTCGGCCATAATCGCATCTGTGTGACCCGAAGAATGGGCCTGCACAAACATGATCGCCTCATCCAGATCGCTTACGATCTTTATGGAAATGACATTGCTTAGATATTCGGTGTCCCAATCTGCATCCGTGGCTGGGGATATATCAGGTAGGACTTTCCGCGCTTCCTCGTCGCCGCGCAGCCCGCAATCGCCAAGCGCGTCTGCCAAGCGAGGCAGAACCTCATCCGCAATCTGACGGTCAATCACCACGCATTCTGTGGCCCCGCAAATCCCTGTTCGGCGCATCTTGGCATTCTGGACGATGCCTACTGACTTCTCGATGTCTGCACTTTCATGGATATAGCTGTGATTGTTGCCATCAAGGTGCAGCAACGTCGGTACGCGGGCCTCTTTTTGCACCAGTGAGACCAAACCACGCCCGCCACGTGGGATAACCAGATCAACCGTATCGGTGCTGTGCAACAAAAGCTTCACGGCCTCCCGATCACGGGTATCGACAAGTTGCACGGCGTCCTCGGGAAGGCCGGCAGCCTTAATTCCCTGTTTCAGACAATCGACAATCACACGCGAGGAGTGCAGGCTCTCGGAGCCGCCGCGCAGGATGACCGCATTGCCGGACTTCACACATAACGCGCCCGCGTCAGAGCCGACATTAGGGCGCGATTCATAGATCATCGCGATGACCCCGATTGGTACGCTCACGCGATCGATCGTTAGGCCATTAGGTCGGTCGAACCGTGCAAGTGTGCGGCCCAGCGGATCGGATTGTTGAACGATGGCATCAACGGCATCGGCCATTGCGGCTACGCGCTCCTCGGTCAGGGTAAGGCGATCAATAAAGGCGTCATCCTTGCCGCTGATGCTGCCGAGATCAGCGGCGTTTGCCTCTAAGATCTCACTGGTGCGTGCGCGCAAGGCCTTCGCGGCCTCACTCAGCGCGAGATTGCGCTGTTCCGCTGTCGTCAATGCAAGGTCCTGCGCTGCCGCCTTTGCCCGCTGGCCAAGGTTCGCAACAGCTGCTGCAATATCAATCTCGTTTGTCGAGGTGCTCATATTGGTCATACTTCATATCCTGTTTGCTGCGAAAAGCGCGGCTGTTATCTCAATTCGGCGGCGCGGCGGTATGCGGCCTGCACGGTGTCATCCAAAAGGGTGTCCAGTTGCCCATCGCGCCGCAGCTCGTCCAATCCGGCCTGTGTGGTACCGTTCTTGCTGGTCACCGAATTTCGCAACTCATCCAGAGAGGCATCAGATTGACGTGCGGTTTCAACGGTGCCGGTGATTGTATCAAACACCAAGGCGCGGGAAGTTTCCTCGTCAAAGCCCAATCGCTTGGCCGCCTCGACATAGCTGCGCATGATTTCAAACACATATCCCGGCCCGCTTCCGCTCACAGCGGTCAGGCGGTCGATTTCATCCTCACTGGCCAAAGGTACGCAGCGGCCCGTTTGCGCGATGAACGCGGTGACCTCTGTCACCTGTTGTTCAGAGCAGGCAGGGTTTGCGTATAAGCCAGACACTCCCATACCGACCATCGCCGCAAGATTTGGCATCACGCGAATGATAGCGGCATCGCCAACAATGTCAGCCAACGTCGCAATGCTGCACCCCGCCGCGATTGAAACGAAACAGCCACCATTTTTCAAGGCTGGGATATAATCGGGCAGCAGCTTCGCGATCATCTGAGGCTTGATCGCGATGACGATCACATCGAATTCTGCCTTCGGCAGGGATGTCGCTTTTGTGATATGTGTTACGCCGTCCGGCAGCTCTGTGACAGCTGGATCAGCGACAGTAAAATGGTTGCCATCGTGATTGATCCATTGGCGCAACATCGCGCCGCCCATCTTGCCGCATCCTATCAAAAGTATCTTCAATTTCGGTCTCCTTATCTTCGGCAAACCCGCACACATCGTGTGCTGCACCCTTTCGACGGGGCGCTGGATCAACCGGTGAATTTTTATCGGCGCCAAGCGGAGCAAATGCGCAGGAACGCAGCAACCTGTTTGCATTCGCACACGGGGTTCGTGTTATACGTCACCCTAACACCTGAATGAGGTCTTGCTATATGGCTGCGTCCAAGGACGCAAACGGTTAGTATTTATTTCATTAAAACAAATAGATACCGGAGATATATATGTCGACGAAGAAAAAGATCGTTATCAAAATCGGATCAAGCTTGCTCGCCAATAGCGATAATCTAACGCTGCGCTATGCTTTCATGAACGGCCTCTTGAGCGATCTCGCACAGCTTCAACGAGAGGGACATAGTATTATTTTGACATCGTCCGGATCGGTTGCACTGGGATTGAATATGGTCGGAAAACGGCCCGAGGACGCGGGTGTTTTGGACAAGCAGGCCGCAGCCGCCTGCGGTCAGCCGCTGTTGATGAACGCATACCGCCAGGTCGCATCAGAGTACGATTTGGAAGTGGCTCAGATGCTGGTGACCGTCGAAGATATGGAAGAACGCCGCCGTTTTCTGAACATCAAAAACACCATGCTGAGGTTGTTCGAAAACGACATTATGCCGATCATCAACGAGAACGATACTATTGCGACACGTGACCTTCGTGTTGGCGACAACGACCGTTTGTCGGCCAAAGTGGCCCAAATGGTAGAGGCGGATGAACTGATTATTCTAACCAGTGTTGAGGGTCTTTATGATCGCGACCCGTCAGATCCGGACGCGACCTTCATTCATGAAATCGAAGACGTTAGCGAGCATCTGGAATCAACGACCGGTATCAGCGAATTGGGTAGCGGCGGCATGCTCACGAAAATGCATGCGGCAAATATGGCGCAAAATGCTGGCGTCGAGACGATTATCGCGGAGGGCATCATCGAACGTCCTGTCTCGTCCGTTCTCAACAACGAGCGGCGCTTCACTCGCTGCCTTGTGCGTGGCGAAACAGCCTCGCCGTTGAAAGTATGGCTCAGCAACCGGTTGCAGGTGTCCGGCACGCTTGTCGTTTCCAACGAGGTCGCTTCCGGGATCGTTGAACGGAAACAGGGCGTTAGCAGAGTGGACATCATTTCCATCCAAGGAGATTTCACCAAGGGCGACGTCCTGCACATTTACAACGAAGATGGCGAGGAGATAGCCCGTGGGCTGACAAACTTCTCCTCCGAAGAGACGATGTTGATGGCTCGCCATCTGGATATGCCGGTTGAAGATGTGATCGGTTACAAGACAAAAAGTGACGTCGTTGGCGCAGAAAATATTCTGGTGCTCGAAGAAAATCACCTGCAGTTGGACGCACCGGAACACGACCAGAAAATCGTCATACCAGCTTAAGCCATGGCGCTCAGCCGGGCTCGGTCGTTGACACGACCGAGCCGAATGTGGAGACTGCGGGGAAATTATGTGAGGGTTTGCAGATCTTCGATTTTGAAGCCATGCAGGTCTTCCATGTGGCCGTCACATATTTTTTGCACCCACTGCGCATCTGACAGTAAGGCGCGGCCGACAGCGATAAGGTCGAACTCGTCTCGCTCCATCCGGGTGATCAGCTGGTCGAGCGGCGAAGTCTGCGATCCTTCGCCCACGAAGGCGCCGCCGAAATCAGAATTGAGGCCGACCGATCCAACGCTGATCGTTGCAGCACCGGTCAGCTTTTTTGCCCAGCCGGCAAAGTTCAAGCCATCCGCGCCATCGAGTTCGGGGAATTCAGGCTCCCAAAACCGGCGTTGAGAGCAGTGCAGCATATCAACGCCAGCCTCGACCAGCGGCATAAGCCAATCTGTCATCTCGTCAGGGGTCGTGGTCAGCCGCGCGGTATAGTCTTGCTGCTTCCATTGGCTAACACGCAGGATTAGCGGGAAATCCGGGCCGACGGCGGTGCGGATTGCTTTCACGATTTCTGCGGCAAAGCGCGAGCGCTCTTTGATGGTGGGGCCATTCCAGCTGTCGTCGCGTTGGTTCGTGCCGGACCAGAAAAACTGGTCGATCAGGTAGCCGTGTGCGCCGTGCACCTCGACCGCATCAAAGCCTGCATCGCGGGCCTGCTTGGCCGAGGATGCAAAGGCCGCGATCGTATCTGCAATGTCCGCCTCGTTCATCGGATGGCCGCGAGGGTCGTTTGGACCGATAAGGCCGGACGGGCTTTCGACTTCGGTCTCAGGCTCCCACTTGCCGCCGCGAATAGAGCCGGTATGCCAGATCTGCGGTGCTATTTTGCTGCCTGCCTCATGCACGGCAGCAGCGACATCGGTCCAACCGGCCATTGCCTTGTCACCGTGAAAGAATGGAATGCCGGGCAAGTTGCGCGATGCTGGACGGTCCACCACGGTGCCTTCTGTCAGGATCAGGCCGACGTTGGCGGCCGCTCGGCGTCGATAGTAGTCCACCTGCGGCTGTCCGGGGATGCCTTCAGGGGCCATGCTGCGGGTCATGGGGGCCATGACGATGCGGTTGCGCAGTTCCATCCCTTTGAGGGAGAAGGGGCGGAAGAGTGTGTCGGTGTTCATGTCGTATCCTAATTCGCTTATTCCGTGTCGAAGGCTTAGGTATACTTCTTACACCAAGTGTCCAGAACGCACTTGAATTGCACTAAGTATCCTGGAGGAAACCATGCCACACGACACCCAATGCAACGGATCGCGTTTTTCGGTCGACTGCCCGTCACGTCTGTTGTTCGATCAGGTGGCTAAAAAGTGGTCGATGATGATCATGACGGTCCTAAGCGGCGGCGGCATCCAGTTTAATGATCTGAAACGTCGATTGGAAGGGGTTTCGCAAAAGTCGCTATCAATGACCCTTAAACGGTTAGAGCGGAACGGGATTATCGCCCGCACGGTCGTCGCAAGCACGCCGCCGGGTGTGCGCTACGAGATGACGCCGCTGGGTCTGACTTTGCTGCCACCGTTTCAGGCGATCAATCGCTGGGCGAACGACAACATTGACGCGGTCGAAATGGCACGCGTTGCCTATGATAAGTACCACAGCGAAAGCTGACGATGATGGCGGTCAAACAACCAGCGATCTTGGCAAGAAGATTCCGGCTTTCTCAGTTGTTGCGAAAGGTCATCCAGCGCAGCTACTAGAGGTCGTGCACTAGGCTTGGGAGCAGGCATTTCGACTAACCGATAAATGTCTTGGCTGGGCGGCGATTTCAACGGGTCGACGCAACACTTTAGTCTTTAGCCAAAGATGGAGTG
>NZ_JBALVJ010000131.1:0-5765 GCF_036961165.1 Sulfitobacter sp. | reverse complement strand
GCAGAGCGTTTCAATGCATGTGTTGCGTCGATCAGTTGAGACCGCCGGGTTTAGCTGCCATTCCTCACTATTCTCCCAATAACCGCTTTCAGCCCGCAAGCAGTGGTCGCGACCCTTTGCGACGCTAACGGGCCCCTTCCCGAAACCATACCTTACCCAATTTTCAACATGCTATTGGCGACAAGGACCGAGGTGGCGACTTCGCGAGTATTAAGAAGGGTGCGGCGAAAGTGAGTTATTCGACTCAAGTTTTATTTAGACGACTACGTTGTCTCATGCGACACCGTTCAACGGGCTGTTGGCCTATTTGGCAGATACCGGAAAGCGCGACGCAACTTATGCGCAAGACTATGTAAATGGCCTCGATGCTGCGATCGCGGCGGCATGTGCCTGTGATCCGGCCGACAGCGGGGTGAACGCGCAGGAACTGACAGATTTCTTCGCGCTTTGGACGCAGCCCCCCAAGGTTGTCACCGCCTATTCCCAAGGGGTCAATCAATCCGTTTGCGGCACGTAAAAAGTGAACGCGATCCTGAACTGCTATCTTGTCACAGGTCGGATCGGAAAGGCGGGCACAGGTCCTATTCCGTTGACTGGCCAGCCCAATGCCATGGTTGGGCGCGAAGTTGGCGGGCTGGCCAATATACTGGCCAACCACCTTGATCTTGAGAATGCCGCGCACGGGGACGCCGTGCGTGAGTTTTGGCAGAGCCCGACAATCTGCACCAAACCGGGCCTAAAGGCCGTTGATCTGTTTCAGGCCTGTGCTGATGGTCGGATCAAGGCACTTTGGGTAATCTCGACCAACCCTGCGGTGTCACTGCCAGATGCCGATAGTGTCGCAGCAGCGATTGCGAAAGTCCCCGTTGTTGTCACCTCGGACATCATGGAAAAGACAGATACCAATGATCTGGCGGATGTCCTTTTGCCTGCTACAGGGTGGAGCGAAAAAGACGGCACAGTGACGAATTCCGAACGGTGCATTTCGCGCCAGCGAGCGTCCCTTCTGGCCCCGGCACCGCACGCCCGGACTGGAAAATTATCAGCGATGTTGCCGCGCGCATGGGGTTTGCAGACGCTTTCACGTATCAATCCCCTGCCGATGTTTTCGCGGAATTCATGGCGCTTGATGCCGCAACCTCGCAGTTTCCCCGCGCCCTTGATCTGAGCATCTTTGCTAATGCTGATTATGCCAAGCTGGTCCCGACCCAATGGCCGCGCAATGGGGCGCGCTTCTTTGCAGACGGGCGGTTTCATCACCCCGATGCAAGGCGCAGATGCTCCCTGTCACGGGGCCCGCGCAGTTTAAACAGCGCTTTACGCTCAATATAGGCCGGAACCGGGACCAGTGGCACACGACGATGCAGACCGGAAAATCTCCACGCTTTGGTGCGCAACTGGCAGAACCCTATTTCGAAATTCACCCCCCTGATCACGCCGCGCGTGGCAAAAGGCCAACTCGTTGCGCCGATGCACTGGACACGCCAACGTACCACCGCTGGTACCGTCAACAGTGTCATGGCGCCTGTAACCGATCCGCTCTCGGGCCAGTCCGCGCCAAAATCCAGCGCGGTCTCTGCCGAGATGTTCAGGGCAAAATGGTATGGCTTTCTGGCGAGCAACACCGCGCTCACACCGCAAACTCCTTATGCTGCGGTAGCGCGGACACAGACCGGCTGGCAAGCGGAATTGGCGGGCAGCAAAACGCCCGATGATTGGGAGGCCGATGCGCACCTCTTGTCTGGCCAGTCGGGCAGCGATGACTCACTTCAATCGGACACCGCCACAGGCACCATCCGCGTTGCCATTGCGCAGGACGGTCTTATTACCGCGCTGTTGTTTGTCTCACCCACTCCTGTTGTTCTGTCACGCACTTTTTCTGTCGGTTTGATCGGCACGGATACCTCTCCACTGGCCGCACTGGCGGGGCGCAGCGGGCCCGACCAGCCCGATCCGGGTGTACGGTCTGTGCTTGCTTTGACGTAGGCCGCAACACCTTGCTATCCGCCATCGCGAACGGAGCGAGGAATGTCGCTGCTCTGGGCGAGGAGACCTGCGCCGGGACAAACTGCGGCTCTTGTAAACCCGAACTCGCAACCCTTCTGGCAGAGGCATCGCTGCGGATGGCAGCAGAATGAGCCTCGCGCCTTTTGTCCGGATCGCTGCACGTGGCAAGGGGCGCGCGCGGGCTATTACCATGGCCGAAGCGCAAGAGGTGATGACGCTGGTGTTGGGTGGGCGATGCCGCCACCGGAGCGGTCGGCGCGCTGTTGATGGTGATGCGCCTGCGCGGCGAAACGCCTGAGGAGATCGCCGGTTTCACCGCAGCTTTGCCCGCGCATGTGACGGGCAAACTGCCAAAAGCGGATCTTGACTGGCCGTCCTATGCCACAGTCGAGGTGCGCCCTTGTTCCTGCTGGCAGCGCGGCTGGTCTGTCAGGCAGGCTAAAGCATTCGGTGCACGGGTGGAACTCACATCAGTCGGCCACCGTTTCGGTGCGCGAAGCGATTTATCTCTCGGGGCCGCACATCACTTATACGCCGCTGGAGGCGCTGAGCCCGGCCGCGTTCGGCGTGCTGAACCTGCGCGACACGCTCGGCCTGAGATCGTGCTTCAACACTGTGTTCCGCATGTGGAACCCGTCGGGGGCAGGGGCAGGGGCAGGGGCAGGGGCAGGGGCAGGGGCAGGGGCGACGGTGCAAGGTGTGTTCCATCCCTCGTACCGCAGCCTTCAAGCCCAAACAGCGCAGATGTTGGGCCAGCAAGAGCTGAGCATCATCAAAGGGGGCGGTGGGGAATTTGAGCGCCATCCCTCCAAGGACATCGTCCTGTTTGGTCTGCGCGAGGGCGCGCATATTCAACAGACCGCCGCGCCGCTCTTGGATGACGCCCACCGCCTGTACGAAGCAGGTGACATCATTGACCTGAAGGCCCTTTGGCACGGGCGTGCGGATGATCCCTTTGCGGTGGCCACGGTTGCTGGCACCGCAGTACTTGCACTTTGGACGCTCAAAGCGGCCCCAACACTCACCCAAGCAGACCAAATGGCGCGCAGCCTTTGGGACATGCGCCACCAGACAGAAGGCCAATCCGCATGAAAACATTTCCCATGTTCTTGCAAATGGCGGGTCGCCGCGTCGTTATTATGGGCGGGGGGGAGCAAGCCACCCAGAAAGCGCGACTGATCCTGAAACCGAGGCGGCAGTTGAGATATGGGCGCCCGCATTTGATACTGAACTGTCCGCGCTTGCCGCATCAGGCCGCGTGACGCTTCAGGCCGGACCCATCACACCGGTGAACTTTTCAGGGACCGCGCTGGCCTTCATCGCTGCCGGCTGTCCAGGCGCGGGCATGGCATTGCATGCGCTGGCCAAAGAATGCGGGGCTACTGTCAATGTCGTCGATCAGCCACAGCTTTTCGATGCAATCACCCCGTCCATCGTTGACCGCGATCCGGTGGTTGTGGCCATCGGCACTGAAGGGACAGCCCCCGTGCTGGCACTTCAGATCAAGGCAAAAATGGAGGAAATTCTTGAGCCGCGCTTTGGCGATCTTGCGGCACTTGCAGGCCAGATGCGGACTGGGGCGTCCGCCCGCCTTGGTCCGCGTGCGCGTCGCGATCTGTGGCGGTGGGTATTCAATGACAGCCCGCGCCGGATGTTCACAAGTAGTGCCGAACGCGAAGCAGCCAAGCTGATTAAGTCCGCCATCGAGAGGGGCGAATTTGGGGCCTCTAAGGGCGGTAGTGTCAGTCTTTGTCGGCGCGGGTCGGGTGCCAAGGATCTGATCACTCTACGCGGTGTGCAGCGTCTGCAAGAGGCGGATGTGATGTATTACGACCGTCTACTTGATCCCGAAATCCTTGAGTTAGCGCGGCGCGATGCCGAGCGCATTTATGTGGGAAAGGCTCCGGGCTGTCACCGCTGGCAACAGGAGAAAATCACGCAAACTCTGGTGGTCGCCGCCAAACGGGGCCAACGTGTAGTGCGTCTAAAATGCGGCGATCCTGGTGTGTTTGGGCGCAGCACAGAAGAGGTCGATGCGCTAAAAGAAAGTGGTATCGACTTCGAGATGGCCCCCGGTGTCACGGCCGCCTGCGCAGCGGCCGCCAGCATTGGCGTAAGCCTGACAGATCGGGCAACATCGATACTCTGGTGCTGACTACGGGCCACCGCTATGATGGATACACGGTGCCTGATCCGATCAAGGACATCAGGGCCGGCACATGCGTTGCTCTTTACATGGCTGTGGGCGCTGCGCCGCAGATTATGGAGCACCTTGAGACAGAGCATCCGGGCGTTCCGTTTGACATACAAATCGTCGCAAAAGCGCAGCGCAAAGGGCAGATAGTCCTCAGTTGTCCTTTAAGTGACTTGGCCAAGACATTGAGTGCCAATGAGATCGCTGGCGAGGCAATGCTGCTCATCCGGTGGCCCCGCGGGGCGCAACAGGCCGACATTGTGTGCTTGTCGCCATCCAAGCTTGGCTACCGCCTGCTCTAATGTGGAAGAATAACTTGGGGCATGTTTCTTTTTTGTCACGAGCCTAAACCGAAAATTGCACCATATCAAATATGCCCGCTCTTAAAAACTGCGCGAACGTTGTTGTCGATTTGCAGTGAGACTGAATGGCCAGTTTGACGGGCCGCATCGCAGCATGGGGTCAGTGACTGGATGTCCGGTCGGGGCCGATTGGGTAATGACAGCGGCCTCTTCATTTCGTCTCAAGAAGTTCAAGCGCAAACTCTGAATTTCACCAATTGCGGTTCTCGAGGTTATCAAACAGTCTACTTCCGATTTCTTCATGGCTTTGATTGGAGTTCCCCCCCCCGAAATTTGGATACTGACGTAAGCTGGGATTTGTTGTTTGCTGATCTTCAACACGAAGGAGATCAGGAATGTCGAAACGGAAGCAACATCATCCAGAATTCAAAACCAAGGTGGCGTTGGAGGCGCTGAAAGGGGAAGAGACTGTCAGCGAGCTGGCAAGCAGGTTTGGGGTGCATCCCACGATGATCTATCAATGGAAGCGGGCCCTGCTTGAAGGCGCATCTGGCGTATTCGAGCGTGGCGGCGGAAGGCATCGGAAGCCGATGAAGAACAGGTCAAAGGACACAAAATTTATCCCTACCTGCTGCGCGGGCTGCGACTAAATCGACCTAACCAGGTCTGGGGCGCTGACATCACCTATCTACTGATGCGCCGAGGCTTTCTGTATCTAGTCGCCATCATGGACTGGCACACGCGCAAGGTTCTGGCCTGACGCATCTCGAACACGTTAGAGGCAGAATTTTGTGTCGAGGCGGTGAACGAGGCGATCCATAAGTTCGACCCGCCCGAGATCATTAACACGGATCAGGGCAGCCAGTTCACGTCATCTGCGTGGAGGGATCTGTTGTGACGGTCAGCGGATCGCATCTCGATGGACGGCAAAGGTCGCTTTTTGGATAAAATCTTTGCCGAGCGACTGTGGCGGAGCCTAAAATGCGAATGCGTCTATCTGCATGCTTGGGAAACTGGATCAGAAGCAAAGGCTGGCGTCAGAAAGTGGATCGAGTTCTACAATCACAAACGCCCTCATTCTGCCCTTGGCGGACAACTGCCTACCATGGTTTATTGGCCGCGAAATGAAACAACCAACCCCAATCAGCAGGTGTAAAGAGTAGCTTGATTTACGCCAGATACCGTCCAACAAACGGGGAGCAGCTCACATTGAAGTGGTCCGGCAAAATTGGACAGCGTGCTAAGATGTATCCAACCCGAAC
>NZ_JBALVJ010000130.1:0-6173 GCF_036961165.1 Sulfitobacter sp. | reverse complement strand
CGGGTCAAATCTCGGTGAAAATACCGGGTCAGTTCTCAGTGACATTCAACAGTATCAGGCACTCGCGAAGGCCCTCGAACTCTCGCCCCCAAACATGATCAACCAGTTCACAGTGGCTCTCGAGCACCTGATAGAAGAGGATGCCACCGCCGGCCGCCCCTTGATAGCGGCCTTCGTGATCAGCAAAGCAAGGGGTGGACTACCAGCGCTTGGCTTTTTCGAATGCGCGAAGCGCGTGGGAATGTTTCATGGGGATCCGCTGGGACCCAAATCTTCCACCTTTTTACGGTCAAGTTCAATGAAGCTGCCAATTTTTGGCGCTCGCCTTCGCTGTAGTGATCGGCCCTTAGCCGACCTTCATGCCAGGCGCAGCGGATGACCGCTCCCAGCGCTTTGCAGACCTTCACTTCGAATTGGGTACCAGCTCCAGAAAATTGTCAGAGCGGACAGTCAAAGATACTCTAAAATAGATATTCAGCGCTAACGGGCCTTGGCCACGATCCTCCAAAGCCAGAGCTGTCAGCCAATTCTGTCAACATCCGCTTTATCTTCAGGACAGTTGCGCTGACTGTGCTTTTATGGACGAGGTGCTGATCACTCCAGATTACAATCGGACAGGTCGCATCGCTACATTAACCAATTCAACTGCTTGTCAGTAAATCAAAGACACGCTCGCGATCAGAAAGCACCAACAAAAGCGCCAGATCACCTGGTTGCAGTTGTTGTCGGATGACCAGCGTTCCATCGGAAGGGGAACTGACATACGAAATATGCTCTAAATTCAATCCACCTTTAAGGACTGCTTTCCCGATAATACTCGACGTCTCATTCAATTCCCGGCCCCGCAAGTAGTCAGAGATCTCTGCCACGACGATATGATCGGGCTGAAATTTCAATCCAGCTTTTGTAGCGGCAATGATATCTTGATCAGTGCGGTCGCCGGGTTGGCTTATCATAATGAACCTGCGCTTTGCCGGGATCTGTGCCAGCGCATCGCAGACCGCTTCAATCGCGTGGGAGTTATGGGCATAATCGACGAAAATACGCGCACCATTGAAGTCGAATTCATTAAAGCGGCCAGGATTATCGTTAGAGTTGGAGGAAAAACCCGATAGCCCCATACGGATCGCCTCTTTCGGGATGTTCAGGGCCGCGCAGGCGCACATAGCTGCAAGCACGTTGTAGATGTTGTGCCGCGCTGCGCCCTGCAAGGTAATAGGCACATCCCAGACATTGACCGACCACGGCTCATGCGTACCGTCACACAAGGTCAACGCGCCTTGATCGAGGAAAGCGCAAGGCTGCCCGCTCCTGCGCGCCTGCCTGATTTGGGGTGAGGTCGGGTTGAGCGAAAACCACCAGATCGCCGACCCCAGGCTCGCTGCTTCTTCAACGATGATCGGATCGTCAGCATTCAGCACGGACACACAGCCGTCCCTCAAAGCGCGCGTCACGGCAAATTTGGCCTCTGCCAATTCGGGAAGCGTCGTCACGCCATATTCACCGAGATGATCTTTTGCGATGTTCGTCAGAACTGCTACACGGGCGCGGCGTGTCGCCAGACCCCGGCGCAGAATACCGCCACGTGCGACTTCCAGAAATGCAATCTGGACCCGTGAATCACGCAAAAGCATTCGCGCACCGCCCGGGCCGGAATAGTCTCCGCGGTCGAGGATATCGTCACCAACCTGCACAACATCTGTTGTTGTCAGTCCGGTTGTCTTTCCTGCGGCACGCGCAATCGCGGCACAAAGACGTGTTGTCGTCGTTTTGCCGTTTGTGCCGGTGATCATCGCCACCGGAATATCATGTAAATCTGACCATTCCACATCCTGTGGATCTGGCAAGTTCTCCAAGGACCAAGTTTGACAACCAATGCCCTGACCGACCGAAACGTCGTCGTCGTCACACAAAATATCAACGTCCCGTGCGATCGCTGCCGTAATCAAAGCGCAAAGCGCCGGATTGGCCTCTTGCGCTATAATAGATTTCAAATCGCCTATCAAATCATCGAATGGCAGTGGGGACATCCCCAGCAGATCGCACGCGCACTGATGCCACGCGACCTGTGCCACAAGAACAGCCGAATGCAATTGATCCATAGGCGCAGAAATTGCCAGATTGATACCGCCCTGAAACCGGCGGTAGATCAGCTTTTGATCTGGCCATCCGACAGCGTCCAGTACCGCTCGCGCGCGCTGTTTCCAAAGCTCTGCCAAGCGATCAACGTCAGGCTCTCCCGCAGAGATATCAATCACCGCGCCGGGACGGTTCCAGAGCAAACCGGGGCCCGTCAGACGACGGGCCGGTTCGAGATGGATGCGCTCGACCTTTGCCTTATGGCTGTCGAGCGCATTCTCGAGCTTCTCCATGGGGTCCATGTTGTTGCCGTGTTCAGTCACCGTCTTCAACATCGCTCCGCGCCAACCGCACTCCGCGTGCGTCGCGCACCATGCTTTGAGTACCATCTATCATCTCTTCGAAAGGAACGGATGCCGCCCCGCCGCTAGGTGGCGCTTCGTCCTGTGGCTGTTGTTCCGGCGCATTGAAATAGATGATCTGTTTCCAGCAGCGCGAACTGTTATCACCAAAAATAATGACCAGATCACCTGCTTTGGCCATATCTAAGGCTGCCGCCACTGCATCTTCCTCATCGGGGATCACGGAAATTTGGTCATCCGGAATGCCATGTTCGAGAAACTGAGCTTTGAACATCTGCGGGATTTCGTCGTGGCCGCGTTTGCGGCGATCATCGTCTGCTTTGCAAATGTAGTGATCGAAATGCCCCGACAAGGCGCGTGCCGCATCAACCACGTCGCTGTCGCGGCGGTCGCCGGGGATTGATAGCACTACAATCCGGCGTCCCTTAACGTCCATCCGGTCGGCAAGCTCGGCCATCGCTTTCAACGCAGCAGGGTTATGGCCATAGTCGAGGATTACCTTGAACGGATGTTCGTCAAATACGTTCATACGTCCGGGTGCCTGAAAAAAGCTGGTGTCGAACGTGCGCAATCCGTGTCGGATATTGTCGAGGTCAACGCCGAAACTATATCCCATCGCCGCCGCAAACATGGCGTTCTGCACGTTGTGCATTGCCTTGCCTTCAAGGGTTGCGGGGATAAGATGGGACCACAATACTGGCATATGCAGGCCGTTGTCATAGATCGTCAACATGTCGCCGCTCATGCCTTGCTCCAAGACGATCGCTTTGCCACCCGCCTTGATGTGTTCTTTCACCAATGAATGGCCGGGGTTCATCGTAACATAGAATATCGCATCTACATCGGCATAGTCCGCCATCTTGAGGCAGTTGATATCGTCGGCGTTCAGCACTGCCGTATCTGTGGCACTCTCGACAACCACACGCTTGACCACTGCCAATTGCTCGACTGTTTCAATGCCGCCCAGACCAAGGTGATCGGCCGACACGTTCAGGCAGGCCGCGACATTGGACTTTTGATACCCGAGGCCGCTGCGCACCAGACCACCACGGGCCGTTTCCATAACAGCAAAGTCGACCGTCGGATCGCGCAGCACCATCTGTGCTGATTTCGGGCCAGTCATGTCGCCCTTCACGCTGAGCTTACCGTCGACATAGACGCCATCAGTCGAGGTCATGCCAACGATCTTGCCGCTGGTCTTCATGATATGCCCCAGCATACGCGAGGTTGTGGTCTTGCCGTTCGTGCCGGTAATCGCCGCAATGGGGATCCGGCATTCCTGCCCGACCGGGAACAGCATGTCGATCACCTTGCCTGCGACATCGCGCGGCTGGCCCTCGGAAGGGGCGACGTGCATGCGAAATCCCGGAGCGGCGTTCACTTCGACAATAGCCCCACCAATATCTTTGTAGGATTTGGTGATATCGTTGATCAGAAAATCGACGCCGCCCACATCAAGACCCACAGCCATGATCGCGCGCTCCGCCATGTCGCGGTTATCGGGGTGGACAAGATCAGTTAGGTCAATTGCAGTTCCGCCAGTGGACAGGTTTGCGGTTGCACGCAGATAGAATACCTCACCTTCGGGCAAGACCGTCTCGACGGTATGTCCCGCGTCGGCGATCAGGCGTTTGGCCTGGTTGTCGATCTCGAGCACCGTCAAAACCTTCTGGTGCCCGATGCCACGCCGCGGATCGAGGTTCACGATATCTACCAGCTCTGCGATGCTGTGCTTGCCATCACCGACCACATGGCCCGGTACCCGTTTGGCCACCGCAACCAGCTTGTCTTTCACGACCAGCATCCGGTGATCGAAACCGGAGACAAAACTCTCCACTAAAATCGCGGCACTTTTCGAATGCGCTTTCGCTTCTGTAAACGCAGACTTGATCTCTTCATCTTTCGTAAGATTGATAGAGACGCCCCGTCCGTGATTGGCATCCAATGGCTTGATCACCACAGGAATCCCTATCACATGAGCAGCCCGCACGGCCTCCTCTGCGCTGTAGACGATCCGCTGCTGTGGCACTGGCAGGCCCAGATCGTTCAGAAGGTTATGGGTGTCTTCCTTATCACAGGAAATTTCAACGGCGATATGTTTGGTCTCGGACGTGATCGTGGCCTGAATGCGACGCTGGAATTTGCCATGCCCGAACTGAACGAGGGAGTTCTCGTTCAGACGGATCCACGGGATACCACGCGCCTGCGCGGCGGCGACAAGCGATCCTGTCGAGGGACCGAATTCCTTGCGTTGAGCATGCAAGACAAAACTGCGCAATTCGCCTTCCCAGTCAAATGCCTGGTCGAACACATAATCAGTTTTTTCCTGCAGTGACGTCGGTAGAAGATGCATCAGCAGTCGTATCGCCAGCTCCCCTGCGGCCAACCCCACATCGCGCTGCCTGTAGGCATAAACCATATTGTAATGGCCCAGTGCTCCCGTGCCGCGCGTCCGGCCAAACGTGACATCTGTCCCCGCGACATTCTGCACCTCGATCGCACAATGTTCCAGAATGTGACCCATCCAGGTGCCTTCGTCTTCGCGCAATCTGCGCAAAAAACCGCCCTCTGTACCGTAGGAACAGCCGTGGTCGCCCAATCCCGGAAGTGCCTCGACCAAACCTTCGACAAAATCAGACCCAATTTTAGCAGAGGGCCAGTCCTCCAATACTCCCAGATCAATGACGTGCCGAATGACGGGAAATCTAGCCCAGGTATTTGGGCCGACAAACACATTGGTTGAGAGTATTTTCAATTAGTTACCTCATGGCTTGATTGTGATCTGTGCCCGGAATGATTTTTCAAGCATCCGCGATTGGTAGAATGCAAAGCGCCGGATGATCTTCCGGCGGATACGCGATACGTGCCTTTAGATCATAACGACACCCTTCACCCAAGACGTCAAGGCGAAGACCCAGCAGGCTCAACGACTCTCCGGGTTTAGCATCCCACATCGAGGAATGAGTCATTTGACTGGCGTCGACCATGGTAACTGTGCCGCTGCCAATGACCTCCAATACGTCATCCGGCCCAATAAAGGCCGCCGTGTCCTCATCAATGCCCAGCCCAATCAGAAACGGATTGAACGACGACGCGGTCAACAGACGCCCCAGCCGATTGCGTTGGGTAAAGTGCTGGTCAATGATAACGGCATTCGTCAGCCCGATGCCAGGGGACAGCGTAACAGCCCCTTCGGCAGGAGATTCGTTGCCCTGCCCGCCCGCGACCATATGCTCTGACATGATCGACGCACCAGCGGATGTACCCGCGACGGGAATGCCTTCGGCATTTCGCCGCCGGATCTGCTTGACCAACAGCGTACCGCCCAGAATGGCAGACAGGCGCAGCTGGTTGCCACCGGTGATGAAGATGCCTGTGGCTTCGTCAAGCATGCGTGTAAATTCCGGATTGTCACAATCCGCACGCCGCGAGATCGGCATCAGTGCAACCTGACCTGCGCCCAAACCGGAAAAAATACGATTATACTCTGCCCCAGTCGTATCGAGCATCGAAGCCGTCGGGATCACAACGATGTACCCATCCGGACCACCCGCCAGCTCAACAAACCTACGGTGAATCTGCATCTCCTTGATACGGTCTTCGCCCCCGCCGATCGGTATAATAAACCCACGGTCGGTTTTATCTATTGGAGATGCTGGGCACATAATGCTTCAATTTCCTGAAGTGGTCCTGCTTTTTAGGACAGTTTTGCGGCTTGGCTAAGATGCATCT
>NZ_JBALVJ010000129.1:0-6222 GCF_036961165.1 Sulfitobacter sp. | reverse complement strand
GATCACTCCATCTTTGGCTAAAGACTAAAGTGTTGCGTCGACCCGTTGAAATCGCTGCACTAAGCTGCCCTTCGCTGCAATGTCCGCCGATGTCAGCTTTGGACGATGCCAATTGAATGAGCTTATGCAGGACAGCGAGACTGACGACAGTAATTATGCTTGACTGCTGGATCAGGCTCAGCGTGCGCGGCTCGTTCACCTCGCCTTTCAACAATGTCTGCGATACTTCGCGTTTCCGGTAAGTGCCCGGAATAAAATAAAACCCGTAGGAATTCATTGCGGGGGACCAGGGAAAGTCGGGAGGGGTAACTGACATTGTGACTGCTGCTCTTTATATGGCTTTGTCAGATCGTTATAGAAGCAGGCGCAGCACGCAAGATCGCGACCTAGGCATCAATGGCAAACTGCGCCTCAAACGCAACGCCGCCTTGTCGTGTAAACCGGACCACACGGCTGCCACTTTCACGACTGGCCCAACCAAGATCCTCCATCCGCACCAGCATCGCACGGCCCAATCCGCCAGCCAAATGCATCCGTCGCGCGCTCCAATCCAGACAGGTACGACAGACAGGCGCGCGGGCCTTTTCCAGCGCCGAAAGATCAACACCAAATGCGGTGACAAATTCTGCACCGGCGGCGCTCAACAAAACTGTATCATTTTGTTCGATCAGATGGCCTCGCGCCAGCATAGCGTCATACATCGCAATGCCCCGTGCACCAGCCAAGTGGTTGTAGCACACCCGTGCCTCACGCAGCGCCGCATCGCGGGGGCCCGTCTGAGTGCGCAAATGCCCCTTCCCTGCAGCCAGCCCCATCAGTGCCTCCAGCACCGCCGCCACCTCTGGTCCGCTCAACGAGACATAGCGGTGTCGCCCTGCCTTGCGCACAGATGTCAGCCCGCCTGCCTCAAGCTTAGCTAGATGGGCGCTTGCTGTTTGCACTGTAACGCCCGCCTCATAGGCAAGCTCGGTAGCGGTCAAAGCCTTCCCGCTCATCAACGCGCTGAGAATATTCGCGCGTGCGGGATCACCGATCAGCGCAGCAATACGGGCTATGTCCAGACCTTCTTTCATACTTCGACGGTAGACGAAGCATTCACGTCGCGCAACGCGTTAAACAGTGTTATCAACTCAAAGGAGACCCCCATGCTTACCTGCATCATCCGCTACCAGATCGACCCAACCAAAAAGGAACAATTCCAACAATACGCCCGCAACTGGGGGCAGGCCATCCCGCGCTGTGGTGCCGACCTTGTGGGATATTACGCGCCGCATGAAGGCTCTTCGACGCTAGCTTACGGCATCTACAACATTCCCTCATTGGCCGCATACGAAGCGTACCGCGCCCGCCTAGCAAACGACCCACTGGGCCGAGAGAACTACGACTTTGCGCAATCTGAAAAGTTCCTCTTGCGTGAGGACCGCACATTCCTCACCCTTGCCTCTGCCCCTCATGGAGAAAGCAAATGATCGCAGTCATCTTCGAAGTCATGCCGCATGCGGATAAAAAAGACGCCTATCTGGCGATGGCCGCCGAGATGCGCCCGCTGGTCGAGCAGATCAACGGCTTCATCTCGGTCGAGCGGTTCCAAAGCCTCACCAACTCCGAAAAACTGCTGTCTGTGTCTTTCTTCCGTGACGAAGAGGCGCTCGATGAGTGGCGTCGGCTGACCCAACACCGTGGCGCACAAAAAGCCGGGCGCGAAGTGATGTTCCACGACTACCGCCTGCGCGTGGCCCACGTGATGCGAGACTACGGCATGTCAGAGCGCGACGAGGCACCCGATGATAGCAAAGCATTGCACGACTAGAGGCAGTTCGGTCAGACGACCTCTCCTGCGTCGAGCTTTGCAAGCACCGCCTCAGCATCGGCGAGCACGGTCTTGCGCTTGTCCTCGTCCATGCGATCCCACGTCCGGTACATGTTACCCATCCGTGCATTGCCGGAAAACCGATCACGGTGACGGTCAAGGAAGTGCCAGTAAAGCGTGTTGAACGGGCAGGCCCCCTCGCCCGTTTTCTGGTTCACCTTATAGGCGCAGCCTTTGCAATAGTCCGACATGCGGTTAATGTAGGCACCAGAGGACACATAGGGTTTTGAGGCGATCACACCGCCATCGGCAAACTGGCTCATCCCCACAACGTTGGGCGCTTCGACCCATTCGAAGGCATCTGCATAGACCTCAAGATACCAGTCCGCGACTTGCCCCGGATCAATTCCAGCCAGCAACGCAAAGTTACCCGTCACCATCAACCGCTGGATGTGGTGGGCGTAAGCTTCGCGCGCGGTTTGGTCGATGGCGGCAGCCATGCAAGCCATCTTGGTTTCACCGCCCCAATAGACGCTTGGCAAATCCCGTGTCTGGTTCAGGGCGTTACGCTGGGCGTATTCTGGTCCCTCAAGGAAATAGATGCCCCGCACATATTCCCGCCAGCCGATGATCTGGCGGATGAACCCTTCCACCGCGTTGATCGGCGCATGGCCGCTCTTGTAGGCCGCTTCAGCCGCCTGACAAATCTCCAGCGGGCCAAGCAGCCCGATGTTGAGATAGGGGGAGAGAATTGCATGGAACAGAAATTCCTCGCCACGCAGCATAGCGTCCTGAAAGTCGCCGAAACGTGGCAAGGAGTGGGTGATGAAGTGGTCCAACGCCTCAAGCGCCTGCGCGCGTGTGGTTGCAAACCAGAAAGGGCGCAAGTCTCCGAAGTGGTCATCAAATTTCGCCTCAACCAGCGCCAGAACGTCGCCCGTGATGTTATCAGGCCCGAACTTTAGCGGCCCTTCAGGAGCGATATCACCGGGGGCTGGTTTGCGGTTGTCGTGATCGAAATTCCACTGCCCGCCAGCGGGTTTTTCGCCCTCCATCAAAAGGCCGGTCTTGCGGCGCATATCGCGGTAGAAATACTCCATCCGCAACGCCTTGCGGCCATCAGCCCATGCTTCGAATTCGGCATGGGAGGCAAGGAAGCGATCATCCGGCAGCATACGCGTTCTGATGGGCGCATGGGTCAGCTTGTTGATCAGCCGCCATTCGCCCGGCTCTGTGCAGATCACCTCTTTCGCGCCAGTCTGCTCGGCGCGCCGCAAAAGCTCCCCCACGATTGAGCCTGCGTTGTCGGTATCATCCAATTGGCTATAGGCGACCGTCCAACCCGCATCCTCCAGCACGGCGGAAAATTTACGCATCGCGCTAAAGATCAAGGCAATTTTCTTGGGGTGGTGGCGCACGTAAGTCGCCTCTTCGACGACCTCTGCCATCACAACAGTGTCGGCTTCGCGATCCGCTTCACGCAGCGCGCTCAGACTTTCTGAAAGCTGATCACCCAAGACAAGAATAAGACGGCTCACCATGCCACCTCTTTGCCTGCCCAGTCAAAAAAACCGCCGGTTTGCGCGGGTGTCAGGCCCACCAGAACCCGCAACAGGTTTTGCGCGGCATCTACGGCAGGTACTGCGGGGTGCCTTCCAAGATATTTGGCTGTGAACGGAGTCTCCACTGTGCCGGGGTGCAGTGACACGCAGACCAGTTCGGGGTGGGTGCGGGCCAGTTCAATCGCCGTGGTATGTACGATCTGGTTCGCTGCAGCCTTGGCCGCGCGGTAGCTGGTCCAACCACCGATCCGGTTATCCCCGATGGAGCCGACCCGCGCGGTCAGCACGGCACAAACGCTACGCCCTTCACGTGGCAACAGCCGTGCGGCATGACGCATAACAAGGGCAGGCCCGATTGCGTTTACCGCAAACTGATCGGCCATAGCCTGCGCACGCACAGCTTTGATGGACTTCTCTGGCGCTGCGCCGGCGATCTCTAACGCGCCGCTGGCCACGATCAGCCCGTCAAACGGCCCGTCCAGCTTTGCCAGATGCATCTCAACGCTGGCCTCGTCTGTGATGTCGAATCCGTCGCCTGAACGTGACAGCCCCACAACCTCGGCCCCTTGTGCTCTTAAAGCTGCGCTCAGCGCTGAACCTATTCCGCCCGAGGCGCCAACGACCAAAACTCTTTCCATTGAATTTTAACTAGCACGCAGGTGCGGCGGTTCAACGGGTCGATAGCCTTCATTTACCCACGCCCCCAGCCAACTGACGTAAGGGCAAGAAAGACACGATTACCCCCCTTCCCATCTGGAAAAGCCGCGTTATAACTATGATCATGAATAACGTTGCACATAGTCCGTTCTTCGCGCACCCGATTGCGCCATCGCTGCGTGCCCTGCTGCTAGCCCGCCTCTGAGCGTGCCCTCCGGCGCGCCCGCTCAGAGGGATGTGTCGCGCGCCAAGAAAAGCTACAGCAGACAACAGAAAGACAATCCCATGACCACTAGCAAACAAGACCGCGTCTTGATCTTTGACACGACATTGCGCGACGGAGAGCAATCTCCCGGCGCCACGATGACCCACGCAGAAAAGCTGGAAATCGCCCAGCTTCTGGACGAAATGGGCGTCGATATCATTGAGGCCGGCTTCCCCATCGCTTCCGAGGGTGATTTTGCCGCCGTGTCCGAGATCGCCAAGCAGGCGAAGACAGCGCAGATTTGCGGTCTGGCCCGTGCGCAGTTCGGCGACATTGACCGCTGCTGGGAGGCCGTGAAACACGCCGTTAACCCGCGCATCCACACCTTCATCGGCACCTCGCCTTTGCACCGCGCCATCCCCAACCTTGATATGGACCAGATGGCCGAGCGTATCCACGAAACCGTGACACACGCTCGCAACCTGTGCGAAAACGTGCAGTGGTCACCCATGGACGCCACCCGCACAGAGGCCGATTACCTCTGCCGCACGGTCGAGATCGCGATAAAGGCTGGGGCCACCACGATCAACATCCCCGACACAGTCGGCTACACCGCCCCCCGCGAAAGCGCAGAGCTGATCCGCATGTTGCTTGAGCGTGTTCCGGGCGCGGACGAGATCATCTTTGCGACCCACTGTCACAACGATCTGGGCATGGCGACCGCCAACTCCTTGGCCGCGGTCGAAGCTGGTGCGCGTCAGGTGGAATGCACCATCAACGGTCTGGGCGAACGCGCAGGCAACACCGCCCTCGAAGAGGTCGTGATGGCGCTAAAAGTGCGCAATGACATCATGCCCTACCAGACCCGCGTTGACAGCACCAAGATCATGAACATCTCGCGCCGAGTTGCGTCTGTCAGCGGTTTCGCCGTGCAATTCAACAAGGCCATCGTCGGCAAGAACGCCTTTGCGCATGAAAGCGGCATCCATCAGGACGGCATGCTCAAAAACGCCGAAACGTTCGAGATCATGCGCCCCGAAGATGTGGGCCTGACCGAGACGAATATCGTCATGGGCAAACACTCCGGCCGTGCGGCCCTGCGCTCCAAGCTGGAAAACCTCGGCTATGAGCTGGGGGACAACCAGCTTAAGGACGTGTTCGTGCGGTTCAAGGAACTGGCCGATCGCAAGAAGGAAATCTATGACGAGGACCTGATCGCGCTGATGCGTGTCGCCTCCGACCCCGAGGCAGACCGGATTAAGCTGAAGTCCATGCATGTGGTCTGCGGCACCGAAGGCCCCAATGTCGCGAAAATGACCCTGATCATCGACGATGCTGAACAAAGCACCGAACAGACCGGCGATGGTCCTGTGGATGCCTCCTTCAAATGCATCAAGGCGCTGGTCCCTCACTCTGCCCGCCTGCAGCTTTATCAGGTGGCCGCCGTCACCGAAGGCACAGACGCACAGGCTACTGTGTCAGTCCGTATGGAGGAAGACGGCCGTATCGTGACGGGTCAGTCCGCTGACACCGACACAGTCGTCGCATCTGCGCGCGCCTATATCCACGCGCTCAACCGACTGCTGGTCCGTCGCGAAAAAGGCGGCACCGACAAGCGTGAGATCAACTACAAAGACGCGAACTAAAAGAACCCGAGGCCGGATACGCGTCTGGCCTCGGACACCTTCGTTTTATTGATCGCACAGAATTAGGGGAACGTCCGCTCTGCGGACAAAACGTCATTTGCTTTGCGAAGCACATCGGCCTAACCTCTGCTCCAACGAGCAGAGAGATTTGGAACCCAATTGACTTATCAAGAGTGTCTGAGCTCCACCTACTTTGATTTGGATTGTTGCCCTTGTTGGGGTGATCACATCATTCATTATCTGGAAATTCGGTAAGAGAATATCAGCCATCCTCTGTCTTGGCATTGGGGCACCTCTAAAAATTGCCCTGACGTTGGTTCTGCGATATGATTGAGCCGTAAA